>NZ_JBFRCH010000005.1:0-422482 GCF_040965635.1 Paraburkholderia phymatum
CTTGCGGGTGCGCTTCGTCGACAGATCCAGACCAAGACCAAGCTGTGTCATCTCGCCGCTCCTTGAAGTATCCCCATCCCAGGATAGTTCACGCTCACGTCAGTGCCAGGACTTTTGCAGAGATTCCTAAGCAAAGAAATCGGGCTCACACCGCCAGCGCTTGACGTTTACCCACGGGCTCTCAGCGTCCCCATCCTTCACGCTGCAACACACATGGCCCATGTTCGTTGCCAGCTCACTACTTAAGCGCCTCACCCGCTTCGTGCACCCGAATTACGGCCCGCGATATCGAACATTCCGCGCCCCTTTGCGGCAAACTGTGTGTAGGCATTCGCGCCGCACAGGACACCGTCGCTACGCGATGCGGCACAAGTGCGGGCGTTGCCCTGTACCGTACAGCAACCGCATTCACTACCGAAATGGGGCGCTAAGAAGTTCGATGCCCTACGCCGTGCCACAGATGCACGGAGCGGGTGAGGCGTATAGCCAAGGCGTTGGCAACGAATATAAGTTAGTTCACTGCCGCGTGAAGCACGGGGACGTTGAGAGCCCGTGGGTAAAGGTCAAGCACTGGCGGTGTGAGCGGCTTTCTTCTGCCTACTCTTCTTTGCCGCGGCAAAGAAAAGTAGGTGCCGCCCCGCACAGGGGCAACGCCCGCGCCGCGAGGCGCATCGCGGATGCCTGCGATAAAGGCAACAAACCCACAGCGTCGCAGGCAAAAAATCACTTCGAATCCCTCTCCACGATCCACTCATGCTTCGGATCGTTCTTGAAGTGCCACGTGCGCGTCGGTCCCGCCATCACATTCAGATAGTACGAGTCATAGCCGTACGGCACGACGACGGGATGATAGCCGCGCGGCACCATCACGACATCGTGATCCTCGACGGCGAGTGATTCGTCGATATCGCGCTCATCCGTATAAACGCGCTGAAACGCAAACCCTTGCGAAGGATTGAGCCGGTGATAGTACGTCTCTTCGAGCGAGCTTTCCGTCGGGATGTTGTCGGTGTCGTGCTTGTGCGGCGGATAGCTCGACGAGTGGCCACCCGGCGTGCGCACTTCGACGACGAGCAGCGACTCCGCAGGCTCCGTTTGCGGAAGAATGTCGCATACGTAGCGCGTATTTGCCCCCTTGCCGCGCACCGAACGCTTCATCTGCGATGGCTCGATCAGACGCGCAGGGTAGTCGCCCTTCGCGGGCGCGCTGGCGACGCCTACTTCGGCATGCCGGTTCGCGCGAATCGTTGCGCGGGTGTTGGGCGGCAGATAGACCGCGACGGGTGCGCTGTCTTCGAACACGCTGTCGCGCGAGCCGAGCCCCGTCCATGTCTGCGCATCCGTTTCGACATCGACGGCGCCCGCCATTACGACGATACACACTTCGCGCGACGCTTCGAGCACGTGCACGACTTCATTCGGCTCCATCCGGTACGCGGCGAAACCCACATACTTCCAGCCCGCCGTGTCGGGCGTGACGCGCGCGATCGTTTGACCTTCGCGCTGTGCTTTCACGAGCAAGCTCATGCTGCCTCCTGTGCGACATCGAGGGGCGCATCGACGAGCGTGCGCAGCGTGCGATACCCCTTCTGCGCAAAAGCATACGACGGCGCGACGGCGGGGTCCTGCTCCGCTTCGACGACGAGCCAGCCGCGATAGCCATGCCGCTTGAGCGTATCGATGATCGCGGGGAAATCGACGGCGCCATCGCCCGGCACCGTGAACGCGCCCGCGATCACCGCATCGAGAAAGCTCCAGTTGCGATTGCGCGCGAGCTTCATCACGGCCGGGCGCACGTCCTTGCAATGCACGTGACAGACGCGGCCGATATGTTTGTTCAGTACCGTCAACGCATCGCCGCCCGCGAACGTGATATGGCCCGCGTCGAACAGCAGGCCGACATCGTCGCTCGTCAGCGCCATCAGACGGTCGACGTCGGCAGGCGTTTCGACATACGCACCCATATGATGGTGATATGCGACGCGCACGCCCTTGCTCAGCGTATAACGCGCGAATTCATCGAGGCGCTTCGCGTACGTGCTCCATTGCTCATCCGTGAAGAAGCGCGGACGCTGATAAAGCGGCAGAGGCGAGCCCTGTATCGTGTTGTGCACTTCGCCGTAGACCATCACGGTCGCGCCGTTTTTCGACAGCAGTTCCAGATGCGAGCCGACGGCCTTGCATTCGTCTTCGATGCTGCGGCTCAAGTCCGCGAGCCGCCCCGAATACCAGCCGGAGACGAGCGACAGATCGTACTGCTTGAACAACGCCTTCAGCGCGTCGGGCTCGCGCGGAAACTTGTTGCCGAGCTCAAACCCCTGATAGCCGATTTCTCGCCCTTCCGTGAGCGCGACTTCGAGCGGCGTCTCGCCGCCGAGCGACGGCAGATCGTCGTTCATCCACGACAGCGGATTGATGCCGATGCGTACTTCGAACTGACTCATGTGCGCTTCCTCACTGGTTGTCCCTGCCGCGTGCGTTCATGTGCGCTTCGTAGTCGGCGCGCGCGTCGCGCACGCCTTCGCGCGACGACACTTCCGGCACGGCGACTTCCCACCAACAGCCGCCTTCGTCGGTGGTGCGCGCGGGGTCGGTATCGATACAGATCAGGTACGTGCGGTCCGCGGCGCGCGCGCGCTGCATCGCGGCTTCGAGTTCCCGCACGTTGGCGACATGCTCGGCCTGCGCGCCCATCGCACGCGCATGCGCGGCGAAATCGATGTTCGGCGCGCCCGGCGCGCCTTGCACGCAGTCGTCGAACATGTTGTTGAACGGCGCGCCGCCGCACGCCTGTTGCAGCCGGTTGATGCAGCCATAGCCGCGATTGTCGAGCACGACGACGACCAGCTTCGCGCCGAGCATCACCGACGTCGCGATCTCGCTGTTCATCATCAGATAGCTGCCGTCGCCGACCATCACGATCACTTCGCGCTCTGGCCTCGCGAGCTTCGCACCGAGACCGCCCGCGATCTCATAGCCCATGCACGAGTAGCCATACTCGACGTGATACGCGCCCGGCCGGCCCGCGCGCCACAGCTTGTGCAACTCGGCGGGCAGCGTGCCCGCCGCGCAAACGACGATGTCGTCCGTCGTCGAGCGCGCGCTCGAACGCTGGACGGCACCGATCACGTCGGCATCGTAGGGGAGCGCATTGTCGGCTTGCGGCGCGTGCGTGAGCCTGTGCACGATGTCTCGCCATTCGTTCGCGCGCTGCTGGGCGCGCGCGGTCCACGACGCATCCGCTTGCCACCCTTCGAGTTGCGACGTCAGCGCTTCGAGTGCGAGGCGCGCGTCGGCTTGCACGATGCAGCCGCGATGCTTGAGGCCATCGAACGCGTTCGCGTTGATGCCGATCACCTGCGCCTGCGTGAAGAGCGTGTTCGATCCCGTCGTGAAGTCCTGCAAGCGCGTGCCGATGGCGAGCACGCAATCGGCTTCGTGCGCAAGCTCGTTCGCGCCGGGCGAACCCGTCACGCCGAGCGCGCCGAGATTGAGCGGATCGTCCCACGCGAGCGCGCTCTTGCCCGCCTGCGTCTCCGCGACGGGAATGCCGTGCTCGTGCGCGAACGCCTTCAGCGTATCCGTTGCGCGGCCGTACAACACGCCGCCGCCCGCGACGATCATCGGACGCTTTGCGTTGCCCAGCACCAGCAGCGCATCGTCGATTTCGCTCGCGACGGGCGAGGGCGCATGCAGCTTCACGACGCGCGGTTCGAAAAACACGGCGGGGTAGTCGTAGGCGGTTGCCTGCACGTCTTGCGGCATCGCGAGCGTCACGGGACCGCACAGCGCGGCGTCCGTCAGCACGCGAATCGCGCGCGGCAACGCATTGAGCAGTTGCGCCGGATGCACGATGCGATCGAAGTAGCGCGACACGGGCTTCAAAGCATCGTTGGCCGAGATGCCGCCGTCGTGGAAGTCCTCGACCTGCTGCAACACCGGGTCGGGGGCGCGCGACACGAAGATGTCGCCGGGCAGCAGCAACACGGGCAAGCGGTTCACGTGCGCGAGCGCGGCCGCCGTGACGAGGTTCGTCGCGCCAGGACCGATCGATGTCGTGACGGCCATCAGCCGTCGGCGGAAATGCGACTTCGCGAACGCGATCGCGCTGTGCGCCATCGCCTGCTCGTTGTGCGCGCGATACGTCGGCAGTTCGTGACGATGCTGATAGAGCGCTTCACCGAGGCCCGCGACGTTGCCGTGCCCGAAGATCGCGAACACGCCGCCGAAGAGCGGCTCGGTGCTCTCGCCGTCTTCTGTCTCGACGAGTTGCGCAGCGAGATAGCGGACGACGGCCTGCGCTGCCGTCAGACGAATCGTGCCGTCCGCCGACACTTGCGCGGCCGCGTCGGATGAGACCGTTTCATCGTGATGCACCACGCGCTGATTCATGCCACCTGCTCCTGATGAACGTTACGTGGCGAAGTCGCATTCGACGTGCCACCCCCGCTGCCTGGACCAGCCGTTGCACGCGAGTCACGCCACGACTGGATCAGCGTTTCGAATGTGCGGCGCACGCGCGCGATCACTTCGTCGTCGCCGATCTCGCCCGTGAGCCACGCCTGGCTCGGCTCGTGGAAGATCGTGCGGCCGACCGTGAAGCCCTTGCACGTCGTCGATTGCGCGGCCGAGCGGAAGCCTTCGATCATCTGCTCGACAGGCGCTGACAGGCCGAGCAGCACGACGCCGCGGCAATACGGATCGCGCTCGTGGATAAGAGCATCGACGGCTTGCCACTGCGACGCTTCCATCGGTTCGAGCTTCCACCACTCCGGATAGATGCCGATGTTGTAGAGGCGCTTCAACGCGCGAAACACGATGTCCGGTCCGGCCGGCAGATGCTTCGGCGGGATCACTTCGAGCAGCAGCTCGTGGCCGGACTCCTGCACGGCGTCATAGAGCGAACGAAGCTGCGCTTCCTGCTCGATGCGCTGCTCGATCGGCTCGTCGGGGTGGTATTGAACGAGGCACTTCACCACGTGCTCGCGCGGCCAGCTCGTGAGCGTCGTACCGACGGAGCGCCCATGATCGAACACCAGCGGCACCGAGCCCGGCAGCTCGACGGGACGGCCGATCCACCAGCCGCGTCCCGTTGCTTCGTTCAGTGCATCGTGGCCATAGCGATCGTCGATCAGGACCCCGATGCGGCCTTGCAAGCCAAGCGCCTGTTCCGTCTGCTCGACGGCTTCGACGAACAGGCTCTTCAGCTTTGAAATGCGCGCCGGGTTCGCGCCCGCTTGTTGCGCGAGTTCGAAGAACTGATTGCGATGATCGAACGCGAAGCCGAGCACTTCGTCCCAGGCCTTGCGCGCGGGCGTCACGCGATGCAGACGCGCGAGCGTTGCGTCGCGATCGGGGCGGCGCATGCGCGCCGGGTCCGCTTTCGCTTCGCGCAGGAAGTAGTCGAGCTCGGCAGGTGTAGGCATCGCGGGCGCGCAGCCGTGACGCGACACGACGAGCGCGCCGCTCGCATTCGCGGCGCGCGCGCATGCTTCGAGCGGCTGGTCGCGCAGCCACCCCGACAGGAAGCCCGACGCGAACGCATCGCCTGCGCCGAGCACGTTCAGCACTTCGACTTCGACGCCGCCGTGAATCGGCGCATCGTCGATCGAAGCGGGCACGTCGCCGTCGATGATCTGGCAGCCGAGCGGCCCGCGCTTCACGACGAGCGTCGCAGGCGTCACGTTGCGCACTTGCGCGAGCGATTCGATGAGCGATTCCTTGCCGCCCGCGATGCGAAACTCTTCTTCCGTGCCGATCACGAGATCGAAGAGGGGCAGGATGTTCTGGATGTGCGCGCTCACGCTGTCGTTCGCGATGAAGCGCGTCTCGCCATCGGCCTTGCCCGTCAGTCCCCACAGCACGGGTCGATAGTCGATGTCGAGCACGGTGCGCACGTCGTTGCGGCGCGCGTACTCCAATGCGCGGCGGCTCGTGCGGTTCACCTGTTCCGTCGAAAAGTGCGTGCCCGTAATGAGCAGCGCTTTCGACGATGCGATGTATGCCTCGTCGAAATCCGCTTCGTCGACGGCCATGTCCGCGCAGTTCTCGCGATAGAAGATCAGCGGAAACGTGTCGCGGTCCTTCAGGCCGAGCAGCACGAGCGCGGTGAGCCGCTCGTGATCGACGCGCACGTGGCTGACGTGGCAGCCTTCCTTCGTGAGTGTTTCGGTGAGAAAGCGGCCCATGTGATCGTTGCCGACGCGCGCGAGCATCGACGCGTTCAAGCCGAGCCGCGCGCAGCCGAACGCGATGTTCGCCGACGAGCCGCCCAGATATTTCGCGAAGCTCGCGACGTCTTCGAGCCGCGCGCCGACCTGCTGCGCGTACAGATCGACGGCGAGCCGGCCAAGGCAGACGATGTCGAGGGCGCGGCCCGCTGCGAAGCGGCTCGCGCTGTTGGCGTTGGGTGTGCTGGTGAGAGCCATAGGTGTGTCCTGAGTATGCTGCACGCAGCGAGAAGGGCGTAGGGATGCAGCGGCAAGCCGCGCGAATCAGATCGTCGCGCCTTCGAGCTCGCTGATCATCTTCTGCATTTCGGCGCCGCCTGCCATCATGTCGAGCACCTGGTCCTTGGTGATGGTTTCCTTCGTGAAGGTGCCCATCGACTTGCCCCGATTGAGCAGCGTGAACGAATCGCCGATCGGGTACGCGTGGTGCACGTTGTGCGTGATGAAGATCACGGAGATGCCTTTCGCGCGAGCCTTGTGGATCAGCTTCAGCACGTTGAAGCTCTGCTTCACGCCGAGCGCCGCAGTCGGTTCGTCGAGGATCAGCACGCGCGCGCCGAAGTGAATCGCGCGTGCAATCGCGAGACATTGCCGCTCGCCGCCCGACATCGTGCCGATCGGTTGATGCGGGTCGCGCACCATGATGCCCATTTCGGCGAGCTTGTCGCGCGCGATACGCGCGCTCGTGTCGAGGTCCATCACGTTGACGAGGCCGAAGAGCTTCTTCTGCGGCTCGCGTCCCATGAAGAAGTTGCGCGCCACCGAGAGCAGCGGCACGAGTGCGAGATCCTGATACACGGTCGCGATGCCGAGGTCGAGCGCGTCGCTCGGCGATTCGAACAGCACCTTCTTGCCATCTACCAGGTAGTCGCCGGAAGAGGGCTGGTGCACGCCCGCGAGCGTCTTGATGAGCGTCGACTTGCCCGCGCCGTTGTCGCCGAGCAGGCAGTGCACTTCGCCGCGCTTCAGCCGAAGCGTGACGCCCGACAGCGCGATCACCTTGCCGAAATACTTGCTGACGTTTTCGAGCGAGAGAATGTAGTCGTCTTGCTGGAGAGTGTCGGACATGGCCGTTTCCTCGTGTCTGGTGCGTGTCTATCGCATGTTCGATGCGATGGCGTGGTTACGATTGCCGGGGTTGTGATTGCCGGGGCAAGACTGACGGGTCACGATTGAGACACGCGGCGGCGCACATAATGGTTGAACAGCACCGCGATCAGCAGCATCACGCCGAGGAACACACGGAACCAGTCGGAACTGACATTCGTATAGGTGATGCCGATCTGCACGACGCCGAAAATCAGCGCGCCGAAGCAGGCGCCCACCACCGAGCCGTAGCCGCCCGTCAGCAGCGTGCCGCCGATGACCGCGGCGATGATCGCCTCGAATTCCTTTTGCAGACCACGGTCGGCGGCGGCCGAGCCGATGTCGCACACTTGCAGCACGGCGAACAGGCACGAGCAGAAAGCCGTCAGCACGAAGAGCGAAATTTTCACGCGGCGCACGGGCACACCGACGTTCTTCGCGGCGTTCGCATCGCCGCCGACTGCGAGCATCCAGTTGCCGTAACGCGTCTTCGCGAGCACGAATGCGCAGATCGCAGCGAGCCCGAACCACCACAGCAGCACTTTCGGAATGCCCGGCACGAGCGGCTGGCCGTTGTCGAGCAGCGAGCCGATGCCGATGTGCGCGAGGCTCGTGAAGAGGCCATGCAGTGCGACGCCATGGAACAGAAAGTTCGTCACGTGGTCGGCTTGCGCGAGATCGCCGACGCCCGAGATGATCGTGCGGTCCGCGACCATGATCGACAGCGCGAGCGTGAGGCCGCGCAGGATGAACAGGAACGCGAGGGTCACGATGAACGACGGAAGACGCGTGCGCATCACCAGGTAGCCGTTCAATGCGCCGAGCGCCATCGATCCGGCGAACGCAAACACGATCGCGGCCCAGATCGGCCAGTGAAAATAGACAGCGGGTATCGCGACCATCATCCCGGCGAAACCGATCATCGAACCGATGGACAGATCGAACTCGCCCGCGATCATCAGCAGACAGGCGCCGACGGCCAGAATGCCCAGATACGCGGACACCTGCGACCAGTTCATCACGCCATCGAGGTTGAACATGCCCGAGCCGCCCGCGCCGATCGCGAACACGAGGAACACGAGCACGGTGCCGGAAATCGCGGCGAATTCCGGCCGGTTCAGCAGATGTCCGAAGAACGATTCCTTTCTGATTCGCTCGTCGGCTGCCGAGGCCGGGACCGACTGCGACGACTGCGACGATTGCGCGTCGTTGTCCGCTGCGTCGTGACCATGCGAAGGAAAGTGTTTGCCGGCTACGCCCATGATGTCTCCTTTGTGGACCCGAGTCGGCGCTACAGCGCCTTTCCCGGGTCCCATGCAAGCAATTGCGGTCGACGGTAACTGGTGCGCGAACGCCCGCTCCCGTCACATGCACGATAGTTGCTGATGCCCGGCCTCGCTGCGCGGTTCACTCGTGAGAGTGGCGAGAGATGCGCAGAAGGCCGGTCAATCTCGCGGTCGGACGCCCGACGATGGCGGCTGCTGCTTGCACGTGAAAATGCGAAAGTGCGAACGTGCAACAGGCCGCCGGGGTCGCGCATTGGCTGCCGCGCCCGGTACCGCGTATGACCAGATAAAAGGTCAGTCGGTTAGCGGTACTGGCCCGCGTACTTGACGACCGTGTCGATATTCGCCTTCGTGATGAAACCCGGACCGGAACGGATATTCTTCGGCCCATACGACGGTTCGAGGCCGTACGTTTGCATGCGCGCCTTGAACTTCGGATTGGCCTCGAGGATCTGCCGGATCTTCGCCGGGTCGGTCGTGTGTTCCTTCTTCACGATCGCGAGCACGGCAACGGGGATATAACCCTGCAGATACGGTTGCTGGTCGATCGCAAATGCAATCGTGCCGGCCTGGATGCCCTTCGCGATGTCATCCGAGAAGTCGAACGTGCAGAAGTAGATCTTGCCCGCGAGGCCCATCTGCTGCACGGCCTTCAGCGACGCCGACGCGGGCGTCGGTCCGAGCGTCAGGATCGCGCCCGTGTTCGGATGGTTGCGCAGATACGCGCTCACCTTCGACTGGATTTCGGTCGGGTCCTGGCCGGAATCGATCGTCGAGCTCTTGTAGTTCACGCCGAGCGCATCGGCAAAGCCACGGCAGCGCTCGAACGAAACGGCATTGGTCGCGAAGTGGTTCACGCACAGGAACGATTTCACGCCCGCTGCCTTCGCCTTCTCGCCTGCCGCCTTGCCCGCCACGTATTCGGGCTGTCCGATATGCATGATCGCGCCGAGCTTTTCGCTTTGCTCTTCCGTGCCGGAGTTGATCGTGACGAGCGGGATCTTTTTGGCCGTGACCTTGCCGATCGAGCTCTTCAGCACGTCGAAGTCGGCGATGGTGACGATCACGCCGTCGTAGTTGCGCGCCGCCGATTGCTCGATCAGACGCGACATGTCGGCGATGTCGCCGTTGGGCGGATTGCGGTAGTCGGTTTCGACGTTGAAATCCTCGTCGGCCTGCTTGATCGCATTCTTGATCGTGTTCCACCACGAATCGGAGTCCGGCGCGTGACTGATCAGCACGAAGTGAGCGTCGGCCGCCTGTGCCGCCGGCGCCGTCATCGCGCCGATGCCCGCCGCCAGCGTGACGGCGGCTGCCAGAACCTTGAACGAAGCCTTGCCCTTGCAAAGTCTCATTGTCTCCACCTTTCTCGGTCTGTTCGTTTTTGAGGGGAGCGTCTGACGCTTTGCGAGGTGATGCCGGCTCGCCGTTGCGTCATCGCTCAGGACCAAGAGTAGGCCAACTTTTCGAGAGTTGCAATGAAAATTTCATGTCAAAGAAAAATGGAAAATCCATTCCATTTGCTTTCGGTTGTGCCTATACTCGGCATCGTCGGGACAGCGCGTCGACGTTGCCGCGAACGCTTGCGGCACGCGGTTTTGCGCTGCAAAAAAGCACAGAGGTCAGGACCATGGCGGAAGACAGCACAGAAGAATTGCCGAGCGTCGATGAATTGATGCAACGCATCGCGGAGAACTACGAGTCGCTGCCGCGTCAGTTGAAGAGCGTGGCGACGTATATCGAGCAGCACCGCTCGAGCGTGATGGTCGATCGCACCAGCGATATCGCGTTGAGTTGCGGCGTGCATCCGTCCGCCGTCGTGCGCTTTGCGCAGCGTTTCGGTTTTTCGGGCTTTTCGGATCTGCAGGCGGTGTTCCGCCAGGCGTACACGACGCAGGGCGCGTCGTCGCAGAGCTATCAGCAACGCATCCGCAAGCTGATCGACGAGAAGCCTGGGCGGCTGTCGGGCGGCGGCGTCGCGCGCGAATTCATGGCCGCGTGCCGCGACGGTCTCGACGAACTGGAACGCTCGCTCGATGACGCGCAATTCGACGCCGCCGTGAAGATGCTGCAACAGGCCGAGAACATCTACGTGGTCGGCGTGCGGCGCTCGTTTCCCGTCGCGAGCTACATCGTCTATGCGTTGCAGCACACGCCGAAGCGCGTGCATCTCGTGTCGGGTTTCGGCGGGATGTATCGCGAGCAGATTCGCAGCGTGAAGAAGGGCGACGTCGTGATCGCGATCAGCTTCGCGCCCTATGGCAAGGAGACGCAGTACTGCCTGCGCGTCGCGCATCATCATCAGGCGAAGACACTCGTGATTTCGGATAGCCAGCTGTCGCCGCTCGCGCGCTATGCGACGACGCAGCTGTATGTGAAAGAGGGCAGCGCGTTCGCGTTCCGCTCGCTGACCAGCACGATCTGCCTGTGCCAGGCGCTGTTCATCGCGCTCGCGTACAAGCTGGAACTGAACGTGGAAGAGTCGACAGACACTGGAGGATACGATGACTGATGTGGCAGGCAAGACGATCGACGTGGCTGTGTTCGGCGCGGGACGCATCGGCAGGATTCATGCGTCGAATCTCGCGCGGCAGCCGGGCGTGCGGCTCAAGTATGTGGTCGATGTGAATCGCGACGCGGCGGCCGCGCTCGCCGCGCAATACGGCGCGCAGGTTGCGGATGTCGACGGCGCGATGGGCGATGCGTCGGTCGGCGCGACGGTCATCTGTTCGAGCACCGATACGCACGCCGAGCTGATCCTGCAATCGGCCGCGCAGAAGAAGCACGTGTTCTGCGAAAAGCCCGTCGATCTGACGCTGGAACGCGCGCGTGCGTGCGCCGATGCCGTCGCGAAAGCGGGCGTCGTGTGCATGATCGGCTTTCAGCGGCGCTTCGATCCGACGTTCGCCGCACTGAAGTCTCGCCTCGATGCGAGCGAGATCGGCACGCCCGAAATGCTCGTCGTGACGAGCCGCGATCCGGGCGCGCCGCCCGTCGAGTACATCAGGCACTCGGGCGGCATCTTCAAGGACATGCTGATTCACGACTTCGACATCTTCCGCTGGATTCTCGACGACGAAGCCGACACGCTGCACGCGACGGGCAGTTGTCTGTCCGATCCCGCGATCGCCGATGCGGGCGATATCGATTCGACGGCCGTGACGATCCGCACGAAGCGCGGGCGGCTGTGCCAGATCAACACGGCGCGGCGCGCCGCGTATGGCTACGACCAGCGCTTCGAAGTGCTCGGCAGCGACGGCATGCTGCAGGCGGGCAACGTGCGTCCGACGCAAGTGTCCGCGTACTCGAAGACGGCCGTTTCCAGCGACGTGCCCGAGCACTTTTTCCTCGAACGCTATCGCGCCGCGTATGCGCTCGAAATCGCGCATTTCTTCGAAGCCGTCACGCAAGGCAAGCCGGTGCGCACGACGGTCGCCGACGGCATGAAGGCGCTCGAACTCGCGGAAGCCGCGACGCGTTCGTGGCGCGAAGGACGCGCTGTAAAGCTCAACGAGGCGCTGTGATGAGCGCATCACCATTGCGTATCGGTGTCGTCGGTCTGGGCCGGCTCGGCAAGCGGCACGCGGAGAATCTCGCGTATCGCGTGTCGGGCGCGGCGCTCGTGGCCGTGTGCAGTCCCGTCGAAGCGGAGCGGATGTGGGCGCGCGAGACGTTGCCCGCGCCGCGCGTCTACGACGACTATCGCGCATTGCTCGACGATCGCGACGTCGATGCCGTGTGGCTCGTCACGCCGTCCGCTTTGCACGCGCAGCAGATCATCGATGCGTTGCGCGCGGGCAAGCATGTGTTCTGCGAAAAACCGCTGTCGCTCGATTTCGCCGAATGCGAGCGCGTGATTGAAGAGGCGCAGCGTCATCCGCAGTTGCAGGCGACGATCGGCTTCATGCGCCGCTTCGATCCGAGCTATCGCAACGCATTCGAGAAGATCGAGGCGGGCGCGATCGGGCGGCCGTTCATGGTGCGCTCGCAGACCTGCGACCAGAACGATCCCGAAGGCTTCTTCGTGCGCTTTGCGCCGACCTCGGGCGGCATCTTTCTCGACTGCACGGTGCACGACATCGACGTCGCGCGCTGGCTGCTCGGCATGCCGAAAGCGAAGCGCGTATATGCGAGCGGCGTGGTCGCGCTGCATGAGGGCCTGCGCGAATTCGGCGACGTCGATAACGGCGTCGCGATCTGCGAGTTCGAGGGCGGACGCCTGGCGATGTTCTACGCGTCGCGCACGCTCGCGCACGGCAACGACACGGGCAGTGAAGTGATCGGCACGGCGGGCGCGTTGTATATCGGGCGCAATCCGCGCGCGAACCGCGTCGAGATTGCCGACGCGAGCGGCATCCGCAACGAGTGCGCGCCGACTTTCTTCGATCGCTTCGAAGAGGCGTTCTTGTGCGAAGCCCAGGCGTTCGTCGCCGCGGTGAGGGAAGGGCGGCAGAGCGGCGCGACGCTTGCGGACGCGATGGAGGCAACGCGCATCGGCTATGCGCTGCGCGAATCGCTCGCAAGCGGACGGGCTGTCGATCTGTAAGCGAAACGCGCGTCCGGACTGTCGCGGCCCGGGCGCGCTCGAAGCGCATGCGTTAGAATTTGACCCTCTGCCTGGCGCTGATTTCCGTGATCATTCGAGCGGAATGCACGCGCCGCCTCACGAAGGTCATCGTCGATGGAAATTCAGATTCACAAGGAAGTCGATGCGCGCGGCTTGAAGTGCCCGCTGCCCATTCTGCGCGCGAAGAAAGCGCTGGCCGACATGGAAAGTGGCCAGATTCTCAAGGTGCTCGCCACCGATCCCGGCTCGCAGCGCGATTTCGCCGCGTTCTCGAAGCAGACGGGCAACGAGATCGTCGAGTCGTCGACGCTGCCGGACAAGGTGTTCGTGTTCCTGATGCGGCGTCGCTGAGGTTTCGCGGCTGCGTCGCAAGTTCATGAAAAAAGGCGCTGCGTCCCCGATGGGGCGCAGTGCCTTTTGCTTTTTGCTTACGTGGCCTCGTAGTGCTGTTGCACACGCCGAACGTTCGATCAGCCTTCAAGCACGGGCGAACGCGTACGCAGATACTCTTCGAAGTCCGCGGCCACTTCCGGGTGGCGCAGCGCGAATTCCACCGTCGCCTTCAGATAGCCGAGCTTGCTGCCGCAGTCGAAGCGCGTGCCGTGATACCTGTACGCGAGCACCTGCTCGTCGGCGAGCAGCGACTGGATGGCGTCCGTCAGCTGCAGTTCGCCGCCCGCGCCCGGCTTCAGCGCGCGGATGTGATCGAAGATGCGCGGCTTCAGCACATAGCGGCCGACCACGCCGAGATTCGACGGCGCGACTTCGGGCGCCGGCTTCTCGACGATGCCCGACATCTTGATGATCGCGTCTTCCCACTCCTTGCCATCGACGATGCCGTACGACTTTGTCTCCGACGGCGGAATCTCTTCGACGCCGATCACCGAGCTGTGATAGTGATCGAACACCTCGATCATCTGCTGCATGACGGGCGGTTTGCCGTACAGCAGGTCGTCCGCGAGGATCACGGCGAACGGGTTGTCGCCGACCAGCTTTTCCGCGCACAGGACGGCGTGGCCCAGACCCAGCGCCTCCGGCTGACGCACGTAGAAGCAGTCGACGTGGCTCGGCTTGATGCTGCGAACCAGTTCGAGCAGCTTCGCCTTGCCGCGCGCTTCCAGCTCGGCCTCGATTTCGTACGACTTGTCGAAATGGTCTTCGATCGCGCGCTTGCTGCGGCCCGTCACGAAGATCATCTCGGTGATGCCGGCCGCCATTGCCTCTTCGACTGCGTACTGGATCAGCGGCTTGTCCACGATGGGCAGCATCTCCTTCGGGCTCGCCTTCGTGGCAGGAAGAAAGCGCGTACCGAGACCCGCGACCGGAAAAACTGCCTTAGTAACTTTTAGCATGTGTCTACCCTACGTCCTCTGGTTTGGAATGCGTGGAGGCGCCGTTGGCGCGGCACGCATGGGGCGTAAATCAGGCCGGCAAGCGCGACAGTTGTGCCGTCAGCTTGCCAATCGTGGTCTGGTATTCTGCCAGCCTTCTTTGCTCCTGCTCAACGACCGCCGGCGGTGCTTTTGCAACAAAGCTCTCGTTCTGGAGCTTGGCATTACACTTCGAAACCTCTGCATTCAATCTGGCGATTTCCTTTGACAGGCGTTCGCGTTCGGCGGCGACATCGATTTCCACCTTCAACACGAGCTTGTCCGTTCCTACGATAGCAATCGGCGCGCCATGTGCCTGTGCATCGAGCGTTGCCTCGTCCGCGATGATCTGCACCTCGGACAAACGCGCCAACGCCTGAGCGTAGGGCGCGAACGACGTGAGCCGCCCGGCGTTGCCCGTCACGAGCAGCGGCACCTTCGTCGCCGGCGACAGGTTCATCTCGCCACGCAGATTACGGCACGCGTCGATCACAGCCTTCAGATCGGCGGCCCATTGCTCGGCCGTTTCGTCGATCTTGCGCGGCTCCGCGATCGGGTAGGGCTGCGTCATGATCGATGCCTCGCCTTCCGCCTTGCCTTCCGGATACTTCTCCGTAAGCGGCGCCACCTTCTGCCACAGCGCTTCCGTGATGAACGGAATCACGGGATGCGCGAGCCGCAGCACCGTTTCGAGCACACGCAACAGCGTGCGGCGCGTAGCGCGCTGCTGTTCCGGCGTGCCCGTCTGGATCTGCACCTTCGCGAGTTCGAGATACCAGTCACAGTATTCGTCCCACACGAACTTGTATAGGGCGTTCGCCACATTGTCAAAACGATAATCCGCGAAGCCTTTTTCGATTTCGGCTTCGACGCGCTGAAGCAGCGACACGATCCAGCGGTCGGCCTGCGAGAAGTCCGTGTAGCCGCCCGGGCCGCAATCGCCAGGCTGGCACGCGCCCGGCTTCGAGAAGCCGCAGTCGTGGCCTTCGCAGTTCATCAGCACGAACCGCGTTGCGTTCCACAGCTTGTTGCAGAAGTTGCGATAGCCTTCGCAGCGCGCGAGGTCGAAGTTCACGTTGCGGCCGAGCGTCGCCATCGACGCCATCGTGAAGCGCAGCGCATCCGTGCCGAACGCGGGAATGCCTTCGGGGAATTCCTTGCGCGTCTTCTTTTCAATCGACGCGGCCTGCTTCGGATTCATCAGGCCCGTGGTGCGCTTCGCGACCAGCGCGTCGAGACCGATGCCGTCGACGATGTCGATCGGGTCGAGCGTGTTGCCCTTGCTCTTCGACATCTTCTGACCCTCGGCGTCGCGCACGAGACCGTGCACATAAACGGTGTCGAACGGCACCTTGCCGGTGAAGTGCGTGGTCATCATGACCATGCGCGCGACCCAGAAGAAGATGATGTCGAAGCCGGTGACGAGCACCGACGACGGCAGAAACGCTTCCAGCTCCCGCGTCTCGTTCGGCCAGCCGAGCGACGAGAACGGCACGAGCGCCGACGAGAACCACGTGTCGAGCACGTCTTCGTCGCGCTTGAGCGCGCCCTTGTAGCCCTTCGCATCGGCTTGCGCGCGTGCTTCTTCTTCCGTCTTCGCGACGAAGATTTCGCCGTTCTCGCCGTACCACGCGGGAATCTGATGCCCCCACCACAACTGACGCGAGATGCACCAGTCCTGGATGTTTTCGAGCCACTGGTAGTACGTGGTCGTCCAGTTTTCCGGCACGAATTTGATCTGGCCGTTGCGGACCACATCGAGCGCCGTGTCGGCGATCGACTTGCCCGGATTGAACGTGCCGAATGTGGCATCAGGGGCCGGCTTGCTCATCGCGACGAACCACTGGTCGGTGAGCATCGGCTCGATCACGACGCCCGTGCGGTCGCCGCGCGGCACCATCAGCTTGTGCGGCTTCACCGATTCGAGCAGCCCGAGCGCTTCGAGATCGGCGACGACCTGCTTGCGCGCATCGAAACGATCCATGCCGCGATATTTTTCGGGCGCGTTGTCGTTGATCTTTGCGTCGAGCGTGAGGATTTCGATCTGCGGCAGCTTGTGGCGCTGGCCGACCTGGTAGTCGTTGAAATCGTGCGCGGGCGTGACCTTCACGACGCCCGTGCCGAACTCGCGGTCCACGTAATCGTCGGCGATGATGGGAATCTCGCGGTCCGTCAGCGGCAGCCTGACTGTCCTGCCGATCAGATGCGCGTAGCGCTCGTCTTCAGGATGCACCATCGCGGCGACGTCGCCGAGCATCGTTTCGGGACGCGTCGTCGCGACGGTCAGATGGCCCGAGCCGTCGGCGAGCGGGTACTGGATGTGCCACAGATGGCCGTTCTCTTCCTCGCTCACCACTTCGAGGTCGGACACGGCCGTGAGCAGCACCGGGTCCCAGTTGACGAGGCGCTTGCCGCGATAGATCAGACCCTGTTCATACAGACGCACGAACACGTCGCGCACGGCGGCCGACATCTTGTCGTCCATCGTGAAGTATTCGCGCGACCAGTCGATCGATGCACCGAGGCGCCGCACCTGGCTCGTGATCGTCGAGCCGGACTGCTGCTTCCATTCCCACACGCGCTCGACGAATTTCTCGCGGCCGAGGTCGTGGCGCGAAACGCCTTGCGCGTCCAGTTGCCGTTCGACGACGATCTGCGTCGCGATGCCTGCGTGGTCCGTGCCCGGCACCCACAGCGTGTTCTCGCCGAGCATGCGGTGATAGCGCGTCAGGCCGTCCATGATCGTCTGGTTGAACGCATGGCCCATGTGCAGCGTGCCCGTGACGTTGGGCGGCGGCAGTTGAATCGAGAAGTTCTTGCGGCCCGGTTCGAACGCCGGAGCGGCGTAGCCGCGTTTTTCCCATTCGGGGCCCCAGTGGGCCTCGATCGTCTGCGGCTCGAAACTCTTGGCCAGCGTGCTGTCGCTTGTCGTCATCGTCAAAATCTGCCGGAAAATACGTGGAAAGATGCCCGAAACGTTGAATTATAAAGGGTGGCGCGAGGCGGCGGTCCGCGCCGGCCGTTGCTCGTGCGCAAGCCGAGGGCAACACGGGCGCGGGGCGGGGTGCAAGGCGGGGCGGAAGACAGCAAGGAAGACAGCGTGCGCAAGACAGGGCGCGATCAGGCGCGAGATCCTGGCGGAATCGAAGACCGACAGTCCCACGCGCACCAGCGGCGCACCAGGCTCCGGGCGTCGCGGTCTTATAATGACGGACCACCCGCCGCAATCGTAGTTTCTTCTCGTCATCCATGCCCGAACTGCTCGCGAATCTGAACCCCGAACAACACGCCGCCGTCACGTTGCCGAACGAACCGGCGCTCATTCTGGCGGGCGCAGGCAGCGGCAAGACGCGCGTGCTGATCACGCGGATCGCCTGGCTGATCCAGCACGGTCTCGCAACGCCTGCCACCCTGCTCGGCGTCACCTTCACGAACAAGGCCGCGCGCGAAATGATGTCGCGCCTGTCGGCGCTGTTGCCGATCGATACGCGCGGCATGTGGATCGGCACATTCCACGGCCTGTGCAACCGGATGCTGCGCGCGCATCACCGCGACGCGGGCCTGCCGCAGACGTTCCAGATTCTCGACACGTCGGATCAGCTCTCGGCGATCAAGCGCCTGATGAAGGGCCTGAATATCGATGACGAAAAATATCCGGCGAAGAACCTGCAGTACTTCATCAACAACGCAAAGGAGCAGGGGCTGCGTCCGAAGGACGTCGACGCTTCCGACAACTTCAACCGCAAGTTCGTCGAGCTGTACGAAGCGTACGACCAGCAATGCCAGCGCGAAGGCGTCGTCGATTTTCCAGAGCTGCTGTTGCGCTGCTACGAACTGCTGTCGTACAACCCGCCGCTGCGCGCGCATTATCAGGCGCGCTTCCGCCACATTCTCGTCGACGAGTTCCAGGACACGAACAAGCTGCAATACGCGTGGCTGAAGCTGCTCGCGGGCGAGCACAACGCGATCTTCGCGGTCGGCGACGACGACCAGTCGATCTACGCGTTTCGCGGCGCGAACGTCGGCAACATGCGCGACTTCGAGCACGAGTTCAAGGTCCGGCATCTGATCAAGCTCGAACAAAACTACCGTTCGCACGGCCATATTCTCGATGCGGCGAACCAGCTGATCGCGCACAACGCGCGGCGTCTCGGCAAGAACCTGCGCACGGACGCGGGCCATGGCGAACCCGTGCGCGTGTACGAAGCCGCGACGGATTCGCAGGAAGCGGGCTGGATCGTCGAAGAGATTCGCGCGCTGATCAACACGGGCCTGTCGCGCAGCGAGATCGCCGTGCTTTATCGAAGCAACGCGCAGTCGCGCACGATCGAACATACGCTCGTGAACGTCGGCATTCCGTATCGCGTGTATGGCGGCCTGCGATTCTTCGAGCGCCAGGAAGTGAAGCACGCGCTCGCGTATCTGCGCCTGATCGACAACCCGAACGACGACACCGCGTTCGCGCGCGTCGTCAATTTCCCGGCGCGCGGCATCGGCGCGCGCTCGATCGAACAACTGGCGGATGCGTCGCGCCTGTACAACTGCTCGATGGCGGCGGCGATTCCGTACGTGACGGGCAAGGCGGGCACGAGCCTCGGCGGGTTCGCGAACCTGATCGCGAGGATGCGCGCCGAAACGGCGCAGATGAGCCTGCCCGAAACGGTCGAGCACGTGGTGCGCGCAAGCGGGCTGTCCGAGTTCTATCAGAACGAGCGCGAAGGGCAAGAGCGGCTGGAGAACCTTCAGGAACTGGTGAACGCGGCCACGGCCTTCGTCAGCGAGGAAGGCTACGGGCTCGATACGCCCGCGCGCTCGATTCCGCTGCGTCCGGGCGCGACGGCCTCGCCGGAACTCGTGGTCGCCACCGACGATCCCGGCGTCGACGTGCTCGATGCCGCGAATCCCGCCGACCCCGCGCAGAACCCCGACACGATGACGCCACTCGCGGGCTTCCTGTCGCACGCGTCGCTCGAAGCGGGCGACAACCAGGCGCAGGCCGGCCAGGAAGCGGTGCAACTGATGACGGTGCACGCGGCGAAGGGCCTCGAATTCACGGCTGTGTTCATCACCGGCCTCGAAGAGGGGCTCTTTCCGCACGAGAACAGTGCGATCGAAGCGGACGGGCTCGAAGAAGAGCGACGCCTGATGTACGTCGCGATCACGCGCGCGAAGGAGCGCCTGTATCTGTCGTTCGCGCAGAGCCGGATGCTGCACGGCCAGACGCGCTACAACATCCGCTCGCGCTTCTTCGACGAGCTGCCGCAAGAGACGCTCAAGTGGCTCACGCCGAAAGTCGAAGCGGGCGCGCGCTGGGGCGGCCGCTCCGACAATGCGGGCTGGGGACGCGACTGGTTCGCGCGGCCCGACCGTCAGCAGGGCTATGGCGGCGGGGGATCGACGGCATCGGGCGCGCCGCTGCCCGCGTTCGCGAACCAGCAACGCGCGGCGGAAACGGGCTTCCGGATCGGCCAGCAGGTGTTCCATACCAAGTTCGGCGAAGGCACGATCACGGCGCTCGAAGGCGGCGGCGCGGACGCGAAGGCGCAGGTCAAGTTCAAGCGGCACGGCGAGAAGTGGCTCGCGCTGGCCGTCGCGAAGCTGCAGGCGGTCGAATGAGCGCGCTGGCTTTCGAAGCGACGGTTCCGCGCCGTCCGCTCGCCGTGATGGCGGCGCTGCCCCAGGAACTCGGCGATCTCGTCACGGCGATGCGCGCTGAAGGTCCCGTCGAAACCGTCACGCACGGCAAGCGCGACTATCACATCGGCACGGTGCACGGCGCGCCTTGCGTCGTGACGCTTGCGCGCGTCGGCAAGGTCGCGGCGGCCGCCACCGTCAGCGCGCTGATTCATGCGTTCGATGTCGAAGCCGTCCTGTTCACGGGCGTCGCGGGCGGCGTCGGGCCGTCGGTGCGGATCGGCGATATCGTCGTGGCCGAATCGCTGATGCAGCACGATATGGATGCGTCGCCGCTGTTTCCGCGCTTCGAGGTGCCGCTGCTCGGCATGTCGCGCTTCGCCGCCGATGCGCTTTTGACGACCGCGCTGGTGGCCGCGTGCGAGCATTTCATCGACGAAGAAGGCGCCGCGCTGTCGGAGCGTTTCCTGACCGAGGCGCTGCCGACCGTGCATCGCGGCCTGATCATCAGCGGCGATCAGTTCGTTGCGAGCGCGACTTCCGTCGATCTGTTGCGCGCCGCATTGCCCGACGCGCTCGCCGTCGAGATGGAAGGTGCGGCCATCGCGCAGGTCTGCTACGAGTACGGGGTGCCGTGCGCGATCGTGCGGACCATTTCCGACACCGCGGACGCGCATGCGCCCGCATCGTTCGTGTCGTTCCTCACTGAGATCGCGGGCACGTATTCAAGCGGGATTCTCAGGCGGTTTCTCGCGGCGCGCGGTTGACAGGAAGCGCGCTGCTTTTCTCGCGACGCTCAGCCGCCCCGCACGCTAAAGCCGCCGAGCATGATGGCATCGCGAATCTGCTGCAACGCCGACGGATCTTCGATGGTCGGCAGGTCGCCCGGGTCGCGGCCTTCGGCGAGCGCCGCAATCGCGCGGCGCAGCAGCTTGCCGGAGCGCGTCTTCGGCAGCATCGATACGAGCACGACATGAGCCGGCCGCGCGATCGCGCCGAGATGGCGATCGACGGTCGCGCACAGCTCGGCTGAGAGCTTCGCGCGTGCATCGTCGGATTCGTAAGCGGGCGCATCGCGCACGACGACGAAAGCGATCGCCGCCTGTCCCTTCACCTGATCCGTTACGCCGACGACAGCGACTTCCGCGACAGCCTTGTGGCTCGACAAGGCCTCTTCGATTTCGCGCGTGCCGAGGCGATGGCCCGCGACGTTGATCACGTCGTCGGTGCGGCCCAGGATCGTCACGTAGCCGTCCTCGTCCTGAATGCCCCAGTCGAACGTCGAATACACCTGCTGGTTCGGCACGCTTTCCCAGTACGTCTTCACGAAGCGCGCGTCGTCACCCCACACCGTCGACATGCAGCCAGGCGGCAGCGGATAGCCGAGCGTGATCACGCCTTTTTCGCCCGTCGGACAGGGCTCGCCCGTGTGCTCGTTGCGCAGCGTCAGGTCATAGCCGTAGCAGGGCACGCCCGGCGAGCCGAGCTTTTGCGGCAGCGCCTCGATGCCGCGCTGGATCGCGAGAATCGGCCAGCCGGTTTCCGTCTGCCAGAAGTTGTCGACGACGGGCTTGCCGAGCGAATCGGCGATCCATGCCGCCGTCGGTTCGTCGAGCGGCTCGCCTGCCAGAAAGAGCGTGCGCAGACTCGACAGATCGGCCTGCTTCAGCAATGCCGGGTCCTGCTTCTTCAGCACGCGGATTGCGGTCGGCGCGGTGAACATCAGGTTGATCTTGTACTGCTCGACGAGCCGCCACCAGATGCCGCCGTCGGGACGGATCGGCGTGCCTTCGTACATCACGGTCGTGAGGCCCGAGATCAGCGGCGCGTAGACGATATAGCTGTGGCCGACCACCCAGCCGACGTCGGACGCCGTGAACATCGTGTCGCCCGCCTTGCCTTCGAAGATGTATTCCATCGATGCCGCGAGCGCCACCGCATAGCCGCCGACGTCGCGCTGCACGCCCTTCGGCTTGCCCGTCGTGCCCGACGTGTACAGCACATACGAAGGCTCTGTCGATTCGAGCCATTCGCATTGCACGTGCGCATTGAAGAACTGCTCGCGCAGCGGCTCGTACGCGACGAGATAGGGCGCGTTGAGCCGCTCGGGTGTGAGCTGCCGGTCGATCAGCAGCACTTTCGACGTCTTGTGCGCCGCGCGCGCCAGCGCTTCGTCGACGAGCGGCGTGTAGTCGATCACCTTGCCCGCGCGCGCGCCGGCGTCGGCCGTCACGATCAGCACGGGCTTCGCGTCGTCGATGCGCGCGGCGAGATTCGGCGCGGCGAATCCGCCGAACACGACCGAGTGGATCGCGCCGAGCCGCGCGCACGCGAGCATCGCGAACACGGCTTCGGGAATCATGGGCAAATAGATCAGCACGCGGTCGCTGCGCCCGACGCCGAGCGAGCGCATCACGGCCGCCATCCGGTTCACTTCCGCGTACAGCTCGGCATACGTGTAGCGACGCTCGATGCCCGTTTCCGTCGACACGTAGATCAGCGCGTTCTGCTGCGCGCGCTGCGCGAGATGCCGGTCGACCGCGTTGTGACAGAGGTTCGTCCGTCCGCCGACGAACCAGCGCGCAAACGGCGGATTCGAGCGGTCGAGCACGGTATCGAACGGCGTTTCCCAATGGATGCGTCGCGCTTCGTCGCGCCAGAAGTCTTCGGGGGCCTCGATCGAGCGGCGGTGGAATTCGCGGTAGGTGGTCATCGGCGGCGATCCTTCGGACTGCGTGGGTGAGCGGGCGAATGAGCGGCTGTGGACGGCACGCGGCTACGGCTTGCGCCGTGGCGGGTGAGCAAAGGATAGAGCACGCGCGGCCACGCGGACAACGCGGGTTCACCATGAGCGCTGCACTGCACGATAGGACCACCGGACGCGGCACCAGCAGACCAAAAGCAAAAAGGCGCCGCGTGAAGCGGCGCCTTGTCGAATCCTTGCGCGAGGAAAGGCGCGGAGCGCGCTGGCGCTCTTCGGCGGCTCTTCAGCCTTTCACCCCTCACCCTCTTACCCGCTTCGCCTCGATATCCGGCAGAAACACCGTCAGGATGCCCAGCAGCGGCAGGAACGAGCAGACCTTGTACACATACTCGATGCTCGTCGAGTCGGCGAGCTGGCCGAGCACCGCCGCGCCGATGCCGCCCAGGCCGAACGCAAAGCCAAAGAACAATCCGGCCACCATGCCGACCTTGCCCGGAATCAGCTCCTGCGCGTAGACGAGAATCGCCGAGAACGCCGATGCGAGCACGATGCCGATGATCACCGTCAGCACGCCCGTCCAGAACAGGTTCGCGTACGGCAGCAGCAGCGTGAACGGCGCGACGCCGAGAATCGATACCCAGATCACATACTTGCGGCCGATGCGGTCGCCGACGGGGCCGCCGATCACCGTGCCCGCCGCGACGGCCGCAAGGAACACGAACAGATGCACTTGGGCGGCCTGCACGGGCAGGTGGAACTTGTCGATCAGATAGAACGTGAAGTAGCTGTTGATGCTCGTCAGGTAGAAGTACTTCGAAAACACCAGCAGCACGAGGATGCCCATCGCGAACGCAACCTTGCCGCGCGAGAGCGTCGCGTGCGGAACGTGGCCCGCGCGCGCCTTCTTCGTCGCCGGATGCTGCTTGTACCAGCGGCTGATGTGCGCGAGCACGAGAATGCCGACGAGCGCCGCCGCCGAGAACCACGCGATGCTGCGCTGTCCGTGTGGAATCACGATCAGCGCGGCGAGCAGCGGCCCGAGCGACGAGCCCGCGTTGCCGCCCACCTGGAACAGCGACTGCGCGAGACCATGCTTGCCGCCCGACGCCATCCGCGCGACGCGCGACGACTCCGGATGGAACACCGAGGACCCACAGCCGACCAGCGCCGCAGCGACGAGCAGCACGCCGAAATTCGGCGCGACCGACATCAGCAGCAGACCCGACAGCGTGAAGCCCATGCCGACAGGCAGCGACCACGGCTTCGGATGCCTGTCCGTGTAGATACCGACGAGCGGTTGCAGCAGCGACGCCGTGATCTGATACGTGAGCGTGATCAGGCCGATCTGCCCGAACGACAGCGAGAAGTTGTCCTTCAGCATCGGGTAGATCGCGAGGATCAACGACTGGATCATGTCGTTCATCAGATGCGAGAAGCTGATCGCGCCGAGAATCGAATAGACGGTGCGCGCTTGCGGCTTGCCTGCCGGGGCGGAAGCTGAAGCGGTGGCGCCGGAAGCGCCGGCGGCGCCAGCCAGGGCGCCTTTGTCGAGGCTGGATTCCATGTGGTCGGTCTGGAGAGAGTGACTCGGGATGCCAGCACCAGCGGTCGGGGGGAACCGTCGGCGGCGGCCGGTGTTTTTAGCGTTTGATGAAGTGTAGTGTGTCTCCCGCCAATTGTCCGGCCAAGTTTTGTCGCGAACCGGACACGCAATTCAGGTGAGGATGCCCCTTCCGGTGCGGGTGGCTTCCGTGGAGCACAGTCGTCGAGCGCCATTCCAGGCGTCGATACTCGCATCAGCGGATGAACGAGGTCGGCGTAAAGCGCTCGAAGGCGCGCGGGGCGAATTTTGGCCGTGTATAAATCCGGCGCGGCGCGCGGCCCACGAAGCGGCGCGCCGAGGACGGGGGCGATGACGGGACGGCGGGCCTCAAGAACACCGCCCGCGATGCCGTCAACCCGGAGAGATAAGAAGGCATGCCGGAACCGACCTTTCCGGTTGTTGTTAGTCAGTGGGGACAGGAAATATGAAAGCAGTTTCGCTGGGTGGCCAGCCGGGCGCGGGGTTCGTAGCGGATGGTGAAGCGGCCGGTGAGCCGGCGCGTTCGGGGCAGCGGGCAGCGGGCGGCAAGCCGCGCGGATGGTCCGTGAAGACGACGTTGCGCTTCGCCTTTGCCGTGCTGCTCGTCGGCACACTGGCGATCGGCGTGTTCTCGCTGGCGCAGATCAGCCGGCTCAACGGCCAGATGCGCTCGATCTACGAGCAGGGTCACGTCGCGAGCCGGGCCGCCGAGGAAGCGCGCGGCTACCTGCTGCGTGCGAGCCGCGCCCAGAAGATGCTGCTGACGGCGACGACGGCGAAGGAACGCGACGAGCTCGGCGCCGACATCGACAAGGGCCTGGCGGGTCTGTCGGCCGAACTCAACACGCTCCAGCAATACGCCGATTCCGCCGAGGTCGCCGCGCAGCAGAAGAAGTTCGCCGACGCGATCGGCGCGTGGAGCGGACATCTGCGCGATTTCGTGACGCTCGTGAAGGCGCAGCCGCTCGACCTGTCGCAGATGAACTGGCAGGTCGGCACGACCGACGTGTCGTTGCTCGTCGAGACGGGCAAGCTCGAAAAGCTCGTCGACGATCTCGTCGCGCAGCGCGGCAAGGCGGCGAAGGCGACCATCGACGCGTCGTCGTTCATCTATCAGTCCTCGTTCGTGATGATGGCCGTGATGACGATTGCGCTGATCGTGCTCGCGTTCGTGATCAGCGAATGGGTGGTGCGGCGTCTCGCGCGCCAGCTGGGCGGCGAGCCTGTGTACGCCAAGGAGATCGCGAGCCGCATCGCGGCAGGCGATCTGTCGAACGACATCGTGCTCGGCAAGCGCGACAAGTCGAGCATGCTGTTCGCGCTGCGCGACATGCAGGACGGCCTTTCGTCGACGGTCGCGCATATCGCGGCGAGCGCGGAGGCGATTGCGTCCGCATCGGGTGAGATTTCGATGGGCAATCTCGATCTGTCGCAGCGTACCGAGCAGCAGGCGATGGCGCTCGAGCGCACGGCGAGCAGCATGGAAGAGCTGACGTCGACGGTGCGCCAGAACGCGGACAACGCGAAGCAGGCGCGCACGCTGGCCGATAACGCGTCGGCGATCGCGGAGAAGGGCGGCGAAGTGGTGAGCCGCGTCGTGTCGACGATGGGCGAGATCAACGACAGCGCGAAGAGCATCGGCGACATCATCGGCGTGATCGAAGGGATCGCGTTCCAGACGAACATCCTTGCGCTCAATGCCGCCGTCGAAGCGGCGCGCGCCGGAGAAGAGGGCCGCGGATTCTCGGTGGTGGCGGGGGAAGTTCGCAATCTCGCGCAGCGCAGCGCCGCCGCGGCGAAGGAGATCAAGGGCTTGATCAGCACGTCGGTCGAGCGCGCGAGCAACGGCTCGCAGCTCGCGCAGGACGCGGGGCAGACGATGGACGAAGTCGTCAAGGCCGTGAAGCGCGTCACCGACATCATGGGGGAGATCTCAGCTGCTTCCGCCGAGCAGAGTTCCGGAATCGAAGAGATCAATCTCGCCGTTTCGCAAATGGACGCGGGAACCCAGCAGAATGCCGCGCTCGTCGAGCAGGCGACGGCGGCGGCTCGTGCGCTCGACGATCAAGCGCAGGCGTTGAAGGCGGCGGTGGCGAAGTTTTCGCTGCGGGGGTGACGCCGAAGGGGCGCTGTACGGAAAAATCACAGCGTATGATTTTTTCGTACAAAGACAGAAAAGCATACGAAGAATTTTCAATATATTTGCTTTTCAATGGGTTACATCCGTCGTGTACGATTTCTTGACTCTGTACGATTTTTTCGTACACTAGTCTAAAATCGTACAAAAGGTGCCGGATGATCTCGCGACCCGACGTTCTGTCGATAACCGGGCAGCAAATTCTGGCTGGAGCGTGTAGCGCGTTCCAGTCTTCGACGCGCATATACAAGGCTAAACCCGTCGCCGCCTCCAGAATCAGCCTGGAGGCCCACGGCGCCATCCAGTTCGATATCGACGGCAAGAAGCTGGTGATGCCCGTTCATGTGGCGTCCCGTGCCAGCCGCGCCAACGTTCTTCTCGTCTCCGATCGCCTGCAATCCGCGAGTGTCGACGGCCGTCCGCTCATGCTGGTCTCGCCCTATGTCGACCCCGACCTGGCGATGGATCTGATCGATCGCAACATCCCCTTTCTCGACGCGGTCGGCAACGCGTTCATCCGGGAGCCCGAGGCCACGATCATGATCGTGGGTCGCCCGCGACTGCCATGGGCGACGGGCACGCAGACTTCGCGGTCCACGACCAGCAAAGGCTTGCAGGTCATGTTCGCGCTCGCCACACAACCGGGTCTCGCGAGCGAGCCATACCGCAAGATCGCGGAAGCTTCCGGCGCTGCCTTGAGCACGGTGAATCAGGTCGTCGACGATCTGCTGGCTCGCGGTCTGCTCGTCACGCGCCGAAATGGCGAGCGGATATTCCCGGACTGGCGGAAATATGTCGATGAATGGGTGAGCCTGTACCCTACGCGCCTGAGGCCGAAGCTGGCATTGTCGACGTACGCTGCCACGTCGCCGGAATGGTGGCGTGCGTTCGACTTCCTCAAGTTCGACGCCCGGCTTGGCGGCGAGGCCGCAGCGGATCTCGTCACGCAAGAGCTCAAGGCGGTTCGTGTGACGATCTACGCGCGTCAGAACCTGGGTGCGGATTTTCTGAAGGAGGCGCGCCTGCGCCCGAGTCCCGACGGCGAAGTGGAGGTTCTCGCATCCTTCTGGCGCGAACCGGCCGACTATGGATGGGACGCGCCGCCGTCATTGCCCGTCGTGCATCCATTGCTCGTGTACGCGGATCTGATCGCATCCGGCGATAGCCGGAATCTGTCCATCGCGAAACAGCTGTACGAGCGCTACATCGGAAATCTTCATGCTTAGAGTCAGCGAAGAACGTCCCATGCACCCCGCGACTTCGGCGCTGCTCAGGCGAGTCTGCGATGCGACGAAGCGTTTGGGCACGCCGTTCGTCGTCGCGGGGGCGACGGCGCGCGACATCGTTCTCTGGCACGTCTACGGCATTCGCGCCGAACGAGCCACGCGAGACGTCGATGTGGCCGTCTGCGCAGTCAGCTGGAAATCGTACGAGGTGCTGATCGGCGAGCTCGTGAATGTGGAGGGCTTCCGTCAGGACCATCGCGCTCCGCAGCGGCTGTTGTTCGGGCACGCCGACACGGGCATGACGATCCCGCTCGACCTCGTGCCCTTCGGCGACATCGAAGCACAGGAAGGTTCGATCGCGTGGCCGCCTGAGGGCGAGTTCGTTCTCACCGTGCTCGGCTTCAGCGAGGCCGTCGACACGGCGTCTCAGATCGAGATCGAAGCCGGCCTGGTGGTGCCCGTCGTCACGCTCCCCGCACTGACGCTGCTGAAACTGCTAGCCTGGGAAGATCGCAGACAACAGGAAAACAAGGACGCTTCCGACCTCTTGCTCATTCTGCGAAGTTATCTGTGGGCGGGTAACGAAGAGCGCGTGTGGACCGAGGCAGCCGATCTGATGGAAGCCTACGCGTTCAACGACTCGACGGCTTCATGCGCGCTGCTCGGACGCGATGCGCGCAATCTTGCGTTGCCGTCGACGCGTGACAAGATTCGCTCGCTGCTCGGTGACGAGCGCACCTACCAGACGCTTGTGAGAGACCTCCTGGCACGCGCGGCCGCCGTGCCATTCGAAGAGGGCTTTGCAGACAAGCTGGAGGCAGACGTCGAGGCGTTCCGTGTCGGTTTCATGGCCGAGTCCTGAAGGGGCATGGCTCACAAAGAAGGCGTCACCACGACGGTACAGGTCGTTCCCGCAGAAAGCAGCACACCGTCCGGCACCGAATCGATCTTCACCCGCACTGGCACGCGCTGCGCCAGTCTCACCCAGTTGAACGTCGGATTCACATCGGCCAGCAATTCACGGCTTTCCGGATTGTCCCGGTCGTAGATCCCTCGCGAGATGCTCTCGACATGGCCTTTCAGCGTGCCGCCGCTCATCAGCCGGATATCGGCCTTGTCGCCGACCTTCACATGAGGCAGCTTCGTCTCCTCGAAATATCCATAAACCCAGAACGAGCGGCTATCGACGATGGCGAGCTTCGCTGATCCCGCAATCGCATAGTCGCCGCGATAGACATTCAGGTTCGTGACGTAGCCATCGACGGGCGACACGACGCGAGTCCGCTCGAGGTTGAGCTTCGCCGCATCGAGCGCGGCGAGCGCCTGCTGAAACTGCGCCTCGGCAGCTGTTGCGGTGTGCGTCGCGTTCTCGCGGCTTTCCTTCGATACGACGAGGCTGTCCATATCCGCGCGACGCTGCGCATCGTCACGGCGCATCTGCAACTCGGCCTTGCGCGCGGCAACCGCGGCCTGCGCCTGCTCGACGGCGATCTGATAGTGCGACGGATCGATCTGCATCAGCAGATCGCCCTTGTGGACGAACTGGTTGTCGCGCACCGGCAGTTCGACGACGGACCCCGATACATCGGGCGCGATGTTCACGACCTCGGCGCGCACGCGGCCGTCGCGGGTCCACGGCTCGTCCATGTAGTGCACCCACAGCGTACGCCCGATCAAGATCGCGACGACGAACACGATGGCCGTCGCGATAAACCCAATGATGTTTCTGATAGTCATGATTCGACTCTGATCAACGATAAACGGCGAGGCCCAATACGCCGCACACACACACGAGCAGGCTCGCGCGGAACAGGGACGGGTGCCATACGACGCGGTACACGCCCGTATAGGCGATCACGCGATCCAGCACCCACGTGATCGCGGCGCCCGCAATGAACAGCAGCACGATCGCGGGCATGTACGCGTCGAGGACGGCGATCTCACGTGGCATGGCGAACTCCTTGTGGCGCGTCGCCGCTCGCATCGCCATCGGCGCCGAGTTGCCCGAGCGGCGATTGCGGATCGAGCAGCGCGCTCCGGATGAAATGCAGGTGGCTCAGGATGCGTTGCAACTGATGACGCTCCTCGCGCGGCGGTGTGAACGTCGCGAGCGTCTGCTGGACGGCGGCGATCGCATCGGCCGTCGCGGCGAGCGCGTGGTCGAGGCGCTCCGGGCGCGGTCGCGCGAAGAGATGCGCGATTGCGTCGCACGTCGCGCGCAGCGTCACGCGCCACGGCATCGACGGCGCGTAGCGCGCATCGCGCGGCAGCGTCGCGATTTCGCTGCGCAAGTCGATCGCCGCGTTGCCGATCTCCAGCACCGCGAACATCCAGCGCATCGTGTCGCGCTTCACGTCGGGCTCGTTCGGCGCGAGCGCGTTGATCTGGTGCATCAGGTCGCGCGTGCCGCTTTCGAAGCGCGTGCGCAGACGCCACAGACGTTCCCACCGAGGCCCGATGTGACCACGGCACGCGAGCACCGCCTGGGCGCGCAGATCGTTCAGCAGACGGTTGCGCAGCCATGGCGTCGACGGCGGCAGAAGCACGGCGAACGCGATCGACGCGACCAGCATCGAGATCACGAGCGCGAGCGCGTCGTTGATGAAGCTGCTCGGGTCGTAATGAATCACGTTGTCGGGGCCCGCGAGGTAGCAGAAGAAGATGCAATAGCCGACGCCATAGCCGGCCAGCTTCGGGCGCGTCGTCATCCACACGCCGAGCGCGAGGAACGGCGTGAGCGCCGCGCACAGCAGCGCAAAGCCGTCGATATGCGGATAGATGCCGAACGTCGCGAACATCGCCAGCGTCGACGACAGCGCCGTGCCGGCCGCCATCTGGAACACAGTGCGCGTCGGATTCGGCGACGACGACGCGAGCGCGCAGACGGCGGCTGCGTCCAGCGTGAGCGTCGCGCCGCTCGGCCAGGCGGTGGCGATCCAGAAGGCGCCGAGTATCGACATCACGATCGCCGCGCGCAAACCCGCGACGCCCGCCGCGATGCCATTCGTCTTCGGCTCGTAGCGTTCGATCCAGCGCTCGCGTTCATGCGTCGCGACGGCGAGCGACGCATAGGTCGCCGCATACGCGTGCAGATCGTCGACGAAGCGGTACAGCAGTTCCGCGCCAGTGTCGAAATCGAGCAAGGGCACATCGGCGTTGCGTTCGAGTTCCGCGCGCGTCGCCCGCACGCGCTTCGGCAGTTCGGCCTTGTACGTTTCGAGCTGTGCGGCGGCGTGCGCGGCGTCGGCGGCCGTGAGCACGGGCTCGCCCGATTTGCTCAGCAACGGCGCGATCTCGCGGAAGTACGGTTCGAGCGCGGCCACCGCGGCCGTCGCGCCCGCCGCGCGCAGGCGGTTCATCAGCTGATGCAGCGCGTGAAAGCGCGTCGATGCCGTCATGAACTCGCTGTTCAGACGCGACAGGCGGCCGTTGCGCATCCGCGAATCGGGGCTCTCGAACACGGCGACGCTGCGCACGGCTTCGAAGCCCACGATCTCGGCGACGAACTTCGCATTGGTGTCCTCGATGCGCGCGCGATCGGCCTTGCCCGACATCGCCGCACGCACATAGTCGACGAACGACGAGAAGCGCGCGCGCACCGTGTTGCGCATCTGCTCGCCCGCGTGCTCCGGAAACACGAGCGCGCTGACGATACCCGAACAGACGATGCCGACCACCACTTCCGCGACCCGCGTGAGCGCCGTCATGAACGCGCCGTCGGGATGCTGCGAGGCGGGAATGCCGATCAGCGCCGCCGTGTAGCCCGCGAGCACGAAGCCATACGAGCGGAAGTTGCGGTTGCGCGCGGCGCCCGCCGTGCAGATGCCGACCCAGATCGCCGTCGACGCGATGAAAAGTTCCGGCTGCTGCGCGAACAGGCCGATCAGCGCGAGCATCACCACGAGACCGATCAGCGTGCCGCAGATCCGATAGAAGCTCTTGGCGAACACCATCCCGCTTTGCGGCTGCATCACGATGAACACGGTCGTCATCGCGGTGCGCGGCTGCGGCAGGTCGAGCCTCATCGCGATGCCGAGCGCGAGGAAACACGCGGCGAGCGCCTTGAAGAGGTAGATCCACGTGCGGCCGTCAGTGCGCGCCCAGTCGACGAACGCGGCGTAGAGCGCGCCGGGTGTCTGGGGCGTGCGGGAGACGGAATGGTTGGTGGACATCGGCGGCTTCTCCCGTTAGCGGACGGCGGGGGCGGCCATCGTCGTGCCCGCCGTTGCGCCCTTCGACGCGTCGACCGTGGAGGCGGCCGCGCCGTCCGCCGTCCTGTCGTTGTGCTTGCCCTTGCCATGCGCGGGCAGAACGTCCTTTTGCGTCGGGCCATCGGCGGGATCGATCAGGCCGCCGCCGAGCGCGGTGACGAGCGTCGCGTGCGCCGACAACTGCTCGGCCTGCACCTTCGCGACCCCTTCCTGCGCGCGCAGCAATTGCGTCTGCGCGATCAGCACGTTCACGTAGTCGGTCAGGCCGCGCCGATAACCTTCGCGCGCGAGCTGGTAGCTCTTGTTCGCGGTCGCGACGGAACGCTGCGCGTCCTTCAGCTGCGTATCGAGCGAGCGCATGCGCACGACCTCGTCGGCAATTTCCTTGAGCGCGGTGACGATCGTCTGGTTGTATTGCTCGACGGCCACGTCGTAGCCCGCCGATGCGGCGCCTAGTTGCGAGCGCAGGCGTCCTCCCGTGAAGATCGGCAGCGACAGCGCGGGGCCCGCCGTCCAGCCGCCCGATGCCGACTTCAGAAAGCCGAACAGCGGCCCCATCGCCGCATAGCCGCCGACGGACGCGAGCAGGTCGATGTTCGGATAGAAGTCGGCCTTCGCGACGTCGATGCCGCGCGCCTGCGCAGCGACCGTCCAGCGCGCGGCGACGATGTCGGGGCGATGGCCGATCAGCTCGGCGGGCAGCGTCGACGGGAGGCCGGCGAACGCGGATAGCGACAACTGCGGGCGCGTGATCGAGTCGCCCGCGCCGGGACCCTTGCCCGCGAGCGCGGCAAGCTGGTTGCGGCCGAGCGCGATCGATTCCTCGATCGCGTCGACCTGGCGTTCGTATTCGGGCAGCGGCGCTTCCGCCTGCGCGACTTCGAGCTGCGTGCCGATGCCGCCCTTCAGGCGGCGGTTCGCCAGCGCGGCGACCTGCTGCTGCTGTTCGAGCGTCGACTTCGCGATATCGAGCAGCGCGTAGTTCAGCGACATCCCGACATAGGCGCGCACGATGTTCGATTCGAGCTCGAGCTGCGCGGCGCGGTAGTCGGCGGCGCGGGCGTGCGCGACGTCGAGTGCCTGTTCGGCGGCGTTCTTGTCCTTGCCCCACAGGTCGAGGTGGTACGACAGGCCGAGCTCGGCCGTGTTGTTCCACGATTCCTGGCCGGCGAGCGGGCCGGGGCCGTAAAAGACGTTGTCCGGCCATTGCTTGCGCTGGATCTGCATGCTCCCGTTGACCTGTGGCAGCAGCGCGGACTTCGCGACGCCTGCCATCGACTGTGCCTCGCGCACGCGCGCCTGCGCAGCGGCGAGCGACGGATTGCCTGCCTGCGCCGCTTCGATCCACGCGCTCAGTTGCGGATCGTTATAGGCGCGCCACCAGTCGGCGGCGGGCCATTGGGCTTCGGCATTGGCCGCGCGGATCGCGGCGCCGGCATCGAGCGTGGCGGGATCGGTGCGGGTGGATTCGGGGGCAATGTGCCCGGTACTCGCACAGCCGGCGATTATCAACGAGATCGTAAGAACCGACACTGCGGCGATCCCTTTTCTTACCGGAAACTGCACGATTTGCTCTCCACGAGACTATATAAGCTTGGGTGACATTATATTTTTCGGATAATTAAGGAATAACCCGTAAGGGTGCAACGCATACTTACGGAGAATGAGATAATCGTCTTTCCAAATCGTGCAACAATCCTAGTCGTACAGAGAGACTGGATTCGAAATATGGATACGCTTCAGAACATGCGCGTATTTGTCCGCGTCGTCGAAGCGGGCAGCTTTACGGGCGCGGCTCAGCACCTCAACACGACGACGGCTTATGCGTCGCGTGCCGTATCCGATCTGGAGGCGCATCTGCGCACGCGTCTGTTGAACCGCACGACGCGCCGCATCGCGCTGACGGAAGCGGGCGAGCGCTATCTGCAGCGCTGCGAGCAGATCCTCGCGTACGTCGATCAGGCGGAAGCGGAAGCCAGCGACGCGCACGCGCGTCCCTCCGGCAAGCTGAAAGTCCATGCAATGACCAGCTTCGGCCAGCACTACGTGGTGCCCGCCGTCGGCCGCTATCAGCGGCGCTATCCCGACGTCCATCTCGAACTCACGCTCGCGCAGCGCATGCCCGATCTGCTCGACGAAGGCTATGACGTCGCGCTCGTGCTCGCGCAGAGCCTGCCGGACTCGGGGCTCGTGTCGCAGCGCCTTGGCAGCGCGTTCAGCATTGCATGCGCATCGCCGGATTATCTGGAGCGCAACGGCGTGCCGCAGACGCTTGCCGATCTGCGCGGTCATACCTGCCTGCAGATGATCACGCCCGTCATGCCTGCCGACGAATGGACGTTCGACGGCCCGAACGGCCAGGAGACGCTGCACCTCGGCGCGAGCACGTTCCAGATCAACGTCGCGGAGGCGATGGCCGTGGCCGTGCGCGAAGGGATGGGCGTCGCGGTGCTGCCGATCTATTCGGCGATTGCGGGCTTGCGCAGCGGCGAACTCGTGTGGATTCTCCCCGAGTACATTTCGCAGGAGATGAACGTGTACGCGTTGTATCCGTCGCGGCAGTATCTGGACGCGAAGATCCGCACGTGGGTCGAATTCCTGCGCGACGAACTGCCCGCGACGCTCGCCGCCGATCAGGCCGAACTGCGCAAATTCGCGCGGACGTAAAACCGGCCGGCGCGGCGTGCGGCATGCGATGTGCGGCGTGCGATGAATCGCGTGATGCGGGAAAGGCCTTTGACGCTCTGTTACATCCCGCCGTTGCGCCGCAACACTTCCTTACTTCCTCGCGGCATCGAGTTTGCTAACGTTTCGTCAAGGCCGAGATCCCCGGCACGCAGGCACATAGGAAACGAAGAGGAAATCATGGATACGCATCTGATGATCGGCGTCGCCGTCATGCTCGGACTGATTGGAATCGCGGCGTCGCGCGACATTCTCCGGCGGTTGCGGCCGCAGGCGCGGCTCGCGCCCGTGCGCGCCGACCAGCCCGCGCAGCGCCCGCGCGATGCCAGCGGCATGTAGTCGGCGGATAACAGAGCTTTAAGCAGACCTTCAGGCAGTTTTTCAGACAGATCTTCAGAGTTCCACGACCTTGTCCCACGCGAACTCGGTGTTTTCGAGTTGACGCGTGCGGCGGTGGATATAGCCGCGCGGATTGCAGACGACGCGCGTGCCGTTCTCCACGTAATCGAACGCCGTGTGCGTGTGTCCGTGGACCCACAGCGCGACAGGCGCGCGCACGAGCGACGGCAGGTGATTCACGAAGCCCGCTGACACGTGATCGTCCGCGTAACGCTCGGCGAGACTGCGCCGATGCGGCGCGTGATGCGTGACGACGATCGTCTTGCCGTCGAACGGTTTGGCCAGTTCCGTTTCGAGCCACGCGCGCGCGTGCCGGTGAAGCGCGAGCGTATCGGCGGCGGTCAGGTTGCGCGGCGTGTTGTCCTTCACGTCCTGCGCGCGGTTCGCGCGTTGCGGGTCTGGCGCATCGTCGGCATCGTTGCCGGCCGTCCACGTCACCTGAATCAATCCGCGATAGTCGAGCATCACGCGCTCGGCGGCTGCAATCGATGTCGCGCGCGAATCTTCATCGGCGCCATACAGGTCGAAGTCGGTCCATAGCGTCGTGCCGAGCACGCGCCAGTGGCCATCCGGATCGACCAGCGTCGCGTTGTTGAGAAAGTGCACGTTGTCGATGCTCGCCGCTGCGTCATGCATCGCCGCTTCGAGCGCGCCGAACTCGCCGTCGTAGTACTCGTGATTGCCCGGCACGTAGACGACAGGCACCGTGCCGTCAAATGTTTCAGCAGCCCAGCGCAACCCTTCAGCGTGGTTGTGAATATCGCCTGCCAGCACGACGAGATCGGCGTTGGCATGTGGGATCACTTCCGGCTCGTCGCACTCGAGATGCAGGTCGGACAGCACGCGAATCTTCATAAACGCCTCTCGTCGATACCGATGCCGTTAGCGTAGCACCTTGCCGGGATTCATCAGATTGAGCGGATCGAACGCTGCCTTCAACGTCTTCATCAGACGCACTTCGACGTCTGACTTGTAATGCGCGGCTTCGTCGATTTTCAGCTGCCCGACTCCATGTTCCGCGCTGATGCTGCCGCGATGCCGATGCACGCTGTCGTAGACGATCTGATTCATCGCGCCCTGGTACTGGTCGAGAAACGCTTTCGCATCGACGCCTTCCGGCGCCTGAACGTTGTAGTGCAGATTGCCGTCGCCGAGATGGCCGAACGTGACCATGCGCGCGCCCGGGACGGCCTTCGCGATCGCGGCGTCGGTTTCGTCGATGAAGTGGCCGATGCGCGAAATCGGCACGGCGATATCGTGCTTGATGTTCAGTCCTTCTTCGGCCTGCGCGAGCGGAATGTGCTCGCGCAGATTCCAGAATGCCTTCGACTGCGCGAGATTTTCCGCGACCACGGCATCTTCGACGAGATTGTCTTCGAGCGCCGTTTCCATCAGCCGTTCGAAGAGGGCGCGCGCGTGCTCCTCGCTCTCGCTGTCCGACAGTTCGAGCAGCACGATCTGCGCGTGCCGTTGCGCGAACGGGTAGCGCATCTGCGGGAAATGCTTGCCCACGAGTTGCAGGCAGAAATCCGACATCAGCTCGAAGCCCGTCAGCAGCGGCCCGGCGTGACGCTGCGCGAGCGACAGAAAATCGAGCGCGGCATGCGGCGACGGCAGCGCAGCGAGTGCGGTCACGCGCGCGGCCGGCTGCGGATGCAGCTTCATCACGGCAGCCGTAATGATGCCGAGCGTGCCTTCCGCGCCGATGAAGAGATCGCGCAGATCGTAGCCCGTATTGTCCTTGCGCAGTCCGCGCAGCCCGTCCCATAGCTCGCCTTGCGGCGTCACCACTTCGAGGCCGAGACACAGCTCGCGCGCGTTGCCGTAGCGCAGCACGCCCGTGCCGCCCGCGTTCGTCGACAGATTGCCGCCGATCGAGCAGCTGCCTTCCGCCGCGAGGCTCAGCGGGAACAGGCGTCCTGCCGCTTCGGCGCGTGCCTGCATGTCCGCGAGCACGACGCCCGCTTCGACCGTGATCGTGTTGTTGTGCGGATCAACGTCGCGCACGCGGTTCAGGCGCTTGAGACTCAGCACGGCTTGCGCGCCGCTCGCATCGGGCGTGGCGCCGCCGGCGAGGCCCGTATTGCCGCCTTGCGGCACGATCGCGACGCGATGCTCGTTCGCGAGCCGCACGAGCGCGGCGACCTCGTCAGCCGTCGACGGACACAGCACCGCGCACGCGCTGCCCGTGTAGCGGCGGCGCCAGTCGGTCAAAAAAGGCGCGGTGTCGTGCGGATCGGTGAGGACGTGCGCGGCGCCGATGGCATCGATGCACGCGGCGACGAAGGGCGAAGTAGCGGCGGAATTCATGTTGGTCGGTCAGAACGGGTAGGGCATTTTCGGCTCGTGCGCGAATCGGCTCGCGCGGGTTGGACCGCTGTGGCTATGGCGGCCACCGGGTCATTGGGCGCTGCGCGGCGGGGCTGGCGTCGCGCGGCGGCGGGCGATTCAGGCGGAACCGCTTGCAGGCCCGCTTGCAGGCCCGTTCTCACGCGCATGTCGTTTCGCCGCGCGCTTGAACGGCGCAACATAGACAAGCGCGCAGACGAAGAACGTCGCCGCGAGCAGCACCTCGCACCAGCCGAGGCGAGCGCTCAGGCCACGGTCGGACATGCCGCGCACGATGCCTTCCATCAGATACAGCAGGCTCAGCATCGACGCCCATTGCAGCGTGTAAAGCCGCTTGCGGAACACGCCCGGCAGCGCGAGCAGCAGCGGCACCGCCTTGAGCACCAGCAGCGAGCCGCCCGAGCGCAACGGCGCGAGCCACCATTCCCACGCGACGCACAGCCCGATCAATGCAGTGAGCGCAAGCGCCGCGCCCGATGCGGCGGCGCGACTGCCTTGCGTGCCCATGCCAGGTGCGTTGCGCGGCATGTTCACGGCCGATCGCTCATCGACGCCGCCGCGCGGGCGATGCGCGCGCCCAGCGCGATCGCGAGCGTCTTCTCGTCGGCGGAAATGCCGTGGCCCGCCGAATCCGCGCGCGCGAAATGCGACGCACCGTACGGCGTGCCGCCCGTGAGCGTCGTGGTCAGCGTGCTTTCGGTGTACGGAATGCCGAGGATCATCATGCCGTGATGCAGGAGCGGTAGCATCATCGACAGCAGCGTCGATTCCTGGCCGCCGTGCAGACTGCCCGTCGACGTGAACACGCAGGCCGGCTTGCCCGCGAGCGCGCCCGAGAGCCACTGCGGCGTGGTGCCGTCGAGATAGTATTTGAGGGGCGCGGCCATGTTGCCGAAGCGGGTCGGCGAGCCGAGCGCGAGTCCCGCGCATTCTTCGAGATCGCGCAGTTCCGCGTAGGGCGGGCCTTCTTCTGGAATTTCGGGCTGCGTGGCCTCGCAGACGGTCGAGACGGGCGGCACCGTGCGCACGCGCGCCTGCATGCCGGGAACGCTGTCGATGCCATGCGCGATCGCCAGCGCGAGTTCGCGAGTGGCGCCGTGCCGGCTGTAGTAAAGCACGAGGATGTCTTTCATAGGCATTTGCAGTGAACGGGTATTATAGGGGTGGGTCCGTTGACGGTGCCGCGAGTCTGTCGGCGTTCATCTCTTTCTTGCTTGCGGTCCGCTTTCGGGTGCCCGCTTTCTGGATGCAAAAACCGTGGGCTCGTCGAACGCCTGATGATGCGTCGGCCGTCACGCGCATGCAGGCGCGTGTATCGAAGTCGAAAGTCAGAGGAGGTTGTCTTGTTGTCCAGGTTGCGTCTCGATCTCGACGCGCTCAAGCGTCTCGCGGAATTCGCCGCGAAGCGCAGCGGCGAGGATCGCATCCCGCAGGTGGCTGGCAGTCTGACGTTCACGACAATGCTGTCGCTGGTGCCGCTCGCGACGGTCGCGTTCGCGCTCTTTACGGCGTTTCCGATCTTTGCGCAATTTCAGGCGTCGTTGCAGACCTTTCTCGCCGAACACCTGATGCCCGATCAGGTCAGCAGCCAGATCTTCAAGTATCTGAACCAGTTCGCGTCGAAGGCGAAGGGGCTGACGACGCTCGGGATGATCGTGCTGTTCGTCACGTCCGTGATGACGATGATGACGGTCGAATCCGCATTCAACGTGATCTGGCGCGTGCGCAAGGCGCGGCCGTTCGCGCAGCGCGTGCTGGTCTATTGGGCGGTCCTGACGCTCGGGCCGATTCTGATCGGCGTGAGCCTGTCGATCTCGTCGTATCTGTTCACGCAGTCGATGAGCTATACGGCCGCGCAGCGCATCACGCCGCTGATCGAATGGGCGCTGGCAGGCGCGGCACTGCCGCTGACGGTGCTTGCGTTCACGATGCTCTACGTGTTCTTGCCGAACTGCCGCGTCGAGTGGCGCGACGCGATTGTCGGCGGCGTGACGGCCGCGATCGCCTTCGAGTTCGCGAAGCGCGGCTTCGGTTTCTACATCCGGCGCATTCCCACTTATACGGCCGTGTATGGCGCGTTTGCCGTCGTGCCGCTCTTTCTGCTGTGGATGTACCTCAGCTGGTTCATCACGCTGGCAGGCGCGATGATCGCGTCGGCGCTGCCCGCGATACGCATCGGGCAGTTTCATCGCCGGGACTTTCCGGGCAGCGATCTACTCGATTCGCTCGAATTGCTTGCGCGCCTCGCCGAAGCGCGCGACGCGGGCACGCACGGCCACACGGTGCCCGAACTCGCGCGCGCACTGCGGCGTGATCTGGCGACGACCGTGCGGCTGTTGCAGCAGCTCGAAGCAATCGACTGGATCGTCCAGCTCGACGAGGACGGCCAGCGGCCGCATTTCCTGCTGGTCGCGAATCCGAATCAGATCACGGTCAAGCGGCTGTTCGACATGTTCGTGATAGACCGTGAGGAGCTGGCTTATCAGTTGAAACTCGAATCGACGCGCGTCGACAGTACGATGCTGCTAGCCGCACTCGATACCGAGCGGCTCAATGTATCGCTTGCGAGCTTGCTGGCGGCGCGGGAGGCTTCTCGGGGAATTGCGCAGCAGCCTCCTCAGGCGGGCGCGAACAGCACGCCCGCGTTGCCGCAGCAGACGGCATGAAGCTGCGTGCCTTCAACGCTTGCTTTTTAACTCGTTGGCTTCGACTCTTCCGCGCTACCTTGCGCATTTCATCCGGCGCCGACGCTAGAGCGAAATGCGCCCCGTGCAGATATCCTTGAACATCACCCAATCGCCCATCAGGCTGTAGACGGGATGCCGGAATGTCGCGGGCCTGTTCTTCTCGAAGAAGAAATGCCCGACCCACGCGAACCCATAGCCGCACACGACGGCAGCGGGCAGCCACAGCCAGGCGCCTGTCGCGACAGCCATCGCGACGCAGCCGATCACGGCCAGCGATCCGATGAAATGCAGCCGCCGCGACATCGTGTTGCGATGCTCGGTCAGATAGTACGGATAGAACTCCGCGAAGCTCGCGAAATGCGCGTCGTGCGTTGTCTGATGGCTCATGATCGCCTCCATTGCCTGCCCGCGTCGGCGCAGGCGCGCCGACCCGCGCAGGCATGGATTCATTGTGCTGCTATCGACAGGCACGTGCAACCTGGCCATCCGGCATATGGCGTGCGCTTTCCGGCGCGGTTAATGTGACGCAGATGGACGGTTCGAAGTGCGTGTGGCTGCAAACGCGTAGAGCGCGTCGAGCGTCGCGTCGGGCTGCTCGGACATCAGCGCGTGACCGGCGTCGAGCGTGATCGTGTCGACGAGCACGCTCGCTTCGCGCAGCGCGTCGGCGAGCGCCCGGGCCGCGCGCGGCGGCGTCATCAGGTCGCGCCGGCCGACGATCAGGCGCACTGGGCACGTCACTTGCGCAGCCCGGGCGAGGCCGTCCGTGTATGCGTTGCAGACGCTGAAGTCCGTATGAAAGAGCTGCGGCTCGCCCGTTGCCGACACGCGCTCCATCAGCCGCTGGTTCATGCCGTGTAGCCAGAAGCCGGGCGCGGGGCACGACGGCTTCGCGGCGATGGTCGAATGCGACCACTGGTTCACCATTTCGATCGCGTCCGGCTCCCGCTCGCGAGCGGCGTCGAGCAGCGTGTCGGAGACGGCCATCGGCACGGCCGTCGCGGCGAGGGCAAGGTGCGTCGCGCGCGACGGGTAGCGGGCCGCGAAATCGAGGGCGACGAGCGAGCCCATGCTGTGTCCGGCGACGAACGCGCGCGCGACGCCCAGCGCGTCGAGCAACGCGACCAGCCAGTCGGCCATCGCGCCGATGCTGGTCAGCGCGGGGCCGGCGCTGCGATGATGGCCGGGCAGATCGACGGCGAGCACGCCGAAGCCGTGGTGCGCGAAGTAGCGCGTCTGCAGCGCCCACACGCTGTGATCGTGCTCGGCGCCATGAATGAATACGGCTGTGGGCAGCGCGGCATCGAATGCTTTGCCGCCCGTGTACGCATAGGCCGGCTTGCCGTTCACGTCGACGATCATGGGGACTCCTTGCGTCCAGTGGCCGCCGGCTTGCTGGCGGATTGCGGGGCGGATTGACCGGGGGAGCCGCCCGCGGACTTCTGCGCGGCCTTCAGCGCGCGCTTGAGGTCGTCGATCAGATCGTCGGAGTCTTCGAGGCCGATCGACAGGCGGATCGTGCCCTCCGCGATGCCCGCCGCGGCGAGGGCGGCGGCGTCCATGCGGAAGTGCGTCGTCGATGCCGGGTGGATCACGAGCGAGCGGGCATCGCCGACATTCGCCAGATGCGAGAAGAGCGACAGCGCTTCGATGAACGCGCGGCCGGCGGCGCGGTCGCCGCGCAGGTTGAAGCTGAACACGGCGCCTGCGCCGCGCGGCAGCAGGCGCTGCGCGAGCGCATGGTCCGGGTGCGTGGGCAGTTCGGGATACGCGACGGATTCGACGGCGGCGTGCGCGGCGAGAAATTCGACGACCTTACGCGTATTCGCCACATGCCGTTCCATCCGCAACGGCAGCGTTTCGATGCCTTGCAGCAGTTGCCACGCGGCTTGCGGATGCAGGCATGCGCCGAAGTCGCGCAGCCCTTCGCGTCGAGCGCGCAGCAGGAAGGGCGCGACGGTGCTTTCCTCGGCGAACACCATGCCGTGAAAGCCTTCGTACGGTTCCGTGAATTCGGGGAAGCGCCCCGAAGCCTCGAAGTCGAACGTGCCGCCGTCGACGAGCACGCCGCCGATCGTCGTGCCGTGTCCGCCGAGAAACTTGGTCGCCGAGTGGTGGACGAAATCGGCGCCGTGGTCGAAGGGCTTCAACAGATATGGCGTGGTGAACGTCGAGTCGACCAGCAGCGGCACACGGTGCTCATGCGCGATCTGCGCGACTGTCGCGATGTCCAGAACGTCGAGCCCAGGGTTGCCGAGCGTCTCGCCGAACAGCAGTTTCGTGTTCGGGCGCAGCGCGGCACGCCATGCGTCGATATCGCCGGGCTTCACGAACGTCGTTTCGATGCCGAAGCGCGGCAACGTGTAGTTGAGCAGATTGTGCGAGCCTCCGTACAAAGCGCTCGACGCGATGATGTGCGAGCCCGCGCCCATCAACGTCGCGATTGCGAGGTGCAGCGCGGCCTGGCCGCTCGCCGTGCCGATCGCGCCCGCGCCGTCTTCGAGCGCAGCGACGCGCTCTTCGAACACGGCGACCGTCGGGTTCGAGATGCGCGAGTACACGTGGCCCGCGCGCTCCATGTTGAAGAGCGCGGCGGCGTGATCGGTGTCGCGGAACGAGAACGACGTGGTCTGATAGATGGGCGTGGCGCGCGCGCCCGTCGCGGGGTCGGGCGCGGCCCCCGCATGCAGCGCAAGCGTGTCGAAACGGTTGGCGGACATCGTGGACGGCCGGGCGTCGGCGGCCCAGCGAAGGTGAAAGTGACGGCCATCGTATCACCGGGCCGCGCGCGCACCACTCCGTTTTCGCCCGCATGGCGACACGCGTGCGGGCGTGATTCCGCTGTACGTGGCGGGTGTTGCGGATCGTGCGGGACGCGTCCGGCGAATGTTCCGATATGTCAATGAGCGCCGTTTGTCGGACGTTCGGTGGGGCGCTATCGTCCGTTCGGTCCGCTTTCCTTTTGTGGGCCTTTCCGATAGCATCGAAAGTCAGTCATGCCCTTTAAGCCTCACCGGGCCTCATCCGCAACCATGTTGCACGGGACCAGAGCAAGGTAACGCGCGAATGCGCCAACTCTGGTCGACAGGAGACACATCATGCGAGTCAGCGACATTCTGAAGGTCAAGGGCAACACCCTGTTCACGGTCACACCCGATACGCCACTCAACGAGGCCGTCAATACGATGGCCGAGCACGACATCGGCTCACTCGTCGTGATGGAGTATGGCGATCTCGTCGGCATGCTGACCTTCCGCGAGATCATCCTCGTGCTGAGCCGCAACGGTGGCAGCGTCGGCGGCACGACGATCCGCAAGATCATGGACGATCATCCGCTCACGTGCACGCCCGAAACGGATGTCAACGAAGTGCGCCGCATGATGCTCGAGCACCACGTGCGCTATCTGCCTGTGATGGAAAGCCGCACGCTGATGGGCGTGATCTCGTTCTACGACGTCGCGAAGGCCGTCGTCGAAGAGCAGGGCTTCGAGAACCGGATGCTGAAGGCCTATATTCGCGACTGGCCGGCGGAAGACGAGCCGCAGCAGGAGCAGCCCTCGCGCTGAGCGGATTTTCGTTGGCCTCGTCGCCTCGATCAGTTGGCCGGCCGGCTTGCAGTGCGCCGACATGCCGCTGTCGCATGACTGAATCATTCTCTAGGCGCGCGCGAAAAGCGTGCGCTTTTTTTGTGTCCGCCATTCCCGCAGTGCCGCTTTGAATCTGCGCCTTCTTTCAAGCACTCGATGAGCGATCGTCCGTTGTCCACCGCCCAACACGCAAGGCGCACAGCTCGCGAACACGGCTCGCAGTTCCGCCTGTTGCGCGAGCGCCGTTTTGCGCCGTTCTTCTGGACGCAGTTTCTCGGCGCGATGAACGACAACGTGTTCAAGATCGGCTTTACGTCGCTCGTCACGTATCAGGCCGCGCGATTCTCAGGTGTGAATGCGGACACCGCAGCCTTTCTGATTTCGGCGATCTTCATTCTGCCGTTCGTCCTGTTCTCGGCGACGTCCGGCCAGGTCGCCGACAAGTATGACAAGGCGATGCTCACGCGCTTCGTGAAGACTTTCGAGATCGGCGTGATGCTGGTCGGCGGCGCGGGCTTCTGGCTGCACGACGCGCTATTGCTTTATCTGTGCACTTTCCTGATGGGCGTCCACTCGACCGTGTTTGGCCCTGTCAAATACGCGTATTTGCCGCAGCATCTGGACAAGACGGAACTGGTCGGCGGCAACGGCATGGTCGAGATGGGCACGTTCGTCGCGATCTTGCTCGGCACGATTGCGGGCGGTGCGGCGGCGGGCTCGGAGGCGCACGGCGCGGCGATTCTCGCGTTCGGTTGCGTGGCCATCGCGCTGGTCGGGCGCGTGGCGTCGGGCTTCGTGCCGCAATCGGCGCCATCGCAACCCGATCTGCGCATCAACTGGAATCCGATCAGCGAAACCTGGCGCAATCTGAAGCTGGCGCGCGAAAACAGGACCGTCTTTCTGAGCCTGCTCGGCATTTCCTGGTTGTGGTTTGTCGGCGCGACGTTTCTGTCGTCGTTCTTCCGTTTCGCAAAGGACGTGCTGTCCGCGAACCCCGATGTCGTGACCGTGCTGCTCGCGACATTTTCGATCGGTATCGGCACGGGCTCGTTGCTGTGCGAGCGGCTGTCAAAGAAGCGCATCGAGATCGGCCTCGTGCCGCTCGGCTCGATCGGAATCAGCGTGTTCGCGATCGACCTGTTCTTCGCGAGCCACGCGTTCCCGAAAGCCGCGCAACTTTTGACGGTGGCCGAATTCATGACGCTGCCCGCACATTGGCGCGTGCTCGCCGATCTGTTCCTGCTCGCGATGTTCGGCGGCTTCTACAGCGTGCCGCTCTATGCGCTGATCCAGAGCCGCAGCCAGCCGAGCCATCGCGCGCGGATCATCGCGGCGAACAATATCCTCAACTCGCTGTTCATGATCGTGTCGTCGCTGATGGCCGTCGCGCTGACGTCGGCGGGCGTCGGCATTCCTGGGCTGTTTCTCGTGACGGCGCTGCTCAACGTGATCGTCGCCGTCTACATCTATTCGCTCGTGCCCGAGTTCCTGTTGCGCTTCGTCGCGTGGCTGCTCGTGCATACGTTCTACAGGATTCGTCTCGTTCACGCCGAACGCATTCCTGAAGAGGGCGCGGCCGTGCTGGTATGCAATCACGTGAGCTATGTCGATGCGCTCGTGATCATGGCCGAGAGTCCGAGGCCGATCCGCTTTGTGATGGACCATCGTATCTTCCGCGCGCCGTTTACCGGCTGGCTGTTCAGACACGCAAAGGCAATTCCGATTGCCCCCGCGCATGAAGACGCGGATTTGCTCAAGCGCGCCTACGATGCCTGCGCAAAGGCGCTCGACGATGGCGATCTCGTCTGCATCTTTCCCGAAGGCAAGCTGACCAAAACGGGCGACATGAATACGTTCCGCCACGGCGTATCGGAAATTCTGCGGCGCGCGCCCGTGCCCGTCGTGCCGATGGCGTTGCGCGGCCTGTGGGGCAGCGTCTGGTCGCGCAGCGCGGATGCGCGATTCCCGCGTCCGGTCCACAAGGGCGTGATGAGCCGTCTGACGCTGGTTGTCGGCGAGCCGCTCGATCCCGCGCAGGCGACGCGGGAACTCCTCCAGCAGATCGTGTCGGAACTGCGCGGCGCCCGGAAATAGCGTTTCGGGTGTGGCCGCCCGCCGCGCGACGCAACGCGCTTTCGTGCGTTTGTCCTATACCGATCGCCCGAGTCCCCGCGCGCCACGGCGGAGCGGCCAGGCTGGCATAATAACGCTCTCCCCGCATTTCTTTGGACGACGCTCATGTCCGGCAATACCCTCGGTACGCTCTTCACAGTCACGACCTTCGGCGAATCGCATGGCCCGGCTATCGGCTGTGTGATCGACGGCTGCCCGCCGGGCATGTCGCTCGCCGAGGCCGACATCCAGTTCGAACTCGATCGTCGCAAGCCCGGCACGTCACGGCACGTGACGCAGCGCCAGGAAGAAGACAAGGTCGAGATTCTTTCGGGCGTCTTCGAGGGCAAGACGACGGGTGCGCCCATTGCGCTCCTGATCCGCAACACGGATCAGCGCAGCAAGGACTACGGCAACATCGCCGAAACCTTCCGTCCGGGCCACGCCGACTACACCTACTGGCAGAAGTACGGCATCCGCGACTATCGCGGCGGCGGCCGTTCCTCAGCGCGGCTGACGGCGCCGACGGTGGCGGCGGGTGCTGTCGCGAAGAAATGGCTGCGCGAAAAGTTCGGCACCGAGATTCGCGGCTATATGGCCGCGCTCGGCGAGATCGACGTGCCGTTCGTCGACTGGCAGCACGTGCGTGAGAACCCGTTCTTCGTGCCGAACGCGGACATCGTGCCGCAACTCGAAGCGTATATGGATGCGCTGCGCAAGGACGGCGATTCGATCGGCGCGCGTATCAACGTGGTGGCGTCGGGCGTGCCCGTCGGCCTCGGCGAGCCGCTTTTCGACCGGCTCGACGCCGACATCGCGCACGCGATGATGGGCATCAACGCGGTGAAGGGCGTCGAGATCGGCGCGGGCTTCGCGAGCGTCGCGCAGCGCGGTTCGGTGCACGGCGACGAACTGACGCCGGAAGGTTTCATCGGCAATCATGCGGGCGGCGTGCTCGGCGGCATTTCGACGGGACAGGACATCACGGTGTCGATCGCGATCAAGCCGACGTCGAGCATCCGCACGCCGCGCCGCTCGATCGACAAGAGCGGGCAGCCCGCCGTCGTCGAAACGTTCGGGCGCCATGATCCGTGCGTCGGCATTCGCGCGACGCCGATCGCCGAGGCAATGCTTGCGCTCGTGCTGATCGACCATGCGCTTCGTCATCGCGCGCAGTGCGGCGATGTCGTCGTCGATACGCCGAAGATTGCTGCCAGCGCGCCCTGAACTCGAATAGTCGAACCACGGCATCGCAAGCTCGCTGGCTATCGACAGGGCGGTCAACATGAATCACATCGACTCCACGCGCGCCGACGCACTGGCGCAGCTTTATGCGCGCACGTCGGCACCCGACGCCGTTGCAACGGACTGGCTCGCGCTCGGCAAGGCGCTGCTCGCCGGCACGAACGGCGACAAGACACGGCTGCGCCAGGCGGTCGATGCGCTCGTGCGCGCATACCGCCTCGACGCGAACTGCGATGCGCGTCTGCTGCACGAGATCGCGCAGACGGCCTTCATTCTGCGGGACTGGGCGCTCGTCGAATCGGCGACGGCGCTGCTGTTGGCGCGCGACGCCAACGATGCGAATGCGCTCGTCTGGCGTTCGGCCGCCTTCCAGCAGCGCGACGATTTCGCCGAAGCCCAACGTCTGCTGCACGAGGCCGCGCGCGCCGCGCCGGGCAACCACATCGTGTTGCACAAGCTCGCGCTGTGCATCAAGGAGCAGGGCCGCTTCGCCGAAGCCGAGGCGCTGCTGCGCAGTGTGCTGGAACTGACGCCGAACAATGCGCACGCGCTCTTCGATCTGTCGGAGCTGGAAGTGCGCGCGGGACGATATGCGCAGGGCTGGCTCGACTACGAAGCGCGCGTCGCATTCGCCGACGATGTGAACGCCGCGAAAACAGCGCTTGCGGCGATCAGCGCCAACTGGCGCGGCGAGTCGCTGGCGGGCAAGACGCTCGTCGTGTATGGCGAGCAGGGCAACGGCGATTGCCTGTGGGCGGTGCGCTTTCTCCGTCTACTCGCGGAACGCGCGCAACGCGAAGGCGGTCGCGTGATCTTCGGCTATGCGGGGCCGATGCAGCATCTGTTCGAACGCATGCTGCCTGCTGGCATCCGGATCGAAACGAGCCTCGAAACGAAGCCCGTTTTTCACTGCGGGCTGATGAGTTTGCCGCTGCGGCTCGGCATCGACGATCCGTCGATGTGGGGGCATCCGTATCTGAGCGCCGATCCCGCGCGCGCCGAGTTGTGGCGCGAACGTGTCGCTGGTGCCGCGAAGGCGGGGAACAAGACGGTTGGCCTCGTGTGGAACGGCAATCCCGATCACATCCGCGATGCGCGGCGCTCGGTTCCCGTCGAACTGCTTGAGCCGATTCTGAGCGCGCCTGGCATTACGTTCTTTGCGGTGTCGCCGGGGCGTCCGGCGACGGTCGAGCGATGGCGAGGGCAGGGCGTCGATATCGTCGATCCGACCGCGCACTTCGAAGCGGGCTTCGACGATGTGGCCGCGCTGCTCGTGAATCTCGATGCGCTCGTGACCATCGACAGCGGTCCCGCCCATCTGGCAGGCGCGCTCGGCGTGCCGACGTGGTTGATGATCGATTACGTGTCTGCGTGGTTCTGGGGCGAAGAGGTGGAACGCACGCCGTGGTATCAGACGATCGAGCTGTTTCGTCAGCCGTCTGTCGGCGTGTGGGCGCCTGTTATCGAACGGGTGCGCGCACGGCTCGCGACGCTTGCAGCGTGAATCGTGTGGGCGTGGGCTCGGCCGTCATGCAAAAAGCGCCGCTCGATATGAGCGGCGCTTTCGTTTGTCTGGACGCAGCGCGCGTCACATGTTCGGATAGTTCGGACCGCCGCCGCCTTCCGGCGTGACCCACACGATGTTCTGCGTCGGGTCCTTGATGTCGCAGGTCTTGCAGTGCACGCAGTTTTGCGCGTTGATCACGAGGCGCTCGCTGCCGTCGTCGTTTTTCACGAACTCATACACGGCGGCGGGGCAGTAGCGGCCTTCGGGGCCTGCATACGTTTGCAGATTCACCTTGACGGGCACCGACGGGTCTTTCAGCGTCAGATGCGCAGGCTGGTTCTCTTCGTGATTCGTGTTCGAGATGAACACCGACGACAGCCGGTCAAATGTGAGCTTGCCATCAGGTTTCGGATAGTCGATCGGCTTGCACTGCGACGCCGGCTTCAGCATCTCGTGATCCCAGTGCTGGTGATGCAGCGTCCACGGCACGTTGCCGCCCAGCAGCTTCTGCTCGATGCCGACCATCAGCGTGCCGAGGTACAGGCCCTTGCTCATCCACTGCTTGAAATTGCGTGCCCGGTACAGCTCGGTGTGCAGCCACGAGGTCTTGAACGACTCCGGGTAGGCGGCGAGTTCATCCGACTGACGGCCGGATTGAACCGCATCGAACGCGGCATCGGCGGCGAGCATGCCTGTCTTGATCGCCGCGTGCGAGCCCTTGATCCGCGAGGCGTTCAGGAAGCCCGCGTCGTCGCCGACCAGCGCGCCGCCCGGAAACACGAGCTTCGGCAGCGACATCAGCCCGCCTGCCGTGATCGCGCGCGCGCCATACGACACGCGCTTGCCGCCTTCGAGGAACTTGCGGATTTCCGGGTGCGTCTTGTAGCGCTGGAATTCCTCGAACGGCGAGAGATACGGGTTCGAATAGCCGAGGCCGACCACGAAGCCCACCATCACCTGGTTGTTGTCGATGTGATAGAGGAACGAGCCGCCGTACGTCTGCGTATCGAGCGGCCAGCCGGCGGTGTGAATCACCAGCCCCGGCTTGTGCTTCGCGGGATCGATTTCCCACAGTTCCTTGATGCCGATGCCGTACACCTGCGGATCGGCGCCGTCACGCAGTTTGAATTTGTCCGACAGTTGACGCGCGAGATGCCCGCGCGCGCCCTCGCAGAACAACGTGTACTTCGCATGCAGTTCCATGCCGAGCTGGAGGTTTTCCGTCGGCTCGCCGTCCTTGCCGATGCCCAGGTTGCCCGTTGCCACGCCCTTGACGGAGCCGTCGTCGTTGTACAGCACTTCCGCCGCTGCAAAGCCCGGGAAGATCTCGACGCCCAGCGCTTCGGCCTGCTGACCCAGCCAGCGCGTGACGTTCGCGAGGCTGATCACGTAGTTGCCGTGATTCTTGAAGTTGTCCGGCAGCGCCCAGTTCGGCACGGCCTTCGCGCCCGTTTCGGAGAGGAACAGGAAGCGGTCTTCCGTCACTTCAACCTCCAGAGGTGCCCCTTTTTCCTTCCAGTCCGGCATCAGTTCATTCAACGCACGCGGGTCCATCACCGCGCCCGAGAGGATATGCGCCCCGATTTCCGAGCCCTTTTCGAGCACGCAGACGCCAATCTCGATGCCCTTTTCCGCCGCGCGCTGCTTCAGACGAATAGCCGCCGACAGGCCCGCCGGGCCGCCGCCGACGATCACCACGTCATATTCCATCGATTCGCGCGGGCCGTACTGCTCGATCAGGCTTGCGGGGGTCATTGATGCTCCTCTTACCGTTAGAATGCTTTTTTCGGGATCGTATTGTCATTGAACGATCCCTGCGCTGCAACACAAAGAGGCAAGATTAGCACGACCGTACTATTATGGTGACTGAGGATTGACCCCAATGCCTGCGCGGCGCGTGGGCCTGCATCCCGTCACATCCATGTTCCAAGGAAAACGACAATGGGCCGTTCGATCAATCTGGAAGGCAAGGTGGCGCTGATTACGGGCGCATCGAGTGGACTGGGCAAGCGGTTTGCCATGGTGCTGTCGCAAGCGGGCGCAAAGGTCGTGCTGGCAAGCCGACGCATCGAACGTCTGAAGGAATTGCGCGCGGAGATTGAGGCATCGGGTGGGGCCGCGCACGTCGTCTCACTCGACGTGACCGATTATCAGAGCATCAAGTCGGCCGTCGCGCACGCGGAGACGGAGGCGGGCACGATCGATATTCTCGTCAACAACTCGGGCGTATCGACGACGCAAAAGCTGACCGACGTGTCCCCCGCGGACTTCGAATACGTGTTCGACACGAACACACGCGGCGCATTCTTCGTCGCTCAGGAAGTGGCCAAGCGGATGATCATGCGCGGCGGCGGCTCGAACAAACCGCCGTACCGGATCATCAATATCGCGTCGGTGGCCGGCTTGCGCGTGCTGCCGCAAATCGGGCTCTACTCGATGAGCAAGGCGGCCGTGGTCCACATGACGAAAGCGATGGCGCAGGAATGGGGCCGCCACGGCATCAACGTCAACGCGATCTGCCCCGGTTACATCGACACCGAGATCAACCACCATCACTGGTCGACCGATCAGGGGCAAAAGCTGATTTCGATGCTGCCGCGGCATCGCGTCGGCAAGCCGGAAGACCTGGACGGACTGTTGCTGCTGCTCGCCGCCGACGAATCGCAGTTCATCAACGGCTCGGTGATCGCCGCCGACGATGGTTTCGGTCTTTCGTAATCAGCGGCAGGCAATCGTTTGACTGACACGCTTGCCTGTTGGCTTCGGAGCAGAAACGCGCGAGAAGCGCGATCATTGACGCCCACGTGCAGCGTCCGCACAGCGCAGACGTTGCATAAACCTTTTTAGCCGCTGCAATTCGCGGGTTGCGTGCATTTGCCGGATGCAGCCCGCGCAGTTCCATTTTTCCGATTCAGATTCAAACCGTAGAAGAAGTGCGATGAGCGATTACCACCCCGTTTTTGAAATGTCGATGCCGATCCGCTGGGGCGACATGGACGCGTTCGGCCATGTGAACAACACGGTCTATTTCCGCTACATGGAGCAGGTGCGGATTTCCTGGTTCGAGCAACTTGGCATCGCGGGCGGCAACGGCGAAGGGCAGGGGCCCGTGATCGTCAATGCGTCAATGGAATTCCTGACGCAGTTGCACTATCCGGGCGACGTGATCGGCCGCATGACGGTGGGCACGCCGGGCCGCAGCAGTTTCGATACGCGCTTCGAGCTCTTCCGCGCCGACGACCCCGGCACGCTTTACGCGCGCGGCTCCGCGAAGTGCGTCTGGATCGACTACGCGGCAGGCAAATCGGCGCCGCTTCCCGACCTGCTGCGCACGACCATCGAAAGCGCCCGGCTCGTCAAGGCCTGACCCTTACCTTCCCGTTCGATGCGCGCCGGCTCCCGCAGCGAGCGCTTCCTTCCGGTCGAAAGTCAATTGCCGAGCAGGCGCTGCAGCAGTTCAGTCGCGTTGCCCGTACCGTATTTGCGCATCAGCCGCGCGCGGTAGACATCCACTGTCCGCGGGCTGATGTCGAGAATCCGGCCGATCTGCTTGCTCGTCTTTCCTGTCACCAGTTGCGCGGCGATCTCGCGCTCGCGCGGCGTCAGCTCGACGGCGACGCGCCGCGTCGCGCTCAGATCCTCGAAGGTCCAGACGCCCGCTGCATGCGGCACCGAAAGATCGAGTGAGCGCCCCGTCACATGGCACCAAAACAGCTCGCCGTTCGCGCGCTTCATGATGCGGTCATCGGCGTAGCTGCCTTGCGCCGTCATGATGGGCGGGATGCGCTCGCCGATGCGCTCGAACTCATCCGGCGACGGATACAGCACCGCGAACGATTGCCCCAGCAACGACTCGCGCGAACGGCGGAAGATCGCGGCGACCTGCTCGTTGCAGTCTTCGATGATCCGCTCGCGCGACAGCACGAGGCCGATCGGCGCAAGGTGAAAAGCGGTTTGGTAATCCAGTGCGGGCATGAAATCAGAGGGTGCGATTACTTATGTATTTTTGCGTATTGTGCCGCAACACCGCCGCATCGTACCCTTTCGGCACATCACAAGATGCGCGGCTGGCGCGGCGAGGTTTATCCGCATCGCGCCACCGTTCGCCGCAGATGACTAGAATGACGTTTCGGGCTGTGCCCGCAGCGCCCCGGCAGCCGGCTCGTGCAAGTGCACCGGCGAGCAGGAGCGGGCGCGAGTCGACACAAGAACGGCGTCGCATCGATCCCAATTTCGGGTATCCAATCAAGGAAGGGACACACTGATGAATAAAGTCTACGCAAGCGCGGCTGCCGCGCTCGAAGGCATCGTCAAGGACGGGCAGACATTCGCCGTCGGCGGCTTTGGCCTGTGCGGCATTCCTGAAGCGCTGATCGCCGCCCTGCGCGACTCCGGCGTGAAGGGCATCACCTGCATCAGCAACAACGCGGGTGTCGACGGCTTCGGCCTCGGCCTGCTGCTGGAAACGCGCCAGATCAGGAAGATGATCTCGTCGTACGTCGGCGAGAACAAGGAATTCGAGCGCCAGTATCTGGCGGGCGAACTCGAGCTGGAATTCACGCCGCAGGGCACGCTCGCCGAAAAGCTGCGCGCGGGCGGCGCGGGCATTCCGGCGTTCTTCACGAACACGGGCTTCGGCACCGTCATCGCGGAAGGCAAGGAAACGCGCCAGTTCGGCGACAACCACTACGTGCTCGAACCGTCGCTGACGGCGGATGTCGCGCTCGTCAAGGCGTGGAAGGCGGACAAGTCGGGCAACCTGATCTATCGCCGCACCGCGCGCAACTTCAATCCGATGTGCGCAATGGCAGGCAAGATCACGGTCGCGGAAGTCGAAGAGATCGTCGAGACGGGCGAACTCGATCCGGACGCGATCCACACGCCGGGCATCTTCGTGCAGCGCCTCGTGCTCAACGCGCACCCGGAAAAACGCATCGAACAACGCATCGTCCGCGCGAAAGGAGAGTAAACATGGCTTGGAATCGTAACCAGATGGCCGCGCGCGCGGCGCAGGAGCTGCAAGACGGCTTTTATGTGAACCTCGGCATCGGCCTGCCGACGCTCGTCGCCAATCACGTGCCCGCAGGCATGGAAGTGTGGCTTCAGTCGGAGAACGGCCTGCTCGGCATCGGCCCGTCGCCGTACGAAGAGGAAGTGGACGCGGACCTGATCAACGCCGGCAAGCAGACGGTGACGACGCTGCCGGGCTCGTCGATCTTCTCGTCGGCCGATTCGTTCGCGATGATTCGCGGCGGCCACATCAACCTGGCGATCCTCGGCGCCATGCAGATCAGCAAGAAGGGCGATCTGGCGAACTGGATGATCCCCGGCAAGATGATCAAGGGCATGGGCGGCGCGATGGATCTGGTGGCGGGCGTCAAGCGCGTCGTCGTGCTGATGGAGCACGTCGCGAAGGGCGACCAGCACAAGATTCTCGAAGAATGCACGCTGCCGCTGACGGGCGTGGGCGTGGTCGATCGGATCATCACGGACCTTGGCGTGATCGACGTGGTCGATGGCGGCCTGAAGCTGGTCGAACTGGCTGACGGTGTGACCGTCGACGAGATCAAGGCGAAGACGGGCGCGCCGCTCGATACGAGCGCGGTGAGCTGAGTCTCTTCGTTCGACCGTGCGTCGAAAGCGGTTGTCGAAAAGCGGGCGCGATGCGAGTCGCGCCCGTTCCTTTTTGCCCTATGTATTGAGGCCCGCGCTTGCTGGCTTCGTGCTTTCGTCCTATGCCTTTACGCCGATGAGCGCGCGAGACGAAGCGGTTTAGAATCGATCGTGTTCCGTGCGCCTTTCATGCACGCTGCAGCCTTTCGATCGAGGGAACTCTGATGACCGCTACGCCTGTTGCCGTTTCGCCCGTTGTCGACACCACCGTGCCCCGTCAGCGCTATGTGCAATGCGCGAGTCCCGCGGGGCTGCATCGCATCGCGTACACCGAATGGGGCGCGCCGGATAACCCCCGCGTGCTCGTGTGCGTGCATGGGCTGACGCGCTCCGGACGCGACTTCGACCGGCTCGCGGCGGCGCTGTCGCCTGTGTATCGCGTCGTATGTCCGGATGTGGCCGGGCGTGGCTTGTCTTCGTGGCTCGCCAATCCCATTTACTATGGCATCCCGCAATACGTCGGCGATATGGTCACGCTGATCGCGCGGCTCGGCGTCGAGACTGTGGACTGGTTCGGCACCTCGATGGGCGGGCTGATCGGCATGGCGTTCGCCGGGCTGAAGGACTCGCCGATACGCAAGATGATCGTCAACGATGTCGGCCCGCATGTAGAACCCGTCGCCATCGAGCGCATCGGCAACTATCTCGGGCAGCCAGTGTCGTTCGACACGCAGCAGGAAGCGATCGATCACGCCGCGTTGCTCGCTCAATCGTTCGGGCCGCTCACGCGGGACGAATGGCGCGAGATCAACACGCCGCTCGTGCACGAGCGCGATGGCGCCTGGCGCTTTCGCTACGATCCGCGCATCGCGGAGCCGTTCACGCAGACAACGCCCGAACTGACGGCACTCGGCGAGGCGGCGTTGTGGCAGTCGCTTGCATCGACGGAAGGGCCCGTGCTCGTCGTGCGAGGCGAGCGATCGGATCTGCTGTCCCGTGAAACCGTCGCGAAGATGATCGAGAAGGGACGCAATGTGTCGAGCATCGAAATCCCCGGCGTAGGCCATGCGCCGGCCTTTCTTTCCGCAGATCAGATCGATATTGCGAAACGGTTCTTCATCGGAAATAGCGCCGACGCGTCATAATATGAGATTGGCCGCGGGCTTAGGTTGACCGCTGTTCGATCGCGATCGGCGCATCGCGCACAGCGCGTGCAAAACGAACCCCGCATAGCGTCGTTTCACTCCTCATTCACAATGGACAGGAAATTTCATGGCAGTCATTCGTCATCACGTCGGCAAGCGTCTTTCGGAAACCGCTGTGCATAACGGCACGGTTTATCTGGCTGGCCAGATTGCCGAGGACACCGATCAGGACATCGTCGGCCAAATGCGCGAAGTGCTCGGCCACATCGACCGTCTGCTCGGTGAAGTCAACAGCGACAAGGCGCATCTGCTTTCGGCTCAGATCTACATCGCGGACATGGCGGACTTCGCCGGCATGAACGCCGTATGGGACGAGTGGGTCGCGCAAGGCAACACGCCGCCGCGCGCAACCGTCGAAGCGAAGCTCGCGAATCCGAAGTGCCTGGTCGAAGTGGTCGTGGTCGCCGCCCAGCGCAGCTGATACGGGCCACACGCGCGAAATACGCGACACACGCAACCTACGTTTCAGGCATTTGCATTGGCCTCATTCGCCCGCGCGAGCCGCGGGCCCGCTGCACGATGAATAGCGACACCGTCACGACCGCTCCGAACCCGACGCCGTCCTTCGACGACGCGCTTGCGTTCGTGCGCGAGCACGCGCGTGGCGCGCGGCTGTCGTCGGGTGAGTTGCTCGCCGATCATGCGGCGGGCACGGCTTCCATCATGCGCACGCTCAACGTCGATCCGCCGGCCGTGCTGGCGGCGGCGCTGTTTTCGCTGACGCCGCATCTCGAGAATCCGGAGCAAACCATCGCCGACAACTTCGGCGAAGAAGTCGCGCAACTGGTGAGCGACGTGCGCAAGCTGTTGCGCCTCGGCACCGTGAGCATGCGCGCCGCGCAGAACGCGATGCCCGAGGCGGGCCGCGACGCGCAGGCCGCGCGCCGCGCGCAGGTCGAAGCGCTGCGCAAGATGCTGCTCGCGTTCGCGCAGGACATTCGCGTCGTGCTGATCCGGCTCGCGTCGCGGCTGCAATCGATGCGCTATTACGCGGCAGCGAAGATCACGCCGTCGCCCGACGTGGCGCGCGAGACGCTCGACATCTACGCGCCGCTCGCGAATCGCCTCGGCATCTGGCAACTGAAGTGGGAGCTCGAAGATCTCGCGTTCCGCTTCGAAGAGCCGCAGACGTACAAGCGCATCGCGAAGCTGCTCGACGAGAAGCGCGTCGAACGCGAAACCTATGTCGCCGAAGCGATCGCGCGGCTGCAGCGGGAGCTGGCGGCCGCGCACATCGATGCCGAAGTGAGCGGCCGGCCGAAGCACATCTACAGCATCTGGCGCAAGATGCGCGGCAAGGAGCTCGACTTCTCCGAGCTTTACGACGTGCGCGCGTTTCGAGTTATCGTGCCCGACATCAAGGATTGCTACACGGTGCTCGGCATCGTGCACAACCTGTGGCAGCCTGTGCCGAGGGAATTCGACGACTACATCTCGCGGCCCAAGCCGAACGGCTACAAGTCGTTGCATACGGTGGTGATCGGCGACGACGGTCGCGCGTTCGAAGTGCAGATCCGCACACAGGAGATGCATCGGTTCGCCGAATACGGCGTGGCCGCGCACTGGCGCTACAAGGAAGCGGGCACGCGCGGTTATGGCGGCCAGTTCAGCGCGAGCGAGAAATACGACGAGAAGATTGCGTGGCTGCGTCAACTGCTTGCGTGGAAAGACGACGTGTCCGAAGGCAAGCACGGCGACAAGGGCGCGGCGAAGCCATGGGAGCAGTTGCGCCAGGCAACGCTCGACGACGATCACATCTACACGCTCACGCCACAGGCGCGCGTGATTCCGTTGCCGCAGGGCTCGACGCCGCTCGACTTCGCGTATCACCTGCATAGCGAACTGGGGCATCGTTGCCGCGGGGCGCGCGTCGATGGCGCGATGGTGCCGTTGAATACGCCTTTGCAGAACGGGCAGACGGTCGAGGTCGTCGCCGTCAAGGAGGGCGGTCCGTCGCGCGACTGGCTCAATCCGCAACTCGGCTACCTGCAAAGCAGCCGCGCGCGCCAAAAGGTGCGGGCGTGGTTCAATGCCGTCGAGGCGCAGGAGAACGTCGCGACGGGGCGCGCGATGGTCGAAAAGACTTTGCAGCGCGAGGGCAAGACATCCGTCAGTCTCGATCAGCTGGCGGCGAAGCTCGGCTTCAAGTCACCCGAGGATCTGTTCTCGGTGGTCGGCAAGGAAGAGTTCAGCTTGCGGCTCGTCGAACAGGCGCTCAGCGATGCGCCGCCCGCCGAGCCTGTCGTCGAGGCGCCCGAGCAGTTCGAGAAGCGCAGTAGCGGCGCAAGCGTCGCGCATGGCGCGTCGACGGGCGTGCTCGTCGTCGGCGTCGATGCTTTGCTGACGCAGCTTGCGCGTTGCTGCCGTCCGGCGCCGCCCGATGACATCGCCGGTTTCGTGACACGCGGCAAAGGCATGTCGATTCATCGCAGTGACTGCCCGACGTTCCGGCGTATGGCCGAGCGCGCGCCGGAGCGTGTGCTGCAAACCGCCTGGTCCGCCGATGTGATGAGCGGGCGCGGCAAGTCGGTGTATCCCGTCGACCTGTCGATCGAGGCAACCGACCGGCAGGGCCTGCTGCGCGACATTTCCGAAGTCTTTGCGCGCGAGAAGATGAATGTGATCGGCGTGAAGTCGCAGTCACGGCGCAACGCGGCGTTCATGCAGTTCACCGTGGAAGTGTCGAGTGCCGCGCAGATCCAGCGCGCGTGCGCGATGCTGGGTGAAGTGGCTGGCGTCGTCAGGGCAACGCGCAAGTGAAGCCGTCGACAATGCGCTCGTGATTTCCGTTGTCGTGCGCGTGCGTATGCGCAGAGAAATTTTGGTGCCGACGCATAAAAACGCTTGCCAACTTTCTCTGTGCTCCATATAATCTCGTCTCTCTAGGCTCGTAGCTCAGCTGGTTAGAGCACCACCTTGACATGGTGGGGGTCGTTGGTTCGAGTCCAATCGAGCCTACCAACGAATCTGAAACTTCGGCTTGCCGAGGTTTCGCAAACGCAAGTAGCAATGAACGCTTCGGCGTAAAGAGCGAACCAGGCGAACATGGTTATGACACCGCGAACGTTGACCGGAACCGTTTCGGAGCGACGCTAGTCGAGGACCACTTTCGCCCTTGTTGTTTGCGGTAGTTTGCAGAAATGTGAATGCGGCCCCTCGAAAGCGGGGCCGCATTTTTTTTTGTCTTTAGCGCTTGTTGCATGTGCCGCCGCCTGCCGGCATTACGGAGAACGCAATGGTTTCGATACGACTGCCCGATGGTTCCGTTCGACAGTACGAGCACCCGGTGACTGTCGCCGAAGTGGCTGCATCGATTGGCCCCGGTCTCGCGAAGGCTGCGCTCGGCGGCAAGATCGACGGCGAACTGGTCGATACGTCCGCGCTGATCGACCACGACGTGTCGCTCGCGATTGTCACGGACAAGGACGCAGACGGTCTCGACATCATTCGCCACTCGACGGCACACCTGCTCGCTTACGCGGTGAAGGATCTCTTTCCGGAAGCGCAGGTGACGATCGGGCCGGTGATCGACAATGGCTTCTACTACGACTTTTCGTATAGCCGTCCCTTCACGCCCGAAGATCTCGAGAAGATCGAAAAGCGCATGCAGGAGCTGGCGAAGAAGGACGAACCGGTATCGCGCCGCGTCGTGTCGCGCGATGAGGCCGTCGAGTACTTCAAGAGCATCGGCGAAAAGTACAAGGCCGAGATCATCGAATCGATTCCCGCCAGCGACGAAATCAAGCTATACGCGCACGGCGGCTTCACGGATCTGTGCCGCGGCCCGCACGTGCCGTCGACGGGCAAGCTGAAGGTCTTCAAGCTGATGAAGGTCGCGGGCGCGTACTGGCGCGGCGATTCGAAGAACGAGCAGTTGCAGCGCATCTATGGCACGGCCTGGACGAAGAAGGAAGACCAGGACGCCTATCTGCACATGCTCGAAGAGGCTGAAAAGCGAGATCACCGCAAGCTCGGCAAGCAACTGGACCTGTTCCACATGCAGGACGAGTCGCCGGGCATGGTGTTCTGGCATCCGCGCGGCTGGACGTTGTGGCAGCAGGTCGAGCAGTACATGCGCCGTCGCGTGAACGAGGCGGGCTATCTCGAGATCAAGACGCCGATGATCATGGACCGCTCGCTGTGGGAGGCGTCGGGTCACTGGCAGAACTATCGTGAAAACATGTTCACGACCGAGTCGGAAAAGCGCGACTACGCGATCAAGCCGATGAACTGCCCGGGCCACGTGCAGGTGTTCAATCACGGCTTGCGCTCGTATCGCGATCTGCCGCTGCGCTATGCGGAGTTCGGTTCGTGCCATCGCAACGAGTCGTCGGGCGCGCTGCATGGTCTGATGCGCGTGCGCGGATTCGTCCAGGACGATGCGCACATCTTCTGTACGGAAGACCAGTTCATCAGCGAATCGATTGCTTTCAACACGCTGGCGATGAGCGTCTATAAGGATTTCGGCTTCGACAATGTCGAGATCAAGCTGTCGCTACGCCCCGACGCGCGTGCGGGCACGGACGAAATCTGGGATCGTGCCGAGCAGGGTCTGCGCGACGCGCTGACCGCTTGCGGCGTGACGTGGGAAGAATTGCCGGGCGAGGGCGCGTTCTACGGTCCGAAGGTCGAATATCACATCAAGGACGCGCTCGGCCGCTCGTGGCAGTGCGGCACGCTGCAACTCGACATGGTGCTGCCGGAGCGTCTGGGCGCCGAGTACGTGGCAGAAGACAACAGCCGGCGCCGGCCGATCATGCTGCACCGGGCAATCGTCGGATCAATGGAGCGCTTCCTCGGCATTCTGATTGAGCACCATGCTGGTGCAATGCCTGTGTGGCTGGCGCCGATGCAGGTCGTCGTGATGAATATCGCCGAAAGTCAGGCGGAATACGCTCAATCTCTGGCTCAATCGTTGCAAAAACAAGGGGTTAGAGTGGAGGCCGATTTGCGCAATGAGAAGATTAGCTATAAAATACGCGAGCACACGCTTGAAAAGGTGCCGTATTTGCTGGTCGTCGGCGACAAGGAGCGTGATGCACAAACGGTAGCCGTGCGTGCCCGTGGCGGCGTCGATCTGGGCGTGATGTCCGTCGATGCCTTCAGCGAGCGTCTGCGTCAGGACGTACAGACGTTCAACTAAACCACCTGGCAGCGCGGCTCGTTTTTTTAATCTTTAGAGGAAACGTAACATCGCTACTGATAAGTCGTCGCATCGCATCAACGGTGAAATCACTGCGCCCGAAGTGCGTCTGGTCGGAGTCGACAACGAACCGCTCGGCATCGTAAAACTCGCTGAAGCTTTCCGCTTGTCGGAACAGCAGGATGTGGATCTGGTCGAAATCGCGCCGCAAGCGGTTCCGCCTGTCTGCCGCCTGATGGACTACGGCAAGTTCAAGTACCAGGAAGCAAAGAAGCAGCACGAGGCCAAGCTCAAGCAGAAGGTCATCCAGGTCAAGGAAGTCAAATTCCGGCCGGGTACGGATGACGGTGACTACAACGTCAAGCTGCGTAACCTTGTCCGCTTCCTCGAAGATGGCGACAAGACGAAAATCACGTTGCGTTTCCGTGGCCGCGAAATGGCTCACCAGGAAATCGGCATGCGCATGCTCGAACGTCTGCGCACCGATCTGGATGAAGTCGGTCAGGTCGAGCAAATGCCCAAGATGGAAGGCCGCCAGATGATCATGGTGCTGGCGCCGAAGAAAAAGAAGTAAGCAGACATCCGCCGCACTATGATGTGCGGCTTGTTTGTCGGAATTTGTCGGAATGTTTGAAAGTCGCGCGTCGTGGTGATGCGGCGCGTGCGAAGCAGATTTCGGAAAGTCGACCGCGTCCTGTTGTACAGCGGGCGTTTTCCCGAAAAGCAGCGGCCAGTGGTTCAGGCTTGCTGCATACCAAGTGGAGTGGGTTTCGAAGGGCGGGTGAGGGCTTTCTGAGCCGACCGCACACCCATGTCCATCAAATAATGGAGTAGTTGTCATGCCGAAGATGAAGACCAAGAAGAGCGCTGCAAAGCGCTTCGTGGTTCGTCCGGGCGGTACCGTCAAGCGCGGTCAAGCCTTCAAGCGCCACATTCTTACCAAGAAGACCACCAAGAATAAGCGTCACCTGCGCGGCGCCACGGCAGTTCACGATTCCGATCTGAACTCCGTACGTGCGATGCTGCCGTTCGCCTAACCCCTTAACCGACACTCATAGGAGCGAAACATGCCTCGAGTCAAACGTGGGGTTACCGCACGGGCCCGCCATAAGAAGATCATCAATCTGGCCAAGGGTTACCGCGGCCGCCGCAATAACGTCTATCGCATCGCCAAGCAGGCGGTCATGCGCGCAGGTCAGTACGCCTACCGCGATCGCCGCAACAAGAAGCGTGTGTTCCGCGCGCTGTGGATCACGCGTATCAACGCGGCGGTGCGTCAGCACGACATGACGTACAGCGTGTTCATCAACGGCCTGAAGAAGGCGTCGATCGAACTCGACCGCAAGGTGCTGGCCGACATGGCTGTGTTCGACAAGGCTGCTTTTGCTGCGATCGTCAAGCAGGTGAAAGCCGCCGTCGCAGCCTGATTGCGCTGTTAGCATCTAGTACTGCGTGGTTCGTTGCAGCGAACAGTCCGGTAGTCTCGGTGACGCTGCAACAAAAACGGGGCTCCTCACCGAGCCCCTTTTTTGTTGGTCGAGCCAGTTTTACTTCGATTGAATACTGACGTTGAAAAGATGGGATCAATGGATCTGGACCAGATTGTCGCCGACGCGCAAAGCGCCTTTGAACAAGCCTCCGACGTCACCACGCTCGAAAACGAGAAGGCACGCTTTCTCGGCAAGTCGGGTGCCCTGACGGAACTGTTGAAGGGGCTGGGCAAGCTCGATCCCGAAGCGCGCAAGACGGAAGGCGCGCGGATCAACATCGCCAAGCAGCAGGTCGAAGCCGCGCTGACGGCGCGCCGTCAGGCGCTGGCCGACGCCCTGCTGAACCAGCGTCTTGCCGCTGAAGCCATCGACGTCACGCTGCCCGGCCGCGGCATGGGCACGGGCAGCCTGCACCCCGTGATGCACACGTGGGAGCGCGTCGAGCAGATCTTCCGCACGATCGGCTTTGATGTCGCCGACGGCCCGGAGATCGAAACCGACTGGTACAACTTCACGTCGCTGAACAGCCCGGAGAACCATCCGGCGCGTTCGATGCAAGATACCTTTTACGTCGACGGCAAGGACGCCGAAGACCGCCCGCTGCTCTTGCGCACGCATACCAGCCCGATGCAGGTCCGCTACGCGCGCACCAACACGCCGCCCATCAAGGTGATCGTGCCGGGCCGCACGTACCGTGTCGATAGCGACGCGACGCACTCGCCGATGTTCAACCAGGTGGAAGGCCTGTGGATCGACGAGAACATCAGCTTCGCCGACCTGAAGGGCGTCTACACCGATTTCCTCAAGAAATTCTTCGAGCGCGACGATATTCTCGTGCGCTTCCGCCCTTCGTATTTCCCGTTCACCGAGCCGTCGGCCGAGATCGACATGATGTTCGAGCAGGGCAAGAACGCCGGCAAGTGGCTCGAAATTTCGGGCTCGGGCCAGGTTCATCCGACGGTCATCCGCAACATGGGCCTCGACCCGGAGCGTTATATCGGCTTTGCGTTTGGCAGCGGCCTCGAGCGTCTGACCATGCTGCGCTATGGCGTTCAGGACCTGCGTCTGTTCTTTGAAAACGATCTGCGTTTCCTGCGCCAGTTCGCCTGACGCAACGAGAGCCTGAGCGCAAGCGCCATCAGGCTCAAGCTTCAAGCACGCTACGAGAGCGGCCCGGCGTCCAGCATCATGACTGCCGCGCCGCAAACAGCGCTTCCGGCCCGGTGCCGATGTATCGGCCGGATGCGGACACAACCTGTTTAGAACGTACAGAACCATGCAATTCCCGGAATCCTGGCTCAGAACCTTTGTCGATCCGCAACTGACGACGCAAGAGCTGTCGCACGCCCTGACGATGGCCGGTCTCGAAGTCGAAGACCTGCGCCCCGCTGCGCCGCCGACGTCGAAGATCGTGGTGGGCCGCGTGCTCGAAGTCGTCAAGCACCCGGACGCCGACAAGCTCAACGTGTGTCAGGTCGACGCCGGCACGGGCTCGACGCTGAACATCGTGTGCGGCGCGCCGAACGTGGCGCCCGGCATCAAGGTGCCCGTTGCGCTGGTGGGCGCGCAGTTGCCGCCTGCGGAAGAGGGCGGCGCGCCGTTCGCGATCAAGCTGTCGAAGCTGCGTGGCGTGCAGAGCGAGGGCATGCTGTGCTCGGCGCGCGAACTGAAGCTGTCGGACGATCATAGCGGCCTGTTGATCCTGCCGGAAGATACGCCGATTGGCCAGGACATTCGTGAAACGCTGAATCTCGACGACACCGTCTTCGAAATCAAGCTGACGCCGAACAAGGCCGATTGCCTGTCGGTGTTGGGCGTCGCGCGCGAGACGGCTGCAATCACGGGCGCGCCGCTGCGTCCGCTGGACATCAAGCCCGTCGAAGTGAAGCTGAACGAAACGCTGCCCGTGAAGATCTCGGCGCCGGATTTGTGCGGCCGTTTCTCCGGGCGCGTGATTCGCGGCGTCAATGCGCGCGCGAAGTCGCCGGCGTGGATGGTCGAACGCCTCGAACGTTCCGGTCAACGAAGCATTACCGCGCTCGTCGACATCTCGAACTACGTGATGCTCGAACTCGGCCGTCCGTCGCATGTTTTCGATCTGGACAAGATCCACGGCAGCATGGACGTGCGCTGGGGCAAGCGCGGCGAGTCGCTCAAGCTGCTGAACGGCAACACGGTCGAAGTGGACGAGACGGTTGGCGTGATCGCCGACGACCGCCATATCGAAAGCCTCGCGGGCATCATGGGCGGCGACAGCACGGCAGTCACGCTCGAAACCACGAACATCTATCTCGAAGCGGCATTCTGGTGGCCCGATAGCATTCGCGGCCGCTCGCGCCGCTACAACTTCTCGACGGATGCGGGTCATCGCTTCGAACGCGGCGTCGATTACTCGACAACCGTCGAGCATATCGAGCGCATCACGCAACTGATCCTCGATATCTGCGGCGGCGAGGCCGGTCCCGTCGACGACCAGATTGTCAATGTGCCGAAGCGTGAGCCCGTCAAGATGCGGGTCGCGCGCGCGAACCGCATCATTGGCGTTGCGGTCTGCGCCGATGAGATCGCGCAGATCTTCACGCGCCTCGGCCTGCCGTTCGAGCGCGAAGGCGACGACTTCCTCGTGACGCCGCCACCGTATCGCTTCGATATCGAAATCGAAGAAGACCTGATCGAAGAAGTCGCGCGCATTTACGGCTTCGAGAAGATTCCGGCGCGCCCGCCCGTCGCGCGCAGCGAAATGCGCCGCACGAACGAGACGCAGCGTTCGATCCATGCGCTGCGTCATGCGCTGGCCGCGCGCGACTACGCGGAAACGGTGAACTTCAGCTTCGTCGATGCCGAATGGGAACAGGATTTCGCCGGCGACGACAACCCGGTGCGCCTGCTGAATCCGATTGCGAGCCAGTTGTCGGTGATGCGCACGTCGCTGTTCGGCAGCTTGATCAACGTGCTGCGCCATAACCTGAACCGTCGCGCGGATCGTATCCGCGTGTTCGAAGCGGGGCGCGTGTTCCTGCAGGACACGTCCGTCAAGGCGGGTGAACTCGCTGTCGAAGGCTTCGCGCAGCCCAAGATGATCGGCGCGCTCGCGTATGGTCCCGTCGTCGAAGAGCAGTGGGGCGCGACGACACGTGCCGTCGATTTCTTCGATGTGAAGGGCGATCTCGAAGCGCTGCTTGCGCCTGCCGTCGCGCGCTTCGTGAAGGCGGAGCATCCGGCGCTGCATCCGGGACGCAGCGCGCGTGTCGAGCTCGATGGCCACGCAATCGGTTGGATCGGCGAACTGCATCCGCGCTGGATGCAGAAGTACGATCTGCCGCATGCGCCGATTCTGTTTGAAGTCGACGCGGAAGCTCTGATGCAACGCGCGCTGCCGACTCCGACGGAAGTACCGAAATTCCCGCCGGTACGGCGCGATATCGCGATCGTTGTGGACCAGAAAATCGAGGTCCAGGCGCTCTTCGACGAGATGCAAAAGGCGTTGTCCGAAGACGCATGCAAGACCATTCAAAGGGTTGCGCTTTTCGATGAATTTCGTGCAAAATCAAATACTTCCGGCGGGCTGGCGGCGCACGAGAAAAGCCTTGCGTTCCGTGTAACCTTGCAAGATACTGGTGGGACCCTTCAGGATGAAACGGTCGATTTGGCCATTCAGACTTTGGTGGATCGTCTTGCTCGAGTGTATGGCGCCCGGTTGCGCGGATAACCGATAACGGTTGCTCCGCATGTTCCGTTGTGGTTGACGCGCCATTTGACAGATATGAATGAAATGAACTCGAGTGATTTCGAAGCCCTTCTTTCGGCGCAACGTAGCGCCATGATTCGCGATATTCCTTCATCGACCTCCAGCGCGTCGGCCGAAGCACCGACGCTCACCAAGGCTGAACTTGCCGAGCTGCTGTTCGACAATGTCGGGCTCAACAAGCGGGAAGCGAAGGACATGGTCGAGGCGTTCTTCGAGGTGATTCGCGACGCGCTCGAGAGCGGCGACAGCGTGAAGCTGTCCGGCTTCGGCAACTTCCAGTTGCGCGACAAGCCGCAGCGTCCCGGCAGAAATCCGAAAACGGGCGAGGCGATTCCTATCGCCGCGCGCCGCGTCGTGACGTTCCATGCAAGTCAAAAGCTGAAGGCGCTGGTTGAGAACGGCGTCGAAGAGAGCTTCGCGCGTTGATCGCATCGCGCGCCCCGCGCAACCACTACGACGGTTTAACCGACCGCTAACTGACGATGACAGCGACGATGGAAAAAGTCGTCTTGCCTCCGATTCCCGCGAAGCGCTACTTCACGATCGGTGAAGTGAGCGAATTGTGCGGCGTGAAGCCACATGTGCTGCGGTATTGGGAGCAGGAGTTCACGCAGTTGCGTCCAGTGAAGCGCCGGGGCAATCGGCGGTACTATCAGCATCATGAAGTGCTGCTGATCCGGCGGATCCGCGAGTTGTTGTACGAGCAGGGCTTCACGATCAACGGTGCGCGCAACCGGCTCGATTCGCATGGGCCCGTGCAGGGTGCGGAAGGCGAGGGCGAGGTCGTCGAAGGGACGGTTGTGCAGCCGACCACCGCCACCGTCGACGTCGATCAGTTGCGCAAGGAGTTGTTGCAGGTGATCGACCTGCTCGGACATTGAAGAATTTATTGCGGTTGTCGATTGTTGCAGTTCTATTCGCGTGAAGTGTCTGTTATACTTTCACGCTTTCGGGGCGTAGCGCAGCCTGGTAGCGTACCTGCATGGGGTGCAGGTGGTCGGAGGTTCAAATCCTCTCGCCCCGACCAGATGGACAAAAGGACTTACGGTGCAAGCCGTAAGTCCTTTTTTTCTTTGTATCGGTCGTCGCCGTCAGTAGGCATCTATAGAACGAGAAGACGCAAGTGCATCGGTATCCTGATTAACATCCCTGCCATCGTCGTCGCCCTGCGCATGCTCTCAAAGCCGTCAGCGGACAAGGCATCGCCGCCTCACTTCCCCGCCTGAGCCTGATACGCTCCCAGCGCCGCTCCGAGCTCCTCGTCGGTGACAGCGGGCGTGATGGTGAACTCAAAGATATCGCCCCACTGCAGCATCCACGCCGCCATGGGCGCGGTGTTTTCCGCCTCGATGATCGCGCACCCGCTCAGCTCGCCGATCGAATGCCATCGTCCGAGCATCTTGATGCCATCGGGTGGCAAGGCGCCGCCCGTTTTCATGAAACGTTCGATGGCCGACTGTTGCGCCGTTGGCTGCCCGTTCCACTGAACAATGAACTTCATTGGAGACCTCCACTCGACTCGCGACGGTGCCGGCCAGTGGCAAGCCGTCACCGCGACAGACGCCGCCGCATGCGGCGCATGGGAGCCTGCATCGGGCGCGGATTCGTCTTACGTTATCCAACATTCCGTGCCGCCACCGTGGCGCTCTAAAGCTCGCTTCAAAGAATGATAGGCAGCGTCTGGGCAACTTCCATCGGCGAAGCAGCAAATTCGATCCACCTCTGCGCGACATCCCGCATTCGACCGAGCGCACCCCGCCGCTTTAAGTTTCCGTTAAGGCTGCGCTCATAGAGTATTTCCGCGTTCGGACGATGCTGTCGGTGCTGCGAGTAGTCGTCCGACGCTTCTTGGTCCGCCGGGGGGCGAACCAGACGAAGACCATCGTCGATGCGCATTCGACCGCCGCAAGGGTGCCAGATGGCGTGTGGTAAGCGGCCGATCAGCCTTCGCCCGAGGGCTGTGGGGGACGGCCATTCGAACCCGGCGCTTCGCCGGGTTTTTTCTTTTTCGACGCAAACGTCGGAACGATCCGATCCTGTTTTATTTCCGCTGCAATCGCAGATGCCTTCATCGCAATGCAGGGATCGAAAGCACTTCGACTATTGCCGCGTACAAGGTCATCGTGGTCGTCCGCATTTTCCATTCCTCCGCCAGGATCCGCTGCGTGTCAATCACACTACCGCGATCTCGAGCTGCCTGCCGAGGGCTTCCAACGCCTCTGCGATCGTGTCGATTTTCGTCGCATGCTTGATGTCGACGATGCGATTTACGACCTGTGGACTTGTGCCAAGCCGTCGCGCAAGGTCTGAAGGTGTCACCTTCTGCGCGATCATTTCGTTCAGAAGCAACACCTTCGCCGACACGCTGGCGGGCAGCGCGACCAACTCTTCGCCCCGTTTTGCCTTCAACGGCGTTGGCACAGGGCGCCTATCCTCGAAATAGAAGTCCATTGCCGCCAGAAGCGCGTCGGCGGCCATTGCGCGGGCTTCTTCCATCGTCTCGCCGCTCGTCAATGCCTCCGGGATGTCCCGAAACGACACCGCGAAGCCATCGCCATCCGGTTCGAACAGGGCTGGGTAACGCAACATAGTGCACTCCATTGTTTGAGAAACGGTGCGAAGAAAGCCCCTTTCGGGGCTCCCTTCACTTCAGACCAAGTCGATTGAGCAGAAGCGGAACTTCAGCGGCGCGTGGAAGAGCCTGCAGCTATGCCTAATTCCATGCCGGACGTTCTTCGAGCCGAATTATGAAACTGGAAAGCCGGTACGCGCGAAGATCGGCATGGCGAACGGCGATCCGCTTGCGATCGCGGGCCTGTGGCGTTCATGGAAGGAGGTCGATGGGTCGCAGACTTTGGCGTTCACCATATTGACGGTCAACTCGGCTGAGCACTCGCTTATGAATCGTTTCCACAAGCCGGGCGATGAAAAGCGTTCAGTCGTAATCGTTCCTCCGACCGAGTACGGCGACTGGCTGTACTGCCGTTCGACCGACGAGGCGCGATCGTTTCTGAATCTCTATCCGGCCGAAGCGATGCACGCCGAGCCATTCCCGCTGCCCCCGCGAAAGCCAAAACAGCAGTCAGAGGAAGGCCCGGAGCAGACGACACTACTCGATTGAAACTCAGCGATGCTCAAGCCGGGGTTCCGATAGTCGGCGCTTCCCGCTTCTTAACTCTCAGCAGCGCCTTCATCCACTTCGTGATGCAGCGCTCGGCGACGAACCATAGCACGACCGAGGCCGCGATCGTCACGCCCCAGTAGAGCGCGAACTGCGCTTTCATTGTCCAGTCAGTCGGCCACCAGATCATCGACGGATTCAGTTGCAGGACGCGCACGATCAGTTGATGGACGAGGTACATAGCGAAGCTGACTTCGCCGAGCTTGCGCAGCGCCCATACCGACAGCGCACGCGCGACATACCCTTCACCGCGCGCGAGCATGAACACGCCGACTGCATAGAAGGGTGCCGAGCCGCTCACTGTGATCCACGTGCGCGCCGCTTCGTCGATGTACCCTGCGTGTGCGAGACGCCAGGCAAGGCCCGGCATCTTTAGCGATCCGAGCAGGATTAGCAGCACGCCGATTACTTCGGCGCTCGTCGACATCCACTTACCGGCGAACTGCTGGCCGTAGAGCTTCCACGTGTGACCGGCCGTCATGCCGAGCACGAATTCGATGAGGTGCGCAGGCGGCCAGATGTATACCCACGATGCGACCGACAGACTGTCTCGACCATCGAAGCCAGTGGCATCCGTGGTGTTGACGAGGCTCATGGCGTAGATCACTAGTAGCGCGGATACGCCGAGCTTCACCTTCCACGTGCGCGAGAAGTCCGCGGTCAGCACCGGGAACGCCGCGTAGAAGAACAGTTCGACTGAAAGTGTCCATGCGACGCTATTGAAAGCAAAGAAGCCCGACGGCGTAGGATCCCATGCCTGCAACAGCGCGGCATTGGCCACCCACGTTTCCATCGGCGGATCATAGGCAATGCCGATGCCCATGACGAACAACGCATAGAAGACCAGCATCGTAATGATGTGCGCCGGCCAGATCTTGGCGATGCGGTTGAACAGGAACCGGAAGCCTTCGCCGATGCCGCTGATGTTCCCGTACTGGTACGTCAGGATGAAGCCCGACAGCACAAAGAAAAACGTGACGCCCTGGATCAGGACGTACTTCGCGGCTAACGCCTCGCCAAGATGAAAATAGGGGATCGAATGCTCAAGTACGATTGCCGCCGCTGCGAAAAAACGCAACGAGGTAAGCGCGGGCAGCAAATGCTGTCTCATTATTGTTGTCTCTCGAAATGTATTTGTAAGAATACCGAGAGTTTAGCGTAATCGTTTCCGGTTTGCTTATGGCGTTACGTTCCTAGTGGCAAATGTTGCCGTTTCCACTACGTGTTTTTCATCTGAGGAATACCGGTTATTGGTCTCGGCCTCGCGCAGCAATGGCTCTCCCGACGCCTTGGCGCGCGCCCGAAAATCTGTATGGATATACAGTAGAATATGCGGTGACATGAATCCAAAACGCCGTTGTAAGTGTCTGATTTCGTTAGTGCGCTATTGTGCATTTCGTGGACGCGCAACGCCTCTCAAATTATTATTTAACTCGTTGATTTAAGGTCATATTTTGGCTTCAAACAACCTAATCCGAATTCGAGGCGCACGCCAGCACAACCTGAAGAACGTCGATCTCGACCTGCGCACGGGCGAAATGACCGTCGTGACGGGACCGTCGGGCTCGGGCAAGTCGAGCCTCGTGTTCGATACGCTGTACGCCGAAGGGCAGCGGCGCTATGTCGAAACCTTCAGCGCGTATGCCCGCCAGTTTCTCGACCGGATGGACCGGCCGCAGGTCGACCGCGTCGACGGCGTGCCGCCCGCTATCGCGATCGACCAGACGAACCCGGTGCGCAGCTCGCGTTCGACGGTCGGCACGATGACGGAGCTGAACGACCATCTGAAGCTGCTCTACGCGCGCGCTGCCGAGCTGTTCGATCGCAAGACGGCGCAGGCCGTTCGCCACGATTCGCCCGAAACGATTTACGCCGAACTGAGCGCGCGCACGGCGGGTGATGATCCGCGTGTCGTCGTCACGTTTCCCGTCGAGCTACCGGACTCGACGAGCGAAGCGGAAGTCGAGCAATGGCTTTCCGCGAGCGGCTACACACGTGTCCAGGCACAGCGCGAAATTCCGTCGCCGACGGGTATGCGCAAGGTGCTCGACGTCGTCGCCGATCGCTTCCGTCTCCACCAGGTCGAAAAGGCGCGCGTGGTCGAAGCGATCGAGGCGTCGCTGAAGCGCGGCGGCGGGCGCGTGAACGTCTATGTGCTGGCGCAGGAAGGCGCGCAAGGCGAGCCGGCTGGGCAGCAAATCTGGCGTTTCTCGACGGGCCTGCACAATCCCGACAGCGACCTGCGCTATGCCGATCCGCAGCCCGCGTTGTTCTCGTTCAACTCGGCCTACGGTGCGTGCGACACCTGCCGGGGCTTCGGGCGCGTAATCGGCGTCGACCTGGGGCTCGTGATCCCCGACGAACGCAAGACGCTGCGTGGCGGCGCGATCAAGCCGATGCAGACACCGGCGTGGAAAGAATGCCAGGACGACCTGATGCGCTATTCGGCGAAAGCGGGCATCCGTCGCGACACGCAGTGGTCGGAACTCACTGAAGCCGAGCGCGACTGGGTCATCAACGGCTCGCCGGATTGGGATGGCGACTGGCAGAAGCAGTGGTACGGCGTGAAGCGCTTCTTCGGCTACCTCGAATCGAAAGCGTACAAGATGCACATCCGCGTGCTGCTGTCGAAATATCGCAGCTACACGCCGTGCGAGACATGCGGCGGCGCACGTCTGAAAACGGAATCGCTGCTGTGGCGCCTCGGCTCGAAACAGAACGCGGACGCCGTGCTTGAACCTGCGCAGCGCTTCATGCCGCGCGGCGTCGACTGGAACCGCGCGCAGCTCGAAGCGTTGCCGGGCCTGACGGTCCATGATCTGATGCTGCTGCCCATCGAGCGCATTCGCCGCTTTTTCGACGAGATCACGCTGCCGAGCGCACTGCTCGACGACGCGCTGAAATTGCTGCTCGCCGAAGTGCGCACACGCCTCAAGTATCTGTGCGATGTGGGGCTGGGCTATCTGACGCTCGATCGCCAGAGCCGCACGCTTTCAGGCGGCGAGGTGCAGCGGATCAACCTGACGACGGCACTCGGCACGTCGCTGACCAAGACGCTCTTCGTGCTCGACGAGCCGAGTATTGGCCTGCACCCGCGCGACCTGAACCGGATCGTCGAGGCGATGCAACGTCTGCGTGACGCGGGCAATACGCTCGTCGTCGTCGAACACGATCCGTCCGTGATGCTTGCCGCCGATCGCCTGATCGACATGGGACCCGGTCCGGGGGAGCGCGGCGGCACGATCATTTACGACGGCACGCCCAACGACATTCGCTCGGCCGGCACGCTGACGGGCGAGTATCTGGGCGGACGCAAGCACGTTGCGGACGTGGCGCACTGGGCGCGACGACCCGTCGACGAAAGCACGCCGCGCATCGTGCTGGAAGGCGCGCGTCAGCACAATCTGCGCGATGTGACTGTCGACATTCCGTTGCAGCGTCTCGTGTGCGTGACGGGCGTTTCGGGCTCGGGCAAATCGACGCTGATCCAGGACGTGTTGAATCCGGCGCTGTCGCGGCAACTCGGCAAGGCCACGGAAGCGCCGGGCGCTCACCGAAGCCTGACGGGCATCGAGCAGATCAGCGACGCCGTGTTCGTCGATCAGTCGCCGATCGGCAAGACGACGCGCTCGAACCCGGCAAGCTACGTCGGCGCGTTCGACGAAATCCGCAAGCTGTTCGCGAAGGCGCCGCTCGCGCTGCAACGCGGCTATGGCGCGGGCGTGTTCAGCTTCAATTCGGGCGATGGCCGTTGTCCGACTTGCGGCGGCTCAGGCTTCGAACATATCGAAATGCAGTTTTTGAGCGACGTCTATCTGCGCTGTCCGGACTGCGACGGCAGCCGCTACAGGCCCGAAGTGCTGGAAGTGAAGATCGAACGCGAACGGCGCGAACTAAGCATCGCCGACGTGCTCGAACTGACGGTGCACGAGGCCGTCGGCCTGTTTGCGGGCGACGGCGAAGTGTTGCGCGTGTTGCAGCCCATCGTCGATGTCGGTCTCGAATACGTGAAGCTCGGGCAGCCGGTGCCGACACTGTCGGGCGGCGAGGCGCAGCGGCTCAAGCTCGCTGGCTTTCTCGCGGAAACGGCTCAGGCGCGCACGGCCCGCGGCGGCACGAAGCAGGCGAGCGCGGCGCGTCTCTTCATGTTCGACGAGCCGACCACGGGTCTCCATTTCGACGACATCGCCAAGCTGATGCAGGCATTCGGCAAGCTGCTCGCGGGCGGTCATTCGCTGATCGTGATCGAGCACAACCTCGACGTGATTCGCGCGGCTGACTGGCTGATCGATCTCGGTCCGGAAGGAGGCGACGGTGGCGGCCTCGTCGTGTGTGCGGGCACGCCGGAAGACGTCAAGCGATGCCCCGATTCGCACACGGGCGCGGCGCTCGTGCAATACGATGGCGCGATGGGGCAAATCATCGAGCCTACAGAAGCAGCCGAAAAAGCCGAAGCCGCAACGCAGGGCACGCCGTTACAAACGGCGCTGAATGCGGCGCGCGCGCGGCGCGCAGTGGAAGGCGAAGACGTCGTGCGCATCGTGAACGCACGCGAGCACAACCTGAAAGCGCTCGACGTCGACATTCCGCACGGCAAGTTCAACGTGATCACGGGCGTATCGGGTTCCGGCAAGTCGACGCTCGCATTCGACATCCTGTTTCACGAAGGGCAGCGCCGCTATCTGGAGTCGCTGAATGCGTATGCGCGCTCGATCGTGCAGCCGGCTGGCCGTCCCGAAGTCGACGCCGTGTACGGCATTCCGCCGACAGTCGCAATCGAGCAGCGTTTGTCGCGCGGCGGCCGCAAGAGCACCGTCGCGACCACATCGGAGGTGTGGCACTTCCTGCGGCTGTTGTATGTGAAGCTTGGCATCCAGCACTGCATCCATGACGGCGCGCCCGTCACGTCGCAAAGCGTCGAATCGATCGTCGCCCAACTGATGCGTGACCACAAAGGCGAACATGTCGGCTTGCTCGCGCCGCTCGTCGTGAACCGCAAGGGTGTCTATACCGATCTCGCGAAGTGGGCGAAGGCGCGTGGCAATACGCATCTGCGCGTCGATGGCGAGTTCGTGCCTGCCGACCCGTGGCCGAAGCTCGACCGATTCCGCGAACATACGATCGAGCTGCCCGTCGGCGACATTGTCGTGTCGGCGGACAAGGAAGCGGAGCTGCGCCGCCTGCTCGAAGAAACCCTCGAGGCAGGCAAGGGCGTGATGCATCTGCTCGCGCCGCTCGACGGCCTCGAACATGCGATGACCAGCAACGGCACGACTGCTCACGTCGGCGAAGTTAAGGTGCTCTCCGTCAAGCGGGCGTGCCCGGTGTGCGGCACCAGCTACCCGGAACTCGATCCGCGCATGTTCTCTTATAACAGCAAGCATGGGTGGTGCACGACCTGTGTCGGTACGGGACTCGCGTTGACGCGCGAGCAGCGCGCGGCCTACGACGACACCGTGCTCGTCGACGACAATCGCGGCCGCGAGCAGACCTTGCCGTCAGACGAGCAGGAGCCGGAGGGCGTCGGCGAAGAGCCGTGTCCGGATTGCCATGGCACGCGCCTGAATCCGCCAGCACGCGCGGTGACGTTCGACGAAACGTCCATCGTCGACGTCGCGCAGTGGACCGTGTCGGACACGCGCCGCTGGATCGATGAGCTCCAACTGGAAGGCCGCGACGCCGAGATCGCGCGCGATGTGATCAGCGAAATCGGCAGCCGGTTGCAGTTTCTCGAAGAAGTGGGCCTTGGCTATCTGAGTCTCGATCGCGCGGCGCCTAGTCTGTCGGGCGGCGAAGCGCAGCGTATCCGTCTCGCCGCGCAGCTCGGCAGCAATCTGCAGGGCGTCTGCTATGTGCTCGATGAACCGACGATCGGCTTGCATCCACGCGACAACCAGATTCTTCTGAACGCGCTGCGCAAGCTCGGCGACAAGGGCAATACGCTCGTCGTCGTCGAGCACGACGAGGACACCATTCGCCGCGCAGATCACATCATCGACATCGGTCCGGGCGCGGGCAAGCGTGGCGGTACGCTGGTCGCGCAGGGGCGCGTCGGCGATCTGTCTGCGCAGTCCAGTTCGCTGACGGGCCAGTTCCTCGCGCAACCGATCCTGCATCCGTTGCAGGCGCGGCGCGCTGTATCGGTCGAGACGAAACGCGCGCCGGCCGTGCCCGACAACTGGCTAACCGTGCATGGCGCGACGCTGCACAATCTGCGGGGCGTGACGGTCGGAATACCGCTGGGGCGCCTCGTCGCGGTGACGGGTGTGAGCGGATCGGGCAAATCGACCCTCGCTCGCGACGTGTTGATGACGAATTTGCTCGATGCCGTCGGGCGGTCCGTGTTGTCGTCGCCAGCGGTGCGGCGTGCCCGCAAGGCCGCGCAAGCCGAACAGACTGAACAGTCTGCCGCGGCGAACCGCCCGTCAAGCGTGCTCGCGCGCAGCGCGCCGAAGCCGTCGCTGAACGTCTCTCACGTGTGGCAAGGGTGCGAGTCCATCAGCGGTTTCGAATCGATCGACCGCGTGCTCGAAGTCGATCAGACGCCGATCGGCAAAACGCCGCGCTCGTGTCCCGCGACGTATATCGGCGTGTGGGACACGATCCGGCGTCTCTTTGCCGACACGCTCGAAGCGCGGGCACGCGGCTATACGGCGTCGCGCTTCTCGTTCAATACGGGCGAGGGTCGCTGTCCCGCGTGCGAAGGGCAAGGCGTGCGCACGATCGGCATGAGTTTCCTGCCTGATGTGAAGGTGCCGTGCGACGTATGTCATGGGCAACGCTTCAATCCGGAAACGCTCGCGGTCACGTGGCGCGGCAAAAACATCGGCGACGTGCTGACGATGGAAATCGACGAGGCCGTCGATTTCTTCGCGTCGATGTCGAACATCGCGCATCCGCTGCAGTTGATGAAGGACGTCGGCCTCGGCTATCTGACGCTTGGCCAGCCGTCGCCGACGTTGTCGGGTGGCGAGGCGCAGCGCATCAAGCTCGTTACCGAACTGAGCAAGGTGCGCGACGACATCACCCGGCGCGGGCAGAAGGCGCCACATACGCTGTACGTGCTCGACGAGCCGACGGTCGGTCTGCATATGGCCGACGTCGCGAAGCTGATTCGCGTGCTGCACAGGCTGGCCGATGCTGGGCATAGCGTCGTCGTGATCGAACATGATCTGGACGTGATCGCGGAAGCCGACTGGATCATCGATCTCGGACCGGAAGGCGGCGTGGGCGGCGGTTCGATCGTTGCGGCGACGGACCCCGAAGGTTTGGTGCGCGTTGCGGCAAGCCATACCGGGCGCGCACTGGAGCCGGTGCTGGCTCGCGCCGCACGCATGTCCGACGAGGACGCCGACGGCAAGCGAGCCAGCGCAGGGTAAGACGGACAATGGGCAACACGACCATGCACACACGTCACAGCGCGGCTTTCACTGCGATTCTGGCGGCCGTCCTCTTCGGCGCGACCACGCCGTTCGCGAAGGCGCTGCTCGGCGCGTTGTCGCCGTTCATGGTGGCGGGGCTGTTCTATCTAGGCAGCGGGGTTGGACTCGCCATCGCAATTCTCATCCGGCGATTGTGGCGCGGGAAGGACGCTGATCATGCAGACGCGCATCCGATGCCTCTGGCAGAAGTGCCCTGGCTGATCGGCGCAATCGCTGCGGGCGGCATGGCCGGGCCGGCGCTTCTGATGTTCGGCCTGAACGCGACACCTGCCGCAACGGCTTCGCTGCTGCTGAACCTCGAAGGCGTGTTCACTGCGCTGATCGCGTGGGTCGTGTTTCGCGAGAACGTCGACATGCGGGTGTTTCTCGGCATGGTCGCGATCGTCGCGGGCGGGGTGCTGCTGTCATGGCAGCCAGGAGGAGGCGGAGCGGGAGCGGGCGCGTCGCTGGTTGCTACGGCCTGTCTGTGTTGGGCCATCGACAACAATCTGACGCGCAAGGTCTCGAACAACGACGCGATGATCATCGCGTGCGTGAAGGGGCTGGTCGCGGGTTCTGTCAACACGGGCATCGCGCTGTTGTCGGGCGCACACGTGCCGGCAGCGGGACTGATCGTCGCGTCGATGGGAGCCGGTTTTGCGGGCTACGGCGTGAGCCTCGTGCTGTTCGTGGTCGCGCTGCGGCATCTTGGCTCGGCGCGCACGGGCGCGTATTTCTCGGTGGCGCCGTTGTTCGGCGTCGCCATTTCGTTTGCGCTGTGGCCCGAGAGGCCGCCTCTATTCGTCTGGATCGCAGCGGCGTTGATGGCGCTTGGCATCTGGCTGCATTTGCGCGAGCGCCATATGCACGAGCACACGCACGACGCGCTCGAGCACAACCATCGGCATCGGCACGACGAGCATCATCAGCATGCACACGATTTCGACTGGGACGGTACGGAGCCGCATACGCACCCACACCGTCATGCGCGCATCACGCACATGCACGCTCACTTTCCCGACATCCATCATCGGCATCGGCACTGACGGGAGCTTAACGATGCCGTCGCCACACACATGCGGGCGCGAAGCGCGGATCGGACCCGTCCACGCAGATCCGCGCGCAAGCAACGACGGCGCAACGCGTCTATATTGACCGTCTGTTTGCCGATCAACGACGAGGACCTTTCATGCCTGACCCATCCGTTTTTCCGATCGCGAAGAAGTGGCCCGCTGAGCATCCCGAGCGCATCCAGCTCTACTCGCTGCCGACGCCCAACGGCGTCAAGGTGTCGATCATGCTGGAGGAGACGGGTCTCGCATACGAGCCGCATCTGGTGCGCTTCGATGCGAACGATCAGATGTCGACGGAATTCCTGTCGCTCAATCCGAACAACAAGATTCCCGCGATCATCGACCCGAACGGACCCGATGGCGAGCCGCTGCCGCTGTTCGAGTCGGGCGCGATCCTGATCTATCTCGCGGACAAGTCGGGCAAGTTGCTGCCAAAGCGTGCGTCGGATCGCTACGAGACGATTCAATGGCTGATGTTCCAGATGGGGGGCATCGGGCCGATGTTCGGCCAGGTCGGTTTCTTCAACAAGTTCGCGGGCAAGGAGTACGAAGACAAACGCCCGCGCGACCGCTACGTCAATGAATCGAAGCGGCTGCTCAACGTGCTGAACGAGCGGCTCGCGACGCGCAAGTGGATCATGGGCGACGAGTACACGATCGCCGATATCGCGACGTTTCCGTGGGTGCGCAATCTGATCGGGTTCTACGAGGCGGCCGATCTGGTCGAGATCGACAACTATCCGCACGTGAAGCGCGCGCTCGATGCGTTTCTCGCGCGCCCCGCTGTTGTGAGGGGGCTGGATATTCCAAAGCGCTTATAAGCAGCCATCCGCAAGGATTCGACAAAACAAAAAAGTCCGTGCCATTTTCGCCGGCACGGACTTTCTCTCTTTTGGGTCCTTCCCGCAAAGCGTTACATGCCGAGCGCCGGATCGCTCATGGTCGCCTTGCCCGTCTCCACGTGACCGGCATAGCGGCGCACGAACGACGCATCGCTATCGACGGTGATCGTCAGGTCGTACCAGCCGTACACGTGACGCAGATCGAGATACACGGTGTCGCTATCGCCGCCGCGAACCGTGTGCTCGACGGGACTGCTCGCGTCATACGCATTGACGATCGTGAACTGGCAGCGCGCATTGCCGTCGTTCTTCAAGCGCAACTGCAAATTGCCGTTGGCGACATCGTAGCCCTCGACGACTTCCGGCTTCGCCTGATCGTGGCTGTTCCAGAAATGCTGAGTCGTCTGCTTGCCGGCGAAGCGGCGCAGGAAGCCGTTCGGCCCATGCACCGTGAAGTCATACGTACCATCGGCATTCACGTTGAGCTGATCGACGAGGCGCTTGTTCGCTTCGACCGTGTACGTGCGCGGCGCATTCGCGCTCATCGCCGCGAACACGAGGAAGTTCGCACCGACCTTGCCCGTGTTGACAAAGCGCATCGACAGTTTGCCACTGCTGCTGTCGTCGATGCGCACGAACAGTTCGTACGGCACGGCGCGCGCGGGGCGCACACCCTGTTCCTGCTTCGGCACCGAGCCGACGAGGGGCGGCACCGGAATATAGTCCGCGTGACGGTTCTGGTCCTGTGGCTTGTATGAGGCCGTCGACGGCAGCGTCGGGAACGCATCGTTTGGATTGTCGAAGTTGAACGCCGACGTCAGATCGCCACACACCGCGCGACGCCACGGCGTGATGTTCGGCTCCGACAGATTGTGCCCATGCCCGAAGCGCTTCTCGATGAAGCGGATCACCGACGTGTGATCGAACACTTCCGAGCACACCCAGCCGCCCTTCGACCAAGGCGACACGACGAGCATCGGCACGCGCGGCCCGAGGCCGTACGGACCGGGTGCGTATTTGCCGCTGTTGCCGCCCGGATAGATTTCGTTTGTCGTATCGACGGTCGAGAGGCCGTCCGCGTCCGACGACGGCGCAAACGGCGGCGACACGTGATCGAAGAAGCCGTCGTTCTCGTCGTAGTTGATGAGCAGCACGGTCTTGCTCCACACGTCGGGGTTCGACGTGAGAATCTGCAAGACCTGATCGACGTACCACGCGCCGTAATTCGCAGGCCAGTTCGGATGCTCGGTGTACGCCTCGGGCGCGACGATCCACGACACCTGCGGCAACTGGTTGCTCTGCACATCCTGACGCAGCACGTCGAAGTACGTGCCGCCCGCCGACACGTTCGTGCCCGTGCGTGCCTTCTCATACAACGGACTGCCGGGCTGCGCGTTGCGATACTGATTGAAGTAGAGCAGCGAGTTGTCGCCGTAGTTGCCGATGTACGGATTCTGCGTCCAGCCCCACGAGCCGTTCGCGTCCAGACCCGTGCCGATGTCCTGATAGATCTTCCACGAGATGCCCGCGGCTTGCAGCACTTCGGGATACGTCGACCAGCCGTAGCCCAGTTCCGAGTTGTCGACGACGGGGCCGCCGCCCGAGCCGTCGTTGCCGACCCAGCCGGTCCACATGTAGTAGCGGTTCGGATCGGTCGCGCCCATCAGCGAGCAGTGGTACGCGTCGCATATCGTGAACGAATCGGCAAGCTGATAGTGAAACGGGATGTCGTCGCGCGTGAGATACGCCATCGTCGTCGTGCCCTTGCTCGGCACCCACTGGTCGTTGCGGCCTCCGTTCCACGCGCCGTGCGTCGTGGGCCAGTCGTGCGGCAGGTCTTGCAGGAATTGCAAGCCGAGATTCGGCGCGGTCGGACGGAACGGCAACACTTCGCCGACGCCGCCGACTCCCGGTTGATGCCACACCGGCTTGCCGTTCGGCAGATTGATCGCGCGCGTATCGCCGAAGCCGCGCACGCCTTTGAGCGTGCCGAAGTAGTGGTCGAACGAACGGTTTTCCTGCATCAACACGACGATGTGCTCGACGTCGCGGATGCTGCCCGTCTTGTTGTTGGCGGGAATCGCAAGCGCATTGCGGATGCCGAGGGGCAGCATGCTCAGTGCAGTTGCGCTGCCGGCTGCGTGGGCGGCGGTGCGCAGGAAATCACGGCGGTTCTTTGAGGTCATGTTGGCTTCGATCACGAAGAAGGAAACGGTAAGGGGCGGCTTCCATGAGGGCGAGAAAGCCGTGCTGGGCAGAACTCAATCGACGGTGTGAATCACGGGTGGTGCGAGTACGACGGAATCCGTTGCGCTGTTGCTGACCGGGGATGCAGCGGGCGACTGCGCGGATGTTGACTGCGGGGTTTGAGGCGAGGGACTCGCGGGTGAAGCCGACAGCGTTGGGACGGCGTTGAAGGTCGTCGCGAGGGGCGGTTGCGGCTGACTCTGCGTCTGCTGCTGTTGTTGCCGTTGCTGTGGTCGCTGTGCTTGCGATGCGTCGGCGGAGGCGCCGTCGCTGCATGCCGCAACCGCGATGGATGCCGCGACGACGGCGAGCGCAGGGCGCAAACGCTTGCGTCGCTGGCGACGTGCGGCGGCGTGCAGAGCGGGCATCGTCATCCTCCGGCGTCAGGGTGAGAGCGGCGAAAGGATAGCCAGTGTGTATGTAGGTATTGTGAAGCGAGGGATGAAGCGGAAAAGGAGCAGAAAAGAAGCAGAAAAAGAAGCAGGAATGGAGGGCGGGGAAAACGGCGGGAGAAGAACCGATTGGAAAGTGCGGACGGAAATGCGCTGCATGTGATGCAGCGCGTATTCCGTGTGGCGGTTCAATGACTTGCGTGCGTTATCGGCGCGTTGTCCACAGGGTTGGTCACGGATTCTGTGGAGAACTTCAATGCCGCGCTACGCGTTGAAGTGCTTGTTGACGAATGCGACGATCGCATCGTTGAGTGCTTGCGGCGCGTCGCGATGAGGCGAATGTCCGCACTTGTCGAGTTTCGTCAGTTGCGTCTGCGGCGCGTTTTGCGCGATGGTGTCGATCTGCATCATCGTGCCGTAGTGATCGTCGTGACCTTGCACGGCGAGCAACGGCCTGCGAATGCGCTTTAGTTCATCGACGATGCTCCACGACCGGAACGCTGCGCTCAGCCACACATCGTTCCAGCCATAGAAGGCCGAATCGATATCGTCGTGATAGCGGGCGAGCCTGCTGCGCAGATCGGACTGTTCATACGCCGTCTTCGCGTCGGCAATGCTCGCGACGGAAATATCCTCGACGAATACGTGCGGTGCAATGACGACGGCGCCCGCGAGTGCATCGGGAAAGGCGGCAGCATAAAGCAGCGTGATCGAGCCGCCGTCGCTGTGGCCGATCAGCCACATGCATTGCCGTTCCTGAGTGCTGACACCGAGTGCATCGAGCAGCGCGGGCAATACATCGCGGGCCTGCACTGACATGAAATCGACGGGCAGCTTGACATTGTGCGGACGCGGCGTCGAACGGCCGTAGCCGGGGCGCGAGTACACGAGACCACGCATGCCGAGCCTGTTGCACAAAACCTGAGGCCAGTCTTTCCACATCGCGACCGAGCCCAGCCCTTCGTGCAGGAACAGGGCGAGCGGCGCGTCGGCCAGATGCGCGTTGAGCCAGCGGTATTCGATCTCCAACGCGCCGCGTTGCGCATTGGCCGGCAATTCAATCGACGCACTCTTCGCGTCGTCGCGCAAGGTCGTGACAGGTTCTGACATTCCGTTCATCAGCTGATTGGCTGTTCTCGCAGTTTGAAGCGTTGAATCTTACCCGTTGCCGTCTTCGGCAGATCGTCGACGAAGACGATATCACGCGGATATTTGTGCGGCGCCAGCTTGCCCTTGACGAACGATTTCAGTTCGTCGGCGAGTGCATCACATGCATCGGCACTTTGCTTCAGCACGACGAATGCACGTGTTTTCACGAGACCGCCGTGATCGATGCCGACGACGGCCGCTTCGAGGACGGAAGGATGTTGCACGAGCACCATCTCCACTTCGACTGGCGATACATACTGGCCGCTGACTTTCAGCATGTCGTCGCTGCGGCCCGCGTACTGATAGCAGCCGTTCGGCAGACGGCAATACTTGTCGCCGCTGCGGATCCATTCACCCAGGAATGTCGCGCGAGACTTCTCGCGATTGGACCAGTACATCAGCGCCGCGCTCGGCCCTTTGATGAACAGATCGCCCACTTCACCGTCGGGCACGGGATGACCCGCTTCGTCACGCAACTCCACTTCATATCCGGGCACGGGACGGCCCGTCGTTCCGTATTCCACTTCACCTGCGCGATTCGACAGAAAGATATGCAGCATCTCGGTCGAGCCGATGCCGTCGAGAATTTCGCAGCCGAAATGCGCGGTGAACCGTTCGCCGACCTCGCGCGGCAACGCTTCGCCCGCCGACGCGCAGATGCGCATAGCGACCTGCTCGCGCGGCGGCAGACTGGTCGAGATCAGCATGTTCGCGTACAGCGTCGGCACACCGTAGAAGATCGTCGGCCGATGTTCGACGAGGCGCCTGAAGATCGCGTCGGGCGTCGGCCGCTCGGACATCAGCACGGCCGTCGCGCCGACCGAAAGCGGAAAGGTCAGCGCGTTGCCGAGCCCATACGCGAAGAACAGCTTGGCGGCCGAGAACACGACATCCTGTTCGCTGATGCCGAGTACCGGTTTCGCGTAAAGCTCAGCAGTCCAGTACAGGTTGGCGTGCGTGTGCACCGTGCCTTTCGGCTTCCCCGTCGAGCCCGATGAGTACAGCCAGAACGCGATGTCATCGCCGCTACATGCATTCGGTTTCAGCATGGGCTCGGCGCCGTCGATCAACCGGTTCAACATGTATTCCGGTGGCGGATCGACCTGTACTGGCTGCGCGGCGATTAGCAGGCAGCCATCGTGTTCCGCTTCGCGCATCGCCTTCTCGACGGTCTGCAGCAGTGCGCCTGATGCGATCACGGCGCGCGCGTGACTGTGAGTGAGCATGTACAGATAGTCGGCGGCCGTGAGCAGCGTGTTCGCGACGACGGGCACGACGCCCGCGTACAGCGCGCCGAGAAACGCGATCGGCAGTTCGGCGGTGTCGAGCATCACGAGCAGGATGCGCTCTTCGGGATGCACGCCGAGCGAGCGCAACGCGGTGGCGAAACGGCGCGCGCGGTCTTCGAGTTGCGCATAGGTGACGACGCTTGCGTCGTCGATATAGGCGGGCTTGTCGGGGCGCACGTCGTTGAGGCGGAACAGATGCGACGCGAAGTTGAATTGCGCGGGGGGCGCTTCGACTTTTGGCGCGGGCTCGCTCGGGCGCGATTCCAGCAAGGCTTCCATGTGTCCTCCGGGGTATTGAGGCGGCGTGCGTATTAGTGCAGATGGGGCGCGGCTGGATGCGTTCTCAGGCGCTCGACTCGTCCAGTGTGAATTCGATTGCACCTTGCGGCAGCAGATACAGCACGAGTGCCTGTCCGCGCGCGACGGTCGGCCGATGCGCGCTGCCCGACTCATAGACGCACCAGCCGGCCGGGTGGCCGTCGAATGTCGCACCGTCGGTGAGCGGCATGATCAGATCGATTTCGCCATTCGGATGCATGTGATGCGGACCGGCAATGTCCTGCATGTCGACGACGTCGACGGAAAAGCCGTGCGTATCGGGTGTCGGCTTGATGATGCGGCCATAGCGGATGCCGCCGTGCTTGCGGTTGCACAGCCAGCCTTCGGCGACTCCCGTGCGGCATGCGTCAGCAAGCTCGCTGTACGTATCGCTACCGGAAGGCCAGGTTGCGTTGAGCCACGCAGCTAGCGACGCGTCGAGCGGACGGCCCGCGAGTTGTGCGGTAACGCCCGAGATCAGACGCTGAAAGTCCTGAGGAACCATGCTTGCCTCCTGTGTCGACGGGAGTTAGCGCTTTAGCGCTTGCTCCGGTCCCATGCAGAGCGGTCGACGGGAGTTAGCGCTTTAGCGCTTACTCCGGTCCCATGCAGAGCGGTCGACGGGAGTTAGCGCTTTAGCGCTTGCTCCGGTCCCATGCAGAGCGGTCGACGGGAGTTAGCGCTTTAGCGCCGACCCTCGTCCCATGCAGAGCATCGACCGGACTCACGGTCTCGCCTCGCTCCGAACCCATCCATCCGAGGTCGACCGGAGTCGGCGTTTCAACCGGGTTCGCACGTTGATGCGTATTCCGGTCCCATGCCTCGCACTTGTCACATGCAAGATGGCTGCTGCCGTCCGACACGCACCTTAGTTCATGTGCTGTGCGACCGATCGTCTCCGATTTCGCCTATGCCATCCGGACGAGGGCTCGCGGCGTTGTTATTGCGTCAATATGCGGCGAAAATTAACCGTTCACCTTGCGTGTGTCAAGCACTATAGTACATATACCTATGCGATGAGGGCTCGCGACATGAATCAAACTTACTCTGCCGTAGCGGCCGGTGCGGCGCCGTCTCCGGGCGCCGACGACGAAGCGCCGAAAGCCGAGCGCGAAGAGCGCGACCCGTTTCTGACGGCGATGGGCGAGCGGGTGCGCCTGCTGCGCGCGCGGCGCGGCATGACGCGCAAGACGCTGGCTGCCGAAACGGGCCTGTCCGAGCGGCATCTGGCGAATCTCGAATCAGGTCTGGGAAACGCGTCGGTGCTGGTGCTACGGCAAATCGCGGCCACGCTGAACTGTCCGCTCGCCGAAGTGATCGGCGACGAAACCACGTCCTCCGCCGAATGGCTGCTGATCCGCGAACTGCTGCAGGGGCGCGATCAGGCGGCATTGCAGCGGGCCCGCGTCGCGCTGTCGGAAATGTTCGCGCAGGCGCCGCGCGACCCGCACCGGAAGGACCGCATCGCGTTGATCGGGTTGCGCGGCGCGGGCAAGTCGACGCTCGGCCGCATGCTCGCGCAGGAGCGCAAGGTGCCGTTCATCGAGATCACGCGCGTGATCGAGCAGATGGCCGGCTGTCCCCCGTCGGAGATCCATTCGCTGTACGGAGCGAGCGCTTATAGACGGTACGAGCAGCGCGCGCTGGAAGCCGTCATCGGCGAGCACGAGCGGGCCGTGATCGCGTCGCCGGGCGGGCTCGTGTCCGAGCCCGCCACGTTCAACATGCTGCTCGCGCACTGCTTCACCGTCTGGCTTCAGGCCAGCCCCGAGGAGCACATGCGCCGCGTCGTCGCGCAGGGCGATCTGCGGCCGATGGCGGGAAGCAAGGAGGCGATGGAGGACCTGAAGCGCATTCTCGCGGGCCGCAGCGAACTGTACGGACGCGCCGACATGAGCTTCGACACCAGCGAGCGCACGCTGGCCGACGCTTATCTGCAGTTGCGCGATCGACTCGCAGCGCGGCTCGCTGCCGAACTGGGCGACGAAGCGTGATGTACTCGGGCGCCATCGGGTGGCGCTGGCGCCAGGGATAACCCGCGAACATGAAGTAAAGTGCTTTACATGGCCGTGGCGGTGCACTATTGTTCTTTCAAACAATTTGCATCCGCCTCAGGAGACGCCCCATGTCCTCAGCCATGTCTTCAGTAGACGCCCCGGTCGCGCGAGTCGACTACCGTACCGATCCGTCGCAGTACAAGCATTGGAACCTCTCGTTCAATGGCCCAGTGGCGACGCTCGGCATCGACATCGCCGAAGACGGCGGCATCCGTGACGGCTACAAGCTGAAGCTCAATTCATACGATCTGGGCGTTGACATCGAACTGCACGATGCACTTCAGCGCATCCGCTTCGAGCATCCCGAAGTGCGCACGGTCGTCCTTACCAGTCTGAAGGACCGCGTGTTCTGCTCGGGCGCGAACATCTTCATGCTGGGTCTGTCGTCGCATGCATGGAAAGTCAACTTCTGCAAGTTCACGAACGAAACGCGCAACGGCATCGAAGACTCGTCGCGTCATTCCGGCCTGAAGTTTCTTGCAGCCGTCAACGGTGCATGTGCAGGCGGCGGATACGAACTGGCACTCGCATGCGATGAGATCTATCTGGTCGATGACCGCTCGTCGTCGGTCGCGCTGCCGGAAGTGCCGCTGCTCGGCGTGCTGCCTGGCACGGGCGGCCTGACGCGTGTCACCGACAAGCGCAAGGTTCGACATGACCGCGCCGACATTTTCTGCATGCTGGTCGAAGGCATTCGGGGCGCGCGGGCGAAAGAGTGGCGACTCGTCGATGAAGTCGTGAAGCCGAACCAGTTTGAGCAGACGATCGCGGCGCGTACACTGGAACTCGCGCAGCAAAGCGACCGTCCCGCGGACGCGAAGGGCGTGACGCTCACGCGCATCGAGCGCACGGAAAGTGAGGATGGCCTCACGTATGCGACGCTGGACGTCACGATCGACCGCGCGAAACGCACGGCCACTTTCACCGCGAAAGCGCCCACGACCGATCAGCCGACCGATATCGAAGCGATCGTTGCGAAGGGTGCGAGCTGGTGGCCGCTGCAGTTCGCGCGCGAGCTCGACGACGCGATCCTGTCGATGCGAACGAACGAACTGCAAATCGGCACGTGGATACTGAAGACGGAAGGCGACGCGCGCGCGGTGCTCGCCGCCGACGCAACGCTGCTTCAGCACAAGGACCACTGGTTCGTGCGCGAAACGATTGGCCTCTTGCGCCGCACGCTTGCGCGCATCGACGTGTCGTCGCGGTCGCTGTTCGCGCTGATCGAGCCGGGTTCGTGCTTTGCCGGCACGTTCGCGGAATTCGCATTCGCCGCCGATCGCACGTACATGGCGGCGCTGCCCGCGCACGAGGACGAGGAGCCTGCAATCACGCTGTCGGAAGCCAACTTCGGCCTGTATCCGATGGTCACGCATCAGTCGCGCCTCGCGCGGCGCTTCTACGAGGAAGTCGAGCCGCTCGATGCCGCGCGCGAGAAGATCGGCCAGCCCGTGAAAGCGGTGGAAGCCGAGCGCCTGGGTCTCGTGACGGCCTCGCCGGACGATATCGACTGGGCGGACGAAATCCGCATTGCGCTCGAAGAGCGCGCGGCGATGTCGCCCGATGCGCTGACGGGCATGGAAGCGAATTTGCGCTTCAACGGTCCCGAGACGATGGAGTCGCGCATCTTCGGCCGACTGACGGCGTGGCAGAACTGGATTTTCAACCGGCCGAACGCAGTGGGCGAGAAGGGCGCGCTCAAGGTGTACGGCAAGGGCAGCAAGGCGCAATTCGACGTGTCGCGCGTTTGAGCGCTCAGCTCACGTCATCGCACGTACGTCGACACATCGATACGACGCCTCTCGCCGGACAACACGCACTGCGCTCAAGGAACCGACATGTCCACGATCAACTACAGCGACAAGATTCCCAACAACGTCAACCTCGCCGACGACCGCGCGCTGCAACGCGCGCTCGAACAATGGCAGCCTGACTTCCTGTCATGGTGGAGCGACATGGGACCGGACGGCTCGCACAACTTCGACGTCTATCTGCGCACCGCGACCAGCGTCGACCCGGGTGGCTGGGCACACTTCGATTACGTGAAGATGCCCGACTATCGCTGGGGCATCTTTCTCTCGCCCGGCGAGCAGGACCGCAAGATCCATTTTGGCGAGCACAAGGGCGAAGCCGCGTGGCAGGACGTGCCCGGCGAGCATCGCGCGAACCTGCGCCGCATCATCGTCACGCAAGGCGATACGGAGCCCGCTTCCGTCGAGCAGCAGCGTCATCTCGGCCTGACGGCGCCATCGCTGTACGATCTGCGCAACCTGTTCCAGGTGAATGTGGAAGAAGGACGTCACCTGTGGGCGATGGTGTATCTGCTGCATCGCTATTTCGGCCGCGATGGCCGCGAGGAAGCGGAAGCGCTGCTCGGCCGCCGCTCGGGCGACGACGACAATCCGCGTATCCTCGGCGCGTTCAATGAGAAAACGCCCGATTGGCTCGCGTTCTACATGTTCACGTATTTCACGGACCGCGACGGCAAATTCCAGTTGAGCGCGCTCGCCGAATCCGGCTTCGATCCGCTCGCGCGCACGACGAAGTTCATGCTGACGGAAGAAGCGCATCACATGTTCGTCGGCGAGTCGGGCGTGTCGCGTGTCGTGCAACGCACCGCGCAGGTGATGAACGAACTGAAGACCGACGACGTCAGCAAGCTTCGCGCTGCGGGCGTGATCGATCTGCCGACCATTCAGCGCTATCTGAACTTCCATTACTCGGTGACGATCGATCTGTTCGGCGCGGATCAGTCGTCGAATGCGGCGACGTTCTATAGCTCGGGCCTCAAGGGCCGCTATGAAGAAATGAAGCGCGATGACGATCATCAGTTGGGCGGCCTCAACTACAAGCTGCTCGACGTCGAAGACGGCAAGCTCATCGAGCGCGAAGCGCCGATGCTCAACGCGATGAATGAAGTGCTGCGCGACGACTACATCAAGGATTCGATGGCAGGCGTCGGGCGCTGGAACAAGGTGCTGGAGAAGGCGGGAATCGACTTTCGTCTGAGCGTGCCGCACAAGGCGTTCAACCGCCAGATCGGCACGTTCGCGGGCACGCATGTATCGCCCGATGGCCGCGTGATCGGCGAGGCCGAATGGGCCGCGAACGAAGCGAAATGGCTGCCGACCGTGGAAGACCGCGCATTCGTCGCATCGCTGATGGGGCGCGTCGTCGAGCCGGGCAAGTTCGCGAACTGGATAGCGCCGCCCGCGATGGGCATCAACCGCCAACCCGTCGACTTCGAATACGTGCGCTTCAACTGAACAGCACCAAGGCAAGAGGGCAGGAGACAGCAATCATGAACGCGCCTGTGTCGATCGAAATCCTGAAGCAGCATCTGATCGATCCGGAGATCTGCATTCGCTGCAACACGTGCGAAGAAACCTGTCCGATCGATGCGATCACGCACGACGGCACGAACTACGTCGTGAATCCCGACGTGTGCAACGCCTGCATGGCATGCGTGCCGCCGTGTCCGACGGGCGCGATCGACAACTGGCGCTCGGTGCTCAAGACCGAGGCGTACAGCATCGACGAGCAGTTCACATGGGACGTGTTGCCCGAGCAGGGAACGATGGCGCTGCCGCCATCCGCAGAGTCGCAAAGCGCGCCATCGGCGAGCAGCGACCCTACCGATGAAGCGGAAGGCATCGAGGTCGATACGATGCGCGGCGCCGTGGTGCCGCCATGGTCCGCGGCGCGTCCGTATGTGAATCTCTACACACACAGGAATCCGACGACGGCGACCGTCGTCGGCAACTATCGGCTGACAGACGAAGCGACGCAGAGCGACATCCATCACATCGTGATCGATTTCGGTCCGATGCCGTTCCCGGTGCTCGAAGGGCAGTCGATCGGTATTCTGCCGCCCGGCGGCACCGCCGATGGACGCTCGCATCATGCGCGTCAATATTCGATCGCGAGTCCGCGCGATGGCGAACGCCCCGGCTACAACAACGTGTCGCTGACCGTGAAGCGCGTGACGCAGGACTACCAGGGCAATGCGACGAACGGCGTGTGCTCGAACTATCTGTGCGATCTGAAGAAGGGCGATGTCGTCAACGTGATCGGCCCGTTCGGCAGCACCTTCCTGATGCCGAATCATCCGAACTCGCATCTGCTGATGATCTGCACGGGCACGGGCTCGGCGCCGATGCGCGCGATGACGGAGTATCGCCGCCGGCGCAGGCTGAAGGGCGCGACGGGCAAGCTGATGCTGTTCTTCGGCGCTCGCACGAAAGAAGAACTGCCTTACTTCGGCCCGTTGACGAATCTGCCGAAAGATTTCATCGACACGAACCTCGCGTTTTCACGCACGCCCGGCGAGCCGAAGCGCTACGTGCAGGACGCAATGCGAGAGCGTGCCGCCGACGTCGCCCAGATGCTCAAGGACGACAACACGTACATCTACGTGTGCGGCCTCAAGGGCATGGAAGACGGCGTGCTGCAGTCGCTGCAGGATATCGCCGGGCAGCATGGCCTCGAATGGGATGCGCTGTGGCAGAACCTCAAGCGCGAAGGGCGCCTGCATCTGGAAACGTATTAAGCACGCGAAAGAAGCGCGTAAATGAAGCGAGTCGAAGCGCTCAGGTCTTCGCGTAAGGAGATTTGGCGCCGCACGCGCGAATCACGAGTTGCACGACCTGTTCCGTCGCCGCATCGAAGGCCTTTTGCGACAATGCACGTCTGCCGCCCAGCGCGCGTATCTGCGCATCGAAATCCGCGTAGTGCTGCGTCGTCGCCCAGATCATGTACATCAGCGTCTGCGCATCGACGTTCGCGAGCAGTCCGCGTGCGATCCAGTCGTCGATGACCTTCACGCGCGTGTCTAGCCACGGTTTCACGCGTTGATCGAGGATGTCCTGCATGTGTTCGGCGCCGTGGATGATCTCGTTCGCCCACACCTTCGAGCCGAGCGGCCGCCGCCGCGACAACTCCATCTTCGCGCGCACATAGCCGCCGATCGCTTCGACAGGGTCGTCGCTGCCTTCGAACGTATTCGCCGCGCGATGCCAGTCTTCGAACAGGTCTTCGAGCACGCGCCGGTAGAGCGCGAGCTTGGTCGGGAAGTAGTAATGGACGTTGGCTTTCGGTAAGCCCGCGCGCTCCGCGATCATCGCCGTGCTCGCGCCTTCGAAGCCTCTTTCCGCGAACACCGCCTCGGCGCACGCCAGCAGATGCGCTTCGTTGCTCTCGCGAATGTGAGCCTTGCGCCGCCGCAAAGGTCGCGCCGCTTCGTCGTGATCCGTCTCGCTCACCGCTGCGTCTTCCATTGGCTTGTCGTCTTTCATCGTCGGCCTCGCGCGGTCCCGGTGCCGCGTCGCGCTTCATTCTAGCCGCTTGTGCTCACGTCGACATGGACATTCGCACCGCTTCGCAGCGCAAGCGAAAGCGCCTTGCTGCGTTGCAATCGGCATGTTTTTCGCTATGTTCCTGTCCGCACGAAAGAGATTGATTTGCTGATTTTGATCGACTACAACCTGTCCAATCGGACAGGATTCGCAAAGCGCCCCGCGCCCCCAACCGAGCGGGACACGAACGCGTTCGCGCGATGCACGCGATGCGTGCATCGATGCCCGAAAGCGAATCCGATGACGTCGCCGATGCACCAGTTTCACGGCGTCGCGAGGCATCGCAAGACCGCTCGCGTCTGAACTGCAACGCGTATTGATCCAGAGGAGCAAGACGAATGAATGCGGTATCCGAAGCGTTGAAACAACGACTCGATACGTCGATCGCCGTCAACGGAAAGCGGCTGTGGGACAGCCTGATGACGATGGCGAAAATCGGCGCGACACCGAAGGGCGGCGTCTGCCGCCTCGCGCTCACCGACCTCGACAAGCAGGGACGCGACCTGATCGCCAGCTGGGCGAAGGAGGCCGGCTGCACGGTGAGCATCGATCAGATGGGCAATGTGTTCATGCGGCGCGCGGGCACGAACGCGAATGCGTTGCCCGTGATGACGGGGTCGCATGCCGACTCGCAACCGACAGGCGGCCGCTTCGACGGCATCTATGGCGTGCTCGGCGGGCTCGAAGTGATCCGCAGCCTCAACGATCGCAACATTCAAACCGAGCATCCCATCGAAGTCGTGATCTGGACCAACGAGGAAGGCTCGCGCTTCGCGCCTGCGATGGTGGCGTCGGGCGTGTTCGCGGGCGTCTTCACGCTCGACTATGGCCTGTCGCGCAAGGACGTCGACGGCAAGACGATCGGCGAAGAACTTAAGCGGATCGGCTATGCGGGCGATGTGCCGTGCGGCGGCCGTCCGCTGCATGCCGCGTTCGAACTGCACATCGAGCAGGGACCGATACTCGAAGCGGAGCGGAAGACGATCGGCGTCGTCACCGATGCGCAAGGGCAGCGCTGGTACGAAGTTACGCTGACCGGGCAGGAAGCGCACGCGGGCCCGACGCCGATGCCGCGCCGCAAGGACGCATTGCTGGGCGCTGCGCGCGTCGTCGATCTCGTCAACCGCATCGGCCTCGATCACGCGCCGCTCGCGTGCGCGACGGTCGGCATGATGCAGGTGCATCCGAACTCGCGCAACGTGATTCCCGGCCGCGTGTTCTTCACCGTCGATTTCCGTCATCCGGACGATGCCGTGCTCGCGAAGATGGACGCTGCGCTGCGTGAAGGTGTCGAGAAGATCGCGGGCGCGATCGGCCTCGAAACGCAGCTCGAGCAGATCTTCTACTACGAGCCCGTCAGGTTTGACGCGGCATGCGTGAAGTCCGTGCGCGCCGCTGCCGAACGCTTCGGCTATTCGCATCGCGACATGGTGTCGGGCGCGGGTCATGACGCGTGCTATCTGTCGCAAGTCGCGCCGACGTCGATGGTGTTTGTGCCGTGTGTCGACGGAATCAGTCACAACGAAATTGAGGACGCGACGCCCGAATGGATCGAGGCGGGCGCGAACGTGTTGCTGCATGCGATGCTGGAGCGCGCTTGCGAGCCTGCAACGTAAGAGCCTGATCTAACGCTTTACCGATTTACCCATAGAACACATGCCGTCCCGGCTTCGTTGAAGCGAAGCCGGCAGGCACGGCTACGTCCTCACTTTGACGAAGGAACGCGTATGGCCATCAAGCAAACCGGCGACATCGCGGCACAGCGTTTGTCGTCCGAACAGCTTTCGTGCGAGTTCGCCGACATCGCGCCGTTGCTCGATCCCACAGCCGCCGCCGCGGCCGCGAGCCGCTGTCACTACTGCTACGACGCACCATGCGTGCAGGCCTGTCCGACGCAGATCGACATACCCGGCTTCATTCGCAAGATCGGCAACGGCAATCTGAAGGGCGCCGCCACCGACATTCTTTCGGCCAATCCATTGGGCGGCATGTGCGCACGCGTCTGCCCAACCGAGATTCTTTGCGAAGGCGCTTGCGTGCGCAATCACCAGGACGCGAAGCCCGTGGCGATCGGCGCGTTGCAACGTCATGCGACGGATTGGGCGATCGCGCGCGACGCCGTGCAGTTCACGCGCGCGCCCGACAGCGGACGTCATGTGGCCGTGGTCGGCGCGGGGCCGGCTGGGCTCGCGTGCGCGCATCGTCTTGCTGTTGCGGGCCATCGCGTGACGATCTACGACGCGCGCGACAAAGGCGGCGGGCTCAACGAATACGGCATCGCCGCGTACAAGACCGTCGATGACTTCGCGCAGCGCGAAGTGCAATGGCTGCTGTCGGTGGGCGGAATCGAATTGAAGACGGGTGTTGGGTCGGGCCGTGAGGTGACGCTCGACGCGTTGCGTCAACAGCATGACGCCGTATTCCTCGCGGTCGGCCTCGCGGGCGTGCGCGCGCTCGAACTCGAAGGCGAGTCGCTGAGCGGCGTGATGAACGCTGTCGACTTCATCGAGCAGGTACGTCAGGCGAAAGACCTGTCGACGGTGCCCGTCGGGCGCCGTGTGGTCGTGATCGGCGGCGGCAATACGGCTGTCGATGCCGCCGTGCAAAGCCGCAAGCTTGGCGCGGCGAGCGTGACGATGGCGTATCGGCGCGGCGTCGAATCGATGAGCGCGACATGGGCCGAACGCGAGTTCGCGCAGACTCAGGGCGTGACGCTCATCACGCATGCAAGACCCGTGCGTTTGATCGGCAGCGATGGAGTGGTGACGGGCGTCGAATTCGAACGCATCGCAAACGACAACAGCGCGGAGCGCTTCACCATCGAAGCCGACATGATGCTCAAGGCGATCGGTCAAACGCTCGTGTCCGTCGGTCTCGATCGTGAACTGCTGACGCTCGACGGCGGACGCATTGCCGTCGATGCGGACATGCGCACGTCGCTCGACAACGTCTGGGCGGGCGGCGATTGCGCGGCCTCGGGCGGCGTCGATCTGACCGTGCAGGCCGTGCAGCACGGCAAGCTCGCGGCGGCGTCGATCGACGCGGCGTTCGCGCTCGCGGCCGTCAAGGCGGCCTGAAACGAGCACGCGCAACGTCACAACACAACCGAATCCCACGGAGCCGATCATGGCCGATCTACGCTGTACGATTGCCGGCATCAATTCGCCGAATCCTTTCTGGCTCGCATCCGCGCCGCCGACCGACAAGGCGTACAACGTGAACCGCGCGTTCGAAGCGGGTTGGGGCGGCGTCGTATGGAAGACGCTCGGACTCGACCCGCATGTGGTCAACGTCAGCTCGCGTTACGGCGCGGTGCAGTGGAACGGTCAGCGCATCGCGGGCCTGAACAACATCGAGCTGATCACGGACCGGCCGCTCGATGTCAACCTGCGCGAAATCACGCAGGTCAAGCGCGACTGGCCCGACCGCGCGCTGATCGTATCGCTGATGGTGCCGTGCAACGAGCGCGACTGGAAATGGATTCTCCCGCTCGTCGAAGACACGGGCGCGGATGCCGTCGAACTGAACTTCGGCTGTCCGCACGGGATGAGCGAACGCGGGATGGGTTCGGCTGTCGGTCAGGTGCCCGAGTATATCGAGATGGTCACGCGCTGGGTCAAGGAGGGCACGAAGCTGCCGTGTCTCGTGAAGCTCACGCCGAACATCAGCGATATCCGCATGGGCTCGCGCGCCGCGTACAAAGGCGGCGCGGATGGCGTGTCGCTGATCAACACGATCAACTCGATCGTCGCCGTCGATCTCGACCAGATGGCGCCGATGCCGACCGTCGACGGCAAGGGCACGCATGGCGGCTATTGCGGACCCGCCGTCAAGCCGATCGCGCTGAACATGGTCGCCGAAATCGCACGCGATCCGCAAACGCCGGGTCTGCCCATCTCGGGCATCGGCGGCATTTCGTCATGGCGCGACGCGGCTGAATTCATCGTGCTCGGCGCGGGCAGCGTCCAGGTGTGCACGGCGGCGATGCACTACGGCTTTCGCATCGTGTCCGATCTCGCGGACGGCCTGTCGAACTGGATGGACGAAAAGGGCTACGCGACGCTCGACGGGATTCGTGGCCGCGCGGTGCCGAACGTGACCGACTGGAAGTATCTGAACCTGAAGTACGACATCAAGGCGCGCATCGATCAGGACACGTGCATCCAGTGCGGTCTGTGTCACATCGCATGCGAGGACACATCGCACCAGGCGATCACGCGCGAGAAGGACGGCAAGCGCCATTTCGAAGTGATCGACGCGGAGTGCGTCGGGTGCAATCTTTGCATGCACGTGTGCCCGGTCGAGCAATGCATCACGATGGAGCGCGTCGATAGCGGCGAGTACGCGAACTGGACGACGCATCCGAACAATCCGGCGCGCGTCGTTGCCGACGCATCCGAACCAGGCCACGCGCAAGCCGATGCACGGCACGCGGCAAAAGCAGCCTGATTTGTCGGCCATCTTCCGGCTCGACGCGTTTCGCCGAATCACATCAGAGTACGCGCGGGCTTTCGAAATCAATGAGCGGTCAATGAGCAGTCAATGAGCAGTCAACGAGCGATCAAGTGGAGATCCATCGATGAAGCAGACAGCGCAATCCGCCGACGCGCCGCATGCGGCCGGCGCGCACGGCAGCAGTCTCTATAACGACGACCTCGCGCCGACGGGCCCCGCGCAGCGCACATGGAAGTGGTATCACTTCGCGGCGCTGTGGGTCGGCATGGTGATGAACATCGCGTCGTACATGCTCGCGGCCGGCTTGACGGAAGAGGGCATGTCGCCGTGGCAGGCGGTGCTGACGGTCCTGCTCGGCAACGTGATCGTGCTGGTGCCGATGCTTCTGATCGGACATGCGGGCGCGAAGCACGGCATTCCGTATGCGGTGCTCGTGCGCTCGTCGTTCGGCACGCAGGGCGCGAAGCTGCCGGCGATGCTGCGCGCGATCGTCGCGTGCGGCTGGTACGGCATCCAGACGTGGCTCGGAGGCAGCGCGATCTATACGCTGCTCAACATCCTGACGGGCAACGCGCTGCACGGCGCGGTGCTGCCGTTTCTCGACATCTCGATTGCGCAACTCGCGTGTTTCCTCGCGTTCTGGGCCTTGCAGATCTACTTCATCGTGCACGGCACCGATTCGATCCGTTGGCTCGAAAGCTGGTCCGCGCCGATCAAGGTCGTGATGTGCATCGCGCTGGTCTGGTGGGCGACGTCGAAGGCAGGCGGCGTCGGCTCGATGCTGTCGGCGCCTTCGCAGTTCGCGCCGGGCGGCAAGAAAGAAGGGCTCTTCTGGGTCACGTTCTGGCCGGGCCTTACCGCGATGGTCGGCTTCTGGGCGACGCTCGCGCTGAATATCCCGGACTTCACGCGCTTCGCGAAGACGCAGCGCGACCAGATCGTCGGGCAGTCGATCGGCCTGCCCGTGCCGATGGCGTTGCTGTCGGTGATCTCGGTCGTCGTCACGTCGGCGACGGTCGTGATCTACGGCAAGGCGATCTGGGACCCGATCGACCTGACAAGCCGCATGACGGGCATCGGCGTCGGCATCGCGCTCATCATCCTCACGCTCGATACGATGTGCTGCAATCTCGCCGCGAATCTCGTCGGGCCCGCGTATGACTTTTCGAGCTTGTGGCCACGAGCGATTTCATATCGCACGGGCGGCCTGATGACCGCGACCATCGCGATCGTGATGATGCCGTGGAAGATTCTCGCGACCACGCAAGGCTACATCTTTACGTGGCTCGTCGGTTACTCGGCGCTGCTCGGCCCCGTTGCGGGCATCCTGATGGTCGATTACTTCCTGATTCGCGGCACGCGGCTCGATCAGCGCGAGCTGTTCGACGAAAACGGCGAATACAGCTATACGGGCGGCTGGAACATGGCCGCTGTCGTCGCGCTCGTGATCGGCGTGCTGCCGAATCTGCCCGGCTTTCTGCACACGGCGTTTCCCGCGTCGTTCCCCAACGTGCCAGGGTTCCTCAATACGCTCTACACGTATGCATGGTTCGTGGGGCTCGCACTCGCATCGATCGTGTACGGCACGTGGATGAAGCTGCGCGGCAGTCCCGGCGCGAGCATGGCGAATGCGTGAACACGGCACTTAATGAAGGAGGCAACCGATGACAACCCTGATTCGCGGCGGCACCGTGATCGACGCCGACCGCACGCACAGAGCGGACGTGTTGATCGCGGACCCGCAGGACGGCGGCACGATCCTGCAGATCGACCGCACGATCGATCCGCCCGACGGCGCGACGATCGTCGATGCGCACGATCAGTACGTGATGCCCGGCGGCATCGATCCGCATACGCACATGGAGCTGCCGTTCATGGGCACGACGGCGAGCGACGACTTCTATACGGGCACGGCGGCAGGCCTGTCGGGCGGCACGACGAGCATCATCGACTTCGTGATTCCGAGCCCGAAGCAGCCGCTCATGGATGCGTTCAAGCAATGGCGTGGCTGGGCCGAAAAGGCATCGGCGGACTACGGCTTTCACGTGGCCGTGACGTGGTGGGACGAGTCGGTGCATCGCGACATGGGCACACTCGTGCATGAGCACGGTGTGTCGAGCTTCAAGCACTTCATGGCCTACAAGAACGCGATCATGGCCGACGACGAAGTGCTCGTGAACAGCTTCTCGCGTTCGCTCGAACTCGGCGCGTTGCCGACCGTGCATGCGGAGAACGGCGAACTCGTGTTTCAGTTGCAGAAGCAACTGCTCGCGAAGGGATTCAAGGGACCGGAGGCGCATCCGCTGTCGCGTCCGCCCGAAGTGGAAGGCGAGGCCGCGAATCGTGCGATCCGCATTGCACAGGTGCTCGGCGTGCCCGTGTACATCGTGCACGTGTCGGCGAAAGAGGCTGTCGAAGCAATTTCGCGCGCGCGCAACGAAGGGCAGCGCGTGTTCGGCGAAGTGTTGCCTGGGCATCTCGTGATCGACGAATCCGTGTATCGAGACCGCGACTGGACGCGGGCCGCCGCGCATGTGATGAGCCCGCCGTTTCGCACGAGCGAGCATCGCGAGGCGCTGTGGCGCGGCCTGCAATCGGGTCAGCTCCATACGACGGCCACCGACCATTGCGTGTTCTGCGCATCGCAGAAGGCGATGGGCCGCGAGGACTTCACGAAGATTCCGAACGGCTGCGGCGGCGTCGAGGACCGGATGTCGGTGCTATGGCACGAGGGCGTGAACCGCGGACGCATCACGCCCAACGAGTTCGTGCGCATCACGTCGACGAATGCCGCGCAGATTTTCAACTTGTATCCGCGCAAAGGCGCGGTGGAGGTCGGCGCGGATGCCGATCTCGTCATATGGGACCCGGCCGCGACGAAGACGATCTCGGTGAAGACGCATCATCAGAAGGTCGACTTCAACGTGTTCGAAGGGATGACGGTGCAGGGCGTCGCGATGCACACATTCACGCGCGGCGCGCATGCGTGGGCCGACGGCGATCTGCGCGCGCAGCGCGGCACGGGCCAGTATCTGAAGCGCCCGCCCAATGCCGCGTACTACGACGCGGTGCGCGTCGCCAACAAGCTGAAGGAGCCGCATCCCGTCGAACGCTGAACCGCGCCTTTGCACCAGACTCGACCGGGCTCAATCTGGCTGCACGACACGAACGGCCGCTTCGCCTCGCAGGGCAGGAGCGGCCGTTGCTAATTTCGGGTATGCTTCCGGCCTCGCTGCGGGAGCGGCTTTCGGCGCACCACGGCGCGCGTGCGAGCAGCGCGAAAGGGAGCGGCAAATCGATGCCGAAGCCATCGGGAAGCGATGACAACGCGGCGGCGAAACGAAGCGACGAACTGCACGCCAATGTCCCATGCGCTACAAGGATTCGCGTGCGTCCGTATACTTGCGCATTGCCAACCCCTCTGTTTCGGTCTAGTTTATTCCGCCGCGGCATATATATAAGGCTTCAAATGCGTTGTGGAAATATGGACCGTTTGCTACAGTCCGCCCACGCTGCCGGACGGGGTGTTCCGGCAGACGCACGCACAACCGGATAAAACGAACCTCGGAGCACACATCATGAAGTCGATTCGATCCCTCCTGCTGATCGGCCTGCTGCAAGTCGCGACGGCCACGGCCGCGTTCGCCGCGGACGACCTCTCGAAGATCAAGTCCGCCGGCGAGATCAAGTTCGGCACGGAAGGCACCTACGCGCCGTTCACGTTCCACGATGCGTCGAACCAGTTGACGGGCTTCGATGTCGAAATCGGCCGCGCGATCGCGCAGAAGCTGGGCGTGAAGCCGGTGTTCGTCGAAGGCAAGTGGGACGGCCTGATCGCCGGTCTCGACGCGAACCGCTACGACGCCGTGATCAACGAAGTGGCCGTCACCGATGCGCGCAAGCAGAAGTACGACTTCTCGACGCCGTACATCACGTCGCACGCGGCGCTGATCGTGCGTGCGGACAACAGCGCAATCAAGACTTTCGACGACCTGAAGGGCAAGAAGTCGGCCAACACGCTGACCAGCAACTTCGGCAAGATCGCCGCCGCGCATGGCGCCGAAGTGGTCCCGGTGCAGGGCTTCAACGAATCGATCGACCTGCTGACGTCGGGCCGCGTCGATGCGACGGTCAACGATTCGCTGTCGTTCCTCGACTTCAAGAAGCACAAGCCAGACGCGAAGGTGAAGATCGCGGCGATCGACACGTCGTCGGATAGCTCGGACAAGTCGGCTGTGCTGATCCGCAAGGGCAATCCGGAGTTGCAGGCCGCGATCAACAAGGCGCTCGCCGATATCAAGGCCGACGGTACGTACGAGAAGATCTCGAACAAGTACTTCGGCAAAGACGTTTCGCAATAAGCAAGAAGGGCGAGCCTGAATCATGCCTGCATGGTTGCACCTGATGGGGGAATCGCTGTGGCCGCTGCTGTACGCGGGCCTCGTGTTCACCGTGCCGTTGACGCTCGTGTCGTTTGCGATCGGACTTGCGCTGGCGTTCATCGTGGCGCTGCTGCGGCTCTTCGGGCCGGCGTGGTCGGTGGCCGTCGTGCGCTTCTACGTGTGGCTGTTTCGCGGCTCGCCGCTGCTCGTTCAGTTGTTCGTGATCTTCTATGGCCTGCCGAACGTCGGCATCGTGCTCGATCCGTTGACGGCCGCGATCATCGGCTTCTCGCTGAACGTCGGCGCGTATAACTCGGAAGTGATCCGTGGCGTGATCGAGTCGATCCCGAAAGGGCAGTGGGAAGCCGCATACTCGATGGGCATGACGCGCGCGCAGGCGCTGCGCCGCGCGATCCTGCCGCAGGCGGCGCGCGTCGCGTTGCCGCCGCTGTCGAACTCGTTCATCGCACTCGTCAAGGACACGTCGCTTGCCGCCGTGCTGACCGTGCCGGAGATTTTCCAGGCCGCGCAGCGCATCGCATCGGTGACATACGAGCCGCTGATTCTCTATACGGAAGCCGCGCTGATCTATCTCGTGTTCAGCTCGGTGCTGTCTTCCGCGCAGGTGCGCCTCGAACGCCGCTTCGGACGTCACGCGCTTTTCACGTCGGGTAGCTGAACGATGATTCGCCTTGAAAAAATAGAAAAGTATTTCGGCGATCATCGCGTGCTGAACAGCGTCGATCTCGCGCTCGAACAGGGCAACGTGACGGCGTTGATCGGCCCGTCGGGCAGCGGCAAGAGCACGTTGTTGCGCTGCGTGAATCTGCTGGAAATTCCCGAAGCCGGTTCGCTCGAACTCGGCGATCAGCGCATCCCGTTCAGCCGCACGGAAAAGCCGTCGAAGGAAGCGGTGCTCGCGATTCGCCGCCGCACCGGGATGGTGTTCCAGAACTTCCAGCTGTTCCCCCACCGCACGGTGATTGAGAACGTGATGGAAGGGCTCATCACTGTGCAGAAGTGGGACCGCGAAAGGGCGCGCGCGCGGGCGCTCGAACTGCTGGAAAAGGTCGGCATCGCACACAAGGCCGATGCGTGGCCCGTCACGCTGTCGGGCGGCCAGCAGCAGCGCGTGGCGATTGCGCGGGCGCTCGCGCCGTCGCCGGAAGTGCTGCTGTGCGACGAGCCGACTTCCGCGCTCGATCCGGGCCTCGCCGCCGAAGTGGTCGAAGTGCTGCGCCAACTCGCGAAAGAAGGCATGACGATGCTGATGGCCACGCACGATCTGCGGCTCGCCGCATCGATCGCGCGCAACGTTGTGTTTCTGAGCAACGGGGCGATCGTCGAGCAGGGCCATTCGCGCGACATCTTCACGCGGCCGAAGCAGTCGGAAACCGCGAGCTTCGTGTCGACGCTCACGCAGACGCTGCCGGACGGCTGGGAAGACTGATCGCCTACCGTCGGATACGCGTCAACTCTCGAATGACAGCGAGGGCGCCTGTGGGCGCCCTTGTTGTTTCGCGAGGCCTGCGCTTCGGGCGAGCTTCACGCCGGCATCCGACAGCTACGCTACAATGGCCGTCGCCTTGAACCACGGAACATCGATGAAGACACGCACTCTGCTGATCGCTTGCTGCACGGTTGCCGCGGCTTTGTCCGCGGGATGCGCGTCCGTGTACAAAAACACGAGCGCATGCGAGCAGATGATGCGGCAATCGGCGAGCGAGCTTTCCGCCGCCGATACGTTGAAGATCGTGCACACGGGCGCAGGTATCCATGGCAGCCGCGTCGTCGTGGAAGGCACGCTGGAGCATCCGCAGACGGCATCGGAAGCAGCCGCCGCCAGGCCGCCGAATACGAACATCAACGAAGCCGGGCTGCTCGCGCCCGTCGCGGCCGCGATCGCAAAGACCAAGCCGCGCAAGACCGTGGTGCCCGCAGCCGTCGAATGCACCTACGACGCCAACGGCGTGAGCGCGTTCCGCTGGCTCGCGCCCGCGCGCCTCGCGAAGACGGGCACGCCCGCCGAAGCCGGAGAGCAAACGGGCGAGTGACGCGAGCGGCGCGGCATGCTGCGACGCACCTGCCACATCGAAGCCGACATGCTAGGATTTCTGCGTAATGCGGGCACGTTATGCAGGGTTCAGGAGGGCAGCATGGACGGCTTCGTCAGACATCACATAGAGGGCGCATCCGTCGATATCGACGTGATCCCCGTCACGCCGCGCGGCTACTGCGCGCGCTTTCGTATCTTCCGCGACGCCGCCGACAAACCCGAATGGCATCAGGTCCACGTGTCGGGCAGTGTGTTCGATACCGCTGAAGAGGCCGAGGAGGCGGCGCGTTCGATGGCGCTCGAAAAGGTGCTCGCGGGCGGCGGCTCCTAGCTCCGCCTTTGTGGGCTTGTCGCGTGCATTTCCTTTTCTTTTCGTTCAGTTTCATCTGCGAGGCGCGGCGGCGTCGCACGCGTTCCCTTTGTTCGCCTTCGATGTGCTCAATGCGCTACGCATGCTCATGCGCATTTTGAGCGGCGTCGCCTGCGAAGATCGAAGAAATCCGACTTTGGGAGTTTTCTTGTATTGAGGAATTTCCCGTCTACGTAGGATTTACCCGTCGTAACCGACATCGAAGAAGTGGCGGTACGTAGGAGGCATCTTGCGGAATGTCGGTTCCGTCGTTCGTCGAATACCTTGTCCATATTGATTCGGTATCCAAAATGATGAGGGCAGGAGCAAATCGTTTGATGCTGAATTTTGGGGAGATTATCCGTATCAAGGTTCTAGATGAGCAATGTGCAAAGCTTAGTGCGTGATCAACGCGAGCCGGTTTCTTCGTTGCCGATTGGTGCGCGAGGCGGCATTGGCCGCATTGGCCTGATTAGCCGCCGCGTCGCTCCTTATGTTGCGGTTGGACGCTTGGGCTGCGTCGATCGCTGCGGGCGCGCGGGCATGGCCGTCGCGGTGTTGGGGGCGATCGCGTGGTTGCCGGCGGCGCGCGCGGCGCCCGTCACCGATTACATCGCCGTCAGCGGCAACGTAATGACGGGTGCTCCGACCACGGTGTCGAATAACCTGAATGCAATGGCTATCGGCCCGTCGGCGAACGCGTCGGGAGACTATGCGCTCGCCGTGGGGGCTGGCGCAGGCGCGGCCCGCGCCGGCTCTACGGCCATCGGTTCGCGCGTTGCGGCGCTGGGCCTGGACACGACGGTGATTGGCTATAGCGCGTCGACGGGTTTCGACGCGGACAGGGCCGTTTCGATCGGCTACATGTCGGCGGCGGACGGCGCTGATTCACTCGCGTTCGGTTCGATGTCGATGGCGCGCGGTCAGCGTTCGGCTGCGATCGGCGTGAACGCGCTGGTGGGTGACACAGCCGCCGACGGGTTGGCCCTCGGCTCGAACAGTTCGGTCGTCGCAAGCGGTGCCGTGGCGTTGGGCGCGAATTCAAAAGCCGATCGCGCGAACGTCGTCTCCGTGGGCAATGCGACGCAGCAGCGGCAGATTGTCAACGTCGCGGCGGGCACGGCCGATACCGACGCCGTCAACGTCAGCCAGCTGCGGGCTGCCGTATCGGCTGGCGTGCCGGACGCGGTCACGTATGACTCGATGGCACATGACGCCGTCACTTTGGGTGGTGCGGCAGCGAGTACGCCCGTCCGGCTCGGCAACGTGGCAAACGGTATCGTCGCTGCAAGCAGCAACGACGCGATCAACGGGGGCCAGTTGCATGACCTAAGCGCGAGCGTGGCATCGGCGTTGGGCGGCGACGCGACGGTCGCACCAGACGGAACGGTCGTCGCGCCGTCATATCGTGTCGGTGGCAGCGTGTTCCGCAATGTTGGCGATGCCCTTGGCAATATCGATAGTCGCGTGGCCAGCAACACGAGCGCAATCAATGATCTCAACGTCGCGCTCGGCAACGTAATGAACAACGGTGTCGAGCCGCGCTATTTCCATGCGAATTCGACGCTCGCCGATTCGCTAGCGACGGGCGCCAATTCGGTAGCGATCGGCGGTGGCGCACAGGCCGCATTTGAGAACTCGGTCGCACTCGGTGCAAATGCGGTCGCGGATCGGGCCAATTCGGTGTCGATCGGGACGGCGGGCGGTGAACGGCAGATCACGCACGTTGCGGCGGGCACGGCCGATACGGATGCCGTCAACGTTGCCCAGTTGAAGCAGGCAGGGCTGGTCGACGGAAGCGGCCGCGCAACGAGCGCCGTCGTGTACGACCATGCGGGAGATCAAGTGGACTATGCGAGCGTGACCTTGGGCCAGGGCGTGGCAGGCGGCACGGTCCTGCACAATCTCGCTAACGGTGTTCTGGCCAGCGACGCGGTCAATCTCGGTCAGTTGAACGACGCGATGAATCAGATCGTCAACGCGCAGACGCAAGGCGCACCGAATCCCTTCGTGAGCGCGAATGGCGACGTCAGCACGGAAGCAGCGGCTGCGACGGGCACGCATGCGACTGCCGTGGGTGCGAGCGCGGTCGCAAACGGCGATCAGGCCACCGCGCTCGGCGCCAATGCACAGGCGAGCGGCCTGACGGCGACGGCTGTGGGCTCGCAAGCTGTTGCGAACGGCGCGAATGCTTCGGCGTTCGGCGCAGGCAGCCAGGCCGTCGCCAATGGCGCGGTTGCATTGGGCGCCGGTTCCATCGCCGATCGCGCGAACGCCGTGTCTGTGGGCCAGGCAGGCGGTGAACGGCAGATCGTCAATGTCGCGCCAGGCACGCGCGGCACGGACGCGGTCAACCTGAACCAGTTGAACGCAGCGATCGATCAGACTCATCAGTCTCTTCGGGACCTCGACACGAGCACCCGAAAGGGGATCGCCGCCGCGTCGGCGTTGCAGATCGTCACGCCGTACCTGCCGGGGCGTACGACACTCAACGCCGGTATCGCTGGCTATCGGGGGCAGGCGGCTCTCGGTCTAGGCGTCTCGCGCTGGAATGAGAAGGGGACGATCAACTTCAATGCGGGCGTCGCGTCGTCGGGCAGTAACAGTACGATTGTGCGTGCCGGCATTGGCATCGTGCTCGGCGACTGATCCGCTTGCGTATCACCGGCGCACGCGCTGTGGTTCCGCTATGGTCCCAACGGTGCCATGGCGTGGTCCCGTTCCAGCAGCGCTTGCGTTGGCCTTAGAGGCGAGCGGTCCAGAGTTTGGCACGCAACCTGTCTCGCCTGCTCAAAACGCGTAGTACGGCCCGTTGCCGGCCGAGGTCAAGCGCGACTCGATCGCGGTGTAGATGCGTCGTCCGAAGAATAACGGCAGTCCCCAATCGAATGCGCTCGACGGGCCGCCCAGGTTGTTGAACGCGTAGTTGTTGGTGGCAAACAGCGTTTGCGCATTGGCGATGGAAAATTCTGGCGACGCCGTTGAGCCATTGACGCCCGTCAGTGTCGCCGACAACGATCGCGTCGACGCTGGGCACCACCAGACTCCGCAGCGCGTAAGCGTCGTGCTGGGGAAAAACAGGCCGTTCGAACCACTATCGATAAAGCTTTGCGAGTACGGTTGTCCGTTCAGGGAGGTGGTCACATAGCCCGTCGTGGTATTGGCCTTCAGCACGGTTGCGCTGCCGAGCGTGTTGTTGGCCTGTGTGCCGATGCCAAAGATCATCGATCCATAGACAGTCGCCGCGCCACCCGGACCGACCGTCGGCAGGTCGATCACGACGCCGTTGTTGTCGAGCGCAAACCGGCTGATCGGGTTGGTCACTTGCTGGTCGAGCGGCTGCGTGCTCGATGCACACGCGCCTGACGCGTCGCATGCGTAGTACCAGCGCGGCAGGGCCGACGCGATGCAACCGCCGCCACAATCGGCGGAAAACAGGCCAATGCCGAGAATGCCGTTCACGCGCAGCGCCGTGGGCGTCATCATCGGCAGGCCGGAGGCCGCACAGTCGGACGGGGCGGTCGGCACGGACGGATCGGCGATCACCTGGATCGACAGGCTCGGCGCGAGCTGGCCCGCCATCCGAACATCGGCGGTACGTACGGCGCCCCATGTGTATCCGGTGCCGAACACGCCGCATTCTCCGCTGACGCCGATCGCCGTGCCGGAAGGCGTGGTGGCTGACACGATGGGCAACGCGAGAGTCGCGGGCAATTGCGATGCGAGTACGCGCAGCCCTTGCGAACCCGTGTCGACTTGCACGTTGTCGATCGTCACGCAGTTCGACGTGCCTGGGGCGCATACCGTCACGCTCGTCGTGAGCATGTTGCGTGTTTGCGTGGGCGTCGAGGTGACGACGATCGGCTGGACATTGGGTATCGTCGATTGAGGAACGGTTGCGACGGGCGCGCTGGCCGGGATGGGGGCACTGGCCGTCGGCGCGCTGCTGGCGCCGCTGCCGGGCGAAGCGGGTGTCGTCGGGGACGAATGGCCCGTCGTGTCCGAACTGCCGGAATTCCCGCCACCGCCGCCGCAACCGGGCAATGCGACGAGTACTCCCACGAGAAAGCCAAATGCGAGAAGGCGTTTATGCGTCATCACTCGTCTCGTCAGCGCAAATCGGCAAGCGAAATGCCTGATGGAACGGCAGCCGGCAGCCAGGCGCGGCCAACGTAGCTGCGCATCTGGCCACCCGACTCGACGATGACTTCCGGTTGCTCGACGCGCGAAGCATGAAGGTGATTGAACTCGCTCAGCTGCGCGGCCGCTTTCGCGCGGTAGGGGACCGCATATCGTCCGAGCATCCGCGTGAGATCGGGCATCGTCGGGCCCTGCCATGTGTACGCGAAGACATGGCCGTCGCTGGTCGCGTACTCGTTGATGGTGGTACCGCCGGCGTCAACGGTCGAGCGTATCCGGACCGCACTGCCTGGCAACACACTTTGCGTCGAGCCGTCGTCCGCTCGCGGTGCGGACATCGTGCCGCCGAGCTCCGCATGTGCGGGGCCGGCGAGCAGAGCAATGACGCCTGCCGCCAGAACGGTAAGTGCGGCAAAGATCGTCGTCCGATGGTGATCGATACGCGTCATGGTTTTGCTCCCCGAAGTCCCTCGGACATTATTGAGATCGTTATTTCAAGATATCACCGGGGTTTTGAGGCGCGATTCACTCACAGAACAGGGTCCGATGCTCGTAACGAGGGAAAGGGCACGATCGTTTTATGTTTAGCCCAAAGAAATCAAAGGCATAGGTCGCCGTCTGAACTCGTCCCGATTCTGCTGAAAATTATGGCGGAATGTTAAATTTCGGCGCGAAATGGGCTCTCCCGCGCCGGCTTTTCAAGTGATTATGAGATGATGCGAGCGGCTTTTGCGTTGAGGGCAGTGGTGCCCAGGCTCGGTATTTCGGACCTCGACGGCACGTCGGCAGGGCATGGCGGAAACACGGCCGAATGCATATCCCGCGCGAGGGGAACCCCGCTTTTTGCACTTCGTGACGCCGGACCGGTAAAATGATGGGTTACCACGGACTTGCCGTGGCGTAGCGGAAGGATTTCCAGAACATGACAGATCTTCGTCTCACCAAGCGGTTCGCAGCATTGCTGATGGCAGGCGGTCTGGTCGCCGGCTGCGGCACGTCTTCGCCGACCAAAATCGACTACAAGAGCGACTCGAAATCGAAGGAAGCGTCCCTCGCTGTTCCGCCGAACATGACGGAAGAAACGGCAGACCAGCGTTCGCTGCCGCCGCAAAGCGGTCAGACGTCGCTGTCCACGTTGCAGCAGGTGCAAACCGAAGCGCCGTCCACTACGGCTGTCGCGCCTGTCGTCAGCGGCATGCACATCCAGCGCGACGGCACCGAAAGCTGGCTCGTGCTCGACAACAAGACGCCGGATCAGGCGTGGCCGCAAATCCGCCGCTTCTGGCAGGAGCAGGGTTTCCTGCTCGTCGTCGACCAGCGCGACAAGGGCGTGATGGAAACGGACTGGAACGAGACGCATCCGTCCATCAACGATGGTTTCATCCGCAGCACGCTGTCGAAGGCGATGGGCAATTCGTACGTGACGGCGGAGCGCAACAAGTACCGCACGCGTCTCGAAGCAGCACCGAACGGCGGCACGTATGTGTTCGTCAGCCAGAAGGGCCTGCGTGAGGCGCTGAGTGGCGCGAACAACGACACCAGCAAGTGGGAGCCGAAGCCGAACGATCCGGCGCTCGAAACCGAATACCTGAAACGTCTGATGGCGTCGCTCGCCCAGACCGATTCGGGTACGCGCGTGGCCGGTTCTCCGGCTGCGCCGGCTACGGCGCCCGCCGGTTCGCAACTCGCGCCGAACGCCGCGACGAATGGCGCGAAGTCGGCCGCTGCCGCGACGGCTGCGCAAAACGTCTCGTTGTCCGCGCAGACGCCCGTGCCGGATGCGTCGTCGTTGGATACGCCGGCGCAGGCTTCGTCGACCGAACTGACGCTCGGCGAGCCGTACGACCGCGCATGGCTGCGCGTCGGCCTCGCGCTCGATCGCAGCAACTTCACCGTCGACGACCGCGACCGCACGCGTGGCCTGTACTTTGTCCGCTACGTCGATCCGAAGGATTTGTCGTCGGAGGAACAGGGCTTCTGGAGCCAGGTGTTCCATGGCCGCAAGGAGAAGGTCGCCAAGCAATATCGCGTGAACGTGCGCGAGGTGACGCCGAATCAGTCGCGTATCTCAGTCGTCGACGACAAGGGCAACATCGACTCGTCGTTGCAAGCGAAGCAGATCATGTCGCTGATGGTCGATCAGTTGCACTGAGCACTGAGTACTGAACACGGCCGCGCTTTTCGCGCGGTCTCGCATCAAGCCCGCGTGACGCTCGCCGTCATGCGGGCTTTTTTGTTGCATCGAGTTCGTCGCGGGCGACCGCTTCCGCCTGAAGCAGCATCGTTATGTCGAGTGAGTCTCCGCAAGCCCCTACGCAACGTGACGTTACGCCGTAACGCCGCGCATCGGCGCCCCGTGCAAAACGCCGTCTTTCCTCGTTCCCGTCGTCAGATCAACGGCTTGCGCGGCGCAAGGCGCCATGTAAGCGCTTGGCACACTAGCTGCTTTTAACAACCGCGTCCGCATGAAATCTCACCGCGAAGCCTCATGCTGTCTGCGTCTGCGGGATGCGTTTGTGCGAGGTGCAGAAGCCACGTTTGCGCAGACGCTCAATGAGTGGGATCTCGCTGGATAACGACGGGGCGCTGAAAGCGCCCGTCCCGGTGGCCCCGTCGCCTATCCTCGTAGGGGCGACGGTTTTGCCCGCGCTCTACGGTTGGAGTTTTTTCCTGCTGTCGCGTGATGTCGCGACGACGAATCAGCAGCGTTCGCTGACGCTGCGTCCGCCAAAGCCCGGAATGCGTTTGACAACGCCGGTAGCGAGCGCGGTACCGACAAGGATCACCGCGCAGCCTTCCAGCATGCCGACCGAGACGCGTTCGCCGAGGAACAGCGCGCCCCACAGAATGCCGAAGATCGGGATGACGAACGTGACGGTGATCGCGCGAGCGGGGCCGGCGACGGCGATCAGGTGGAAGAACAGCATGTACGCGATGCCCGTGCACGCGACGCCCAGCGCGATCACCGAGCCCCACGCCTTGAGCGACGGCGCGGCCGCCGGCCACGAGGCCAGCGCGAGCGGCAGCAGCACGATGGTTGCGCCGATCATGGTGCCCGTCGCGACAGTGAGCGCATCGACGCCCATCAGGTGCTTTTTCGTGTAGCTGGCGGCGATGCCGTAGAGCAAAGTCGCGCCCAGCGCGGCAGCCGCAGCGAGTGCCGTCGTCGTCGGCGATACGTTCGAACCGCTTGGCGCGGCGATCTGATCCCACACGAGGGTCAGCACGCCCGCGAAGCCGATCACGAGGCCCACGCTGCGCAGCGCGCTCAGGCGGTCCTTGAGCCACACGAAGGCGACGAGCGCGCCCCACAGCGGCGTCGTCGCGTTGATCACGGAAGTGACGCCGGCGGACAGCGTGATTTCCGCATAGGCGAACAGGCAGAACGGCGCAGCCGAATTCAGAATGCCGACGACCAGCAGCGGCAGCGCGCGCGTGCGCAATGTCCCGGCGGATTCGCGCAGCGGGCGCCGCGCGGCCAGCACGATCAGCAGGAACAGCGCGCCGATGCCGACACGCAGCGCCATCAGCGGCGCAACGCCGAAGTCGGTCACGCCGACGCGGATGAACAGAAACGACGCGCCCCATAGCGCGGCGAGAATCAGAAGCTGGAAGACGTTAACGGGATTCATCGTGAGTGTGTCGCGCGCAGTTGAGTCGCGATGCGTACGCATGCTAACACCGGCCATGAGCTTGTCGTTTCACGATGGAATGAAATAGCAAGAATCGGCAACCGCGCGGACGGGAAGGGGACTACGAGGCGAACAATGAGCGGCAAACAAAGAGAGGCAAACAAAGAGAGGCAAACAAAGAGAGGCAAACAAAGAGAGGCAAACAAAGAGAGGCAAACAAAGAGAGGCAAACAAAGAGAGGCAAACAAAGAGAGGCAAACAAAAAAAGCGGGCGCCTCGTACACGGCGCCCGCTCCCGTTTCTAGTGGCCGAAGCCTCAGGCTAGCTCAATGCGGAATCATCCCTTGCAGCACGTTCTGCTGCAGCCAGACGAGAATGCCGAGCACGATCGTGAGCAGGATCGAATGTTTGAAGGTCTTCGCGAACACGTAGCCTTCCTTGCCTTTGAGATCGGTCGTCGCGACGCCCGTCGAGATGTTCTGCGGCGAGATCATCTTGCCCATCACGCCGCCCGACGAGTTGGTCGCGGCCATCAGCACCGGGTTCAGGTTCAGCTGATGCGCGGCCACGACTTGCAGATTGCCGAACAGCGCGTTGCCCGACGTATCGCTGCCCGACAGGAACACGGCCACCCAGCCGAGGAACGCCGACACCAGCGGGAAGAACGGGCCCACCGACGCGACGCCCAGCCCCAGCGTGTAGTTCATTCCCGAGTAGTTCATCAGGTACGCGAGGCCGACGATCGTCGCGACGGTCAGAATGGCGATCCGCGTCTGCACCCACGTATCGACGATCGCCCGTCCGAAGTCGGCCACCGACAGCCGCACGACCATGGCCGTGATGATAGCCGCGACGAGAATCGCGGTGCCCGTCGCGAGCGGCTGGAAGTCCCAGATCGCGCCATAGGGCGTGTTGTACAGCGTGATGTAGACGGCCTTGTCGAGGCCCGGCCACGGCACCTTCACGTCGCCGATCATGAAGATCTTCGCGATCGTCCAGATGATCACGACGGCCGATACGATCAGCCACGGATACCAGCCTTCCACGCCCGAGACCTTGCCGCGCGTCTCGTTCACGCGATCGACGTTGATCGCGAAAGCCGGGTCCACCGCGGGACGCCAGACACGCAGGAACGCGATTGTGAGGATCAGCGAAACGAGCGATGACAGCACGTCCGTCAGGCTGTAGTTGATGTAGTTCGAAGTGACGAACTGCGTCAGCGCGAAGCTGCCGCCCGATACCAGCAGCACCGGCCACACGCGCATCATGTTGCGAAAGCCCGCATACACGCCGATTACATAGAACGGCAGCAGCAGCGCGAAGAACGGCAACTGGCGGCCGACCATCTTGGCGAGCGCATCGGTGGGCAGGTGCGTGACGGCGCCGAGCACCGTGATCGGCACGCCGAGTGCGCCGAACGCGACGGGCGCCGTGTTGAAGATCAGCGTGAAGGTCAGCGCTTCGAGCGTCGGGAAGCCGAGCAGGATCAGGAGCGAACTCGTGATCGCGATCGGCGTGCCGAAGCCCGAGATGCCTTCGAACAGCGCGCCGAACGAAAAGCCGATCACGACGAGCACGATGCGCCGGTCGTTCGGCAGGTTGTCGATCATCCACATGCGGAAGGCCGCGAAGCGTCCCGAATACTGCGCGATGTTGTAGAGCAGGATCGCGGTGAAGACGATCCACATCACGGGCCAGCAGGCGAACACGGCGCCCGCCGCGACCGAGTTGAAAGCGAGCCCGGCGGGAAATTGCCAGCCGAAGATTGCGATCACGATACCGACGATCAGGCCGGCCATCGACGCCTGCCACGCCGGCCGCCGCGCCCAGCCGAGCAGCGCAAGCACGACGACGATGGGTAGCACCGCGACGAGAAACGACGGCAGCAGCGAGTTGCCGATGGGGGTCAATAGCTGATGGAACATCACGTCTCCTTCGTTGTTGTTCGATTCGACGCGAAGACTGCACCTACGCGGCGAAGCGGCAGGGCTGGACGGATGAAGGCGGCGACGGGCGCAGGATGTCGACGAAAAAACGCGCGGGGCGCCGGATCACGCAATTAAACGGGCGTTGCACTGGCACTCGCCAGCATAGATAGCGCTGGCGAATCCAGTCAAGCAGGGAAAACGAAAGAACGCATTGCGGGAATAGATGGGGGTGTTCCTGCGTAGCGGGCCGCGGTGTGTCTGCGGCGCGGCCTGCTGTGCGGTCGACGGCACGGAATCCGCCGTCGACGCGCGGGACGGCGTGCGCCGCCGCTCAGTGTGAATGGCCGTGGCCGCCGCCTCCTCCCCAGTAGTGTCCGCCGCCGCCACCCCAGCCAGCGTGCATGCCGCCCCAGGACCCATGACTGCCACCCCAGGTGCCGTGACTGCCACCCCAGGTGCCATGACTGCCGCCCCAGTATCCATGACCGCCCCAATAGCCATGATGTCCCCAGTAGCCGTAATGGCCATGGCCGCCGCAACAACCTCCCCAGTACGCGAAGCTGAACGATACCGACGGCCACCAATATCCCGGCCAGCCGTAGCCGTAGTACGGATAGGGATACGGATAAGCATACGGATAGGCGATCGGATAGTACGCAGGCGCGCCATAGGCGGGAGCGGGCGCGACGTCATAGGCGGGCGGCGCGTAGGGCGACGAGCCGTCGGGCATCGCGAACTGCGCCTGTGCCGGAGCCTGCGATGCGTCGCCAGGGGAAACGGGAATCTCGGACAGCGTGGTTGCCGTCGGAACAGTGGAATAGGGGGGATACGCGGGGTAATACCCGTAGCCCGGGTAGTAGCCGTATGGCGCGTAGTAGTAGCAGCCGGACAGCGTCCCGGACAACGCCAGGACTGCAACGGCGCAGCTGACGCGCAACGTTGCATCGAGCGGTTTCATGACGTGCTCCTCGTTATCGCGCGGCCTCACAGGCGGTGCGCGCTTTATGTATTGAGCTTACGTCAGGGCTTCGTGCTGCATGTCACAAAGTGGTAACGGCGTATTTCACCGCAAGCGTGTTGCAGGACATGTCCGGCGCGTACGTGCGCGCCGGACTCTGTCCATCTCCCTTCGGCTTTCGAGCGTCACGCGTAAAGCGGATGCGTGGGTTCGAGGCCGTTTGCCCGCATCGCCTTCGATGGCGATTTGTCGTATTCCGGATCGCGTTAGCGATCGGATGGCGCGTCGGCTAAAACGCTCAGGTTCGATTCAGTGCTGCTGAGAGAGGCCAGCTTACTTGCCGACCTGGTTGCCGATCACGCCGCCGACGGCTGCGCCACCCAGCGTCGACAGCGCATTGCCGCCGATCACCGCGCCCGCTGCACCGCCCACGCCTGCGCCGATCGCGGTATCGCGTTGTCGCCGGGTCATGCCGTCGCATGCGGAAAGACTCGCCACCACGGCTACCAGCGTGGCCAGCGCACCGATTCGATGGAACGTTCTCATGATTGCGACTCCTTCTGTCGACGGGACACGCAAGTTGCGCTCCCGCTCGGTTGATTCGTTGGCTTCGATGGTATCGCCGCGTGCCGTTTCTGTTTGTATGGGCTTGTCAGCAAAGTGTCCGTTTCGTAATCGAATGTTTCCGCAAATGTCTTTCCTCGCCGATGGTCCCTTGACGCATGGAACTTCCCTATGCCGCCCTGCGCGTATGAACGACAGGCGGCGCAGCAGCGCGCGATAAGAACGGACGAAAAAAAGCCCGCCGTCGACGAGGCGGGCTTTGCGCTCCGGGAAGCGCCGCGACGCGGCGCCCGACAGATGCTGCGCTGACAGCAGCGCTGCGTGGCTACTGCCGCTGATAGATTTCCGCGCCGCTCTTCATAAACTCGACGGCCTTCACTTCCATGCCTTTCTTCAGCGCGTCGCTGTCGCTCATGCCTTCCTTCGCCGCGTAGTCGCGCACGTCCTGCGTGATCTTCATCGAGCAGAAGTGCGGTCCGCACATCGAGCAGAAGTGAGCGACCTTCGCCGAGTCCTTCGGCAGCGTCTCGTCGTGGAATTCGCGTGCCTTGTCGGGATCGAGGCCGAGGTTGAACTGGTCTTCCCAGCGGAACTCGAAGCGCGCCTTCGACAGCGCGTTGTCGCGCACCTGCGCGCCCGGATGGCCCTTCGCCAGATCGGCGGCATGCGCGGCGAGCTTGTACGTGATGATGCCCGTCTTCACGTCGTCCTTGTTCGGCAGGCCGAGGTGCTCCTTCGGCGTCACGTAGCAGAGCATCGCCGTGCCGAACCAGCCGATCATCGCCGCGCCGATGCCCGACGTGATGTGGTCGTAGCCCGGCGCGATGTCCGTCGTCAGCGGTCCGAGCGTGTAGAACGGCGCTTCGTCGCACCAGTCCAGCTGCAGGTCCATGTTCTCCTTGATCAACTGCATCGGGACGTGGCCCGGGCCTTCGATCATCGTCTGCACATCGTGCTTCCACGCGATCTGCGTGAGTTCGCCGAGCGTCTTCAGCTCGCCGAGCTGCGCTTCGTCGTTCGCATCATAGATCGAGCCGGGGCGCAGGCCGTCGCCGAGCGAGAAGCTCACGTCGTACGCCTTCATGATTTCGCAGATGTCTTCGAAGTGCTCGTACAGGAAGCTCTCCTTGTGATGCGCGAGACACCACTTCGCCATGATCGAGCCGCCGCGCGACACGATGCCCGTCATCCGGTTCGCGGTGAGCGGCACGTACTGCAGACGCACGCCCGCATGGATCGTGAAGTAGTCGACGCCCTGTTCGGCCTGCTCGATCAGCGTGTCGCGGAAGATTTCCCACGTGAGATCTTCGGCCTTGCCGTTGACCTTTTCGAGCGCCTGATAGATGGGGACCGTGCCGATCGGGACAGGCGAATTGCGAATGATCCATTCGCGCGTCTCGTGGATGTGCTTGCCCGTCGACAGATCCATCACAGTGTCGCCGCCCCAGCGGATCGCCCAGGTCATCTTGTCGACTTCCTCGCCGATCGACGACGTCACGGCAGAGTTGCCGATATTCGCGTTGACCTTCACGAGGAAGTTGCGGCCGATGATCATCGGCTCGCTTTCCGGGTGATTGATGTTCGCGGGGATGATCGCTCGGCCGCGCGCAATTTCTTCGCGCACGAATTCCGGCGTGATCTCCTTCAGCGCGTTCGCGCCGAACGCGGCAGCCCCGAACGCTTGCCCGGGATGCTGGCGGCCCATCATCTGCGCGAGCTTCGCGCCGTTCGGGCCGCTCGCCTTCAGGCTTTCCAGATACTCGGCGCGGCGCTGGTTCTCGCGGATCGCGATGTATTCCATTTCCGGCGTGATGATGCCCTGCTTCGCGTAGTGCATCTGGGAGACGTTCTTGCCGGGCATCGCGCGGCGCGGCGTGCGATGCAGGCCGGGAAAGCGCAGTTGCGCGGTGGCGGGATCGGCGGCGCGTTCCCGGCCGTATTCGCTCGACAGGCCTTTCAGCGATTCCGTGTCTCCGCGCGCTTCGATCCAGCGCTGACGCAGCGCGGGCAGGCCCGCGCGGATGTCGATCTTCGCGTCCGGGTCGGTGTACGGGCCCGACGTGTCGTACACGTAGATGGGCGGATTCTTTTCGCCGCCGAAGCCCGTCGGCGTGTCCGACTGCGTGATCTCACGCATCGGCACGCGGATATCGGGTTGCGAGCCGGTCACGTAGACCTTGCGCGAGTTCGGCAGCGGCGCAACGGCGGCCTCGTCGACGTGCGCGTTCGCGGAAATGAATTTCGGGTTGGCGTTCATGCATCTCTCCTGTCTCAACGTGGGGCAACACAGCTACGCAGGAGAACGAGATGGAGGGGAAGTTGGCCGGGTTCGCGCGAGGAGGGTGGTACGTCAGGTGAAGCGGCGAGCCCGAACGCTTCCCTGCGCTGGCATTATCCAGATCAGGTTCAAAGGGTATTTCTCACCCACGCCGTACGCCGCCCGTTTTTGCTCCCCGGCGACGCACAACGCAGGACCCCCGCGTTAGCAGCGCACACGATAACCTGGCGGGGCGGGGTTTGGCAACACATCTCAAAATTGATGGCGCGCGCAAAAGCGCAAGGCTTTCGATTAGCTGAAAGCCGCGCCACGCCCGGCTTTCGCTGCGTCCGTGCCACTCGTGCGCACTACGCATCGAATCAGTCTCTAATCTCATAAATACGGGAAAGACCTCATCCCCGGGCGAATTTCCATCGCCCATATTCAAGATTGCCCGAAGCGAGCCGTTAGATCAGTTCGCGGCGGGCAATTGATCAGTCTGCCTAACAAAAATCAATTCAAAACGGAGAGTGCAATGAAAACATCGAGGCTGGCAGTCGATCTGCTCGGCGCATGCGTTGTCGCCGCAGGGCTGGCCGCGCCGCTGGCGGCCGGTGCGACGCCGCAGTTTTCCACGGGTGGGACCATCACGTTCACAGGCGCGATCGTTGCCCCGTCGTACGGTATCGCGACTTCTGTATCAGAATATTCTCAAGGATTCCGTACTGATGTTCCGTTAAATAGGAATGCGTCGACGGTCGATGTGAAGTTCACGCGCGCGCCGAATACATCGACGGCTGCGCATGTCTATGTGCTGGTCAACACGGCGTCGGGCGTCACGGCTCCGCGCACGCTGACCACGCGTTTCGTCGATAACGCAAAGCGCGCCGCGCCGCAGACGGGCACGCAGTTCAGCATGGGTCGGGCAGGCGGCACGCTGTCGATCGCAAGCGGCGCAGTGGGCGAAAGTGCGGTGACGGTGGTGGTGAGCTACGACTGAGCGCGCATCGCAGCGAACTCGACATCACACGGGCGGCGACGGATGCCGCCCGTGTCGTTTCCATATCGGCCTTCGGCACGCGGATAAAGCGGAAAAACCCTCGCGCAAAGCGCTCGCGTTCTTTCGATTACCGGTTTCGTCCCGCTTGCAACGAAAGTTACGATTCTCTTGCCGAAGGGTCGTCCGGATATTGCATAATGCACGGCGGCGCGGCTGCTCGCGCCCGTTGGCCGCTGTCGATGCATTCCGCATCACGAAGGCCATCAATTCGCGCCATTGACATGGTGCTTCCGTTGCCGATCGACGGCTTTCGACTGCCGCTTACCGTTCTACTGCCATGCCCGCCCGCTTTGCCCTTCATGCCGTGTCGCTGACGCGGCGTCCGCCGTCCTGTTCGTGGCTGTTCATCGGGGCTGTGGCGCCATCACCGGCATGGGCGGGCTGAACGTGGCGCTGAATCTCCCTGCCCGTTTTCCGTTCCGCCTGCCTCAGTCCCACGGTGGACAGATCGCGCTCGCGCTCGGCGTCGTCTATATCGTCTGGGGCTCGACCTATCTGGCCGTGCACGTTGCGCTCGGGTCGTTCCCGCCGCTGCTGATGTCGGGGCTGCGCAACTTCTTCGCGGGCGTCGGGCTCTTCATCTTCGCGATGCGGCGCAAGCCCGTCTGGCCGCCCGTCGCGGAAATCCGCAATGCGGGCCTCGTCGGCACGATGCTCGTCGGGCTGTCGAGCGGCATGCTCGCGTACGGGATGCGCACCGTCGGCACGGGCACGGCGGCCGTGATGGTCGCGACCGTGCCGCTCTTCGCGACCGTCATCGCGGCGATCGCGGGGCGCAAGATCGCGAGGGTCGAATGGTTCGCCGTCGGGCTGGGGCTCGTCGGCATCGCGATCCTCAGTCACGGCGACCAGACGGCGGGCTCGGCGGGCGGCAGTCTCGCGATTCTGTGCGGCGCGCTCTTCTGGGCGGGCGGCGCGCATCTCGCGTCGCGCCTGAAGCTGCCGTCCGATCTTTTCCTGTCGACCGCGCTGCAGATCGGCCTCGGCGGCGCGATGTCGACAATGGTCGCGTGGCTCTCCGGCGAGCGGATGATGGACATTCACTTCCTGCCCGTGCTGGCGTTCGTGTATCTGATGCTGATCGGCACGATGGCCGCCTACGTCGCGTATGGCTTTCTGATCCGCCATACGAGCCCGATCATCGCGAGCAGCTGCATGTACGTGAATCCTGTCGTCGCCGTGGCGCTGGGCGCGCTGCTGCTCGGCGAGCCCGTGACGCGCTCGACGGTCATCGCAACGGCCGTGATTCTGGCAAGCGTCGGCCTGTCGTTCTGGTTCGACTACCGGCGGCGCGGTACGGCGCGAAGCAGCGCGTCGTAAAGCGGCGCGCGACGTCACTGACGCGTGCGTCACGCCATGCCACAGCGCCGGCAACCTGTTGTTGCTCAGCGGCAAGCGCACGCCGGAAACGCGCGGTTTCCGGCGAGTGCCTTGGATAAGACGTGCATGGCGCCATGTAAAGTTGCGCCGCGCATGAATCACACGCGCCGGAGCCCCACCACACCTTCGGGAAAACTCCGCTCGCCTGACACCCCATAAAGCGCCAGATCCTTTATTCGCCCTTGGTAACTAATAAGCGATGCGGCACGGCAATTGCTGACGATACTCGTCCAATCGATGCCGGCAAGCGGGCGTAGCGCGCTGTCCGGCCTCCGGGACAAGCGGGCGCGCCGCCAAGGCGAACGCGCCGGCGCGCGGCATCGGTGAACAACGGCGGCACTGCAGCGATACCAACGAGGACGTCAACGATACGGCAGCGTCGACAACGAACGGTCGCATCGGCGCAGGCGGCAAGCCACGGATCAACGGGTTCATACCCAATCAGGGAGAGGTGGCAAATGAAGGTTATCCGGACCATGACCGCGCTGGCGGGCGCGGCCGCGCTGATGACGGCGTGCGGAGGCGGCTCCAGCGATGTCGGCAAGGAAGTCGGCTTGCAGAACCCGTTGATCCATTTCGTGCACGCGATTCCGAGCGGGCCGACCGTCGACTTCGTCGTGAACGGCGGCGCATTGCAGAAGGGCATCTCGTACAAGAACGTGACGAACTTCGCGAACATCAATACGGGGCAGACGTCGGTTGCCTATGCGCTGACGGGCACGACGACGCCGCTCGCGAGCGGCTCGTTCCCTGATGTCGCGCAAGGCCACGAATACGCGGTGATTGCCGTGCCCGGCTCGACGGGGCCGGACATAGGCCTGATCGACGATCCGTTCGACAAGGGGCTGCTGTCGAACAGCGCGCGCGTGCGGGCATTCAACGCATCGGCGAATGCGAGCAATCTCGACCTGTATCTGGTGCCGTCGAACAACGCCAACATCGCGAACGTGAGTCCGTCGATGGCGGGCGTGTCGTTCAAGAACGCGGTGCCGCCAAGCGGGCAGGACTCGATCTACGTATCGGGCGGCTCATACGTGCTGATCGCCACGCCGGCGGGCACCAAGACGGCGATCTTCCAGTCGGGCGCGTTCGATCTCGCGAACAACTCGGACTGGCTGGTGACGTCCGTGCCCATCGGCGGCGCAGTGACCCAGTTGCTGCCGAATCAGATTCACCTGCTGGTGGCGCAAGGAGGGAATACGTCGCAGCCGGCGCTCGAACTGACGAACGCGTTGAACGGCCAGTAAATCGACGATAGTTCAACGGACACAGCGCAACAAACAGCACGGCGGCTCATGCGATTGAGCCGCCGCGCTGTTTGTTGTGCCGTCGTGCGGTTGCACCGCGTGCAGCGTAGGGCAGCGCGTTTAATCCGAATGCTTCTCCGCCGAATTCGTAATCGCGTGGCCACCCTTCGAGATATCCTGGCCTGCGCCGGCGACCGTATGGCAGGCCGCGAGCGTCGCCGTGCCGGCGAGCAACAAGAGTGCGATGAGTCGTCGAGTCATGGGTTCTCTCCCTATCAGGTACGCGCAGGTACGCGCCCGAACGCGTCGAGGTGCACGCAGGAACGCGTCGGTCGCGATTCGCGCTTGCCGGCCTGTGCCGATGCGACATCCGGCCGTGTCCAGCGTGCGCGCGTTGTTGTCGACCGGGGCATCACGCACGCGGGCCGATCCGGTCTGATTCCATGGTAAGAGACGCACGTCCGTGCTGCTGTCAGTCTCGCCATGAATTTCATGTCGGCGCAATCCTACGCAGCCGAACGCTGATCACGCGATGGCGCGACGCATCAGGAGCGCAAGTGCATCAGCCGTCTTCCAGGCTTGCATGTCCCGCCGGCGTATCCGTGCGAGCCGCTTCCTGTGTCGCGCTGACGTTCGCGACGGGCAGCACGACGCGGATATCGGTGCCGCGCAGATCGCCGCGCCGGATGTCGAAGCGCCCGCCGCGCGCGGCCACCCGCTGACGCATGCCCATCAGCCCATGCGTATGCGTGCGCTTCAGGTCCTCGGGCAGGATGCCGATGCCGTTGTCCGCGATATGCAGCGACACGTCGCCTTCGCCCGCCGTCAGGCCGATCGTGATCTGCGTCGCGCGCGCGTATTTGGCCGCGTTGGTGAGCGACTCCTGCGCGACGCGAAAGAGCGCGATCTCGGTCTGCTCGTCGAGCTGGATATCGTCGGCGGGCAGTTGCAGGTCGAGCAGCCAGCCGTTGCGCTGCGCTGCTTCGTCGCCGAGCGTTCGCAGCGCGGTGACGAGCCCGAAGTTCGCGAGCACGGTCGGCCGCATGTCCTCGATGATGCGGCGCTTCAACGCGATGCCCTGATCGAGCGTCGCGAGCGCGCGCGCCAGTTTCTCCGCGATGACGGGATCGGCGTCTTGCAGCTTGCGCCTCGCCCACGCGACGTCCATCTTGCTTGCCGTGAGAATCGCGCCGAGTTCGTCGTGCAGTTCGCGCGCAAGCTGCGTCTTTTCGTTTTCGCTGACGGCCTGCAGGTGCCAGCCGAGCGCTTCGAGTTGCCGCGTGCGTTCGTTGACGAGCTGATCGAGTTCTTCCTGCTGCGTGATCAACTGCTTCTGCACGCGCGCCTGACTGTCGATCTGAATGCCGAGATTGCGGAACAGCAGGATGAACAACACGATGTTGAGCGCCGACAGTCCCGCCGCGACGAAGGTCGACACGCGCTGATCGGCGCGGCTCGCATCGAGCGCGCGTTGCGCGCGGCGCTCTTCGTTGTCGCGCAGCAAGGCGAGGGTGCTCGTCACGAGCGACGCATCGACGGCGCCCGCGGCATCGACCTTGCCGCACGCAGAGAGATCGAGTGGATCGGGCGCGGCGCGCTGCATCGCCCGCGCGCCGTCGCCGATGCGTTTGTCGATCAGCGCGGCGATGTGCATGAAACTGGCGAGCTCGGCGCTGTCCGCAGCACGTCTGAAGTAGCTGTCGAGCGAGCCGACGGCGCGGCGGATGTCGATCGCGCTCGAGCAGTAGCTGCGCGCGTCGCTATCGCTGCTGGTCAGAAGAAAGCCGCTCTCGTGCACGCTCATCTGCGCGAGATGACGTTCGAGATCGCTCAGCTGTACGGTCGCGCTGCGTGCTTCGAGGGCCGCTTCGTATTCCGATGCGATGCGCTGCCGCGCCGTCTCCAGAATGACGAGGCCGCCGCACGTGATGACGATCGCGACCGTCATCGCGATTGCCCAGCTGCGCCTTCGCATCCAGTCCGTCAGCCTTGTCGTGAATCCCGCTTCGGCTACGCCCGACACAGCTGTCTCCATGAGATCCCGTCATCGACAGTGTAGCGTCGCTGACGCTTCTGCGTTCCCGTAACAAGCGCGGGCCGCGCGCCGAAAGCCGGTGTCGGCGGATTCCCACATGAAAAACAGCGGGCCTCCGAATGCGGGTACGCAACGTGCTCCCTACGATAGGTGTTAGCGATCGTTTATCGAGGGAGGTTGCCGTCATGCTGAAGTGGGCATTGTTCTTCGCCGTGATTGCCGTGATCGCAGGACTGCTCGGCTTTACGGGCATTGCGGCAGGCGCGGCGGCCATCGCGAAGTTACTGTTCGTGGTGTTCCTGATCCTGTGCGTCGTGTTCCTCGTGCTCGGCTTCATCGTCACGAAAAAGATGATCGATTAGCGAAGCCCAGCCCCATGCAACGCAACAGAAAAGGAAAGCACGCACCACTCGTCGGACCGCGATAGCAACATCGCTTAAACAGCAAGGAGCGTCGCCATGCTGCACTACGCACTCGTTTTCTTCGTGATCGCGATCATCGCCGCCATATTCGGCTTCACGGGCATTGCAGCCGGCGCCGCCGAAATCGCGAAGATTCTGTTCTACATCTTCCTGGTTGTGTTCGTCGTCACGCTGCTGCTTGGCGTGTTCCGAACGTAGCTCAGGCATCACTTCCCCAGCGCGCACGGGCCGCTGCCGCGCATCTCAGACGGCGGCCCGGTGCGCATTTCCCACGATATCGGTACAAGGAGTCAGTCAATGTCGAAGTCATCGAAAGGCGAGTTCGTGATGGACCTCCAGAAAATTCGCGAGCAGGCCCGCAAGGACATGGATGAGGGCCCCGTCACGCAAAGCTATGGCGCAGACCGCGAGGCGGTGCTCAAGCTGCTGAACGGCGCGCTCGCGACGGAGCTGATCTGCACGCTGCGCTACAAGCGCCACTATTTCATGGCGAAGGGCATCAATTCGGAAGCCGTCGCGCAGGAGTTCCTGGAGCATGCGACGCAAGAGCAGGAGCATGCCGACCAGCTCGCCGCGCGCATCGTGCAACTGGGCGGCGAGCCCGACTTCGCGCCCGACAGCCTGACGGCGCGCTCGCACTCGGAATACAAGGAAGGCCGCGACCTGACCGACATGATTCGCGAGAACCTGGTCGCGGAACGCATAGCGATCGATACGTATCGCGAGATCATCCGCTACCTCGGCGACGGCGATGTCACGACGCGCCGCATCTTCGAGGAGATCCTCTCCGTCGAGGAAGAGCACGCGGACGACATGGTCGATCTGCTGGCGGGCCGCGGGTAGGGCGAGCGCATCGCGCGAACGCGGCTCGTGCGCTTGCGCCGTGTTCCCGTGTATCGCACTGCATGGACAACGACGTAGCCGACTGCGTGCATAGCTGGGCGGACAGCGAATGATGATTCGAGTCTTGATAGCCGACGATCACGCGATCGTCAGAGGCGGGTTCAGACAGTTCGTCGCCGACGAGCCGGACATGTGCGTCGCGGCGGAAGCATCGACGGGCGACGAGACGATTCGCCTCGTGCGCGAGCAGCCGTTCGACGTCGTGCTGCTCGATATCGCGATGCCCGACAAGAACGGCATCGACACGTTGCGCGTCATTCGCCAGATGCGCCCGGAGCAGGGCGTGCTGATCCTCTCCGGCTATCCCGAGAGCCAGTACGCGATCAACCTGCTGCGCGCGGGCGCGAACGGTTATCTGAACAAGGAGTGCGAGCCCGACGAGATCGTGCGCGCGATACGTTCGGTGGCGCGCGGGCACCGCTATCTGTCGGAGGCCATCGCCGATACGCTCGCGAACAGTCTCGACCGGCCCGCCGCCGCGCATCCGCACGAACTGCTGTCCGGGCGCGAGTTCCAGATCTTCTGCAAGCTCGCGTCCGGGCAGATTCCGACCGATATCGCCGAAGAACTGAACCTGTCCGTGAAGACGATCAGCACGTATCGAGCGCGCGTGCTCGACAAGATGCACATGACGAACAACGCCGACATGACCTACTACGCGATCAAGAACGGATTGATCGAATGAAGCCGCAATGAACTGAGAGCATGGAACGCCACCGATGAACGCCGACTCCGCCACTGCACACAACGATTCCGGCCGCGCGCCGCTGCGTGTGCTGCTGATCGAGGACTCGCCGCTGATTCGCCGCAGCGTCGTCGAAGCAATCGACGCGTCGGGCGTGATGCAGGTGGCCGCGCATGCCGAGTCCGCCGACGAAGCGATTGCGCTGCTCGACGGCGAAGCGTTCGACGCCGTGATCGTCGATCTGCAGCTGAAGGGCGGATCGAGCGTGCCCGTGCTCGCGTATATGCAGAAGGAAGGGCTGATCGACTCGACTTTCGCCGCCGTGCTGACCAATCATGCGCTGCCTGCCTATCGCGAGCGATGCGAGCAATACGGCGTGCGGCACTTCTACGACAAGTCATTCGAGTTCGATCGCGTGATCGACGCGCTGCACGAGTATGCGCAGGCGCGTCTCGATGGGCGCTAGCGCGATGCTGCTCGCGCGATGGCTGCCAGCGCGGATGCAATAACGGAGCGGTAACGAAACGCTAGCCGGCGACAGCAGAGTTCACTCGGCCGTGCCGGAAGCCGCGATCGACTCGGGACGGCCGCGCATGTGATTGAATCCGGCAGCGGCCGTGAACAGCAAGCCGGCGATGCTCACGCCGACCCATCCGAACAGCGGCCACACGAACGCGCCGACTGCAGACCCCGCCGCGCCGCCGATGAAATAGCAGACCATGAACACCGTATTGACGCGGCTGCGCGCTTCGGGCTTGAGCGCGTAGATGCGCGACTGGTTCGAGATCTGCGCGGCCTGCACGCCGACGTCGAGCACGATCACGCCGATCACGAGGCCGATGAGGCTCGTGCCCGACAACGCGAACACGACGAACGAGATTGCCGCCAGCACGATCGACAGCGAAACGATCGCGCGCGGCCCGCGCCGGTCGGCGAACTTGCCCGCGAGGGGCGCGGCCATCGCGCCCGCCGCGCCGACGATCCCGAAGAGCCCCGCTGCTTGCGGCCCGTAGTGAAACGGCGCGCCAGCCAGCAGCAGCGCGAGCGTCGACCAGAAGAGGCTGAACGCGGCGAAGAGCGCCGCGCCCGTCAGCGACGCTTCACGCAGGCCGCGCAACTCGATGACGAGATGCCACATCGAGCCGATCAGCTTGCCGTATGCGAGCGTCGAGGTCGGCTTGCTGTGCGGCAGCTTCGAGATGATGACGGCGGCGAGCGCGATTAGCGCGATGATCGATGCGCCGAATACCGCGCGCCAGCCGAAATACTGGCCGACGAAACCGGCCGCCGTGCGCGCGAGCAGAATGCCGAGCAGCAGGCCGCTCATCACGGTGCCGACGGCCTGGCCGCGGCCCGAGGGCGGCGCGAGCTCGGCGGAAAACGGCACCGCTTGCTGCGCGATCGTTGCAAGCACGCCGATCGCGAGGCTTGCGAACACGAGCACGACGAGATTCGGCGCGGCGGCCGCGAACAGCAACGCGATGCACATGCCCGCGATCTGCAGCAGGATCAGTCTGCGCCGATCGAAACGGTCGCCGAGCGGCGCGAGCAGCAGCATGCCCGCGGCGTAGCCGAGCTGCGTCATCGACGGCACCACGCCGATCCACGATGCGCTCTGCGGAAACGACTTGCGGAAGTCGTCGAGCAGCGGCTGGTTGTAGTAGATGTTCGCGACGGAGACGCCCGCGATCGTCGCGAGCAGCAGCAAAAGGCCGTGCAGCGAGCGTTCGGACGTAACGGTGTCGGAGGAAGATGTGGACATGTTGCGGCGGCCGGCAAGCGCCGGCGCAAGAGAGTCGAGCGTGCCGATCATACCGGAGCGTGGCGGAGTTTGCTGGAGGCGTTCCGACCTCGAACTCTTGGCAACACGCACACCCCTCAATCGATCAACTTTCCCTCCGGCTCATAGAACGGATATGGCCCATCCGCCGCATCGACATACGCATGATGCGTGATCAGCCCGTTCACGCTGTCGTAGCGGTGCAGCGCGAACGCGGGCGGCTCCATCATGAACGCCGACGGCGCGTCGTCGCGCAGATCGAGCGCCACTTGATGCGCGGGCGCGGGCACGGCTGAAGCGATCGTGCCGCCGAAGCGCACGAACATTGGGCGATGCACGTGTCCGCAGATCACGCGCTCGACGTTCGGGTGACGCGCGACGATGGCCGCGAGCTTGTCCGCCGATGTCGGTTCGAGCCGCAGCGCGTCCATATGGCCAATGCCCGTCACGAACGGCGGATGGTGCAGCGCGACGATCACGGGCTTGCCGCGCGCCGCGTCGAGCTGTTCTTCGAGCCACGCGAGGCGCGCATCACACAGCAGACCCGCGCTCTCGCCCGGCACCATCGAATCGAGCGCGATCAGGCGCAGCGGACCGCGCTTGGGACCGATATCGACCGCGTATTGCACGAACTCGCCGCCCGTCTGCAATTCTTCGCGCTCGCGGAACGCATCGCGCAGCGCCTTGCGATCGTCGTGATTGCCGACCAGCAGGTAGTACGGAATCTCGAGCGTCGCAAGCAGCGACTTGAGGTGCTCGTACTGTTCAGGTTCGCCCTGGTCGACGAGATCGCCCGTCATCACGACGGCGTCGGGACGCGGATCGAGCGCGTTCAGGCGCTCGATGCAGCGCGCCAGATGCGCGGCCGTGTCGACGCGCCGGTAGGCGAGCGCGCCGGGGCGTTTGATGTGCAGATCGCTGATCTGGGCTAGGAGCATGGAGATTCCTTTAACGGTTTTACCCAAGGGCACGCAACATTCGAGGGCCCCAAGACGCCTTGGTCACGCGAAGGCAGCGCCCGCAATGACATACCTACAGCTACGATACAGGTGCCTTTGGAAGCAGGCTATTGCGGTAAAAAACAACAGCCGCATGTACGTACGTGTTTGCAGGCACTTGCTTCTCGTTACCGACGCGCGGGTTAGGGCCCAGGAACGTTGAGAGCCCGTGGGTAATACGTAGCACTAGCGGTGTGAGCGGCTTTCTTTTGCCTACTTTTCTTTGCCGCTGCAAAGAAAAGTAGGTGCCGCCCCGCACAGGGGCAACGCCCGCGCCGCGAGGCGCATCGCGGATGCCAACTAGATCGCAAGCAAACCAAACCAAACCAAACCAAAACAGCCAAAAACTCACGATAGCGCAATCAGCGCCTCTTGCGCGATCGAAATGCCGACGCGCGTACCGCGTGCGAGTTCGACGCGGCCCGGCACATCGACGATCAGCGCATCGGGCGCCGCATCGCGGATCGTCAGACGCGTGCGTTCGCCGAGAAACGCGGAACTGTCGACGGTGCCGCGCAATTGCGCGCTCTGCGGATCGGCGAGCCACGCATCTTCAGGGCGGAAGAAGACTTCGTCACCATGGCTCGCGATGTGCGGCGCGCGCGTCGCGTGCATCGGCGGCAGCGGGATCATGCCGCCCGTCGTCGCGAGCATGCCGTCGTGCGCTTCGCCCGACACGCGGTTGATCGTGCCGACGAACTGCGCGACGTTGCGGTTCGCGGGGCGGTAGTAGATGTCGCGCGGCGTGCCGATCTGCTCGATGCGTCCCGCGCTCATCACGACGATGCGGTCCCCCAGTTCCATCGCTTCCGCCTGATCGTGCGTCACGTATACCGTCGTGATGCGGAGTTCGCGCAGCAACGCATTCATCTCGCTGCGCAAGGTGTCGCGCAGTCTTGCGTCGAGTGCCGTAAGAGGCTCGTCGAGCAGCAGCACGCGCGGCTGCGGCGCGAGCGCGCGCGCCAGCGCAACGCGCTGACGCTGTCCTCCCGACAGCTGATCGATCGGCTTGTCCGCGTGATCGGCGAGACGCATCATCGCGAGCAATTCGTCGACGCGCTGGCGCGCCACGTCCGCGTTCACGCGCTTGATCTTCAGACCATAGCCGATATTGCCGCGCACGGTCAGGTTCGGAAAGAGCGCATAGCTTTGAAACACCATGCCGACCTGACGCTTTTCGATGGGCAGCGCGGTCACGTCTTCGTCGCCGAATGCGACGCGGCCTCCCGCATCCGGCCGTTCGAGCCCGGCGATCATGCGCAGCGTCGTCGTCTTGCCGCAACCGGACGGGCCGAGCAGCACCAGCGTTTCACCCGCGCCGATGGAGAGATCGAGCGGTTCGAGCACGCGCGTGCCGCGAAATGTCTTCGCGCAGCACGTCAGCGTGATGGGAATGGAGTCGAGTTTCATGCCTGGTCCGGGAGTGCCGCTTGCGTATCGGTGACGCGTGCGTTCTTCTGCTTCGCCTTCTGCCTGATGCTGCGCTGGCCCGTCGCATCGACGCCGAGCCACTGCATCGCGACGAGCAGCGGCATCGTCATGATGAAAAAGAGCATGGTGTACGCGCTGCCGATCTCGATGCGCAACGACGCATACGTATCGGCGAGCCCGACGGGCAGCGTTTTCGTTTCGGGCGTATGCAGCATCCACGTCAGGTTGAATTCGCCGATCGACAGCGTGACGACGGCGAGCGCGCCCGCGACGATGCCGGGCCGCACGTTCGGCAGCACGATCGTCACGAAGCGCTGAAAGAAGCCGGCGCCGAGGCTCGCTGCGCCTTCTTCGAGCGTGCGCAATCCCGAGCTCGCGCATACGGCCGCGACGGCGCGCACCATGAACGGCAGCGTGAACACCACATGCCCGACGACGATGAACGCGGCGCTCGTGCGAAACATCGTGAATCCGCCGTACACGACGAGCAGCGCCAGTGCCGACGCGAGACCGGGCAATGCGATGGGCAGCACGAGAAATTCCTCGATGACGCGCGAGAGGCGCGTCTCGCTGCGCGCAAGCACATAGCCTGCGGGCACGCCCGTCAGCAGCGTGACGACGAGCGTCGCGAGGGCGACTTCGAGGGACAGGAACACGGACGCGTGATACTGCGTCCACACTTCGCCGAGCCAGCGCAGCGTGAGGCCGCTCGCGATGCCCCGAAAGTAGTTGACCGTGAGCCACGCGAGTATCGACATCACGACGGGCACGATCAGGAACGCGCACAAGAGCAGCGTCACGAGCCATTGGCCCGCGGCGAGCCACGCGCGCAGCGAGGGCAGGGCGAACGCGCGCCTGCGGCTTGCAGGCGGCGTGCCGGTAGCGTGGGCAATGGAATTCATGCGAGTGTCGTCATGGGATATGAAGGAGGATCAGGCGGTCGCCGCAACGGCCGAGCCGCTGATGCTGCGCGCCGCATACAGCACGACCCACGTGACGATGCCGAGCACGATCGACAGGCCCGCCGCCGTCACCATGTTCGCGTTCAGCGTGAACTCGGTGTAGATGGTCATCGGCAGCACGTCGATGTCGGTGGCGAGCGTGAATGCCGTGCCGAACGCGCCCATCGCTGTCGCGAAGCACACGGCGCCCGCCGCGATCAGCCCCGGCGACAGCGCAGGCAGCACGATGTCGCGCATGATCCGCCACGGCGACGCGCCGAGCGAGCGTGCTGCCTCTTCGAGCGACGCATCGAGCTTCGTCGCCGATGCCATCACCGTCACGATCACGCGCGGAATCGAGAAGTACAGATAGCCGAGAAAGAGCCCCGTCATCGAATAGGCGAACACCCACTTGTCGCCCGAAAGCTTCAGCGACAGCGCGCCGATCAGTCCCTGGCGGCCCGCCAGCATGATCACCATGAAGCCGACGACGACGCCGGGGAACGCAAGCGGAAACGTCAGCAGCGCGAGCAGCACGCGCTTGCCAGCGAACTCGCGGCGCGCGAGCAGCAGGCCCGAGATCACCGAGAGTGCGAGCGTCGTCGCCGTCACGGCCGCCGACAGGACGACCGTTGCAAAGAGGCTCTTCATGTAGCGCGCGTTCGCGAGCATCGCAGCGTACGTTTTCAGCAGATGACCGTCGGCGCTCACTTGCACGAGCGCCGTCATCGGCAGCAGCCAGAACGCGATGAACACGGCGAGCGCCGGCGCGATCAACGCGATGCGCCAGCGCAGCGGGAACGTGATGTCGTTCAATGCATCACCTGCAGATACTGCTCGCCGAACGCCTGCTGCTTCTCGGCCATCTTCGCGAAGTCGACGGCGCGCGCGCGCGCATAGTCGCTCGCGGGCAGGAACTTCGCGGCGGCGTCGGCGCTCATCGCGTTCGCGCGCACAGGGCGCAGATACGCGCTCGCCCACAGCTTCTGGCCTTCGTCCGACAGCACGAAGTCGAGCACCTTCTTGCCGTTCGCGTCGTGCGGCGCGCCCTTCACGAGGCTCATCACGTACGGCACTTCGATCGTGCCTTCCTTCGGAATCACGAACTCGACGTTCGCGTGATCCTTGTATTTCGCGCGATACGCGTCGAAGTCGTAGTCGAGCAGGATGGGGATTTCACCCGACAGCACGCGCGCATAGGCCGTCTGCTTCGGCACGATCGGCTGGTTGGCCTTCAGTTTCGCGAACCAGTCGAGGCCCGGCTTGAAGTTGTCGAAGCTGCCGCCGAGCGCCTGATTGACGGCCACGGCGCCCGCATAGCCGACGAACGCGCTCGACGGATCGAGGTAGCCGATCATTCCCTTGTACTCGGGCTTGAGCAGGTCGGCCCACGAGCGCGGCACGGGCTTGCCTTCGAGCGCGTCCTTGTTGACGAAGAAGCCGAGCGTGCCCGAATGGATCGCGAACCAGTAGCCTTGCGGGTCCTTCAGGTTCGCGGGGATGTCGTTCCAGTGCGCGGGCTTGTACGGCGCGATCACGCCCTTGTCCTTCGCCTGGAACGCCGACGACACGCCCAGATACACGACGTCGGCCACGGGGCTCTTCTGCTCGGCCATCAGCTGCGCGATCGCCTGGCCGGAGTTCTTGTTGTCGAACGGCACATGGATGCCCGTCTTCTGCTGGATCGCGTTGATCTGGCTCGCCCAGTCGGCCCATTCGGGCGGGCAGTTGTAGCAGATCGCGGTTTCGTCGGCGTGCGCGACGGATGGCGCGGCCAGCGTCAGCACGAACGATGAGGTCAGCACGAACGACGATGCAGCCAGCGCGGCGCGCGCAACGCGCAACGCTGCGGTACCGATGGAGGAACGGCGGTTCACGGCAGGTCTCCCGGAGGTGGAAAAGAAATTGTTCTGAAGCCGATGGTGCTTGCGGTGGTGCTCGTATCCGGGCGTCACGCGAACGAGCGCGCGTTGCGATTCGGCGATGCGCCCGCCATGTCGGAGATCGCGGCGATCGTCGCGCCTTCGCGCAGTGTGTGCGGCAAGGTCAGCGACAGTGACGGCGCGCGCAGTGCGTCGTCGAAGTCCGCAGGCTTCATGCTGTCGAGGCGCCCAATCAGCCGGCGCCACGCGGCGCAGCCGATCTCGCGATTCGGCGCGCAGACACTCGCAAGCGGCGGCGACAGCAGCTCGCCCATCGCGAGACCGTCGAAGCCGAGAATCGACATGTCGCCGGGCATCTCGAAGCGCGCGCGGCGCAGGCCGCGCATCACGACCATCGCAAGTAGATCGTTCGAGCAGAAGAGGGCCGTCGGGCGATTCGGGCCCGTCGTCAGATGGTTGAGCACGGAGGGCGCAAGCTCGTCCGCGTTGAAATCGATTTCGAGCGCGGGCGCGGGCGTGAGTCCCGCCTGCTGCATCGCCTGCACGTAGCCGAGATGGCGCAGCCGCGCGCGATCCGATGCGGCGAGTGTGCCCGCGAGCATCAGGATGCGGCGATGGCCGTGCGCGATCAGCATGCGCACGCCGTCGTAGGCGGCGAGCCGGTTGTCGACGGACACGGACGGGCGGCGCACCGTATCGTTGTGCATCAGCACGTACAGCATGCCGTCACGGTCGAGGTCGTCGAGGAGGGGGTGCGTGTCCGCATCGGCGACCGTCAGGATCAGCCCTTCGACGCGCTGCTCGCGCAGCGTCTCGATCGCGTGGCGCTCGCGCTCGGCGTCGTACTGCGTCGTCATCAGCATCAACCGGTAGCCTTGCGCGGACGCGAGTTCGTCGATGCCTTGCAGGCATTCCGCGAACACGGGATTGGCGAGCGTCGGCAGCACGACGCCGATCAGGCGCGAGCGCTCGCCGCGCAGCTGACGGCCGAGCGGGCTCGGTCGGAAGTTGAGGGCGTCGATCGACTGACGCACTTTTTCGAGGGTGACGGGGTTGACCGTGTGCGGCGCGTTGATCGCGCGCGAGACGGTCGCGATCGAAAAGCCCGCGTGGGCGGCGACATCCTTGATCGTGGGCGTCATCGTCTGGGTTCCCCTTGGTGGCGCTGTTAGCGCAAGCTGTTCGAGCGGCGGGCGCTGTTGTAAACGTTTTCGTCGGCGGATTATCGGGAACGTTTGTGACGGGTCGATGAATGCGCGCGGCGCGCGGAGAACTCGGGTATGCGCCCGTTTGGTCAGGGTGCGGCGCGATGGTAGAATCGCGTCCGCCCTGCCGGGGTGATGAAATTGGTAAACATAGCGGACTTAAAGCATTGAGTGCCCAGCCGGAAACGGCCGGTGCAGAACCCTTCAAATTCGGCGAAACCCCTGACCCGCGGATGCGTGCACGAGGCGACGCCGAGCCAAGCCGGTTCTTCTTCCTGCCGAAGGCAGGACGGAAGGCGCCGGAAGGTGTAGAGACTAGACGGGGGGCGCCTAAGGCGATGGGTGTGCAATACGCGTATCGCGATGGCGAAGGCATAGTCCAGCGCACGAACGTGGCTGCCGGTCGATCGTTATCGATTGTTGTCCGGGCAGACGGCGTCGAAAGACGTAGTGTGACGAAAATCCGCCGCTTAACAGCTTGCCGGTTCGAGTCCGGTCCCCGGCACCATTGGTTCTCCCAAACGTTTCCTGGGATCTACCAAGAAACATCGTAAGTCAAGGACTTTTCAAGGACTTACGCGTTTTGTATGGCGATTGTTTCCCATATTCCGCCATAGACACCCAAGAAAAAAGGCGGCATCTTCGGGGGCATATTTTGACTATCCGGGGCCAGTCGATGCCCCCTCGCTGAATTATGCCACCTACCGACGCCGCTGTGCGCGCGGCAGAACCACGGGAAAAGTCCTACAAACTGACCGACGGCCAAGGCATGTATCTGGAGGTGATGCCGAATGGCTCGAAGTACTGGCGCCTGAAGTATCGCGTCGACGGGAAAGAGAATCGGCTCGCCTTGGGCGTCTACCCTGGGGTGTCGTTGCTGGCGGCGCGCAAAGCACGCGATGAAGCGAAAGACCAGCTCCGGGCTGGACTTGATCCGTCGGCGGAAAAGAAGCGCGTTGCCGAAGCTAGGGTTGTCGAGCAGGAAAAGAAGACGGCTGAAGCGCGCACCGTGGCCGACGCGATCAACGAATACAGCGAAAAAGTCTCGCCCAACAAGGAGGGCGGACGATGGGAGAAATTGCGCCTCGATCGCTTATGTACGCGAATTTCCGCAGTTGGCTTCCCTTTCCCTCGCCGAATTCAACACGCCGCACGTGGCCCAGTGGCGGGACGCCCGTCTGAAAGGGTACGTCCGACCCGATGGCACGAAGGCAAAAGCGATCACGGGGGCATCGGTGAATCGCGAGATCAACCTGATCCGCAACGTATTCACGATCGCCCGGGAAGAGTGGCATTGGATGGGGCATAACCCGTTCAAGGGTCTGCGTATGCCCCCAGAGGGTGCTGCGCGCACACGCCGCATCGACCCGTGGAAGGAAGTGCGTCCGATTGTCCGGTGGCTCGGGTATCGGACTGGCCATGCCCCCGAAACCAAACAGCAGGAAGTGGCGCTCGCGTTCCTCGTTGCACTTCGCACCGCCATGCGCGCCGGCGAGATCGTGGCACTCGGCAAGGGCAGCCTCGATCTGAGGAAGCGCATCGTCACGATCAAGCACAAGATGCAATACCTGACCGGCCGGCCTCGGGAGATCCCGCTGGCGCGAGCGGCGGCGCGTCTGCTGCAGGTCGTCGCTGATCGGGATCAATGCTTCACCGTGACGTCCGCATCGCTCGACGTCCTGTTCCGGAAGGCCAAGGCGGCGCTTTGCATTGAGGATCTACATTTCCATGACAGCCGGGCAGAGGCATTGACCCGCCTGTCACGAAAGGTCGACGTGATGACGCTCGCGAAGATCAGCGGGCACAAGGACTTGAGGCTGCTGCATTACTACCGGGAGACTACTGAGCAGATTGCGGCGCGGTTGTGACCCATCATTAAGCCGGCAACAAGCAGGCGATCGACCACCATGAAAAGGAATCTTTTCAGCGAACTCAAAGAGGGCATGGAAGCGCTCACTGAGCTTCCCCTGAAATTTCGCCTTCCAGCAGGTCGCGTATAAACTCGACCCAAAGGAAGGAAAGAAGAGATGTTTCAAGGTACCGCACCAGGTGTACACGGCAGAGTTCAAGAAAGCGGCCGTGCAACGAGTCAGGGACGGGCAAAGCGTAAGCGCTGTGGCCCGCGAACTGGGCATGTCGATGCAGACGCTGCGTAACTGGCTCAAAGCGTCGGAAGCCGGCAAGCTCAATGGTCCCGGGGCGAAGGTCGTCACAGCGGAACAGATGGAGCTTTCGCGTCTGCGGGCGGAGAACAAGCGCTTGCAGATGGAGCTGGAAATCGCAAAAAAAGCGGCGGCGTTCTTCGCGAAGGACCTCCTGTGAAGTTCGCCTGGATTGACACGCAGTGCCGACACTATCCGCTGTCGGCGCTGTGCGAGGTCCTTGGTGTAAGCGTCAATGGCTACCGCGCGTGGAAGCGCGGCGGCACACCCGAGCGACAGCGGCTCACCGATGCCCAGTTGCTCACGTTGATTCGAACGATTCATGCCAAGTTCAAAGGTGCCTACGGTTCGCCGCGCATGACCGACGAGGTGCGCTCTCGCGGCTTTCCGGCCAGCAAAGCACGGGTGGAGCGGCTGATGAGCGCCAACGGTATCCGAGCTCGCCACAAGCGCCGTTATCGGGTGACAACCGATTCTCGACACAAGCTACCGGTCGCACCGAACGTGTTGAACCGTAACTTCACGGCGGTCGAGCCCAACCAGGTGTTTACCTCGGACATCACGTACATCTGGACCGACGAAGGCTGGCTGTATCTGGCGGTCACGCTGGACCTGTTCAATCGGGAGGTCGTGGGCTGGTCGGTCAAGCCGCGTATGACGGCGGACCTCGTAACCGATGCGTTGACGATGGCATGGTTCCGGCGCCGGCCTGCGCCCGGCGCGCTGCACCACTCGGACAGAGGCAGTCAATACGCGAGCCATGAATTCCAGCGCAAGCTGGCTACCTACGGGATGCGCTGCTCGATGAGTCGCAAAGGGAATTGCTGGGACAACGCGCCGACGGAAAGCTTCTTCAACAGCCTGAAGAACGAGCGGGTACACGGCACGAGGTATCGCACGCATCGCGAAGCCATTGCGGACTTGTTCGAATACATCGAAGTGTTTTATAACCGCAGTCGTCGTCATTCATCGCTCGGCTTCACGTCGCCAACTCAGTTCATGCAAGACTGGCTTGCGGCTCAGCGGACAAAGGATACGGCCGCATAACCCCGGGCCTCTGGAAGGCGAAAAACCGAAGGAAGCTCACGACGCCGATGCCCTTTGCCATCGACACGAACGTATCCGGCCAGTACCCGACCGTGGCAGAAGCCGTATCCGCCGCAGAGCGAACCGCCAGGCCGATCATCGATGCTGTCGAGAGCGGGGGAATATATTTCCCTTCGAACGACGACCCGACATAACGCTCACTAGTCCATTGAACCGGATGAATTGCGCCGGATGCGTTGAGTTGGATCGGAATACTTCCATTTCAATGGGGCAGCCTGCTTGTTGTATTGGCAGACGTAGCGCATGAGCTTTTTGTCGAGATCTCTGGTGCTGGTGAATTCGCAACGCGGCCATGTTTAATCTGGGTCGTCGCCGATAGATTTGCTTTGTAGCGCGCTGTTTGGAGCAGCGGTGCTACGCCGCTAATGAAGCCATCCTTTCGCTCTCGCAGCCCCCTCTGGCGTGCCGACCCATGCCAAGGAATGACCCAGACAGTCCTTCGCTATTCCTTTGCTGGCCTACTTTCCCGATCCAAGCGGGATTGCAAGCGTAAGCCAGATATTCCAACCCGCGGCCCGGTTCTGGGCGCTGAATTCGTAATAACCCTTGGCGTTGGCGTACCACTTGCGTTCATCCACCTTGAAAAAATAGCCAAGCTGCGGACCAATTGCCGCAACGCGCGACTTGTAGCCACCAAGGGTTGCGCCGGCGCCGCTGTCGCCGGTCAACTGTTGAAAGAAATAGCCGACCAACCCCACGTGAACTTTCTCCGACAGAAATTGCGAGGCGGCCCAGTCGAGATGCGAGTCGACGCCGTTCTTGTAATTGGTGTCGTGATTTTCGAAGTTGTAGGTGAAGCCGAACACGGCGGAAAATTCATGCCCCGCTTTTGGATCAAGGTAGGTATAGCCGCCGCCGGCGTCGATCGCCCAGTGGTTCAGTCCGAGGTTGACCAGCCGGTTCGTGTTGTAGGAACCGACCGGTAGCGCGCTCATGGCATAGACCATATAGTTGTGGACGCCTTGGTTCCACCTCAGCGTACCCTGCGCGAATATGTCACTGAAGCCGGTTACGGAGTCTTTCTCATTCCCCGATATTGCAAAACCGCGCGGGCCACTAAGCGTTGCCTGCACCGATGCTCTCTCGCGCCCAGGTGCTGCCAGTAGTGAGATAGCAGCCTGTCCTCCTGCAACCGGAGATGCAAATGTGTAAGTAGGCGCGAGGAACAACAGGTCCGCCCTCGCGTCGACACCGACTGTAACGCGTCCACCGCGATTGCTCGCCTCGTCGGCTCCCAGACTTGCCGACGAGTGGTAGTACGTCGCACCAAGGGTCCAGCCCGGGTCGGAGGGCGTCGCTGCAAAGCTGCCGAAACTTCCCGGCAGCCAGAACCCCACGCCACCCTCGTCGGCGCTCGCCGTCCATGAAGTGATGCCTAACGACAACCCCAGTATTAGTTTCGTTACAGGATTGCTGATTGACATGTCCGCCCTCCGCGAATCTTGAGATTCTTACAGGTTCAGCCATTTGATGGCCGACCTGCTCCCATCCGCACGAGTGGTAGAGCGATGTCGCCCGTCGCAATCTTCCGCAGCAGCTTGTTGACTTCGAGGTGTGGGAAGTAGTCGCGGCACACCTCGTCGATCGGGGTGATGGCTTTGACTCCGTATTGGGCCATGAGGATGAGGCGGTGTTCAAGGCTGATCCTCGTGTGTCGTACCGCTCGGCGGCGGCAACAGGTCAGCGATCGGCCTGGCCTCCATCCATTCCTCCAGCTCGCGCACCAGCCATCCAATTCGGCGTTCCGACAGAAGTCTAGGCTTCGGAAAGTTATCTGATCTTCTCCCTCATCGCCAGCATCACCGGCTGGCACGTTCTCAATAACCTGCCGAGCAGGCCCGCCGCACCGCCTCAACCTCCCCAGCAGTAACCCTTCGTCAACTCCTCAAGGAACTCACTATGAAGATGCTGCGTATCGCGGCAGGCGTTGCCCTGTCCGCTTGCTTTGCCACGCTCGCCGCGTGCTCGACGCCAGCCTAGCAACACGTCGCCACGGTCGACACGAACGCGCAGACACAGGTCACAAAGGCGTGTGGCGTATTCCAGCCGGTCGCGACGGATGCACAGCTGCTGTACAAGCTCAACCCGGACATTGATCTGGCGATCGCAGGCCTCAACGGCTTGTGCGCTGCGAACGCCGCGATCGACCCGACAAACGTCCAGACGCTGGCGAAGACGGTCATCCCTGCTGCGATTAGGGCTCTGGCCACGACGGCGGGCATGTCGTCGACGCTCGCGCAGGAAATTGGCGGTGCAATGACACTCGCAAACGTAGCGCTGAATCTCGCGGTTCAGACTTACGCACCCGCGACGCTAACTACCGGCGCATCTGCTCCCGTCGCGTCCGCGCCCATCGCCGAGAGCCAGTAATGGACTTCGCGCCCATCCTTGCCGCAGCGAAGCGCGCACAAGCGGCATATCTGATGGACGCGGCGCAGGCAAAGGCCGCGTTCGAAGCGCTCGGTCACACGTTCGTGAGCCAGTACAAGGACGCCGACAGCCAGGCCGTGCTGTCGGTCGATCGCTCGGGCTCGACATTCCTGAGCATCTCGGGCACGCGCTTTTCTGACCGGCAAATCGGTGGCCTATTCGACGATATTGACCTGGCGCCGGTCGATGTCGGCGGTGGAGGGAAGGTTACGCGCGGCGCGTACGAGAGCGCAAAGGAGATCTGCGACTGGGCGCGGAAGCTCGCGCCGGCCGGCGCGGTATTCAACGTGTGCGGGCACAGTCTCGGCGGCTGGCGAACGAGCTTCACGCCGCTGTTCATCCCGGCTTCGCAGATCGGCGCGCTGCACGCCTTCGAGCCGCCGAAGGGCGCGAACGCCGCGTACTACCAGAAGTTCGCGAACGAGCTGGCGGGGCTGGTGATCGTCGGCAACGGGCGCGACATTTGGTTCGGGTATCCGCGCCTTGGTGGCTGGCTGCATCGGCCCGGTGGCATGATCTGGCTGCCGTCGCTCGGCTTCGAGATCATCGACACGTCAGATTGGGCTGGCGGCATGAGCCTCAATGATCATTCGGTCGATCTGGTGGTCGAGCGGCTTGAGAAGCTTGCCGCAGCGCCGCTGAAGCCCGCCGCCTGAAAACAGTCCGCAGCATGTTCTGCCTTTACAGGCTGCGGGCTGTATTTGTCTGTGCGCAATCGGTTGAATCACGCTGCGCTGGTCGAGCGGTTCCGAAAGTACAAGTAAGCAAGGCCGACTGGCGCAATGAATATAGCTAGGTACCAGCAGATAAACATCGTCATGATCTTGACGACTAGCATCATGATTGCGTTAACCAGGAAGACATTGCGGCCAACAATGTAGTCGATGATGCTCTCATAGGCGAAGCGGGAGTAGGGATAGAGAAGCGTATTGAGTATGGAAAAGCCGATCATGAACGTAAGCATTCCCACGGGAGCATTGCCTTTCGCATGACTGAATATGAAATAAAGCATTGCCGGAAAGATGAGGCCAAAAAGAAAATTCCGGACGTAACAGGCGCGATTCAGCCCGCAAAAAGAGCGCTCGATGATGGGATGCATACCGATTTCTTCCTCGTCAAAAGCTGACTATCGGCAGCATCTATAAAAACTTGAGCGAAAAGCTAGAAGGTATGCTCGATGGATGGGCGAACGCTCACCTCTACGGCTGATCACGCCCATTGCGCGGACCCGACTCGTCCTCTGAACCAGTCGCGCGCACCAGAACACGCAGCCAAACTCGCCGTCAGCGTGCACCTGAACTCGAATTCCACGCAGACAAACGGCATGTGACGTTCCGTTCACGGATCCGCCACAATTGTTCGCCTTCGCTACATCAATGACGCTTCGATGTGTAGGGATGCGCCTATGCGAGCGTGGAGCGAGGCTGGTTCTTGGATAGCGGCCAGGAGGCTCCGCACTGGGCCGGCCCCCGCGAAAACCGGACACTGGGTAACGCTTAAACTTTGAGGTAGTCTTCCGCCAATGTTTAAGCCTACAACTAACAACATCGAACCCGTTGAGGTTCTGACCCAGCCGGAGCAACGCCGACGACGCTCGGTTGAAGAGAAACTGGCGATTGTGCGTGAAACCTTCGAACCCGGAGCCACCGTCTCCGGGGTGGCCCGTCGTCATCAGGTGAATGCGAATCAGGTGTTTGCGTGGCGCAAGCTCTATCAGGACGGCAGCCTGTCGGCGGTGAGTGCCGGTGAGCAGGTGGTGCCGGCATCGGACCTGGCCGAAGCCATGAAGCAGATTCGTGAACTGCAGCGACTGCTGGGTAAAAAGACAATGGAAGTGGAAATCCTCCGCGAAGCAGTGGAGTATGGTCGGGCAAAAAATTGATTGCGCGCTCACCTTTGCTGCCGGGGGACGACCGATGAAGAAGGTCTGTGAAGTCCTGGGTGTGTCGCGCTCGAATCTCGCAGTCAAATCAAGGCGACAGTCCGATTGAGTCGACCGGCGCAAGACACCGACCATGGATGACAAGCCGCTTGTTGCAGAGCTTCAGGAGCTCGTTGCCGACCTGCCCACATACGGCTACCGGCGTGCATGGGCGCTGCAAGGTCGCGGTGGGCAGGAGCAATGCCCGCTGGTGCTCGGACGGCTTCGAATTCCGTTGTGATGACGGCGCGCCGTTGCGCGTCATCTTTGCACTGGACTGCTGCGACCGGGAAGCCATAAGCGGGAGGCGACGACAGGTGGCTACACCGGGGATATGCGCGACGTGATGCTTCAGGCGGTGGAGAACCGTTTCAATGGCGCGCTGAAGGCCGACAGCGAAATCGAGTGGCTCAGCGATAACGGTTCCAGCTACATTGCCGAGGAAACGCTGACGTTCTCGCGGAAAATCGGTTTGAGGCCCGTCACGACCCCTGTCAGAAGTCCGCAGAGCAACGGGATGGCGGAAAGTTTCGTCAAAATGATAAAGCGAGACTACGTTTCGTGGATGCCCAAGCCTGACATCAGAACCGCACTGCAAAACCTGGCCATCGCGTTTGACCACTACAACGAGTCGCATCCGCACAGCGCCTTGAAATACTGCTCGCCACGCGAATTCCGCCAGCGCGCAACTTCACCAACCGAAGCGTGATCGCGTGTCCGGTAATGCGGGGGCAAGTCCACGCACCCCCAAGGATCGCTTAAGGGGAGCCCGGATCGGTCGCTAACGCGTAGTCAACTTCCACAACAGCACCGTCAATCGATACCGTCGTGTTCTCGGGCGAAAAACGTTCTCCCAGCCTGCAATCAAGTCGCTTCGGCTCATCCTGAGAAATGTAGGATGGCTCGCGGTGACAGACATAGGTTATCCTGGTTCTGCGTTCCCCCTCTGGCCGTATCACGACAAGTCCGCTCTCCGCAATTGGTCCTGCCGCCTGGTTCGGTTCAAACTCTGCGTGCAGGACCGCAAACGGTTGCCAGTTGCAACGACCGGGTAGATACCGGTCGAGAAAGAAACGCGCAGAAAATGTCGTTTGCCCGGCTGGTATCCGGACAGAATCAGTCACAGTTTGAGCCACGTTCGGAGCACCAAAAATATGGGCAAGCAACGTCTGCTGTTGCAATTTTCGTTGTTCGTTCCATAGAACAAGCGTAACCAGACTTCGATGTGCGCATCCTTGCTGCCTTGTACCACTAAGACTTTTCCGGGGGAGGGGTTAATTTGCGGCCTATCGAAAAACCGATCCAGTTCCGCTTCTGAATGTTCGTGAAACTCCGCCACGGCTGGCTGTGATTGTGCCAGCATCGTATGTCCAGTCAGACTTAACAGAACACTCACCGCTGTTATTAGCTTTCGTCTAGGCGTGGCTCAGTCTGGGATAGAAACTATCATCAGTATAATTTGTGCGCTCGTGGGCTGATCGGGGACATACACGTCAGCTAGCCAATTACCGCCGGCAATCCGGCCAGCCTTAGCGTGTATTTCCATACCTGGAGACGAACCCGCTGACTATGCCGCGACCAAGGCGATGCTCGAGCAGATTGACACGCCGGCGACCGCCTGAGTCTCGGTGACCGAGAACATGGCGGAAAATGCCAGTGGGGGAGCACACATAGTCGAGAGCGATATTTGGGCGCCCTCGCTAAGCTGAAGTGTCCAAACACGCTAGGCGCTTGCAACCAATGGCCGCTCTCTCGTTCTGTCTGTCGGCTGTGATGGCTGGCGCGGGATTCGGCACGTCAAACCTCTTCGGCACGCTGTTTGACTGGTCGAGTGTGCTCCTCCTGTTCCTGACGTTCTTTTTCGAAGCGGTCGATGGAGCTTGACCGCCTTCTTCTTTCAGCCCGCATCTCTTGCGGCGTTTTTTCCACCCAGCCCTAACGACAAAATCTGAACCGATGGCGCTGACCCAGAACACCAGCCGTCTTCCCTATGGTCTGCGAGGTGGCATCTTAGGGGGCATCAAAATCGATCGCTCAGCGCGATGTTCCGCCGAGTAAGGCGGTCCATCCCGTCTTACGTTCAACCGACGCGACGGGCGTTCCGCCTTCCAAAAACCCGCTTCGCCTGCGCTCAAGCCCCCGATAAGCCTCAATCCCTGTATTCGCGACGATGCAATCCGGAGCCACAAACTCGCGATAGAGGATGGCGATACGCACAAATGCCACCACCGCTTCCTGTGGCGCACGCCTATGGACGAAGTCCGATGGATTTGCCGGACGTGCGGGACGCTGACGGTGCGGGCAAAACTCTACGAATCGCTGTGAGCCGCTATGAACCGCCCGGCCGCCCGCGCGCCGCGCGGCTCTAAATCATCGCGCCGTGGCAGGGCGCACATTGGCCAGACCACCCGTTCGTCTACAGTACGGCGCTGGGCCCCAACAACCACGGAGAAAGCAGGATGCTATTGATCGGCATGATGGATTCGCCGTACGTTCGACGCGTCGCTATTTCACTCGCCATGCTCGGCCTGCCGTTCGAGCACCGCAGCGTGTCGGTGTTCCGGCACTTCGACGAGTTCGCGCAGGTCAATCCCGTGGTCAAGGCGCCGACCTTCATCGCTGACGACGGCACGATGCTGATCGATTCGTCGCTGATCCTCGACTATCTGGATCATCTGAGCACGCCGGAAAAACGCCTGATGCCCGCTGAAACGTCCACGCGCGCGCGGGCGCTGGGCTTGATCGGCTTCGCGCTCGCCGCCTGCGAGAAGACGATGCAGAACGTCTACGAAGTGAATCTGCGGCCCGCCGAGCGGCAGCATCAGCCGTGGATCGAGCGCGTGCAGAAACAGCTTTTCGCCGCCTACGATCATCTGGAGCAGGCAATCGAGGGCCACGGCGCAAACGGCTGGCTGTTCGGCGACCGGCCCATGCAGCCGGACATCACGTTGGCCGTCACGTGGCGGTTCCAGCAGTTCATGTTGCCGGGCCTCGTCGATCCGGAACGTTATCCTGCGCTGTCCGCGTTTTCGGCGCGAACCGAAGCGCTGCCGCAGTTCGTCGCCGCGCCGCTCGAATGACCGCTTGAAAGACTCTGTACACGCGCGGCCGGACCACGCTTTGCCGCGCGTACCCGGATTGTTCTAATCCGGCGACAACTATCTTCGCGTTTGGCTCATTTATCTCTAACTATCCGCTCTCTACAATCCATCCATCGAAACAGGTATGCAGAACGGCGCCGCGAGAAACAGGCGGCGTCATGCGATGGAGAAGGCCATGAGAGCGATCATCGAACGACAGCTTTATCACCCGGCAGTGGTGCTGCCGATGGTGTCGCTCATCCAGATCATGGTGCAGGTGGATTTCAACCTGAGCCAGGCCGGCTTCGTCGTCGCGACGCAGGGCGCGCGCGCCGCGTTGCAACGCTCGCGCGAACTCCTTTGCTCGTTTCATCACTGCGACGCTTGAGCGGCTGCGTTCGCGCGGCAAGTCTCTCCGGCCAGCCTTCAAAAGGATTCGCAACCACGCACTTCGAATGACGCAACGCAGGCGTAAGATGACCGACTCGACACGCGTTTCGGGAGGTCCGCCATGCCACAGCACTTCGACGCCGTTGTGATCGGCACGGGACAGGGCGGCTCGCCGCTTGCCGTGCGGCTTGCCAAAAGCGGCCGCAAGACAGCCGTGATCGAGCGCGAGAAATTCGGCGGCACTTGCGTGAACGTCGGTTGCACGCCGACCAAGGCATACGTGGCGAGCGCCCGTGCCGCGCATGTCGCGCGCCATGCGGCCGATTACGGCGTGCGCATTGCCGGTGACCTGAGCGTCGATCTCGCGCAGGTGAAGGCGCGCAAGGACGCGATCATCGGACAGTCGCGCGACGGCGTCGAACACTGGCTGCGCCACACGAAGAACGTCACCGTTTTCAAAGGGCATGCGCGCTTCACGGGCCCGCATGCACTCGCGATCACCGATCCCGCCAACGGCAACGCGATCGCCGAACTCCAGGCCGACGACATCTTCATCAATACGGGCACGCGCGCTGTCATTCCGCAGATCGACGGGATCGAACGCATCCGCTATCACACGAACTCGACGCTGCTCGACCTGACCACGTTGCCGGAGCATCTGGCGATTGTCGGCGGCAGCTATATCGCGCTCGAATTCGCGCAGGTGTTCCGCCGTTTCGGCAGCCGCGTGACGGTGATCGTGCGCGGCAATCGCGTGCTGACGCGCGAGGACGAGGACTTCGCACGCAACGTGCAGGACGTGCTCGCGCATGAAGGCGTGGAATTCCGTTACGGCAATGAGCCGTCGCGCGTCGAGCCATTGCACGCGGACGGCGACGGCGTGCGCATCTTCTTCGGCGCCGACGCCGCGCCGCTCGAAGCGTCGCATCTGCTCTTCGCCACAGGCCGCCGCCCGAACACCGACGACCTCGGCCTCGATGTCGCGGGCGTCACTGTCGACGGGCACGGCACGATTCCCGTCGACGGCCAGTTGCGCACGGGCGTGCAGGGCATCTGGGCGATCGGCGACGTCAACGGACGCGGCGCGTTCACGCACACGTCCTATGACGACTACCAGATCGTATCGGCGAATCTCTTCGACGGCGGCAAGCGCAGCGTCGACGACCGGATCATGGCGTATGCCGTGTTCGTCGATCCGCCGCTTGCGCGCGTCGGTATGTCCGAGAGTGAGGTGCGCAAGGCAGGCCGCGACGCGCTGGTCGCGACGATGCCGATGACGCGCATCGGCCGCGCGCGAGAGAAGGGCGAGACACAGGGCTTCATGAAAGTGCTCGTCGACAGACAGTCGAAGCAGATACTCGGCGCGACGATCCTGGGCGTCGACGGCGACGAGGCGATCCACACGTTCATCGACATCATGACGGCGCGCGCACCGTACACGACGCTGCAATTCGCGATGCACATCCATCCGACGATCAGCGAGCTGATCCCGACGCTGCTCGACGGTCTTGCGCCTTTGAAATGAGGTCGGCCATGCAGCTTCGAACCGGCAATCTGTTCAGCGTCGACAATCGTGAGATCAGGCGCAGCGGCGAAGAGCGGGTCGACGTGCTCGTGACGGGGCAGCGTCTGAACGTGGAGCGGATCGTGTCGATGGGTCACGTGAGCCCCGAAGGCTTCTGGTACGACGACTCGCGCGCCGAATGGGTCGTGCTGCTGTCGGGCGCGGCCGTGCTCGAGTTCGAAGAAGACGCGACGCTGCACGAGATGCGGCCCGGCGATTACGTGCTGATCGAGCCACATCGCCGGCATCGCGTCGCGTGGACGCATGCGGAGGAGCGGACTGTCTGGCTCGCGATTTATCACGAGCGCTGAGGGTTCGGCTCGTTTGACGATCGTCGACATGCAAGCGCTTCATCGCGGATAATCGGCGGCTGCGGCGCGCCGCTTGTGTGCGCACCGTTTCAGCGGCAGGCGTGGTGCCTGCTTTCATCGCGCTGTGGGTGCCGACGGCGCTCCCTATGTCGCGCGCGGCAAGGTGGCACACGCCCGGCGGTCGCGTCGACCACCCGATACAGGAACAGCGGATGCTGCTCGCGCTCAAGCTCGCACTCGTGCCCGGCTTTCTCGCCGCTTTGACGATGGTAGGGCGCGCGTGGGGGCCATCGGTCGCGGGTTGGCTGGCGGGACTGCCTGTGGTCGCGGGCCCGATCGTGCTGCTGCTCGCGCTTGAACGCGGGACGGCGTTCGCGGCGCAAGCATCGGCGACGTCGATTGCGGCGATTGCCGCCTTGGAGGCGTTCAACCTCGCGTATGCGTGGACCTGCCGCACGTGCCGTTGGCCTGTCGCGCTTGGCGCCGGGCTGCTTGCGTGGGCCGTCGTCGCTGCATCGCTCGTGCGTTTGCCGGCGACGCTTGCATGGTCGCTCATGGCGGCGTGCGTTGCGGTCGCGGTGTCGCAGGCAGGGTTGCCGCGCGTCGCGGGCGCAGTGCCCTCAGCGCGTGCCGGCGTGGCCGACCTCGTCGCGCGCATGCTGGCGGGCGCGCTGCTGACACTCGCCGTCACGACGCTTTCCGCGTCGATGGGCGCCGCCTGGAGCGGCATGCTGTCGGTGTTTCCGTTGCTCGGCATCGTGCTCGCGGTCTCGGCGCAACGCGCGCACGGCGCGGGCTTCGTCGCGCTGTTGATGCGCGGCATGGTGATCGGTCGCGCATCGTTCGCGGCGTTCTTCGCTGTCATCGCGCTGATGCTGCCGACATTCGGCGTGCTACCCGCGTTTGCTTGCGGCGCGCTCGTGTCGGTACTCGTGCAGGGCGCCACGAAGCGCCTGATTGCGATGTCGCGCAAGTCGCGCGCGCCGCTTGCCGCGCTCGATTGAGCCCGGGTTAAGGAATACACACGATGCCCCAACGCCCCCCACACCCTTCCCGCATCGGCCTGATTTCGGACACGCACAATCTCGTGCGTCCCGAAGCGTTGGTGCATCTCTCCGGATGCGACGCGATCGTTCACGCCGGAGACATCTGCAATCAGGCCGTGCTCGATGCGCTCGCGCAGATCGCGCCGTTGACGGCCGTGCGCGGCAACAACGACATGGGCGAATGGGCCACGTCGATTCCGACGCACGCGACGCTCGTCGTGCAGCAGGTGAAGATTCTCGTCGTCCACGATATCGCCGATGTGCCGCGCAATCTGTACGACGACGATGTGCGTGTCGTCGTGACGGGGCACTCGCACAAGCCGCTGATCGCCGAACGCGACGGCGTGCTGTTCGTCAATCCCGGCAGCGCGGGGCCACGGCGGTTCAAGCTGCCGATCTCCGCCGGCATGTTGACGATCGATGGCGCGCGCGTCGAAGCCACGCTGCACACGCTGACGGCATAAAAAAACGGGTCAGCCGAAGCCGACCCGTTTCGTGTGCATCTGTTGTCCGGGCGATGCGGTCAGGCGTCAAGCGCGCGCCGTGGCAGTTGCCGCATACGCTTCTTCGATCTCCGCGGCTTCGCGTTCGCCGCGCAGCACGGCATGCGCTTCGGCGCGCGTGGCCACGCACGGACCCGAGCCGAGCAGCGGCTTGCGAGCCGTCTCGCGCAGCGCGATCACGGATACGACACCAATCAGCGACGCGCCCATCAGATAGTACGCGGGCATCATCAGATTGCCAGTGCTATCGACCAGCCACGCTGCAACGAGCGGTGTCGTGCCGCCGAACAGCGACACCGACACATTGAAGCCGATCGCAAGCGCGCCATAGCGGATCTTCGTCGGAAAGAGCGCGGGCAGCGACGAGGGCATCACGCCCGTGAACGTCGACAGCAGCGCGCCGAGAATCAGCAGCCCGCCGAACACGGGCAGCACTGCGCCCGTGCGGATCAGCAGCAGTGCCGGAATCGACAGCAGAAAGAGACCCACACAGCCGAGCAGCATCACCGGCTTGCGGCCGATCCTGTCCGACAGGTGGCCTGCGTAGAGCGTCATCGGCATCATCAGCACCATCACGGCCAGCACGAGGAACAGGCCGTGCGATTCGTTGAAGTGCAGCGTCGCCGACAGATAGCTCGGCAGATACGACAGCGCCATATAGTCGGTCACGTTGAAGATCAGCACGAGCCCGACGCATTGCAGAAGCGGCTTCCACTGCTGCGCGAGCAGCTCCATGAACTTCTGCTTCGGACGCGACTTCTCTTCGACTTCACGCGCTTCGGCTTCCTTCTTGAAGGCGGGCGTTTCTTCGAGCTTCATCCGGATGTACAGGCCCACGAGACCCAGCGGCCCGGCGATGAAGAACGGCACCCGCCAGCCCCACGACAGCAGCGCGTCCTGAGACAGCGAGGACGTCAGCACCGCGACCGTGCCCGCGCCGAGGATATAGCCGACCAGCGTGCCGAACTCGAGGAAGCTGCCGGCGAAGCCGCGTCGGCGGTCCGTCGAGAACTCGGCGATGAAGGTGGCCGCGCCGCCATACTCGCCGCCCGTCGAGAACCCTTGCACGAGGCGCGCGACGAGCAGCAGCACGGGCGCGAGAATGCCGATCGCGCCGTAGCTCGGAATCAGCCCGATCGCGAAGGTGCCGAGTGCCATCATGATCATCGTCATCGCGAGCACGCGCTGGCGGCCGATGCGGTCGCCGAGCGGGCCGAACACCATGCCGCCGATCGGGCGCACGAGAAACGCGGCCGCAAACGTGCCGAAGGTCGCGATCAATTGTGCGGACGGGCTGCTCGACGGGAAGAACACCTTGCCCAACGTGACGGCGATGTAGCTGTACACGCCGAAGTCGAACCATTCCATCGCGTTGCCGAGTGCCATCGCGCCGACGGCACGCTTGAGAAGGGTGTTGTCGACGACCGTGATGTCGTCGAGGGTGAGGCTGTTGTCGTTGGACTTGTGTCGCCAGAAGCCGTTGCTGGAAGCGGTCAAGGTTTAAAACTCCTATGACTGCGGCCGAACGCGGAAGCGTTCCGCCACGGATTGCTGGAAATGCAGTTTCGCGAGCGGCCAAAGGCATTTTGCCTGGCGCGGACCGCGCGAGGGCGCACTGCGCAGACGTGCGGGGCACTCGCGCAGAAAAATGACGCCCGTGCAACGCGAAGGTCGTCGCGAAATTGCACTCGTGGGGTTGCTGCTAAACGTTGGTATCCGCGTGGCCTTGCAGGGGGGCAGATACCGGAGGGCATTCACGCACGCAGGGCATTCACGCACGCAGTGCGCTCATGCCGCTTGAAAGGCTTGAAACGAAAAAGGCCGGCGAGGCGTCGCTCTGGATCGCGTCAATTCAGTCTGCGCGACTTGCAACGAAACAACCGACAAGCCTTCTTGTATAAAAACAGTTCAATCCGAACCCGGCAAGCACGGCTGGATTATGCACGGCTGGGTCGTGAACCGAATGCGAATGAAGGGTTAATGCTGTTAGAACGACGCACATGTTAGCACGATGAGCGAGGATCACGCAAACCTCCCGTCCGGCAAGGGACGCGAACGTGGGGCAATCCCTTGTCAGGCGGAGGATTGCGGGAATTCGGCCGCGGCTGAAGAAGTGGGGTGGGATTAACGGTTGCGTTCAATTTTTCGCGATGCGCGCGTACAAGGTGCAAGCAGGTATGGGCGAAAAAAATCCGCGCCCGAAGCGCGGACTCTTGTTGAGTTCGCGGCGCGTTCAGCCTTGCGCCGGGGGCACGTAGCCCGAAGCCTGGTCGGCGCCTTCGCCGAAGAAGAACTTCTCCGTCTGCTTCATCAGGTACTGACGCGCGCGCGGATCGGCCATGTTCAGCCGGTTTTCGTTGATCAGCATCGTCTGTTGCTTCAGCCACTGCTGCCACGCTTCTTTCGAAATGCTCTCGTAGATCCGCTTGCCGAGTTCGCCCGGCAGCGGCGGGAAATCGAGACCTTCGGCTTCCTTGCCGAGCTTCGTGCATTGAACCATGCGAGTCATGCTGTGCTTCTCCTGTAATCGATATGGGACGGCGGCGCGCGATAGGGCGTTATGTTGAGCGCTCAGAGCTGTTTCATCAGCACGAGCGACTTGCGCTGCCAGTTGTAGAGCCGGCGGCGATCTTCGGGCAGATCGTCGACGGTGGCCTTCACGAAGCCTCGTTTGAGGAACCAGTGTTCGGTGCGCGTCGTCAGCACGAAGATGCGAGTGAGGCCGCGCGCCCTCGCGCGCTGTTCGATGCGCTTCAGGAGCCGCTCGCCATCGCCCGAGCCCTGCGCTTCGGGCGCGACCGTCAGACAAGCCATTTCGCCGATGCGCTCCTGCGTGTACGGATACAGCGCAGCGCAGCCGAACAGCACGCCGTCGTGCTCGATCACCGAGAAATGGTCGATGTCGCGCTCGATCTGGTGACGTCCGCGCCGCACGAGCGTGCCGTCCGTCTCCAGCGGCTCGATCAGCGTGAGAATGCCGCCGACGTCGTCGGGCGTCGCTTCGCGGAGGCTCTCGAGGTTCTCGTACGAGATCATCGTGCCGACGCCGTCGTGCAAGAACAGTTCCAGCAGCAGGCTGCCGTCGAGCGCGTACGGAATGATGTGTGCGCGCGCCACGCCGCCGCGGCAGGCGCGGATCGAGTGCTTCAGATAGAAACCGGCATCGCCCGTCACTGCGCCGCTTTCGTGCAACCGGTAAGCGTCGTCCAGCGACATTTCGCGAATCAGCGAGCCTTCTTCGTCGAGCAGGCCGTCCGTTTCGGTGAGAAACACGATCTTGTCCGCGCGCAGCGCAATCGCGGCCGCCGACGCGACGTCTTCCATCGCCAGATTGAACGCCTCGCCCGTCGGCGAGAAGCCGAGCGGCGACAGCAGCACGAGCTTGCGGCTCGCGAGTGAGTGACGGATGGACTCGGCATCGATCTTGCGCACGACACCCGTGTGCTGGAAATCGACTCCGTCCAGAATGCCGACCGGGCGCGCCGTCACGAAGTTGCCCGACACCACGCTGATGTGCGCGTGCGCCATCGGTGTGTTCGGCAAGCCCTGGCTGATCGCGGCCTCGATGTCGAGACGCACTTCGCCCGCCGCTTCCTTCGCGGACTCGAGCGCGCGCGCATCGGTGATGCGCATGCCGTGCGAAAACTCGGATTCGACACCATGCAGGCTCATCTGCTCTTCGACTTGCGGACGAGACCCGTGCACGAGCACGATCTGGATACCCATGGCCTGCAACAGCGCGATATCGGAGACGAGTGCGTTGAGCAGCCCCTGATGCACGACTTCGCCGCCGAACCCAACGACGAACGTCTTGTTTCGGAACGCGTGAATATACGGCGCGACCGATCGCATCCAGTCGACGAATTGCGCGTGCTGCAACAGGATTTCCGCGTCGCTGGACGAGGCCGGCGAACTGGCGGGCGAGGGGACGAGGTCGGTTTGGGAATTCATGCCCCGGATTATAATGCGCCCCCATGTCGAATGTACCCAAAAGCTCCGCTGGAGCTGATACGAAAAACGCGGCTGACGCTGCTGCGAAGGACGCCGCGAAGGCGACGCCGCGCGACCGTCACAACGCGCCGCGCGACGCACACGGCGAAGCTTCGCGTCGTGACGTTTCCGTGAACGCCGCGAATGCGCCGCGTCCGGACGATTCCGCGTCCGGCGCCGCGGCCACAAAAGATGCAGGCGCCGCTCGCGATCGCGCGAAAAGCGGCGCGCACGGCCAGCCGCGCGCACAGGGCGGCAAGCACGCCGGCGGCCAGCAGAATGAAAGGCCGCATGCAAAGCCGAACGACAAGCCGAACGACAAGCCGCGCACAGGGCCGCGCGAACCGCGCAAGCCCGCGCGAATAATCGAACCGAATCCGATTCCGCCCATCACGTTCCCCGAAGCGTTGCCCGTTTCCGGCAGACGCGAGGAAATCGCGCGCGCGATCGCGGGTCATCAGGTCGTGATCGTCAGCGGCGAGACGGGTTCGGGCAAGACGACCCAGCTGCCGAAAATCTGCCTTGCGCTCGGACGCGGGCTCGGCGCGGGCGGCAGCGGTCTGATCGGACACACGCAGCCGCGCCGGATCGCGGCGTCGGCGACGGGCCGGCGCATCGCCGAGGAACTCGGCACGCCGTTCGGCGAAGTGGTCGGCTACAAGGTGCGCTTCACCGACAATCTCGCGCCGGGCGCCTCCGTCAAGCTGATGACGGACGGCATTCTGCTCGCGGAAACGCAGACCGATCCGCTGCTGAAGGCGTACGACACGCTGATCATCGACGAAGCGCACGAGCGCAGTCTCAACATCGATTTTCTGCTCGGCTATCTGAAGGAAATCCTGCCGAAGCGTCCCGATCTGAAGCTGATCGTGACGTCCGCGACCATCGATGCCAACCGTTTCGCGCGCCATTTCGGCAGCGAAGAAAAGCCCGCGCCCGTGATCGAAGTGAGCGGGCGGCTCTATCCCGTCGAAGTGCGCTATCGCGCCGTCGCCGAAGATTCGCCGGCTGTGAAAGCGGCGGAAGGCCATGCAGGCCGCGAGCGCTGTGATCGTTCCGATCGGCCCGATCGACCGAGAACGCAGCGCGAGACGGATCGCGATCTGATGGACGCGATCGTCGAAGCTGCCGACGAGCTGTGCCGCGAAGGCCCCGGCGACGTGCTCGTGTTCCTGCCCGGCGAGCGCGAAATTCGCGACGCGGCGGAGGCGCTGCGCAAGCACCATCCGCCGCATACGGAAATCCTGCCGCTGTTCGCGCGGCTTTCCGCGGCGGAACAGGAGCGCGTGTTCCGTCCGTCGAACGCGCGGCGCATCGTGCTCGCGACCAACGTCGCCGAAACGTCGCTGACGGTGCCGGGCATCCGTTATGTGATCGACACGGGCCTCGCGCGCGTGAAGCGCTACTCGTACCGCAACAAGGTCGAGCAGTTGCAGGTCGAGTCGATCTCGCAGGCGGCCGCGAACCAGCGGGCAGGGCGCTGCGGCCGCGTCGCCGACGGCATCTGCATTCGGCTCTATGACGAAGCCGATTTCCAGGCGCGAGCGCGCTTCACCGACCCCGAGATTCTGCGTTCGTCGCTGGCCGCCGTCATCTTGCGGATGAAGTCGCTGCATCTGACGGCGATTGAAACGTTTCCGTTCATCGAGCCGCCGCCCGGACGCGCAATCGCCGACGGTTACCAGTTGCTCAACGAACTCGGCGCCGTCGACGACGACAACGCGCTGACGCCGCTCGGCCGTGAGCTCGCGCGTCTGCCGCTCGATCCGCGCGTCGGCCGGATGATTCTCGCCGCGCGCGACCAGCAGTCGCTGCGCGAACTGCTGATCATCGCGAGCGCGCTATCGGTGCAGGACCCGCGCGATCGCCCGATCGACGCGCAGGAGCAGGCGGACCAGGCGCATCGCAAGTTTGCCGACGAGCGCTCGGAGTTCCTGCAATGGCTCAAGATCTGGGCGTGGTTCGAAGAGGCCGTCGCGCACAAGAAGTCGAACAAGCAGCTAACCGATGCATGCAGGCAGAACTTCCTGTCGCATCTGCGTCTGCGCGAATGGCGCGACGTGCATTCGCAACTGCTGACGGTGGTGCGCGAACACGGCTGGCGTCTGAACGAAAGCGACGCGACCTTCGAGCAGATCCATCTCGCGCTGCTGACGGGCCTGCTCGGCAACATCGGCCTGAAAGCCGACGACGAGCCGTACTATCTCGGCGCGCGCGGCATCAAATTCTATCTGTGGCCGGGCTCGGCGCTCGTGAAGAAGGCGGGCAAGTGGGCGATGGCGGCGGAACTGGTCGAGACGAGCCGGCTGTACGCGCGGTGTATCGCGAAGATCGAGCCGGAGTGGGTCGAGCGGGTGGGCGCGCATCTGTTGAAGAAGTCGCTCTCCGAGCCGCATTGGGAAAAGCGCGCCGCGCAGGTGTCGGCGTTCGAGCGCGCGATGCTGTACGGCTTGCCCGTCTATCACCGGCGGCGCGTGAGCTTCGGCAAGCAGGACCCGGCGCGCGCGCGGGAGCTGTTCATTCGCGGCGCGCTCGTCGAAGGCGAGTTCGACACGAAGCTCGCGTTCTTCGCGCACAACCGCAAGCTGCTCGGCGAAATCGAGCAGCTCGAACACAAGTCGCGCCGGCAGGACGTGCTGGTCGACGACGAACTCATCTACGCGTTCTACGATCACGCGATTCCGAACGGCATCTATACGGGCGCGGCGTTCGAGCGCTGGTATCGCGACGAAGTGAAGAAGAGCGGGCAGCAGGAAGACAAGCTGCGTCTGCTGTACCTGTCGCGCGACGACCTGATGCGTCACGAAGCGGCCGGCGTCACGACCGATCTGTTTCCTAAGCGGATGACGATGTCGGGCGTCGAGATGGCGCTGACGTATCACTTCGAACCGGGCTCGCCGCGCGATGGCGTGACGCTCGCCGTGCCGCTCTTCGCGCTCAACCAGGTGGATGCGCGGCGCGTCGAGTGGCTCGTGCCGGGCATGCTGAAAGAGAAGACGCAACTGCTGCTCAAGTCGCTGCCGCAGAAGCTGCGCCGCCATTGCGTGCCGCTGCCGGAGTACGCGGCGGGTTTCGTCGAGCGTCATGGCGGCACGCGCTTCGGCACGGGCGGCCTGCTCGATGCGCTGATCGCCGATGTCCGCGAGCAGAAGCAGGTCGCGATGAAACAGTCGGACTTCAAGCTCGAAACGCTCGCGCCGCATCTGTTCATGAACTTCAAGGTCATCGACGAGCACGGCCGTCAGCTCGCGATGGGTCGCAACCTCGCGCAACTGCGCGCCGAACTCGGCGGCCAGGCGCAACAGCATTTTCAGAAGATCGCGGCGAGCGCGGCAGGGGCGGCGCTCGCCAATGCGACTTCGGGTGGCATCGCGCCTGCTCGCGGCGCGACGGGCGGTGGTTCACGTGGTCCGAACAGCGCTGCCGCGCGAAGCGCTTTGAGCGCGCCGCACACGCCATCGACAGCAGAATCCGCCGCGGCATCCGCGACCGCGCTCTATGAAAACCTGACGACCTGGAATTTCGGCAAGCTGCCCGAGCTGCTCGAAATCCGCCGGGGCGGGCAGACGCTGTTCGGCTATCCGGCGCTCGTCGACCGAGGCACGCATTGCGACGTGGAAGTGTTCGATTCGCCCGACGAGGCCGCGCGCATCCATCGCGCGGGGCTGCGGCGGCTCTTCGCGTTGCAGTTGCGCGAGCCGATCAAGTACCTCGAAAAGAACCTGCCGGGCTTGCGCGAAATGGCAATGCAGTTCATGCCGCGCGGCACGCAGGAAGAGCTGCGCGATCAACTGATCGACACGGCGCTCGACCGCGCGTGCCTGCAAGACCCGCTTCCCGACGACGACGCGAGCTTCCACGCGCGCAAGGACGAGGGCCGCAGCCGGTTGACGCTGCTCGCGCAAGAGATTGCGCGCCTCGTTGGACTGATCCTTGGCGAATACGCGGTTGTCGTCAAGAAGCTGGCGCAGGCGAAGCCGTTCGCCGCGCCTTATGCGGACATGCAGAACCAGTTGGATGCGCTGATCGGCAAGCGCTTTGTCGTCGATACGCCGTACACGCAACTGACCCATTTTCCGCGTTACCTGAAGGGCATCGCGCTGCGCATCGACAAGCTGAAAGCCGATCCGGCGCGCGACGCGCGTCAGTCCGCGGAATTGCAGCCGCTCGCGCAGCATTACCAGCGCGCGCTCGCGCAGCGCGGCGGCGTGCCCGATGTGCGGCTCGCCGAGTTCCGCTGGCTACTCGAAGAGTTGCGCGTGTCGCTCTTCGCGCAGGAACTGCGCACGCCGATGCCTGTTTCCGTCAAGCGGCTGTACAAGGTCTGGGAATCGATGCAGCGGTGACGAGTTCGGTGCCTCTCGTTCGGTTCGCCGGATGGTGTGCATTGGAGCGCTTGTCGCGCAGTGTGGCGTGGCCTCGCGAAAGCGGACGAAAATCACATGGGCAAAATCACACCCTGTGATTTTTGTCGTTCGCTTTCGTGTCAGGCGGCACGCGTCTCACCAGTGCATCCCCGCGCCGATCGACGCGCCGACTTCGCCGCGCGAGCTCGCTGTGCCCTGGAACTTGTACACCCACTTACCCGTGTCCGACAGTTGCGACACGCCGAGCGCCATCGCCAACTGTCCGCCGTACGTGCCCGCTGCGAGCGCGACCATGCCGCGACCCGGCAGCACCGCTTGCGGAAGGCCCGCCATCGCGATCGCCGCGGCTGCGCCGCCGTAGCCGTCCTTGCGGACCGAGCGCACCTTGTCGTCGCTATAGCTCTTTGCCTCGCCGACTGCGCTGCTCACGCTCTGGTTCAACTGGTTGACGTTGACGGCATCCGTGCCCTGGATACCCGCCGCGACGTTCGTGATTTGCCGTTCCTGGGCAGCCACGCCGACCGATACGGTATTCGCGCGATCGGCGACCGAGCCTTGGCCGAGCGCGACTGAATTGTCCGCGCTCGCGTTCGAGCCTGCGCCCAGCGCGACCGCATTCGCGCCGCTGGCCTGCGCATTGGCGCCCGCTGCGATGGAGTGTGCGCCGCTGGCCACTGCCGGTTCAGTGGCGGGCGAGCCTCCGGCGCTGAACATCGGATTCGATGTGTTCACCGTGATGTTGCCGACGGCGCTGTCGAGCAGCGCGGAAAGCCCGCGCACCAGCGGTAAAAATGCCCACATCGGATCGTGCGAAGCCCCTTGCGGCAACGCGCCGCAACGCCTGTTTTTCCGCGATCCGGGTCAACCGTTGGGCTGAGCAAACGTTCTACAATGGCAACTGTCCCCTGATGTGAGTTTTCATGCGCAAATTTTCCCTTCCCGGCTTGACCAGCACGTTTGCAGCCGGCGCGGCGCTCGTCGCGGCAGCAAGCTTCTTCTCCCCGGCAGTTCATGCGAACAACGTGATCGTGCTCAATTCCGGCGAAGCCACGTTGAGCCTGATCGACGAGGCCACGCGTCAGGTCGTCGATACCGTGCCGACCGGCAAGGAGCCGCATCACCTGATGGCGACGCCGGATAATTCCTCGCTGATCGTCGCGAATTCGGTGTCGAACAATCTGATGTTCGTCGACCCGAAAACGGGCAAGCTGCAGCGCTGGATGGAAAACATCGAAGATCCGTATCAGATCGGTTTCTCGCCGGATCGCAAATGGCTGGTGACGACGGGCCTGCGCCTCGACCGGCTCGACATTTACCACTACGACGGCCACAACATGACGCTGGCGAACCGTCTGCCGCTCGCCGTGATGCCGAGCCACATCGCGTTCACGAACGACAGCAAGACGGTGTTCATCACGCTGCAGGTGTCGGGCGAACTGGCGGCCGTCGATCTCGCCACGCAGACGGTCAAGTGGAAGATGAAAGTCGGCAAGGTGCCGGCCGGCCTGTGGATGACGCCCGGTGACAAATACCTGCTCGTCGGCATGACAGGCGCGGACTATGTGGCTGTCGTCGACTGGAGAAACCAGAAGGTCGTGAAGACGATCACGACGGGCAAGGGCGCGCACAACTTCCGCTCGCTCGCCGACGGCAAGCACGTCGCGGTGTCGAACCGGGTGGCGAGCACGATCAGCATCATCGACGAGGACACGCTCACCAACGTCGGCGACATCACGGGCCTGATGCCAGGGCCGGACGACATGGAACTTTCCGCGGACAAACGGTATCTGTGGGTGACGTTCCGTTTCGCGAAGCATGTCGGCGTGATCGACCTGAGCACGCGCAAGCTGATCCAGACGATCGCCGTGGGCCGCTCGCCGCACGGCATCTATTTCTTCGATCGCGCGCCCGTCACCGCGCCGAACGGAGCGTAATGCGACATATGACGCAGGCGGCGCGCCTTGCCTGAGCGCGCGCCTGCGAGCCGCGAAGCCACGCGGTAAAGTCATGGGTAACGCCGAACGACGAAGAGCACGATGTTCCATCTGATCGTTTCCAATCTCGATAGCTTCATCTCGTCGATCCAGACGCTGCTGTACGTCGATGTCGTGCAGCCGCTGCTGTTTCGCTTCGACCTGATGGGCTACGACGAAGACACGTACGACAGCCTCTACTGGGCGATCGTCGGCGTGCTGGAAGTGCTTGCGATGTACGCGCTGCTACGGCCGCTCGAAGCGCTTCGGCCGGTGGAGCAGTGGAAGGACCGCAAGGCGGTGCGCGTCGACGTGCTGTACACGTGGATCGCGAAGCTCGGCATTCTCAACCTGTTTTTCTTTTTCGCGCTGCAGCCGTTTTTCGACTCGGTGCAAGGCTGGCTGCGCCTGCATGGCATCGCGAACATCGAGCTCGACAATCTGTGGCCCGGCGTGACAACGCAGCCGATCGTCACGTTCATCATGTATCTGCTGGTGCTCGATTTCGCCGGCTACTGGTATCACCGCGGGCAGCACGGGATCGGCGTCTGGTGGGAGCTGCACGCGGTGCATCACAGCCAGCAGCAGATGTCACTCTGGGCCGACGACCGCAACCATCTGCTCGACAATCTGCTGCAAGCATGCTTCTTTGCGGTCATCGCGCTCTTCATCGGCGTGCCGCCGTCGCAGTTCGTCGTGCTGGTCGCCGTCACGAATCTTGCGCAGAGCGTGCAGCACGCGAACATTCGCATGTACTTCGGCCGGATCGGCGAGCGCCTGCTCGTCAGCCCGACGTTCCACCGCCGTCATCACGCGATCGGCTACGGCCACGAAGGGTTGAAGTACGGCTGCAATTTCGGCGTGCTCTTTCCGTGGTGGGACATGATGTTCGGCAGCGCATCATGGAGCCGCGAGATGGAGCCGACGGGCATCCGCGATCAGCTCAGCGGCCGGCGTTACGGCGAAGGTTTCTGGGCGCAACACTGGCTGGCGTTCGTGCGCATCGCGCAGCGCATCGGCGGCAAGAAGCAGCGGCGCGCGGCCTGAGGCGCTGTCGACGTACTTTCTCCATTGCCTTTTCACAAGCGTAGCGCGCCCGGCAATCGCCGGCTTCTCGTGCGTGGATGAGGCCGGCGCAGCGGCGCACTCACGTTGCTGTCCGCGCTGCAAGTCCGCAATCGCCGTCCGAACTCGACGTGGTTTATCCTGTCCACGTTTCCCTCTTTTCCCTGCGTTCCAGCTACCGTCATTGACTTCGCATGAATGATCTCTTGCGCTCGTTTGGGCGCGCGCTTTCTTCCGTGCTGCATCCGCGCATGCTCTGGCTGACGTTCATGCCGTTTGCGGCGGCGGCGATCGTCTGGGGCGTGGTCCTCTGGTTTTCCTGGCAGACGTTGATCGGCGCGACGCGCAACTGGCTCGAAGGCTGGCCGCTCACGACCACGCTCTACCGGCTGTTCGACTGGCTCGGGTTTTCATCGCTGCATGCGGCCGTTGCGCCGTTCATTGTGATCGCGGTCGCGATCCCCCTTATCGTCGTGACGGTGCTGCTGCTGATTGCGACGCTGTCGATGCCCGCCGTGATACGTCATCTGTCCGCGCGTCAGTTCGCCGGGCTGGAGATGCGGCGCGGCGGCACGTGGTACGGGAGTCTCGTCCACTCTCTCTGGACGACGCTCGTGTGCCTCGTCGTGCTCGTGGTCACGCTGCCCCTGTGGCTGATCCCGCCTTTTTTCGCGCTGATCCCGCCGCTGCTGTGGGGCTGGCTCACGTATCGCGTGATGACGTATGACGCGCTCGCGCTGCACGCGAGCACCGAGGAGCGGCGCGCGCTCGTGAGCCGGCATCGTTTGCCGCTGCTGCTGATCGGCGTGGCGAGCGGGCTGCTCGGCTCGCTGCCGACGCTCATTTGGGCGTCGTCCGTCTGGCTGATCGTGCTGTTCCCTGTCATGACCGCGGCGACCATCTGGATCTATGCTTTCATCCTGGTGTTTACGGCGCTGTGGTTCGGCTTCTACTGCCTGCGCGCGCTGCAGCGGATGCGCGCCGACGAGCACGGCGCGAATGGTCATCACGGTCGGGATGGCCCGCACGATGGCCCATACGGTGCGCGGGACCCGGCGCGCATTTCCTACTGACATTCGACAAGAGGCTGCAATGGCATTTGGCGTCATCATCATCGGCGATGAAATCCTGTCGGGCAGGCGCGTCGACAAGCATCTGCCCAAAGTTATCCAGCTTCTGAGCGCGCGCGGGCTGTCGCTCGCATGGGCCGAATATATCGGCGACGATCCCGCGCGCATCACAGCGACGCTGCGCCGCTCGTTCGCAACGGGCGATGTCGTGTTCTCGACGGGGGGGATCGGCGCGACGCCGGACGATCACACGCGCCAATGCGCGGCCGCCGCGCTCGCCCTGCCGCTCGAACTGCATCTGGAAGCGAAAGTGCTGATCCAGGAGCGCATCCGCGAGATGCATCCCGCCAACGCGCCGACACCCGTCGATTTCTATTCGCCCGAGAATCTGCATCGTCTGAACATGGGCACGTTTCCGCGCGGCGCATCGATCATTCCGAACGGCTACAACAAGATTCCTGGCTTCTCGGTCGGCGATCATCATTTCGTGCCCGGCTTCCCGGTGATGGCCTGGCCGATGATCGAGTGGGTGCTGGATACGAAGTATGCGCATCTGCATCACTCGACTCCGCATGCGGAAAAGTCCCTGCTGGTTTTCGAGTTGCCTGAATCGACGCTGACGCCGTTGATGGAAAAGATCGAGCGCGACTTTCCGGGCGTGCGCGTGTTCAGCCTGCCGAGCGTCGGCGATGCGGAGCGCGGCGGCATCTATGCGCGCCGTCATATCGATCTTGGCGTGAAGGGCGAGCCCGAGGCCGTCGCAGCGGCGTTCGTCAAGCTGCGCGAAGGTGTGCATCTGCTCGGCGGCGATATCGTCGAGGCGGAAGCGATTGCGGCACAAGCCCAGCCGCGCGGCTGATCGCGGCTAGGCGAGGCAATCGGCGCTGCGCAGGCGGGGAGGGTAACGCGCGCCGTCTGAAGAACGTCATTCGCGTGTCATATCGCGCGCGGACGATTCAAATGGAATCGCAAACGAAAGGAAGCGCAAACGAAAGCGGCGCACGGTTCACACCGTGCGCCGCTTGATTCTGCAAATCCCTCGGCTTCGGTTCGTCGTATTCGAGTCTCGCGTCTTTATGCGCCGATCCACGGCAAGCCGCGGTAACACCAGCCCGATACCATCTTGCGATGCCCTTGGCCATCCTTGTCGCCTTCGAAGCCTTCGAGTAGATCCAGCGCCTTTGTGAAGCCGGCCTGCGTCGCGGCAATGGCGGCGAGCTTCGAGCGCGCGGCACTGCGGCACAGGAGCAGCACGGGCGTATCGGGTGTCGCGACCTGGCGAAGCTGGTCGATGAACTCGACATTCGGCACGCCGCCCGGATAGCGCGTCCATTCGACATGTGCATACTGGCCGTCGCCGACGACGGGGCGGCCGACCCAATCGAGCTCGGCGCGCGTGCGGACGTCGACGAGGCGGGCGCGCGGGTCGAGTTGCAGAAGCTCGAACGCTTCGGCAGGCGTGACTGCGCCCGCATACGGAAGCTGGTTTTCGACACGGCGCTTTTCAGCCTGGCTGTACAACTGTTCGAGCGTACTCATGACAGCAGATCTCCTCGGAGCCAAAAAATCATTCTAGCAAGCACGCGCATACGGGGCGCACAATCGCAAGCGGAGCTTGACGTACGGGGAGGTGCTCCATTCTGGTGCAAAATGAGATCAACGCACCAAAATAGGATATTAAGCAGGTGCGGATTTTTATGATGCACGTTGGTGGTGCAGCAAGCCGGCTTCGGGTCGCGCGATTCCCGCAAACAGTGTGCGCCGATTCCCCGCAAAGGCGCATCAACATTAGCGCTGCAACGAGCCGGCATATGTTCAACAAAAATATGGCATGGAAGCTGCTTTATTGGTCCCGATCGAACTGGCCCGACGCCAGAAACGGTCTGCTCCAATATGTCGGTATTCGAGGGGTGGACGCGTCGGGGCTGGTCAGCTAGATTGGGCGGCGGCTCAACCCGCCGAATTCGTTAATCAGGAGATAGGTTATGAGTAAATCCGTGGCCGACGTCATGCAGCTCGTCAAGGACGAGGACGTCAAGTTTGTCGACTTCCGTTTCACCGACACGCGCGGCAAAGAGCAACACGTTTCGGTGCCGGTGTCGGCATTCGACGAAGACAAGTTTGAAAGCGGCCATGCATTTGACGGTTCTTCGATTGCCGGCTGGAAGGGCATCGAAGCGTCGGACATGCTGCTCGTGCCGGATGCGAACACCGCCTACATCGACCCGTTCTATGAAGAGTCGACCCTCGTGCTGACCTGCGATGTCGTCGAACCGGCTGACGGCAAGGGCTATGAGCGCGACCCGCGCTCGCTCGCGAAGCGCGCCGAAGCGTACCTGAAGAGCACGGGTCTCGGCGACACGGCCTTCTTCGGTCCGGAACCGGAATTTTTCATTTTCGACTCGGTCCAGTGGAACACGGACCAGTCGGGCTGCTTCGTCAAGATCGGCTCGGAAGAAGCACCGTGGTCGTCGGGCAAGGAACTCGAAGGCGGCAACACGGGCCACCGTCCGGGCACGAAGGGCGGCTACTTCCCGGTCGCTCCCGTCGACACGTTCCAGGACATCCGCTCGGAAATGTGTCTGCTGCTCGAACAGATCGGCATCCCCGTCGAAGTTCACCACCACGAAGTGGCAGGCCAGGGCCAGAACGAAATCGGCACGAAGTTCTCGACACTGGTTCAGCGCGCTGACTGGACGCAGCAACTGAAGTACATCGTCCACAACGTCGCGCACACGTACGGCAAGACGGCGACGTTCATGCCGAAGCCCGTCGTCGGCGACAACGGTTCGGGCATGCACGTTCACCAGTCGATCTGGAAGGACGGCCAGAACATGTTCGCAGGCAACGGCTATGCTGGCCTGTCGGAATTCGCGCTGTTCTACATCGGCGGCATCATCAAGCACGCTCGCGCGCTGAACGCGATCACGAACCCGGGTACGAACTCGTACAAGCGTCTCGTGCCGCACTTCGAAGCGCCTGTGAAGCTCGCTTACTCGGCACGCAACCGTTCGGCATCGATCCGTATTCCGCACGTCGCGAATCCGAAGGGCCGCCGTATCGAAACGCGCTTCCCGGACCCGCTCGCGAACCCGTACCTGTGCTTCTCCGCGCTGATGATGGCGGGTCTGGACGGCGTGCAGAACAAGATCCATCCGGGCGAAGCCGCGGACAAGAACCTGTACGACCTGCCGCCGGAAGAGGATGCAAAGATCCCGACCGTGTGTGCCGGCCTCGATCAGGCGCTGGAAGCGCTCGACAAGGATCGCGAGTTCCTGACGCGCGGTGGCGTGTTCACGGATGCGATGCTCGACGCTTACATCGAACTGAAGGAAAGCGAACTGCAACGCGTGCGTATGACCACGCACCCGGTCGAGTTCGAACTGTACTACTCGCTGTAAGAGGCGCTGCGCTCTGCTCGCACGTGTGCGGGCAGGCGTAGCCCCGACGCTGCGATCGGTCATGAAGGGACGGCGGCGCCGTCCCTTTTTCGTTGGATCGAAGCGATGACTGTTCTATTTCAGATTGATGTAGCCGTATCGAACCGCGTGCGCTGAAGCCCGCTTCACCATCGCTGTCGGCGGGAGTTGGCGCTTTGGCGCTTACTCCAGCCCCATGCAACGCTATCTACCCGACTGCAAGATGGTACTGAAGAACCTCATCAAGGCCAGAAAAGGGCATACCGACGCGCTGTCGGATGATGTGCAGCTCGTCGAGTCCGGTTTGCTGCCGGGCTTCGAGGCGCTGCCCACGGTCGTGCTCGTGCTCGACAAGCGAACGCTGCGTGTCGCGTTCGCGAACCCGTCGGCGGAATCGATGCTCGAAATGTCGCGCCGGCAACTGACGCAGATGGCGTGGCCCGACATCTTCACGAACGGCGAGGAGCTGACGGCGACCATCGCCGCGATCGCCGCGCACCGTTTTCACGCGACGCATCTGGATGCCGTGCTCGAGCGTCCCGGCCACGAACCGCTGCATGTGCATGCCGTCGTTGGCTTTATCGAGAGCGCACAGGACTACGTGCTGCTCGAACTCTTCGAGAACGAGCGGCATCTGCGCTCCGATCGCGAAGAACGTATTCACGATCTGACGGCCGTCAACAAGCAGCTGATCCGCAATCTCGCGCATGAGATCAAGAATCCGCTCGGCGGCATTCGCGGCGCGGCGCAACTGCTCGAGTTCGAACTCGGCGCGCGCGAACGCGATGAGCTGCGCGAGTACACACAGGTCGTCATCAAGGAATCGGACCGGCTGCAGACGCTCGTCGACCGGCTGCTCGAACCGCATCGCCATCCGCATATCGTCGGCGACGTGAACATTCACGAAGTGTGCGAACGCGTGCGCGCGGTGATTCTCGCGGAGTTTCCGCGCGGCCTCACGATCGAGCGCGACTACGACGTGAGCGTGCCCGATCTGCGCGGCGACAAGGAGCAATTGATCCAGGCGCTGCTGAACATCGTGCGCAACGCGGCCGAAGCATTGCGCGAACGCATCTCGCAAGGCGATGCGCGCATCGAGTTGCGCACGCGCGTTGCGCGCAAGGTGACGATCGCAAAACGCCTTTGCAAGCTGGCACTGGACTTGCATATCGTCGATAACGGGCCCGGCATTCCCGAAGAGATACGCGAGCGCATCTTCTATCCGCTCGTATCGGGGCGCGACGATGGCAGCGGTCTCGGCCTGACGCTCGCGCAGACATTCGTGCAACAACACGAAGGGATGATCGAAGTGGAGAGCCGTCCGGGTCACACCGAGTTTCAGATCCTGCTGCCGCTCAACTGCTGACAAGACACGCAATACAAGACTTCTGACGGACCTATATGAAGCCGATCTGGATAGTAGACGACGACCAATCGATCCGCTGGGTGCTCGAGAAAGCACTCGCACGCGAGAACTTCGCGACGCGCAGCTTCGCCAACGTCCGCGAAGCCGCGGGCGCGCTGGAACACGATAGCCCGCAAGTGCTCGTCTCCGATATCAGGATGCCAGGCGGCTCCGGGCTCGAACTGCTGCAGACCGTGCGCGACCGCGTGCCGGGGCTACCCGTCATCATCATGACGGCGTTCTCGGATCTCGACAGCGCCGTCGCGGCATTCCAGGGCGGCGCATTCGAATACCTCGCGAAACCGTTCGATATCGACAAGGCCGTCGAACTGATTCGCCGGGCCGTCGACGAAAGCGTGCGCGGCGAGCATACATGGGACGACCGCGTGGCCGAAGCGCCGGAGATGCTCGGCCAGGCGCCCGCGATGCAGGACATGTTCCGCGCGATCGGCCGGCTGTCGCATTCGGCGGCGACCGTGCTCATTACGGGCGAATCAGGCACCGGTAAGGAACTCGTCGCGCGCGCCTTGCACCGACATAGCCCACGCGCGAACGGTCCGTTCATCGCGCTCAACACGGCAGCGATTCCGAAAGATCTGCTGGAATCCGAACTGTTTGGCCATGAGCGCGGCGCGTTCACGGGCGCGCAGGCGATGCGCCAGGGCCGGTTTGAACAGGCTGAGAACGGCACGCTGTTTCTCGATGAAATCGGCGATATGCCCTTCGATTTGCAGACGCGTCTGTTGCGCGTGCTGTCCGATGGGCAGTTCTATCGCGTCGGCGGACACAACCCGCTGCGCGCGAACGTGCGCGTGATCGCCGCGACACATCAGAATCTCGAATCGCGCGTGCGTCAGGGCCTGTTTCGCGAGGACCTGTATCACCGGCTGAATGTGATCCGCTTGCGTCTTCCCGCTTTGCGCGAGCGCAGCGAAGACATTCCTCTACTGACGCGCCACTTCCTGCAGAAAAGCGCGCGCGATCTCGGCGTCGAGCCGAAGCGCGTATCGGATGAGGCGTTGGCGTATCTCACGTCGTTGCCGTTTCCGGGCAACGTGCGCCAACTCGAAAACCTCGCGAACTGGCTGACGGTGATGGCGCCCGCGCAGACGATCGAGGTGAAGGACTTGCCGCCTGACCTCGTGTCGACGCAACAGGCCGGCGCGGAACTCGTGTCGCCCGGCAGGGCTGCATCGATCGATGCCGTGTCGGGCGGCGCGGGCGTTGCGAACGGCACGGCGTCGATGCTGGGCACGCCCGCCGTGCAGGGCGGCGTGGCGTTACCGTCGCCCGTCGCCGCGTGGGAGAGCGGACTGCGCACGGAAGTCGCGAAGCTCTTGCGCGAGAACGCCGCCGATGTGATGGACGAACTGTCGCGCCGTTTCGAGGCGGCCGTGATCCGCGAAGCGCTCGATTTCACGCGCGGACGCAAGGTGGAAGCGGCGGAGCGCCTCGGCATCGGACGCAATACGATCACGCGCAAGATTCAGGAGTTGAACCTCGAATCGTGAGCGCGGTGTTATCCATTGCGTTCAGGTGATGGAAACGAAAGCGGCTCGACAGCGCCACGCGCCATCGAGCCGCTTTTTTTATTCGCGATGCAGCTTGAAGTCCACTTCCTCGGGCCGCCCTTCGAGCGACAACTGCGCCCGCGCCGCGGGTGCGCGGCTCACCACTTTTCCTCGACTCACGACGGCGAGCCGCGCCGCGCGCAAGCGTATCGCTTCGACGGCGTCGCGCGCGTCGAGCACGACGAGATTCGCATCGCACCCCGGCTCGATGCCATAACGCTCGAGCCCGAGGATACGCGCCGCGTTTGCCGTGACGGCGTCAAAGCAGGCATGCATTGCGTCGATGCCCGTCATCTGCGCGACGTGCAGGCCCATATGCGCGACTTCGAGCATGTCGCCGGAACCGAGGCTGTACCACGGGTCCATCACGCAATCGTGACCGAACGCGACGTCGATGCCCGCCGCCATCATCTCCGGCACGCGCGTCATGCCGCGCCGCTTCGGATACGAATCCGAACGCCCTTGCAGCGTGATGTTGATCAGCGGGTTTGCAATGGCCGCGACGCCTGCCTCGCGCATTAGCGGCAGCAGCTTGCTGACGTAGTAGTTGTCCATCGAATGCATCGACGTCAGATGCGAGCCCGTCACGCGCCCTTGCATGCCGAGACGGTGAGCCTGCGCGGCAAGCGTTTCGATATGACGCGACATCGGGTCGTCCGATTCGTCGCAGTGCATGTCGACGCGCAAGCCTTTCCCGGCAGCGAACTCGCATAGCAGACGCACTGACTCCGCACCGTCCGTCATCGTGCGCTCGAAATGCGGAATGCCGCCGACCACGTCGACGCCCATCGCGATCGCGCGCTTGAGGTTGTCGAACGCGCCCGCGCTGCGCAGCAGTCCGTCTTGCGGAAACGCGACCAGTTGCAGATCCATATAACGCGCGACGCGGCGCTTCACTTCGAGCAGCGCTTCGACGGCGAGCAGGCGCTCGTCGCACACATCGACGTGTGTGCGGATGGCCAGCAGCCCGCGCGCGACGGCCCAATCGCAATACTGCAACGCGCGTGCGACGAGCGCTTCCTGTGTCAGATGCGGCTTCAGTTCGCCCCATAGCGTAATGCCTTCGAGCAAGGTGCCCGACGCGTTGACGCGCGGCAAACCATACGAGAGCGTCGCGTCCATATGGAAGTGCGCATCGACGAACGGCGGCGTGACAAGGGAGCCGTTTGCGTCGATTTCTTCACGCGCGGTGGCGGAGAGCGTCGGCTCGACGGCGGCGATGCGGCCGGCCTCGATGCCGATGTCGACAGGGCCATTCGGTTGAGCCGCGCTGCGCGGCAATACGGCACGACGGATGATCAGGTCCATGGGCGGCTCCTTTGCATGACACCGATTCTATCGGCGGAACAAAGGCGTGTGGCGCTGATCCCGCATCGTCCCGACAGCATAGGACAAACGACATTGCTGTACCGGCTTGCAGCGCGCGATCCGTACCGCTCGGGCGCGCCGCCGCCGGCCTATACTCGGCGGACGGCACACAACCAACATGAACGGGCACAAAGCGACATGAAGACGATAGGCGTGGTCGGCGGGATGAGCTGGGAATCGTCGGCCGAGTACTACCGGCTGATGAACCGTCACGCGAAGGCGCGCCTCGGCGGCCATCACAATGCACGCAGCCTGATGCTGACCGTCGATTTCGCGCCCGTCGAAGCGCATCAGCGCACGGGCGACTGGCAAGCGCTCGGCGTGCAGATGGCCGATGCGGCGCGGCAACTTGAGCGCGGCGGCGCCGATCTCGTGCTGCTCGCGACGAACACGATGCATCGCGTGTACGAAGCGATCGAAGCGGCGATCACCGTGCCTTTCCTGCACATCGCCGACCCGACGGGCGAAGCGCTGCGCGCGGCGGGTGTCGAGCGTGTCGGGCTGCTCGGCACGCGCTATACGATGGAGCAGACGTTCTATGCCGGACGTCTGCGCGAGCGTTTCGGGCTCGATACATTGGTCCCCGATGACGAAGGCCGTGCGAACGTGCACGGGATCATCTACGACGAGTTGTGCCATGGCGTGATCGAGCCGCATTCGCGCGCGATCTATCGGAGCGTGATCGACGACTTGAAAGCGCGCGGCGCGCAAGCCGTCATTCTCGGCTGCACGGAGATCACGCTGCTGATCAAACAGGAAGACTCCGCATTGCCCGTCTTCGATACGACGGCGCTGCATGCGCAAAGGGCCGTCGACTGGGCGATCGAAGCGGACCCAATGTGAGCCTGATACGCCATCGTCGCCGGCCTCTAGCAGAGGATGGTTAAAAAAATTCGCTCAAGTGTTTGACGCGTGCAGCAGGTGTCAGTACAATTCGCTTCCTCTGACGCGGGGTGGAGCAGTCTGGCAGCTCGTCGGGCTCATAACCCGAAGGTCACAGGTTCAAATCCTGTCCCCGCAACCAGTTTCATGGCATCGTGTCCTGCTCCACACGGCCTCAGCATCCGAAGCCCGCATCGCCGCAAGCGTTGCGGGTTTTTGCTTTTTTACTTGCGCACGTTGCCGCACTGAGCCGCGCCGCATGATCGCGGTAAGATTCCATCCAGCACCCGAGAGAACGAGAACGAGCGATGAAATTAGCCACGTGGAACGTGAACTCCCTGAAGGTTCGTCAGCAGCATGTGATCGACTGGCTCGAACTCAGCCAGACCGACGTGCTGTGTCTTCAGGAACTGAAGCTGCCCGACGAAAAATTTCCGCGCGCCGAACTCGAAGCAAAGGGCTATCGCAGCTGGTTCGCGGGACAGAAGACTTATAACGGCGTCGGCATTCTCGTGCGCGACGGCGTGAGCGTCGATGAAAGCAACATCGTGCGCAATATTCCCGGCTTCGACGACCCGCAGCAGCGCGTGATCGCCGCGACCATCGATGGCGTGCGCGTGATCTCCGCTTACTTCCCGAACGGCCAGGCGCCCGGCACCGACAAGTTCGCGTACAAGCTGCGCTGGCTCGATGCGCTACACGACTGGATCGCGCGCGAACTTGCGCAATATCCGAAGCTCGCGCTGCTCGGCGACTACAACATCGCGCCCGAAGATCGCGATGTGCATGATCCGAAGGCGTGGGAAGGGCAGAACCTCGTGTCGCCGGAAGAGCGCGCGCGGTTCCAGCGTCTCATCGAACTTGGCCTTGTCGATTCGTTCCGGCTCTTCGAGCAGCCCGAGAAAACCTTCACGTGGTGGGACTACCGGATGCTCGCGTTCCGCCGCAATGCGGGCCTGCGCATCGACCACATTCTGCTGTCGAAGCCGCTCGCGGCGAGCTGCACGCATTGCGACGTCGACAAGACGCCGCGCAAGTGGGATCAGCCTTCGGACCACGCGCCCGTCATCGCGTTGACGGAGTAAGCGCCCACGCCAATGAAAAAAGCGGGTTCGGTGATTATCCCGAACCCGCCTTGCAGCAGAACGCGCAAGCCCCCACGTTGAGGCGCTACGCGCGAACGCGCCAGCTGCGCGTCCGTGCCCGCAGCAACATCAATGCGCCGTCCCAGGCACCGCGCCGGGCGCCATGCCGTTGTGACGCAGCAGCGCGTCGATATTCGGCTCGCGGCCGCGGAACGCCTTGAACGATTCCATCGCGGGACGACTGCCGCCCACCTCGAGAATCTCCTTGCGATACCGCGTGCCTGTCGCCGCGTCGAGCACGCTGCCGGTGCCCGATTGCGCCGCTTCTTCGAATGCCGCATACGCATCGGCGGAGAGCACTTCAGCCCACTTGTAGCTGTAGTAGCCCGCCGCGTAGCCGCCAGCGAAGATATGGCTGAACGTATTCGGCCAGCGCGAGAACGCAGCCTGCGGAATCACATGGAAGCGCTCGTTGATTTCGCGTGCGAGATCGTTCGCGCTCTTCGCAGCGGACGTATCGAAGTCGACGTGCAGCTTCATGTCGAACATCGAGAATACGATCTGGCGCAGCGTGCCCAGGCCGCTCTGGAAGTTCTTCGCGGCGAGCATCTTGTCGAACAGCTCGCGCGGCAGCGGCTTCGCGGTATCGACGTGCGAAGTCATGTCGCTCAGCACGTCCCACTCCCAGCAGAAGTTTTCCATGAACTGCGACGGCAGCTCGACGGCGTCCCATTCGACACCGTTGATGCCCGACACGCCCAGTTCGTCGACGCGCGTCAGCATGTGATGCAGCCCGTGCCCGAACTCGTGGAAGAGGGTGATCACCTCGTCGTGCGTGAAGCACGCGGGCTTGCCGCCGACGGGCGCCGAGAAGTTGCACGTCAGATACGCGACAGGCGTTTGCACTGCGCCGTCGGCGGGCTTGCGGCGCGAGCGCGCATCGTCCATCCATGCGCCGCCGCGCTTGCCTTCGCGCGCGTACAGATCGAGATAGAACTGCGCGACGAGGCCGCCGTCCTGATTCTCGACGCGGAAGAAGCGCACGTCGGGATGCCAGGTCGCCGCCTGGTCGCGGCGGATCGTCACGCCGAAGAGCGTCTCCGTGACCTTGAACACGCCCTTGAGCACCGTGTCTTCCGGAAAGTATTGCTTCACTTCGTTTTCGGAAAACGAGTAGCGCTTCTGACGCAGACGCTCGGCGGCGAACGCGACATCCCACGGTTGCAATTCGCCGAGGCCCAGCTCGCTCGCGGCGAACTCGCGCAGTTCCTGCCAGTCGTGCTCGGCGTGCGGACGCGCGCGCGTCGCGAGGTCTTCGAGGAACGTCATCACCTGCTCGGGCGACTCGGCCATCTTCGGCGCGAGCGACACTTCGGCGAAATTTTTGTAGCCGAGCATATGCGCCTCTTCTTCGCGCAGCTTCAGGCTTTCGGCGATGTTCGCGGTGTTGTCCCAGTCGGCGTTGCCCTTGCCGTATTGCGGCCCGAGCTCCGATGCGCGCGTAACGTAGGCGCGGTACATCGTCTCGCGCATCGCCCGGTTTTCCGAGTACTGCATCACCGGGAAGTACGACGGGAAATGCAGCGTGAACTTCCAGCCGCTCTTGCCGTCGCGCTCGGCCGCTTCGCGGGCGGCTGCGATCACGTCTTCGGGCAGCCCGGCCAGCTCGTCCTGGCTTTCGGCGACATACGCGTAGGCATTGGTCGCGTCGAGCACGTGATCCGAAAACGCCTTCGACAGCGCGGCCTGACGTTCCTGCAGTTCCGCGAAACGCGGCTTCTGGTCTTCGGGCAGTTCGGCGCCCGACAGTCGGAAGTCACGCAGCGCGTTGTTCAGGATCTTCTTGCGCTCGCCCGTCAGCGATTCGAAATCGCTGGCGGCAGCAATTGCCTTGTACTTCTCGTAGAGCGCGAGATTCTGTCCGACGCTTGACCAGAACTCGGTGACGCGCGGCAGGTTCTCGCCATAGACGGCGCGCAGCTCGGGCGTATCGGCGACGGCGTTCAGATGGCCGATCACGCCCCATGCGCGCGACAGCGGTTCCGTCGCGCGTTCGACGGGCTCGACGATGTCGGCCCACGACGCGGGCGTCGACGGCTCGCTCGCGCGATTGACGGCGGCGTTCGCATCCGCGAGCAGCACGTCGAGGGCGGGCGTTACGTGTTCGGGGCGGATCTCGCCAAAGCGCGGCAGATCGGAGAAATCGAGGAGCGGATTGCCGGATGTCGATTGGGATGTGGACATGTTGCTTCCTGTCTGACGCGTTGAGTGGAGGCCCGGATGACGGTCAGCCGGGCACGAAACGGAGCGGCGCACATGGCACGGCCCGCGCGCATGCGGGCCGTCGATTGGCGTCCTGTGGAGCATATTGGGGCGCCATTCGCCATTTCCAGCCGGGATCGATCGGTTGCAGCACAAATTATCAGAACTGCCGCCCGCGCGCAGAAGCTGCGGGCTCACGCATATTTGTACCAGAACGGGAAAGCAGGCAAGCGAACGGGTCGCAACAGGAATTCTCGCGGATCGTTGAACGGTCGGCGCGTGGGTTTTGCGTGGGTCTTGCGTGCGCTTCGCGCGCACCTGTCGTTCGCGCGGATTGCGCATCCTTCAATTGCCGCTCGCCGTGGCGTGGCGGCCGCTTCGCAGCAGGTAGCTTCCCGATGACTCCGCATTCGAGCACTCTCTCACGCGCCCTCGCTCGCGATGCCAACGATTTCGATCTCGTGCGACTGGTCGCTGCGTGCGCCGTCGTTTATAGCCATGCCCACGTGATCGAGACGACGGACGCGACCGACGGCATCGCGGCCGCGTTGGGTTCGATGGCGCGGGCAGTCTCGGCGTGTACGCGTTCTTTCTGCTGAGCGGAATGCTGGTCAGCGCGAGCTTTGACCGTCCGCCGGCCGCCTTTCTGATGATGCGCTGATCCGCTGACGGCACGCGCGCGGCGCGAACGGCTATGGCAATCCGCGCGATCCGACGAAGCGGGCAGTGGTCCCGACGACCGTTCAGGCCTTGCCCGCCGCGCGCTCGGCGGCTTCGATCGTATTGACGAGCAGCATCGTGATCGTCATCGGGCCGACGCCGCCCGGCACGGGCGTGATATGGCCGGCCACTTCCTTCACGTTCGCGAAGTCGACGTCGCCGCACAGCTTGCCGAGATCGTCGCGATTCATGCCGACGTCGATCACGGTTGCACCCGGCTTCACCATGTCGGCCGTCAGCGTGTTGCGCAGACCCGTCGCGACCACGACGATATCGGCATTGCGGGTGTACGCGGCGATATCGCGCGTCTTGCTGTGGCAGACCGTCACCGTCGCGTTCGCCTGAAGCAGCAGCAGCGACATCGGCTTGCCGACGATGTTCGAGCGGCCGATCACGACGGCGTTCGCGCTCTTCAGCTCGATGCCGTGCGCTTCGAACATCTTCATCACGCCATACGGCGTGCACGGGCGAAAGAGCGGCTTGCCCGTCATCAGCGCGCCCGCGTTCGCGACGTGAAAGCCGTCGACGTCCTTCTCGGGCGCGATCGCTTCGATCACCTTGTGGCTGTCGATATGCGCGGGCAGCGGCAGCTGCACGAGGATGCCGTCAATCTTCGGATCGCGGTTGAGCTCGTCGATGCGCGCGAGCAGTTCCGCTTCCGTCATGCTGGCGGGATAGCGGTCGTACGACGAGAAGAGTCCGTTGTCCTCGCAGGCCTTCACCTTGTTGCGGACGTAGACCTCGCTGGCGGGATTGTCGCCGACGAGCACGACGGCAAGACCGGGCTGATGTCCGCGGGCGGTGAGGGCGGCGGCGCGCGTGGCGACGTCGGCGCGCAAGGTCTTGGAAAGGGCGATGCCGTCGATCAGTTTGGCTGTCATGGTCGGTCGAGATACGGTGTTCGGAATGCGGGCGGGGCGGGCAGGCGCGGGGCGTTTGATCATGTTGCCGCGCATGCAGTGCGTGCTGCGCGCGGGTTCGTGACGTGCGCTCTCGCGCGGCCGTCGCGAATCGCACGGATGGCGCTCGGAGGCAGGTACGGGTCGCGTGCCGAAAAGCGCACGGCGCGAAAACCGCGCCGCAGCGAAGTTCGACATTATACCGTCGGGGATGGGATCGGTTGGCTTCGCGGATCATCGCACTGGCCGCCGCCGAGGCAAGCGGCCAGTGCGACGCGTGGTCATCGCGAAGATTGCAACGCGCGTCCGGGGTACGCTCGCGCGTTCAGGGCTGCGTCGCCGTCCACGACGAATCGGGATTGAACGACGTGATCGCGCTCGCCGCGTGTGACGTCTGCGCGCCGAGATTCTTCTGGTAGACCTGACCGTTCTGGTTGACGATGAAACTCATCACGCCCGTCTTGCCGTATTCCGCCGGCCACGCGACGAGGCCGAAGCCTTTCGACAGCGCGCCGTCCTGCACGTAGTTCTGTGCGCCGCCCTCGGCGTTCGCGCCCTGCGACGTGAGGATGCGGTAGTGATAGCCGTTGTACGCCTCGCCCGGCGCGACCTGATGCGGCATCGTCGCGGCAAGCGGCCCAAGCGGGCTTTCGGGCTCGCCAGGCGCCGTGGGCCAGTAGAGTCCGTCGCGCTGGCCGGGCGAGCTGATGAACTTTTGCGCGTAGCGCTGCATCTGGCTTCGATAGTCGTTTTGCGCATCGACGTATGCGAGCGACGTGAGAATCGCCGCGCGCTCGTTGCGGCCGATGCGGCGCGTGAGCATTTCGTCGGTGGCGGCGGGCGTGTCGAATTGCCAGCCGCGCGCATTCTGCACGATCGGAATCGGCAGCGTCCATCCGTCCGTGCCGACGGCCAGATGCACGCTCTTGCGGCCGTGGCGCGGCGCCGGATCGTCGACGATCTGATGGCCATTCGCCCATTGCCCGAGGAACGCATAGATGTCGTCCTCGCCGATGTTGGTGGTCGGGATGTAGCGGCCGTAGTTCTTGCCGAGCACTTTCTCCATCGCCGGATGGTCGTTCGTTGCGAGGGCGTCGGCAAATGCGCTGGCGGCGGCGTCGGGCGTCGGATAGACGGCCTGTGCAGCGGCGGGTTGCGCGGCGGCGAACATCGTCACCGTGACGACGGCCGCGAGCGCATTCGATGCGCGCGCAACCGGCAAGACGGCTGAATCGGGTGGAACCTGTGAAAGGGCAGCGCGCGACGCAGTCTGACGCGCGCGAAGCAGCGCGCGCAGTGCGCGGCAGGTCGAAATGCGGATCATGTGTGCCTCCTGTCGATCGTTCGTGATCGCTAGCGACGTGTTGCGATTGCTCGTGACGGTTCGTGATCATTCGCTCAGCGGCGATGGAACTGGCGTCCACCGCCACCGCCCGCGCCGCCGCCAAAGCCGCCACCGCCCCTGCTTCCGCCGCCTGCGCCGCCGCTGAAGCCGCCGCCTGCCTGTCCTGCGCCGCCGGCCCCGAGCCGGCCGCCTCCCGCCTCGCCGCCGCCGAACTGCTGACCGCCGCCGCCCGCGCCGACACGGTTGCTCGCGCCACCGTTGCTTGCGAGCGACTGACGGCTCGCCTGTCCGCGCTGTAAATCCTGCCGCGAGCCCGCGCTATCTCCCGCGCCGCGCAACGCGTTGTCGCGGTTCAGGTTCTGCGCGCTGTTGCGAATCTCGCCCGCGTTCGCGCCGCCCTGATGGATGTTCTGCACGCGCTGGCTCGCGTTGCCGCTCAGGTTCTGGCCGGTGCGGTTCTGCAGCGTCTGCTGCGCCTGCGCGCGCGATGCGTCGCGTCCGCGATATTGATCGCGTTGCGCAGCCAGATTGTTGTTGACGTTGGCATTGTTGCGATTGATGTTCGCGTTGTTGCGGTTGACATTCGCGTTGCGATTCCAGTTGGAGGTCGCGGTGTTCGAATTGATCCGGTTGTTGACGTTGACGTTGTTGTAACGATTGACGTTGATGTTGACGTCATGGTTGTTCCAGTTGAATCCGCCCCATAGCGAATTGACGACGGCCACGCCCGCACCGAATGCAAGCCCCGCCGCGAAGCCCGACGCGATCGCGTAACCGGGAGGAGGCGGCACATAGACGGGCGGATAGGCGGGATAAGGCCACGCGCCGTACACGACAGTCGGGTTGTACGTCGGCACATAGACCACTTGCGGATTGGCCGGCTGGATCTGGATCGTGTTCTGCTCGACGATCACCTTCTGCTGCTCAGTCGTCTTCAGATTGCCTGACGACTGCGCCTGCTTGCGCAGCCGCTGCACGGAGTCCATCACATCGTTCGGCTGCGCGAGAAACGCATTGCCGAGCTGCGTGACCCAGTCGGGCTTCGAGGCCATCGTCGCGAGCACTTGCGGGAATGCGACGAGCGATTGCACGCTCGGGTCCCACGGTTCCGATGCGACGGCTTTGACGGCATCGTCGCCCTTGTACTGCGAGTTCGACTTCGACCACGCGGCGGCCGCATCGACGTCCTGCGGAAAGGCTCCTTGCTGCGTTCTGAGCGCGGCGGGTGTCAGTGAATTCCGACATGCCGCGACGCGCGTTGTGGCAATGGAGCGATGGGGGAACGACGATGTAAATCGACTGATAATGGAAGTGACGTGCGCGCGCAAGCGCGATGTTGAACCGGCGATATGCGCGATGTCAGCGCTGTATGTCACGTGCATCGCAGCAGCGTTGATGGCGGAAACGGCGACAGAGCGAGGACGACGTATGAAAACGCGGTTCGGGTCGACGCCATCAGCACCTGCGCGAGCAGCGCATCCGGGTAGAGGGCGATGGGCGCCGTCAGCGAATCGAGTTGCTGGCTCGAGATTTTCGCGGGTGTCTGCGCGACGGCGTCAACGGGCGCGACGATGCCCGCGGCGAGCGGTATGCCCGCAAGCGCCGCACAAAGCAGCCATGTGCGGGGCCGGTAGCGTTCGTATCGATTCACGGTGAGAACCGTCGTGCGATCCGGTTTAGTCTGGATGACTAATGAAGGGCGTCATGCGCGAGCGACGGGAGCCGATGGAGGCGGAGCGCGAAGACGCGTGAAGCGGCGTAAAGAGGGGGCGCGACGAATCGACGAAGGACGCCGCGAAAGCAGCGCCGCGTGATGGTGTCAACGATGCTTCGGACGCCCGCGCAACACGCAAGAGAAACGGCGGGCGAGGGCTCCGGGCTGCGGGGCCGCCATCACGCGATGACGCCCGCATGGCGCGCCGGCGTTATTGCGCCTGCTGCGGCTTGTTAGACAACGCGAGACGCAGCAGGTCGGCCACCGTGTTCACGTTGAGCTTTTCCATGATGTTCGCGCGGTGCGCTTCGACCGTCTTGATGCTGATGCCGAGATCGTCGGCGATCTGCTTGTTCAGGCGGCCCGCGATGATGCGCTCGAGCACCTGATGCTCGCGCGCCGTGAGCTTGCCGAGGCGCTCGGCGGCGGCGCGCTGCTGCTGGACGCTGCTGCTTTCGCTGCGGGCCTTGTCGAGCATGCGCTCGACGAGCTTGCGCAGTTCGGCTTCGTCGAACGGCTTCTCGATGAAGTCCATCGCGCCCTTCTTCATCGTCGACACGGCCATCGGCACGTCGCCGTGACCCGTCACGAAGATGATGGGCAGCAGCGTGTTGTCGGCGATCAGGCGCTCCTGCAATTCGAGGCCGCTCATGCCCGACATCCGCACATCGAGAATCAGGCACGCGATCTGGCCAGGATGCTGATGCGGCTGCCATGCGTCGAGGAACTGCTCCGCGGCGGAGAAGCATTGAACGCGATAGCCGTTCGCCTCCAGCAGCCAGCGCAGCGAATCTCGCACCGCTTCGTCGTCGTCGACGACAAACACGGTTTCCTGTGTGGTAACTGGGGTGTTCATAGCTCTCCCGTAACGGTTTGTGGTGTCGGCGCCTCGGACCCGCCGTTGCTCGGGCCGTCAGGCTCTCCAATAGGCAGACTGCAATGGAAAGTGGCGCCCGTGATGTGGCCGTCGGATTCGACGTTGTTCACCACCCACAGGCGTCCGCGATGCGATTCGATGATCGAACGGCAAATGTTCAGCCCCATGCCCATGCCGTCGGACTTGGTGCTGTAAAACGGTTCGAAGAGACGCTCGGCCGTGGCTTCGTCGACGCCCGGACCCTGATCGACGACGCTGATGCACACGAAGCCGGAGTCGAGCCGTACGACGACGCGAATCACGGGATCGACGGCATCGGGCCGCGCGTCGTGCATCGCTTCGGCCGCGTTCTTCAGCAGGTTCACGAGCACCTGTTCGATCAGCACGGGATCGACATAGATGACGGGCAGGCGCGAGCGCATGTCCGTCACGATGCGGATGCGGCGCTTGCGCGCTTCGATCTCGGCGAGACCCACGGCGTCGGCGACGATGTCGGCGACGCGGGTAGCCTGTCGTTTCGGTTCGCTGCGTTTCACGAATTCGCGGATGCGCTTGATAATCATGCCGGCCCGAACCGCCTGCTGCGCAGTCTTTTCGAGGACTGGTAACAGGTTGTCGGGAGTTGTCCGACCAGATTTAACCAGCGCCACGGTTCCAGAGCAATAGTTATTGATGGCCGCGAGAGGCTGGTTCAGCTCGTGCGCGAGCGACGACGCCATCTCGCCCATGGTCATCAGGCGGCTCGTGAACTGCAGCTTTTCGTCCTGCTGGCGCGCGAGTTCCTGCGCCTGCTTGCGCGTCGTGATGTCGGTTGCGATCTGCATCTGCGCGAGATGGCCATCGACCCACTGGATGTACTGGCGGCGTACTTCGAACCATTTCTGGATGCCCTGGACGTAGACTTCCTGCGCGTCGGCGGTGCTTTCGGTGAGCGCGGCGGCGGGCAGGCCCGCGAATGCGTCGACCATGTCGATCGAGTCCGACGACGCAGCGGAGCTGTCGAAGCTGCCGCCGCCCGCGAGTTCGAGATGGCCGTCGGGGCGGATGCCGAACAGATGCCGGTAATAGCGGTTCGCGAACAGCAGTTCGGCTTCGTCGGCGGCGAGCACGGAGACAGCGGCATCGAGGCTTTCGAGCACCGTCGTGAAGCGTTCGTGCGCGGCGGCCAGTTCTTCGCGCGCGCGCTTCGGCTCCGTGATGTCCGTCATCGACGACATCCAGCCCGTTTGCCGTCCTGAACTGTCGATCAGCGGCGACACATACAGGCGCGCATGGAACAGCGAGCCGTCCTTGCGGCGCACGCGCAGCTCGAAACCGGAAGAGGGCGCCTTGCCGCGCAGCGTCATGTCGAGCTGCCGCTGCATCTCCGGGTACGAGTCGCGCGGCCAATACGGAAACGGCGCGTTCTTGCCGACGAGATCGCTTTCGTCCCAGCCCGTCATCCGGCAGAAAGCCGGGTTCACGTGCGTGATGCGGCCGTGCATGTCGAGCACGCGCATGCCGATCAGCACGGAGTTTTCCATCGCACGCCTGAAGAACGCCTCGGCGTACAGCGCCTGCTGCGCCTCGAAGCGCTGGCGCGTGTGCTTCCATAGGCTCCACAGACTCCACAGCACGAAGCACGACAGCCCCGCGACCAGCCACACGAGCGTGTTGTTCGTGAAGTTGGTCATCTGCGGATACGCGTAGACGCGCACCGACACGCCCTGGCCGGGCGGATCGAGCGGCAGGTCGTAGTATGCGTCGCGCGGCAGGCGCGGGCGCGTCGACGTCGTGGCCAGCTCGCGGTTGTTGACGTCGATGATCGAGATCTTGTACTTCGCCGACAGCTCGGGCGGGATGTCGCGCTTCAGTATCCCTTCGATCGAGAACACGGCCGCGATCGTGCCGAGGAAGTCGCGGTCGCGATAGACAGGGGTTTGCAACGTGATGTAGCCGTTGCCGACATCGTCGTACATCAGCGGCGAATAGACCTGGCGGCGCGTGTTGCGCGCTTCGGCGAAAGCGGCCTTGACGGCTTCGTCCATCTGCTGGTCATTGGGCTTCGCGAGGCGCTGGCCCAGGCCGGGCAGCGCGTTGTTCGGCCAGCGCGGCTGTTGCGCGCTCGTGTACCAGTTCATGTAGAGGATTTCGGGATGCCCCTGCATGATGTCGGCCGTCGACACCTGGAAAGAATGCGGGTCTGCGCGGCCGGAGACGAGATCGCGCGAAAGCGCCTGCAACTGCTCCTGCGCGCCCGTCATCGACAGCCGGATCTGCTGCTGCGCCCACGCGACATTGCGGTAAAGGGTGTCTTCCTGCTGCTGCTGTTCGCGCCGGTTCAGGCTCCACAAAATCAGGCTCATGACGACCAGGAAAACGAGGATCGACAGGAGCGGCGTCAGCAAATAGGAATTCGACCACCAGGGTCCGTGGTGCCAGCGAGAGGGCGACGAGTCCGCCGACGAACCGGCGGAACGCGCCGAGCGTGCGAAAAGCCGATCGGTCAACATGGCTCGCATTGTAGCGCAGCGGCTGACACGTAATTGCCGCAAAAAAGCGATGAAAGTCGCGCAATTCGGCGCAAACTAGCCGACGTACTCGCTGATGGGCAGTCAAACCAGGGTGCGCCGCAACAATTTTCCGCATTATGAGAAACGCTCTCGTAATCCGAAAATTTCCTTGCGCAGGCGTTGTGGGCCTTATTACAATCGGCCGGAAGCTGCCGCGGTCGAGGTTCGTCCGCGTCGCATGTTCACAGTGCGTTCCCCATATCCAGGAGACGAGCATGTCCGCTGTACCCGACGAAGTCATGAAGTACGTCGCCAACACCAAAGACGATGGCGACCCGCAAGAAACCGCCGAATGGCTCGAAGCGCTAGATGGCGTGATTTCTGCTGTCGGTCCCGACCGCGCTCACTACCTCATCGAGAAGCAGATCGAATTTGCCCGCGTGCATGGCGAGCATCTGCCGTTCTCCGCCAACACTCCGTACATCAACACGATCCCTGTCTCGAACCAGGCGAAGATTCCCGGCGACCAGGACGTCGAGCACCGCATCCGCTCGTACACGCGCTGGAACGCGATGGCGATGGTGCTGCGCGCCGGCAAGGAAACCAACGTCGGCGGCCACATCGCATCGTTCGCGTCGGCCGCGACGCTGTACGACGTCGGCTTCAACCACTTCTGGCACGCGCCGTCGCAAGATCACGGCGGCGACCTCGTGTTCGTCCAGGGCCACTCGTCGCCGGGCGTCTACTCGCGTGCGTTCCTGCTCGGCCGGTTGTCCGACAAGCAGCTCGACAACTTCCGCCAGGAAGTGGGCGGCGAGGGCATCTCGTCGTATCCGCACCCGTGGCTGATGCCCGATTTCTGGCAGTTCCCGACGGTGTCGATGGGACTCGGCCCGATCATGGCGATCTACCAGGCGCGCTTCATGAAGTACCTGCAGGCGCGCGGCATCGCGAAGACGGACGGCCGCAAGGTGTGGGCGTTCCTCGGCGACGGCGAAACGGATGAACCGGAATCGCTCGGCGCGATCGGCATGGCCGGCCGCGAGCGTCTCGACAACCTCGTGTTCGTCATCAACTGCAACCTGCAGCGCCTCGACGGTCCCGTGCGCGGCAACGGCAAGATCATCCAGGAACTGGAAAGCGAATTCCGCGGCGCAGGCTGGAACGTCATCAAGGTGATCTGGGGCAGCCGCTGGGATGCCCTCTTCGCGCGCGACAAATCGGGCGCGCTGATGCGCCGGATGATGGAAGTCGTCGACGGCGAATACCAGACGTACAAGTCGGAGTCGGGCGCGTTTGTTCGCGAGCACTTCTTCAACACGCCGGAGCTGAAGGCGCTCGTCGCCGACTGGTCCGACGACGACATCTGGAACCTGAACCGCGGCGGCCACGATCCGCACAAGATCTACGCGGCATTCCACGCCGCGACGCACAAGAAGGGCCAGCCGACCGTGATCCTCGCGAAGACGATCAAGGGCTACGGCATGGGCGAAGCCGGCCAGGCGATGAACATCACCCACCAGCAGAAGAAGATGCAGGTGGAGGCGCTCAAGCACTTCCGCGACCAGTTCCGTCTGCCCGTCTCGGACGACGAGATCGCGCACGTGCCGTACCTCACGTTCGAGGAAGGCTCGAAGGAACTCGAGTACATGCGCGCCCGTCGCCAGGAACTGGGCGGCTACCTGCCGGCGCGCCGCCAGAAGGCGGAATCGCTGCCCGTCCCGGCACTCGACGCATTCGAGCCGCTCCTGAAGGGCACGGGCGAAGGCCGCGAGATTTCGACGACGATGGCGTTCGTCCGCATCCTCAACATCCTGTTGAAGGACAAGGCGATCGGCAAGCGCGTCGTGCCCATCGTGCCGGACGAATCGCGCACGTTCGGCATGGAAGGGCTGTTCCGCCAGATCGGCATCTGGAATCAGGACGGCCAGAAGTACGTGCCGGAAGACTCCGACCAGCTGATGTTCTACAAGGAATCGGAAACCGGCCAGATCCTGCAGGAAGGCATCAACGAAGCGGGCGGCATGTCGGACTGGATCGCAGCGGCGACGTCGTACTCGACGCACGGCGAGATCATGATCCCGTTCTACATCTTCTACTCGATGTTCGGCTTCCAGCGCATCGGCGATCTGGCCTGGGCCGCGGGCGACATGCGTTCGCGCGGCTTCCTGCTGGGCGGCACGGCGGGCCGCACGACGCTCAACGGCGAAGGCCTGCAGCACGAAGACGGCCACTCGCTGCTGTGGGCGGCATCGGTGCCGAACTGCCTCAGCTATGACCCGACGTTCGGCTACGAACTCGCCGTCATCATGCAGGACGGTCTGCGCCGCATGGTGCAGGAGCAGGAAGACGTGTTCTATTACGTCACGGTGATGAACGAGAACTACGAGCACCCGGCGATCCCGCAGGGCGAGAGCGTGGCGAAGGACATCATCAAGGGCATGTACGCGTTCCGCAAGGGCGCGGACAACGCGAAGGCGCCGCGCGTGCAGCTGATGGGCGCGGGCACGATCTTCAACGAAGTGATCGCCGCCGCCGACCTGCTGAAGAACGACTGGGGCGTTGAGGCCGACCTGTGGAGCGTGCCGAGCTTCACGGAGCTCGCTCGCGAAGGCCACGAAGTGCAGCGTCAGAACCTGCTGAACCCGCTGGCTGAGAAGAAGCTGTCGCACGTCGAGAAGCTGTTGAAGGACGCGAAGGGCCCCGTCGTCGCCTCGACCGACTATGTCCGCGCGCTCGTCGAGCAGATCCGCGCATTCGTGCCGCAACGCTTCGTCGTGCTGGGCACGGACGGCTTCGGCCGTTCGGATACGCGCGAGAAGCTGCGTCACTTCTTCGAAGTCGACCGCTACTGGACCACGGTCGCTGCGCTGAACGCGCTGGCCGACGAGGGTGCGATCGAGCGCAAGGTCGTGGCCGACGCGCTGAAGAAGTACAACCTCGATCCGTCCAAACCCAACCCGATGACCGTCTAAGGCATCGCCCCCGCGAGCCCCTGACGCGCACCTCGTCGCCCGAAGCGGGCGGCCGAGGTGCGCGCGGCCCTGGAGACAGAAAACAATGAGCCAAGCGATCGAAGTCAAGGTACCGGACATCGGCGATTACAAGGACATTCCTGTAATCGAGGTGCTGGTGAAGGCGGGTGATACCGTCGAGAAAGAGCAATCGCTCGTCACGCTGGAATCCGACAAGGCGACGATGGATGTGCCGAGCCCGGCGTCGGGCACGGTGAAGGAAGTGAAGGTCAAGCTTGGCGATACGGTGTCGGAAGGCACGCTGATCGTGCTGCTCGACGGCGAAGGCGGCGCAGCCGCCGCGAAGCCCGCGCGAGGCAACGGAGCGGCCGCGCCCGCGCCTGCCTCAGCGCCTGCTCCGGCTCCCGCTGCAGCCCCGGCTCCCGCTCCCGCTGCTGCATCGAAGGCAGGCGGCGGCGTGCAGGAAATCAAGGTGCCGGATATCGGCGACTACAAGGACGTGCCCGTGATCGAAGTCGCCGTGAAGGTCGGCGATCGCGTCGAGAAGGAGCAGTCGCTCGTCACGCTCGAATCGGACAAGGCGACGATGGACGTGCCGAGCCCGGCGGCCGGCGTCGTCAAGGAAGTGAAGGTCAAGGTCGGCGATGCCGTTTCCGAAGGCACGCTGATCGTGTTGCTCGAAGCGGAGGGTGGAGCGGCTGCACCGGCTCCCGCACCCGCTGCCGCGAAGCGCGAAGAAGCGCCGTCCGACGCGCCCGTCGCGCCGTCGCCGGCTCCCGCTCAACCGTCCGCGCTCGCGCAGGCGCCCGTCATTCCGGCGGGCGAAGGCGGCGCGTATCGCGCGAGCCATGCGTCGCCGTCGGTGCGCAAGTTCGCGCGCGAACTGGGCGTCGACGTGTCGCGCGTGCAAGGCACGGGTCCGAAGGGACGCATTACGCAGGACGACGTCACCGCGTTCGTCAAGGGCGTGATGACGGGGCAGCGCGCGGCGCCTGCTGGGGCTGCCGCGCCGGCTGCCGCGGGTGGCGGCGAGCTCGGCCTGCTGCCGTGGCCGAAGATCGACTTCACGAAGTTCGGCCCGATCGATCCGAAGCCGCTGTCGCGCATCAAGAAGATTTCCGGCGCGAACCTGCATCGCAACTGGGTGATGATTCCGCATGTCACGAACAACGACGAAGCGGACATCACCGACCTCGAAGCGCTGCGCGTGCAGCTGAACAAGGAACACGAAAAGGCCGGCGTGAAGTTCACGATGCTCGCGTTCGTGATCAAGGCCGTCGTCGCGGCGCTCAAGAAGTTCCCGACGTTCAATGCGAGCCTCGATGGCGACAACCTCGTGTTCAAGCAGTACTACCACGTCGGGTTTGCCGCCGATACGCCGAACGGTCTCGTCGTGCCCGTGATCCGCGATGCGGACAAGAAGGGTCTCGTCGATATCGCGAAGGAAATGGCGGAGCTGTCGAAGCTCGCTCGCGAGGGCAAGCTCAAGCCCGATCAGATGCAAGGCGGCTGCTTCTCGATCTCGTCGCTCGGCGGGATCGGCGGCACGAACTTCACGCCGATCATCAATGCGCCCGAAGTCGCGATCCTCGGCCTGTCCCGCGGCGCGATGAAGCCGGTCTGGGACGGCAAGCAGTTCGTGCCGCGTCTGACGCTGCCGCTGTCGCTGTCGTATGACCATCGCGTGATCGACGGCGCGGAAGCCGCGCGCTTCAATGCGTATCTTGGGTCGATTCTTGCCGATTTCCGGCGTGTGATTCTTTGATTGTTGAGTGACGGCCGCCGCCTGAACGTCGCATCGATGCGTGCGTTCAGGCGTCTTCGCTGAACCCGCTTTGCCGTATCGCCTTTGCCGGTGGACGGCATCGGGGCTGCGCTTCGTGTCGCGGGTTCAGCGTTTTCGCGGCCTCTTTCAACACGGTCAATAAGAGAAGGGGACACTATGAGTCTCGTCGAAGTGAAGGTGCCGGACATCGGCGATTTCAAGGACGTCGATGTCATCGAAGTCAATATCAAGCCGGGTGACACGATCGAAAAAGAGCAGTCGCTGCTGACGCTCGAATCGGATAAGGCGTCGATGGAAGTGCCGAGCGACACCGCCGGCTCGGTCAAGGAAGTTCGCGTCAAGGCCGGCGACAAGGTCTCGCAGGGCACCGTCATCGCCCTCGTCGAAACGTCGGGTGAAGCCAAAGCCAGCAAGGAACCGGAGAAGGCCGCACCTGCGCCCGCGCCCGCTGCCGCATCGACGGCTGGCGGCGGCGTGCAGGAAATCAAGGTGCCGGATATCGGCGACTACAAGGATGTGCCCGTCATCGAAATCGCCGTAAAGGCCGGCGACCGCGTCGAGAAGGAGCAGTCGCTCATCACGCTTGAATCGGACAAGGCGACGATGGACGTGCCCAGCCCCGCGGCTGGCGTGGTCAAGGAAGTGAAGGTCAAGGTCGGCGATACCGTTTCCGAAGGCGCTGTGATCGTGCTGCTGGAAGGCGCGGGTGGCGCGGCTGCGGCCGCACCGAAGGCAGCGGCTCCTGCGCCGGCTCCCGCTGCCGCGCCTGCGCCGCAAGCGGGCAGCTATTCCGGCTCGGCCGACATCGAGTGCGACATGCTCGTGCTCGGCGCGGGCCCCGGCGGTTACTCGGCTGCGTTCCGCTCGGCCGACCTCGGCATGAAGACGGTGCTCGTCGAACGCTATCCGACGCTTGGCGGCGTGTGTCTGAACGTCGGCTGCATTCCGTCGAAGGCGCTGCTGCACACGGCGCTCGTCATGGACGAAGTGGACGAACTCGCCGCCCACGGCATCTCGTTCGGCAAGCCGCAGATCGATCTCGACAAGCTGCGCGACTTCAAGTCGGGCGTCGTCAAGAAGCTCACGGGCGGTCTCGCCGGCATGGCGAAGGCGCGCAAGGTCGAAGTCGTCACGGGCGTCGGCACGTTCGTCGATCCGCATCACATGGAAGTGCAGGGCGAGGGCGGCAAGAAGGTCGTCCGCTTCAAGCAGGCGATCATCGCGGCCGGCTCGCAAGCCGTGAAGCTGCCGTTCATTCCGGAAGATCCGCGCGTCGTCGATTCGACGGGCGCGCTCGAACTTCCTCAGATTCCGAAGCGCATGCTCGTGATCGGCGGCGGCATCATCGGGCTGGAAATGGCGACGGTTTATGCGACGCTCGGCGCGCAGATCGACGTCGTCGAAATGCTCGACGGCCTGATGCTGGGCGCGGACCGCGATCTCGTGAAGGTCTGGGAGAAGTTCAACAGCCAGCGCTTCACCAACGTGATGCTGAAGACGAAGACCACGGCCGCCGAAGCGAAGGCGGACGGCATCTATGTGTCGTTCGAAGGCGAGAAGGCGCCCGCCGAGCCGCAACGCTACGACCTCGTACTCGTCGCCGTGGGCCGCAGCCCGAACGGCAAGAATATCGGCGCGGACAAGGCAGGCGTGGCCGTGACGGATCGCGGCTTCATCGAAGTCGACAAGCAGCAGCGCACCAACGTGCCGCACATCTTCGCAATCGGCGACGTCATCGGCCAGCCGATGCTCGCGCACAAGGCCGTGCATGAAGGCCACGTCGCGGCGGAAGCGGCGCATGGCGAGAAAGCGTACTTCGATGCACTGCAGATTCCGTCGGTGGCCTATACCGATCCGGAAGTGGCGTGGGCGGGCAAGACGGAAGACCAGTGCAAGGCCGAAGGCATCAAGTATGGCAAGGCTGTGTTCCCGTGGGCCGCATCGGGCCGCGCGATCGCCAACGGTCGCGACGAAGGCTTCACGAAGCTGATCTTCGACGAGGAGACGCATCGCGTGATCGGCGGCGGCATCGTCGGCCTGAATGCGGGCGACCTGATCAGCGAAGTGTGCCTCGCGATCGAGATGGGTGCCGATGCAACGGATATCGGCAAGACGATCCATCCGCACCCGACGCTCGGCGAATCGATCGGCATGGCCGCCGAGCTGTATGAAGGCGTCTGTACGGATCTGCCGCCGCAGAAGAAGAAGTGAGCGGCGGCGGCGTGAGCTCGTCGCGCCGCTTTCGCGTTCAGTGCATGTGATAACGGCGCGTCCCTCGAAAGAGGGGCGCGCCGTTTTTTCATGGTGTCGCGATTGCAGCCGCCATGCGTTTGCGCCTTTGCACGAAATGCGCGGCAAGGAAGATGGCGAAGCGAACGCTCACCGAGCGGGAAAAAAAAATCCCGGCCTGAGCCGGGGAAACGATACGCTGTTTAACGTATCGGAGCGTCTGGCCGCCCGGTCGCCGAAGCGTTGACCGTGCGGCGCCATTCCGCTCCACCAGTCACTTCGACAGTGTCTCTGGCGGCTGCGCCTCGACGGATGATGGGGCATCCGTCAGGCGCGGGTGAGGCCCGATCCGTTGAAACCGTTTCGTTGATTCTTAGACAGCAGCCTTCTTGGCCGATGCTGCCGTACGCGAAGCCTGAGCAGCAGCTTGCGAAGCGGCCTTCGATGCAGCCGTTGCAGCCGCGTTGAAGTTGCTTTCAGCGATTTCGACAGCTTGCTTCGTTGCCTTTTGAACCGTTTCGTACGTCGTGTTAGCGGCCGTGATGGCCGACTTGATCACGGCGACGGCCGTTTCCGAACCAGCAGGTGCGTTCTTCGCGACGTTCTCGACGAGCGCTTGCACCTTCTTGTTCTGCTCTTCGTATTGAGCTTCAGCGACGCGTGCGAATTCAGCTTGCGTAGCCGATGCGATTTCGTACAGGTGACGGCCATACGACAGAACCTTCTCTGCCACGGGCTGCGTCAGGCCCGCTTGCAGCGCGAGCAGTTCTTGCGCGTCTTTCACCGACAGCGCGCGTTGTGCGTTTTCCTGGCTTTCCGCGATTGTCGACTTGACGACTTGAAGATTCAGCTCGACCAGCTTTTCGACGCCTTCGAATGCCTTCGAGGTCAAGCCGAACAGGGTTTCGAGGTTGGCCTTCTGCGCTGCGGCGAATTGCTCAGGGGTCAGCAGAGTCATGTTTACGCTCCTGGATTACCGGCCCGTCTATTGCGGACCGAGTTGGGTTAACTGCAGATCGTGATGGGTTCGCTGTTCCGCAGTGCGTTGTGCGTCGCAGCAACGGTTCCCATTTTAGGACGGCTCTGATGGAAGTCAAGAATTATTTGGTGCAACGCACAACGCATAGAAATTGCCGTTAAAACAGCAGGTTATGTAGCGTTTATGACATTGTGGTGAAGCGTCCGCACACTAGGGTTTGCACTGATGTGGTGCCGCAAAATACGCGCTCTCCCAAGCCGCGAAAGGCGGTGACGCACCAGCGGCGCGTTTTCGGTCAAAAAGGTAAAATTCTCAAGTAAACCGAAAACCGTAGCGGAACGTTAAAACTCCATTCCGGTCGAATGCGCGATGTGCTGTTTCCAGTAGTCGCTTAAAAGTCGGGCGGCTTGCAGTGTCTGCGAAACTCGCATTAGGTGCGGACGGCAACGTTCCGGGACGTTTGCGGGTCGGATCGATTCTCTACCGTACGCGACCGTACTTCCCCTGATCAAGTTTGTGTCGAATATGCCGATATGCTGATCGAGTGAGTCCCGTTCAGTGGCAAGGCAGTGGCGACGTGCCGGCGTGTCATTGGCATTTTCGATGGCGCACGCGTGGCTTATTGTCTTTCTTAACGAAGCGTAACAACTTGGTTTAAGGAAGGTCGATAAGTGCTTAATATTGCTAATTTTTAACTGTTTTACTACACTGGCGAAAACTCTCTCGCCGCTCCAACCAGAACACCAATGAAAACCGACATGTTTTCGTCACTAAAAGTGATGCACGGCGCGGCGCTCGGCACCGCTCTGTCGGTGGCCGCCTCGGTGGTCATCGCAGCGGCTTTTGCCGCCCCCGTCGACGCGTTCGCCGCGTCCGCCACGGCGCCCGCCAAAACCGCGAAAGCAGGCAAGAAGTCGTCTAAAAAGGCGGCCGCTGAGAAGGTCTCCAGCCGGTCGTCGAAAGCCGTAAAGGCAGCGGCCGCCGACGACGAAGAATCCCGTCCCGTTGCGAAGAAGCGCCGTGTCGCGTACACGATGAACGGCCGGCATCACACGGCTGTTCGCCGGGTCGCGTTCGAGCCGCGTCAGCCGTCCGTCGGCACTGCGTTCGGGCTGCACGAAACCCCGGACGCGCTGATGCTGCGCTCGAGCGTCGCTTACGTGGTCGACCAGAACACGTCGGAGACGCTGTTCGACAAGAACTCGCGCGCGGTCGTGCCTATCGCGTCGATCACCAAGCTGATGACCGCAATGGTCGTGCTCGATTCGAAGGCGCCGATGACCGAGCAGATCGAAGTCACGGACGAAGACCGCGACTACGAGAAGAACACGGGCTCGCGTCTGTCCGTCGGCTCGGTGCTCTCGCGCGAAGACATGCTGCATATCGCGCTGATGGCGTCGGAAAACCGCGCGGCCGCCGCGTTGTCGCGTTATTTCCCGGGCGGCCGTCCCGCTTTCATGTCGGCGATGAACGCGAAGGCGAAAGCGCTCGGCATGACGGATACGCACTTCGAGAACCCGACGGGCCTGACGAGCCAGAACGTTGCGAGCGCCCGGGATCTCGTGAAGATGGTCAACGCCGCGTATCAGTATCCGATGATCCGCAGGTTCTCGACGGATCGCAGCTACGATGTCTATACGGGCAAGCGCACGATCGCGTACAACAGCACGAACGCGCTGGTGCGCAATTCGTCGTGGGATATCGGCCTGCAGAAGACGGGCTTCATCAACGAAGCGGGCGAGTGCCTCGTGATGCAGGCAACGATTCACGATCGTCCGATGATCCTGGTGCTGCTCGACTCGTCGGGAAAGTACTCGCGATTCGCGGACGCTCAGCGTCTGCGCACGTGGCTCGATAACGGTGGCGAGCAGCGCATCACGAGCGCGGATGCCAACGGCGCAGGTACTTGAGCGCACGCCGCATCTCGACGAAACACAACAGAAAGCCCCGCATCAGCGGGGCTTTTTGATTGCGTCGGTTCTGACGGCTTGCGGGTGTGCTTGCGAGCTTATTACGCGGCAAATCGTAAATCACGCGGACTGCGCCGACGATGCAGCCGCCTGTTGCTCCTGCGGGTGATAGCCGAGCGACTCGGAAATCACGAGCGCCGTCTTGCTGAGCTGACCGAGCCACGAATCCTGTAGACGGTCGGCAGGCGCGGAAAGCGACAGGCCCGCGACCAGCTTGCCCGTGTCGTCGTAGATGCCCGCCGCGATGCAGCGCACGCCCAGTTCCAGCTCCTCGTTGTCGCGCGCGCAGGCCTGCTGGCGTACGTGCAACAGCTCGCGTTCGAGCTTCGCGAGATCGGTGATGCTGTTCTGCGTATGGCCGGACAGGCCGGTGCGCGTCGCGTACGCGCGCACACGGGTCGATTCGTCCGCGGCGAGGAAGAGCTTGCCGACGGACGTCAGATGCAGCGGCGCGCGGCCTCCGATCGCGCGCACGACCTGCATGCCCGAGCGTTCGGAGTAGGCGCGTTCGATATAGACGATCTCGTCGCCCTGGCGCACCGACAGGTTCACGGTCTGGCCAGTAAGCCGATGCAGTTCGCGCATCGGCATCAGCGCGGCGTCGCGCACCGACAGGCGCGCCTTCACGAGATTGCCGAGTTCCAGCAGCCGCATGCCGAGGCGGTACGTGCCGGGGTCCGAACGGTCCACGAGCCGGCACGTCACCATGTCGTTCAGGATTCGGTGGGCGGTAGAGGGGTGAAGATCGGTGCGCTGCGCGAGTTCCTTCAGGCTGACAGGGTCGCTGTGCGCGGCGAGGGCGTCCAGCAGGCGCATCATGCGTTCGATCACCTGGATCGAGGTTTTGGGGTCCGGGTTCGTGTCGCTCATAAGACTAAACGGTTGACGCGTCAAACAGCGGAAGACCGATTGTATCTCGTATTGTGAAAAAAGCGAACGTCGGTCGACATTGTCGTCGGGGCGTGGCATCGCGCGGCGCATTGCGGATTCATTGCGCGTAGGGGCCGTCACGCGTTGGTATTGCGCGCCAAACAGCGGATAATCAGGGACGTTTCCCCGGAGGAGCACTCATGCGAGTCGGTTTTTTCGTCACCTGCCTGATCGATCTGATGCGCCCCGAAATCGGCTTTTCCGCGATCAAGCTAATCGAGCGCGCGGGCTTCGAAGTCTTCGTGCCACCGGCGCAAACGTGCTGCGGGCAGCCGGCCTACAACTCCGGCGACCGCCGCATTGCGCGCGATCTCGCGGAAAAGACGCTGCGCGAATTCGAGCAGTACGATTACGTAGTCGTGCCGTCGGGGTCTTGCGGCGGAATGATCCGCACGCACTACGGCGATCTCTTCGCGGACGATCCCGAGCTGATGGGCCGCTTCGCGCGTCTGCGTCCGAAGGTCTACGAGCTGACCGATTTTCTTGCCACCGTCGCGAAGATCGAATTGACGCCAGGCGAGTTCCGGGGACCCGTCACGTATCACGATTCGTGTTCGGGGTTGCGCGAACTGGGCGTCAAGCAGCAGCCGCGCGCGCTGCTCGCGCAGGCGGGCGTCGTCGTGACCGAGATGAAGAACTGCGAGCACTGCTGCGGCTTCGGCGGCACCTTCGCGCTGAAGTTCGGCGATATCTCGACGGCGATCGTCGACGAGAAATGCGGCAACATCCAGGCAAGCGGCGCGAATACCGTCGTGCTCGGCGACCTCGGCTGCATGCTGAACATCGAAGGGCGCCTGCGCCGCACGGGCGATACGACCACGCGCGTGCTGCACATCGCGCAGGTGCTGGCGGGCGACGCCTAAGGCGCGCGTTCTGGCCTGAGCACGCAGTCAACGGCAGTCAGCAACTGGCAATCAACATCGATAACCCGATCCCAAGGCCGTCATGCAAGTCCAAACGATGCAGTTCAAGGCGCGCGCGGGCCAGAAGCTCGCCGATCAGCGCCTTCAGCAGAATCTGACCAAGCTGTCGACGAAATTCGTGTCGGCGCGTGCTTCGGCGATGACTGCGATCGACTTTCCGGCGACGCGCGCCGCGCTCAAGGAGCGCCGCAACCGCGCGCTGGAGAACCTCGACGTCTGGCTCGAAACGTTCGAGCGCGAGGCGACGCGGCGCGGCGTCACCGTGCTGTTCGCCGAGACGACGCAGGACGCCGCGAAGCTCGTCGCCGATATCGCCCGCAAGCACGACGTGAAGAAGGTGATCAAGACGAAGTCGATGGTGTCCGAGGAAATGCGCCTGAACGAGGTGCTCGGACAGATGGGCGTGCAGTCGATCGAAACCGATCTCGGCGAGTACATCCTGCAGATCAACGACAACGAGCCGCCGAGCCACATCATTGCGCCCGTCGTTCACAAGGACAAGGAAGAGATCGCCGATCTGTTCGCGAAGACGCACCAGCGGCCGCGCCTGACCGAAATCCCCGAGATGACGCGCGAAGCGCGCGAGATGCTGCGTCCGCATTTCATGACGGCCGACATGGGCGTGACGGGCGGCAACTTCGTGATCGCGGAAACGGGCTCGGTCGCGCTCGTGACCAACGAGGGCAACGAGGGCATGTGCACGGTGATGCCGCGCGTGCACGTCGCGGTCACGGGCATCGAGAAAGTGCTGCCGACGCTCGAAGATCTCGCGACGGCCATGCGTCTGCTGCCGCGCTCGGCGACGGGGCAGGACATCTCCAATTATTTCTCCGTGCTGACGGGGCCGCGCGCCGCGGACGATCAGGACGGGCCAGAGCATATGTACGTGGTGCTCGTCGACGGCGGGCGCACCGGGCTGATCGGCGGCGACTTTCAGGAGATGCTGCGCTGTATCCGATGCGGCGCGTGCATGAACCACTGCCCGGTGTATCAGAAGGTCGGCGGCCACACGTACGGCTGGGTCTATCCGGGGCCGATGGGCTCGGTGCTGACACCGAGTTACGTCGGCATCGAGAAGGCGCTCGATCTGCCGCAGGCCGCGACGCTTTGCGGCGAATGCAATAGCGTGTGTCCCGTCGGCATTCCGCTGTCGGACCTGCTGCGCAAGCTGCGCGAGCGGCAGATGGAGCGTCACCTGCGGCCGTGGCAGGAGCGGTTCGGGCTCGCCGTCTGGGGCTATCTCGCGATGCACCCGACGGCTTACGGACTCTTTACCAGGCTCGGCGTGCGAATCCTGGAGCGGATGGGCGGCAGCAGGAAGTCGATCGCGAAGCTACCGCTCGGCGCAGGCTGGACGAGTACGCGCGAGATGCCCGCGCCTGTCGGGCGCACGTTCCGCGAGCTGTATGCCGCGAGCAAGACGCATATCGGATAGCGGGCTGCCTGCTCGTCGAAGGCATCGGTACCAGCATCGAAGGCATCAACAGAAAGAGGCTGCATCGCGTGAGCGATGCAGCCTCTTATTCTTGGGCCCCTGATAGAAGCCTGTTGGCGGGCGCTCGTCAGTGCCAGGTGCTGGTTTGGCCGCCTGCTCTGCGATCTCCGCCGCCCGGGTTGCCGCCTTGCGGTTGTACCCCGCCCGGCTGAACGGGTGGCCGGACGCCGTGCCCGCCGCCGCCCGCGTTCATCGGAGGGCTGTTCGCTTGCGGCGGCGGCCCGTGCGGCGCGCCGCCGCCGTTCGGTCCTCGGTGATCGTTCCCGTTTCCGCGATCGTGATCATGGCCACGGTCGCCCCAGCCGCCCCAGTGACGGTGGTCGTAGTCGCGGTAACCGCCACCGCCGAAGCCGAGGAACAGGCTCGATTGCACGGGCGGCTCTGCATAGCCGTATGCCGGCGCGCCGTACGGATCGTAGTAGCCATCGCTGTAGCCATAGGCGGGCGCTCCGCCATACGGATAGGCGGCACAGCCACCGAGTGCGGCGGCCACGCAGACAACTGCGGCAACGGGTGCGAGAGAAGGAATAAGACGTTTCATTTGAGTGTTAGACAGACAGACAAAAGGCACATTACCCATACCTTATTTGTAGCGCCAGCTGAGTATTACCTGTGTGTGCTTTTGTAAGGATTTCTTTCGGCTCCCGAAAGGCACAAGCTGGCGGCTGCAAATGGATCAGTGGTCCGACTGTTCATCCGATTGCAACGCAGTGTTGTCCTGCGGTGAGTTTTTCCGGATTGCACTCTCAACTACCATTTCGACTGGGCGAGGTGCGCCTATGCACCTCGGTCCCCTTGAGAGAACGACATCATGAAAAAGAAAATATCGGTGTATTGGCCTTGGGCCATCGTCGTGCCGCTTGCGGCCGCTGCGTATCTGCATCTGCACAACGACGCGGGTGCGCAATCGTCGCAGTCGCCGCTCGCTGCCGACCGCGTGTCGGCGGAACTGGCGCGCACGGTGTCTTACGGATTTGTCGGCGGCGAAGCGTCGATGCCCGCCACCACGATGCACCCGGCCGCCCGCATGCCTGCGCAGCCGCTCTGATCGGCAAGGCTGGCGCGGCGCCGGCGTGATTTTGCACGGCTTTGTATAATCGCGGCACTGTTTCACCTTTTATGACATATGCGGCTGGGCCGCTCAGCCATCGATGAATACCGTCGCCATCTGCTTCGTGTGCCTTGGGAACATCTGCCGTTCCCCGACTGCGGAAGGCGTCATGCGGCACATGCTGGCCGAGGCGAAGCTGACTGATCATGTGATCGTCGATTCGGCGGGCACGGGCAACTGGCACATCGGCGAAGCGCCCGATGAACGCGCGCAGCGTGCAGCCAAAAGCCGCGGTTACGATTTGTCGACATTTCGTGGCCGTCAGATCACCGCTGCCGATTTCGAACGCTTCGATCTGATCATCGCGATGGACGACAAGAACGTCGCGGCGCTCAGACAAATCTGTCCACCGGGGCAGGGCGACAAGATTCGTCTGCTTATGGAATTCGCGACGGACAGGGCCGTTTCGGCCGCGAACGAAGTGGAAAAAGTTACGCCAGGTTTCGATATGCGCGAAGTCGTCGACCCGTACTTCGGTGGCGGCGAGGGATTCGAAACCGTGCTGGACCAATGCGAAGCCGCCTGTCGTGGTCTCATCGGGGCACTTCGGCCCCGACTGACCCTGTAACAAAAGTTTTCGTTAAGCGAATGACCCAAATCACGCTGGGGATACTTGACTAAATTCGTCATGTATTTATACTTGACCAAACTTGTCGAGAATTGCGGTTCCCACCACATATGAGACTCACCACGAAAGGCCGTTTCGCCGTCACGGCGATGATCGACCTGGCTTTGCGCCAGGAGCAGGGCCCGGTGACGCTTGCGGGTATCAGCCAGCGCCAACACATCTCCTTGTCCTACCTCGAGCAGTTGTTCGGCAAGCTGCGCCGGCACGAGATCGTCGAATCCGTGCGCGGGCCGGGCGGCGGCTACAACCTCGCGCGTCGCGCCGAGGATGTGACGGTGGCGGACATCATCATCGCCGTCGACGAGCCGCTCGATGCCACGCAATGCGGCGGCAAGGGCACGTGCGAGGGCACGAAGCATCACGACGGCCATTGCATGACGCACGAGCTGTGGTCGACGCTGAATCAGAAGATGGTCGAGTATCTCGACTCCGTTTCCCTGAAAGACCTGGTCGAACAGCAGCGCTCGCGCGAAGGCGCAACGGCCGTGCTGCGCGACCGGCGCACCGAAGCGCCCGCCGTCGAGCCGCGCGCGGTGCCAAAAGGTCCGAATTCCGTTTTCAATATGGCCGGCTGACAGAGCGCGCAATCAGACGCGCACGCCAGACCCGCAAAGCCAAATGCACTGATGTCCCCGGAGCGATTGATGAATAACGACATTCCCCACCTGCCCATTTACATGGACTACAGCGCGACGACGCCTGTCGATCCGCGCGTGGTGGACAAGATGATTCCGTATCTGCGCGAGCAGTTCGGCAACCCGGCATCGCGCAGCCATGCGTATGGCTGGGACGCTGAGCGTGCCGTCGAGGAAGCGCGCGAGAACGTCGCGGCGCTCGTCAACGCCGACCCGCGCGAAATCATCTGGACGTCGGGCGCGACGGAATCGGACAACCTCGCGATCAAGGGCGCTGCGCACTTCTACAAGTCGAAGGGCAAGCACGTGATCACGGTGAAGACCGAGCACAAGGCCGTGCTCGACACGTGCCGCGAGCTCGAGCGCGAAGGCTTCGAAGTGACGTATCTGGACGTGAAGGACGACGGCCTGATCGATCTGGAAGTGTTCAAGGCAGCGCTGCGCCCGGACACGATTCTCGTGTCGGTGATGCATGTGAACAACGAGATCGGCGTCATCCAGGACATCGAGACGATCGGCGAGATCTGCCGCGAGAAGGGCATCATTTTCCACGTCGACGCGGCGCAGGCGACGGGCAAGGTCGAAATCGACCTGCAGAAGCTGAAGGTCGACCTGATGTCGTTCTCGGCGCACAAGACGTATGGCCCGAAGGGTATCGGCGCGCTGTACGTGCGCCGCAAGCCGCGCGTGCGCATCGAAGCGCAGATGCACGGCGGCGGCCACGAGCGCGGCATGCGCTCGGGCACGCTCGCGACGCACCAGATCGTCGGCATGGGCGAAGCGTTCCGTATCGCGCGCGAAGAAATGGCGACCGAAAACGAACGCGTCCGCATGCTGCGCGACAAGCTTCTGCGCGGGCTGCAAGAGATCGAAGAAACGTATGTGAACGGCGACATGGAGCAGCGTGTGCCGCACAACCTGAACATCAGCTTCAACTTTGTCGAAGGCGAATCGCTGATCATGGCGGTGAAGGATGTTGCGGTGTCGTCGGGCTCGGCGTGCACGTCGGCTTCGCTGGAGCCGTCGTATGTGCTGCGCGCGCTCGGCCGCAACGACGAGCTGGCGCACAGCTCGATCCGCTTCACGGTCGGCCGCTTCACGACGGAACAGGACGTCGAATATGTGATCAACCTGCTGAAGAGCAAGATCGCGAAGCTGCGCGATCTGTCGCCGCTGTGGGAAATGCACAAGGACGGCATCGATCTGTCGACGATCCAGTGGGCCGCGCACTGAGCGCGCCCGAATCAGTCGATCACGAACGCAGGTTGAATCGAACAAGGAGTGACAACATGGCATATAGCGACAAGGTTCTGGACCACTACGAAAACCCGCGCAACGTCGGCTCGTTCGCGAAGGACGACGATGCCGTCGGTACGGGCATGGTCGGCGCACCCGCTTGCGGCGACGTGATGAAGCTGCAGATCCGCGTCGGCGCGGATGGCGTCATCGAGGACGCGAAGTTCAAGACGTACGGCTGCGGTTCGGCCATCGCGTCGAGCTCGCTCGTCACGGAATGGGTGAAGGGCAAGACGCTCGATCAGGCGCTCACGATCAAGAACACGCAGATCGCCGAAGAGCTGGCGCTGCCGCCCGTGAAGATCCACTGCTCGATTCTCGCGGAAGACGCGATCAAGGCAGCGGTTGCCGACTACAAGCAGCGTCATGGCGAAACGGCCGCAGCAGCGAGCGTCGAGCAGTCGGCGTAAGCACGCGTTGCGCGTTGCTTTGAGCGCGATAGTGGCGCGGCGGGACGATCGATGCTTGAAATCGTCGCCCGCCGGAACGATTTGAGATGCAGGCAGGGTCGCGACACGGGTCGTGAGGAACGACGGCGTGCCGCACATTGAGAAACGCTATGGCAATTACGTTGACCGAAAAGGCAGCACAGCACGTGCAGAAATATCTGACCCGGCGCGGCAAGGGTGTCGGACTGCGCCTCGGTGTGCGCACGACGGGTTGCTCGGGCCTCGCATACAAGCTCGAGTACGTCGATGAACTCGCACCCGAAGACCAGGTGTTCGAATGCAATGGCGTGAAGATCGTGGTCGACCCGAAGAGTCTCGCCTATATCGACGGCACCGAACTCGACTTCGCGCGCGAAGGGCTGAATGAAGGCTTCAAGTTCAATAATCCGAACGTGAAGGACGAATGCGGCTGCGGCGAATCGTTCCGCGTGTAAGCGCGCGAATTACGCGGAAAAGGCGGCCTGTGCCGCCTTTTTTCAATTTCGCCATGAACACCGCAAGATGCCTGCCTGACCTTCGCCACGCGCTTTCGACGGACAAACCAAACTGATGGCCTCGCTGAACGACAGTCACTTCAAACTCTTCGATCTGCCCGAGCAGTTCGCACTCGACGCTTCCGCGCTCGACCACGCGTACCGCACGGTGCAGGCGCAGGTGCACCCCGACCGCTTCGCCGCGGCGGGCGACGCGCAGAAGCGCATCGCGATGCAATGGGCGACGCGCACGAACGAGGCGTATCAGACGCTGCGCGATCCGCTCAGGCGCGCGCGCTATCTGCTGTCGCTGCGCGGCGTCGACGTCGGCGCGGAGAACAACACGGCGATGGAGCCGGCATTCCTGATGCAGCAGATGGAATGGCGCGAGAGCATCGAAGACGCGTCGGCGGCGAAGAATGTCGATGCGCTCGACGCGCTGCTCGCGGAACTGCGCGACGAAGAGAAGGCGCGCTTCGCGAAGCTGGCCGCGTTGCTCGACAGCGGCTCGAACCAGGCGGCAGGCGAAGCGGTGCGGCAACTGATGTTCATCGAGCGCGTGGCGTCGGAGATCGGCACGCAGATCGAACGGCTCGACAGCTAGCGCGGCGCGCAGAATTGCGCCGCGCGCGAATCGAGCCGTCTGACTAACGCAGCCCGAACGAACACGCGAACCTACATGATCAGGACTGGGGCCTAATCGACCACGATGGACCCCGACGGACCCGAAGAAGATTCCAGATGGCTTTACTGCAAATTTCCGAACCCGGCATGGCGCCCGCGCCGCATCAGCGGCGGCTCGCCGTCGGCATCGACCTCGGCACCACCAACTCTCTCGTCGCGGCCGTGCGCAGCGGCGTGCCCGACGTTTTGCCCGATGACGACGGCCACTATCTGCTGCCCTCCGTCGTGCGGTATCTGGAGAAGGGCGGCCGGCGCATCGGGCGCGTGGCGAAAGCGGAAGCCGTCATCGATCCGCGCAACACGATCGTCTCCGTCAAGCGCTTCATGGGTCGCGGCAAGAGCGAAGTCGAGCACGCGGAAAACGCGCCGTACGATTTCGTCGACGCGCCCGGCATGGTGCAGATCCGCACTGTCGACGGCGTGAAGAGTCCCGTCGAAGTGTCGGCCGAAATTCTCGCGACGCTGCGCTATCGCGCGGAAGACACGCTAGGCGACGAACTCGTCGGCGCTGTGATCACGGTGCCAGCGTATTTCGACGAAGCGCAGCGCCAGGCGACCAAGGATGCCGCGCGTCTTGCGGGCCTCAACGTACTGCGTCTGTTGAACGAGCCGACGGCGGCCGCGATCGCGTACGGTCTGGACAACGGCGCCGAAGGTCTTTACGCGGTGTATGACCTCGGTGGCGGCACGTTCGATCTGTCGATCCTGAAGCTGACGAAGGGTGTTTTCGAAGTGCTCGCGGCGGGCGGCGACTCGGCGCTCGGCGGCGACGACTTCGATCACGCACTGTATCGCCACGTGCTGGAAAAGGCGAACGTCGCGTCCCCATCGCTGACGCCCGAGGACGTGCGCCAGTTGCTCGACACGGTGCGCGAGGCGAAAGAGGCACTGTCGTCGGCGCCCAGCGCGGCTGTCCGGGTCACGCTCGCGAGCGGCGCGAAGATCGACGTCGCCGTCGATGAACCGACGTTCGAAACCATCACGCAGGCGCTCGTGCAGCGCACGCTCGGACCCACGAAAAAAGCGCTGCGCGATGCGAAAGTGACGCCCGCCGACATCAAGGGCGTCGTGCTGGTCGGCGGCGCGACGCGCATGCCCGTCATTCGCCGTGCCGTCGAAAACTTCTTCGGCCAGCCGCCGCTGACGAATCTCGACCCCGACCAGGTGGTCGCGCTCGGCGCTGCCATTCAGGCCGATCTGCTTGCGGGCAACCGTGGCGCCGACGGCGACGACTGGCTGCTGCTCGACGTGATCCCGCTGTCGCTCGGCGTCGAGACGATGGGCGGGCTCGCCGAGAAAATCATTCCGCGCAACTCGACGATTCCGACCGCGCGTGCGCAGGAATTCACGACCTTCAAGGACGGCCAGACGGCGATGGCGATTCACGTCGTCCAGGGCGAACGCGAACTCGTGTCCGATTGCCGTTCGCTCGCGCGCTTCGAGCTGCGCGGCATTCCGCCGATGGCGGCGGGCGCGGCCCGCATCCGCGTCACCTATCAGGTGGATGCTGACGGTCTGCTGTCCGTGTTCGCGCGCGAGCAGCATTCGGGCGTGGAAGCGTCGGTGGTCGTGAAGCCGTCGTACGGTCTTGCCGACGACGACGTCGCTCGCATGCTCGAAGACAGCTTCCAGACGGCGGAAGTCGATATGCGTGCCCGTGCGTTGCGCGAGGCGCAGGTCGAAGCGCAGCGTCTGATCGAAGCGACGGGAGTGGCGCTTGCCGCCGACGGCGAGTTGCTCGACGCCGACGAGCGCGCGACGCTCGACGGCCTCGTCGAGGCGCTGCGCAAGGTCGCGCCGGGCGATGACGTCGACGCGATCGAAACGGCAACGAAAGCGCTCGCCGAGGGCACCGACGAATTCGCCGCGCGCCGGATGGACAAGAGCATTCGCCGCGCGCTCGCGGGCCGCAAGCTCGACGAGATTTGACGTGGCGTTTTGACAGCAAGGCGGGCATCGATACGCGCCTCGCGCAACAGCGCGAGGCAGTCAAAACGCGATTCATGCGTCGCCGAAGAATCACGCAGCGTGTGCCAAAAACGGCCGCGCGATCAGTAAAATGGTACGGTGCCTGAAGGGCGGCGTCCGTGCCCCACAGACCAAACGGAATTTGTATGCCTCAAATCGTTGTGCTGCCTCACGTCGAACTGTGTCCGGACGGCGCGGTCATCGACGCCGTGCCGGGCAAGAGCATCTGCGACAACCTGCTCGACAACGGCATCGAGATCGAGCATGCATGCGAGAAGTCCTGCGCGTGCACGACGTGTCACGTGATCGTGCGTGAGGGCTTCAACGCGCTGGAAGCGTCGGAAGAGGACGAGGACGATCTGCTCGACAAGGCATGGGGTCTCGAGCGCGAGTCGCGGTTGTCGTGCCAGGCGATCATGCCGGGGGACGACGATCTCGTTGTCGAGATTCCGCGTTATTCGATCAACCACGCGAAGGAAAATCACTAACAGGAGCATGCAGCCATGAAGTGGACCGACACGCAAGACATCGCGATGGCGTTGACGGACAAGCATCCGGAAATCGACCCGCAACAGGTGCGCTTCACCGATCTTCACCGCTGGGTGATGGAGCTGGACGGTTTCGACGACGATCCGAATCGATCGAGCGAAAAGATCCTCGAAGCGATTCAGGCGGCATGGATCGAAGACGCGGATTACTGAACGCGTTCCGTCCGTTGCGTGCCGTCTCACGCACGGCGAAAGAAAAGGCGACTCACGTGTGAGTCGCCTTTTTTCGTGTGCGATACGTGAATGGGACGCACCGGATCGTTTCGCCTAGCCGGCCACCAGCGTGCCGTTCTGCACGCGCACGCGCTGGCCTTGCTGGAACGGCGGCGCCTCGTGATAGGTGAAGTAGCGCGTCTTGCCGTTCTCCATGCGCACGCGCACCGAGTAGCTGGTCGTGCTGCGCAGATGTTTTTCTACCGAATTGCCGGCGAGTCCGCCGCCGAGCGCGCCGAGCAGCGTCATCGCGGTACGGCCATTGCCGCTGCCGAACTGGTTGCCGACGACGCCGCCCGCCACCGCACCGCCGACAGCGCCAATGCCAGTGCCATGCCCTTCCTGACGCACGGCCGAGATAGCCACGACCGTGCCGCAAGTCGAGCAATGGGCCGGTTGTGCTGGCTGTTGCGGCGCATATTGCTGCTGCGGCTGTTGCGCGTACTGCGGCTGTTGCGCGTATTGCGGCTGTTGCGACTGTTGCGCATATTGCGGGCTCGTCGGCGCCGGCGCGCGCGGGGCCTGCTCGGTCTGTTGCGCCTGCTGGGCTTGTTGCTGTGCAGCCTGTTGCTGGGCTTGTTGCTGCGCCGCCCGCTGGTCAGCGCCTTGCTGCTCAGCCGCCTGTTGTTGAGCGGTGGCCTGCGGCTGCGGCTGCGCCGGCAGACGGGCCGGCTGCGCGGTATCGACGACAGTTTGCTGCTGCTGTGTGACGGCGGCCGATTGCGTCTGATCGTTGGCCGCGCCGTTGCTCGACGCCTTCGGGAATAAGCCCGTTATGGCCGCCGTGGCGGCGAGGCTGGCGATGATGACGGCGCCCGCCGCCACCGCAATGAGCGGGTGAAGGCGGCGCGGAGAAGTTTGCGGGTTATTCGGATTGTTCATGGTGATTGGCCTCCGTCTGGACAGACTTGCCCTTCGAGACTTAGGTGAGGCATAGGACGCGCCAAAAGGCCCAGTCCTTAGTGTCGGACACGCCATTCGTGCCGGGGTTTCAATTTGTAACGTTACCCATGCGCGGTATTTGCGCGTACGAAATGCAAGGAGTGCACCGAGTGTTGCCGCCGGCGTCGTCTGTGCGTTTCAGCAGGCTTCGAACAAGCGGGCTCGCGCTGACATCGCGCAGCTTTTACGGATGGTTACAAACGACCGGTCGGCGTCGGCGGGAAAAGGGAGGGTGTGAGGCTAGGGGAGCGCGCACGGCCTGAGAACATTGGCCGTGCGCGAATGCCGCTATGCGGGACAACGGTGAGATAGCGGCGAGACAGCGTCGCGATCAGTCTTCTCGGCGCAGATGGGGGAACAGAATGACGTCGCGGATGCTCGGGCTGTCGGTGAGCAGCATCACCAGACGGTCGATGCCGATGCCGCAGCCACCCGCAGGCGGCATGCCGTATTCGAGCGCGCGGATATAGTCGGCGTCGTAGTACATCGCTTCCTCGTCGCCGGCGTCCTTCTGGTCGACCTGCTTCTTGAAGCGCGCGGCCTGGTCTTCCGGATCGTTCAGCTCCGAGAAGCCATTGGCGATTTCGCGGCCCGTGACGAACAGCTCGAAACGCTCGGTGATGCCGTCGACGCTATCCGATGCACGCGCGAGCGGCGACACTTCGATGGGGTAATCGATGATGAACGTCGGCTCCCACAACTGCGATTCCGCCGTTTCCTCGAAGAGCGCCAGTTGCAGCGCGCCCGTGCCCGCATTCAGGAATTGCGGCTGCGTCGTGTCGACGCCGAACTTCTTCAGTTCGGTGCGCAGGAACGCGCCGTCCGTCAGTTGCGCGTCCGTGTACTGCGGCGCGTACTTCTGGATCGCCTGCGTGATCGTCAGCCGATGGAACGGCTTCGACAGATCCAGCTCGCGGCCCTGATACGCGATCGTTGCGGTGCCGAGCGCGTCGACGGCGGCCTGGCGGATCAGTTGCTCGGTGAAATCCATCAGCCACTTGTAGTCGGTGTAAGCGGCGTAGAACTCCATCATCGTGAATTCCGGGTTGTGACGCGGCGACACGCCCTCGTTACGGAAATTCCGGTTGATCTCGAACACGCGCTCGAAGCCGCCGACCACCAGCCGCTTCAGATACAGCTCGGGCGCGATGCGCAGGAACATCTGCATGTCGAGCGCATTGTGGTGCGTGACGAACGGCTTCGCCGCCGCGCCGCCCGGAATCGGGTGGAGCATCGGCGTTTCGACTTCCATGAAGTTCGCGTCGGCCATGAACTTGCGGATCGACGACACCGCCTTCGTGCGCGCGACGAACGTCTTGCGCGCTTCCGGCGTGACGATCAGATCGACGTAGCGCTGGCGATAGCGCATTTCCTGGTCCGCGAGACCGTGGAACTTGTCGGGCAGCGGGCGCAGCGCCTTCGACAGCAGACGCAGCTCCGTGCAGCGCACGGACAACTCGCCCTTGTTCGTGCGGAACAGCACGCCCTTCGTCGCGACGATGTCGCCCAGGTCCCACTTCTTGAAGGCTTCATACGTCGCTTCGCCGACGTCGGCGGGCGTGATGAAGAACTGGATCTGGCCCGAACCGTCGCGCACCGTCGCGAAGCTCGCCTTGCCCATCACGCGCTTGAGCATCATGCGGCCCGCGAGCGCGACTTGCAGCGCCTGCGCTTCGAGCGCGTCCTTGTCGGTGTCCGCGAATCCTGATTGCAGATCGGCGGCATGGTGGGTCGGACGGAAGTCGTTCGGATAGGCGACGCCTTGCTCGCGCAGCGCGCGCAGCTTTTCGCGGCGCTCGGCGATGATCTGGTTGTCGTCCAACTCGGCGACGGCGTTCAGCGGGGCCGCATTCGGCTGGGTCGGTTCGGTCATGGTGATGATGGTCGGTGTTCGGTGCCTCGTGCGCGCCTTCAAGGCGTGGGCGCACGGGCGGTCAAAAAATTCGGCGCGGCGGAGTGCGCCGCGCCCGTTGCGCTCAGATGCCCTGTTTCAGGCTTGCGCTGATGAACGCGTCGAGATCGCCGTCGAGCACGCTCTTCGTGTTGCTGATTTCGACGTTGGTGCGCAGATCCTTGATGCGGCTGTTGTCGAGCACGTACGAACGGATCTGGTGGCCCCAGCCCACGTCCGACTTGCCCGCTTCGAGCTTGTCCTGCTCCGACTGACGCTTGCGCATTTCGGCTTCGTACAGGCGCGACTTCAGCATCGCCATCGCTTCGGCGCGGTTGCGGTGCTGCGAGCGGTCGTTCTGGCACTGCACGACGATGCCCGACGGGATGTGCGTGATACGCACGGCGGAGTCGGTCTTGTTGATGTGCTGACCGCCTGCACCCGAAGCGCGGTACGTGTCGATGCGCAGATCGGCCGGATTGACTTCGATTTCGAACGACTCGTCGATTTCCGGATACACGAACACCGACGAGAACGACGTGTGACGGCCGCCCGACGAGTCGAACGGCGATTTGCGCACGAGGCGGTGAATGCCTGTTTCGGTGCGCAGGAAGCCGTATGCGTATTCGCCTTCGACCTTGATCGTCGCGCTCTTGATGCCCGCGACGTCGCCTTCCGATTCTTCGAGCACTTCGGCCTTGAAGCCCTTGCGTTCGCAGTAGCGCAGGTACTGGCGCAGCAGCATCGACGCCCAGTCGCACGCTTCCGTGCCGCCGGCGCCTGCCTGGATGTCGATGAACGCGTTGTTCGGGTCGGCCGGATTCGAGAACATCCGGCGGAACTCCATGTCTTCGATGCGTGCCGTCAGCTTCGTGGCGTCTTCTTCGCACGCGACGAGCGTGTCCTCGTCGTTTTCCTCGCGCGCCATGTCGAAGAGATCCTTCGTGTCGCGCAAGTCGTTATCGAGCGAACCCAGCACCTCGACGACGCCTTCGAGCAGCTTCTTTTCCTTACCGAGCGCCTGCGCGTGCTGCGAGTCGTTCCAGACGTTCGGGTCTTCGAGTTCCTTGTTGACTTCGATCAGCCGTACTGCCTTGGCATCGTAGTCAAAGATACCCCCGTAGCTCGCCCGCGCGCGCGCGCAGGTCGGCCAGAGAGGCTTCGATCGCGTTGAGACGTTCCGCTTCCATGTCGATCCACTAGTAATAAATAAGGTTTTTTGTCTGCGACGCTTGATTCGGTTTTTTTGCCCTTGCGCTGGCATCCGCGATGCGCCTCGCGGCGCGGGCGTTGCCCCTGTGCGGGGCGGCACCTACTTTTCTTTGCAGCGGCAAAGAAAAGTAGGCAAAAGAAAGCCGCTCACACCGCCAGTGCTCTGTATTACCCACGGGCTCTCAACGTCCCCATCCTTCAGCCGGCAGCACACATGGCTCATGTTCGTTGCCAGCGCACTACCTGAACGCCTCACCCGCTTCATGCACCCGCGTTGCGGCCCGCGACACCGAACGTTCCCGCGCCCCTTTGCGGCAAACTGTGTGCGGGCATTCGCGCCACACAGGAAACCATCGCTACGCGATGCGCCTGCGTACTGCGGGCGGCGTCCTGTACGACGCAGCAACCTGCATTCACTACCGGCATGCGGTGCTGGAACAGCGATACCCTCGGCCGTGTCACGCGTGCATGAAGCGGGTCAGGCGCTTAGCCAGAGCGTTGGCGACGAACGCAAGCCAGCACACTGCCGTATGAAACTCGGGGACGTTGAGGGCCCGTGGGTAATCGTCAAGCACTGGCGGTGTGAGCCCGCTTTCTTTGCTTACTTTCTTTGCGGCGGCAAAGAAAGTGAGTGCCGCCCCGCACAGGGGCAACGCCCGCGCCGCGAAGGCGCAAACGCGGATGCCCGCGCAGGGCAAGGCGAACCGCATTGCGGATGCCGGCGCAAAGGCATCAAAAACCACAAACAGCGTCGCAACCAAAAACCAAAATTATAGCGGATCAAGGCGCCGGACGGCCGGGCGCCGCTACCGGCCTACAACACCGCGTGCTCGACGATCAACTGCACCCGCGATACGCCGTTCCACGTATCAGCAGCAAGCCGATAGGCGACCACCGTCCGCGCAGGCAACGGCTGCGTGTGATTGAACCAGATCGCGCTGAAGCGCTGCCGGCCGCGCATCAATTGCAGCTTCAGGTGCTTGTCCTTCACCAGCGCCTGCGACGTCACATCGAACTCGCCCGAGAAAACGGGCGCCGGAAAGCCCTGTCCCCAGACGGCTGCATCGAGCATCTCGACGAATTGCGGCGTGAAATAGGCATCTTCGAGATCGCCGTCCGTCTCGACCGTGCGCGCGAGCACGTCCTCGGTCAGCCATTCGCGGCCGACCCGCTCGAAGGCCGCCGTAAAGCGCGGGACATCCATGGTCGCGATCGTCAGGCCCGCCGCCATCGCATGGCCGCCGAACTTCAGGATCAACCCCGGCTCGCGCTTCGACACGAGATCGAGCGCGTCGCGCAGATGGAAGCCCGGAATCGAGCGGCCCGACCCCTTGACGGTCGCGCCGCTGACGTCTGCGGGCGCGAAGGTGAACGACGGTCGGTGGAATTTTTCCTTCAGCCGTCCCGCGACGATGCCGATCACGCCCTGGTGCCAAGCCTGATTGAAGAGCGTGATCGTCGTCGAGCCGGCGGGATCGACCGTCGACAGATCGTCGAGCGCCTGCTGCTGCATGCCCGCTTCGATTTCGCGCCGCTCGCGGTTCATCGTGTCGAGCTGCTGCGCGAGTTCCCATGCGCGTCCGACGTCGTCCGTGGTCAGGCATTCGATGCCCAGCGACATGTCCGACAGCCGTCCCGCCGCATTCAGACGCGGCCCGAGCGCGAAGCCGAGATCGAAGCCCGACGCGCTGCGCGCATCGCGGCCTGCCGCGCGAAAGAGGGCGGCGATGCCCGGCTGCATGCGTCCGTTGCGGATGCGCTGCAAGCCTTGCGCGACCAGCACGCGATTGTTGCCGTCGAGCTTGACGACGTCGGCGACCGTGCCGAGCGCGACGAGATCGAGCAAGCCGTCGAGGCGCGGCTCCGGGCGCGTGTCGCCGAACGCGCCGCGCCGGCGCAGTTCCGCGCGCAGCGCGAGCAGCACATAGAACATCACGCCGACGCCCGCCATGCACTTGCTCGGAAACGTGCAGCCCGGCTGGTTCGGATTGACGATCGCGCGCGCCGGCGGCAGTTCGTCGCCGGGCAAGTGGTGATCGGTGACGAGCACGTCGATGCCGAGCGCGTTCGCCGCCTCGACGCCATCGACGCTCGCGATGCCGTTGTCGACGGTGATCAGCAGATCGGGCCGGCCGCCCGGACCTTGCGCTGCCAGCGCGACGATTTCCGGCGTGAGGCCGTAGCCGTACTCGAAGCGGTTCGGCACGAGGTAGTCGATCTGCGCGCCGAACATCCGCAAGCCGCGCACGGCGACGGCGCAGGCCGTCGCGCCGTCGCAATCGTAGTCGGCGACGACGAGCATGCGACGCTTGCCTTCGAGCGCATCGGCGAGCAGCGTTGCCGCCATGTCGCAGCCTTTGAGCGACGCGGGCGGCGTGAGGCGCGCGAGGCCGGTTTCGATTTCATCGGGCAGGCACACGCCGCGCGACGCGTACAGGCGCGCAAGGACGGGATGCAGGCCGTGGCGGATCAGAGCTTCGGCGTCGGCGGGAGAGCAGGCGCGCGTAACGATTCGAGTCATGCGGCGAGACCAGGAAGAAGCGCAGAAGAGTACGCAGAAAAACGGTTCATTCGATAAAGAGTGACGCGAAAAGACGTCGTCGCCAGAATTTGCGCAGATCGCCGCGCGTGATGGCGAGCGTCACCGAGCCGGTGTCGCCGCACAGCGTGAGACCGAGCTCGCCGAGCGCGCCCCCTTGCAACGCGTTCAGCGCGGGCGCGAACCAGTCGCGCTCGAGCGTCGCGAACGCGTCGTTCCAGCAGCCCCAGTCCTGCTCGATGAACGGCGCCGAGAACGGATCGAGTTCGATCAGCGTGGCGGCCGCGCTGCCGTTGGCGCCATTTGCACGCCATGCGTCGAAGGACGCGGGCGGCGCGCCCGTCGCCGCTTTTGCCGCGAGCGCGAGACCGCGCGTCGCCGCCGCATCCGACAGCACGCGCGTAAAGCTGCTCTTGACCGGCTGCGCCGCGCCTTGCGCATGGAACCAGATCGAGTTGACGGCGGGCAGGCCGCGCGCCTCGCGCGCTTCGTTCACCGGGTGCTCGAACCAGGCCATCTGCACTTCGTTCTGCAGCTTCATCCACGCGCGCGAGCGCTCGCCCGTGTGCGCTTCGTGCGGCAGCCAGATTTCGATATTGCGGCCGCTCGCGCGCAGCGGCGACGCACCCGCCAGCGTGCCGAACGCCTCGCTCGACAGGTACCAGCGCGACGGCTGCGGCGCCTCGATGCGCACGCCCAGTTCCTCGATCAGCGGTCGCGCGACACCGAGCAGCGTACGCGCATCGTCGTCGGTCAGTTCCAGCGACGCGGGATCGATCAGCACCAGATGGTCGTGCGCGATCCGCACATGCACGGGCTGCACGCAGGCCCATGTCGCGTCGCCCGGATTGCCGCCGTCGGCGAGCAACATGTACGGCGCGAGCGGCGCCTCGTCGGCGGCGGCCGTTCCCGCGGGCACCGCGCCGAAGCTGCGCGCGACCCAGCGCTCGTGCGGCAGCGTGCGCTGGAAGTCCTCGCCGATCACGCGCTCGACGAGCGTCGCGCGGGCGACCAGTGTGTCGAGAGCCCGGATGTCGAGGGAATGCAGCGCGGTGGACGCATCGGCCGCGGCGGGCAGCGCGAAGGGCAGGAGGAGGTGCAGGCGGTTGGCGTTCATGATGCTGCGCATTGTATGGCAAACTTCGCCCCGTTGATCCGCGATGTCGGGGAACGGAAACGGCGACTTGTGCGCCAATGCGTACGATTCGCGCAATGATTGCGCGACCGGGCGCGCAGCGTTGGAATCGGGCACGACCCGGCACAATCCGGCACCGCGCATGCGTCGTATGAGGCAGCGGCCGCAAACCGCGTTCTGGAACCATCGGCCGTCATTCGCGCCCAATCGACACGGCTTTCGCGCTTGCAGCGGATTTTCCGCACGGCGCACGAAGGTCTCGCCCATGCAGAACAGCGCAAGCGCGCTGAAGAGGACTCGCTTGAAACTTCCATATGAATGGCAGATTGGCTGGCGCTACACGCGCGCCGGCAAACGCACCACGGGTAACGGCTTCATCTCGTTCATCGCGCTCGTGTCGATGTCGGGCATCGCGCTCGGCGTGGCCGCGCTGATCGTCGTGCTGTCGGTGATGAACGGCTTCCAGAGGGAGGTGCGCGACCGCATGCTGTCGGTGCTCGCGCACGTCGAAATCTTTTCGCCGACAGGCTCGATGCCGGACTGGCAACTGACCGCGAAAGAGGCGAAGCAGAACAAGGAAGTGATCGGCGCGGCGCCCTATGTCGAGGCGCAGGCGCTGCTGACGCGCCAGGACGCCGTGAGCGGCGTCGCGCTGCGCGGCGTCGAGCCGTCGGTGGAGCCGGAAGTGTCGGACATCGGCAAGGAGATGAAGGCGGGCAGCCTGAACGAACTGAAGCCCGGCGAATTCGGCATCGTGCTTGGCGCGGATCTCGCGGCGAACCTCGGCGTGATGGCGGGCGACAAGATCACGCTGGTCGCGCCCGAAGGCTCGATGACGCCGGCGGGCATGCTGCCGCGCCTGAAGCAGTTCAATGTGGTCGGCATCTTCGAGTCCGGTCACTACGAGTACGACAGCACGCTCGCGCTAGTCAACATCAAGGATGCGCAGGCGCTCTTCCGTCTGCCCGCGCCGACGGGCGTGCGGCTGCGGCTCAAGGACATGCAGCGCGCGCCGGAAGTCGCGCATCAGCTGGCGCGCACGCTGTCCGGCGATCTCTACATCCGAGACTGGACCCAGCAGAACAAGACGTGGTTCTCGGCGGTGCAGATCGAGAAGCGCATGATGTTCATCATCCTCACGCTGATCATCGCGGTGGCGGCGTTCAACCTCGTGTCGTCGCTGGTGATGACGGTGACGAACAAGCAGGCCGACATCGCGATTCTGCGCACGCTCGGCGCGCAGCCCGGCTCGATCATGAAGATCTTCGTCGTGCAGGGCATGACGATCGGTTTCGTCGGCACGGGCCTCGGCGTCGCGCTCGGCTGTCTGATCGCGTGGAGCATTCCGTGGCTCGTGCCGATGATCGAGCACGTGCTCGGCGTGCAATTCCTGCCGCCGTCCGTGTACTTCATCAGCGAACTGCCGTCCGAACTCGTCCCCGGCGATGTCGTCAAGATCGGCGTGATCGCGTTCGTGCTGTCGTGTCTCGCGACGCTGTATCCGAGCTGGCGTGGCGCCAAGGTCCGTCCTGCGGAGGCGTTGCGCTATGAATGATCGTCCCAACAAGAATCTGATGGCTACTGACGAGACGGGTTTGCATCCGGGTTTGCACCCTTATGTGCTCGAAGCGACGGGCATTTCGAAAGCGTTCGTCCAGGGCGGCCTGAACGTGCCTGTATTGAGCAACACTGAGCTGTCGGTGCGGCGCGGCGAGAAGCTCGCGATCGTCGGCGCTTCCGGCTCCGGCAAGAGCACGCTGCTGCACGTGCTCGGCGGACTCGACGACCCGAGCGCTGGCCACGTCGAAGTGATGGGCAAGCCGTTCACGAAGCTCTCCGAGCGCGAGCGCAACGATCTGCGCAACCGCGCGCTCGGCTTCGTCTATCAGTTCCATCACCTGCTGCCGGAGTTCAGCGCGCTCGACAACGTCGCGATGCCGCTGCGCATCCGCCGCATGACGACGGAGGACGCACGCGCCCAGGCACTCGGCATGCTCGAACGCGTGGGGCTCGCGCATCGGGCGAAGCATCGACCGGGCGAGCTGTCGGGCGGCGAGCGCCAGCGCGTCGCGATTGCGCGCGCGCTGGTGACGAAGCCCGCCTGCGTGCTCGCCGACGAGCCGACGGGCAACCTCGACGGCGGCACGGCCGATACCGTGTTCAACCTGATGCTGGAACTGTCGAACACGCTGTCGACGAGCTTCGTGATCGTCACACACGATCCCGATCTGGCAGCGCGCTGCGACCGGACCTTGCGTCTGCGCGACGGCGTGCTGTACGAGGAGCCGACGGTTCCCGTCTGACGTCCGCGTTTTCATTCGACACTGGCCGACACGATCGGCACGAGGCTGCGCGCATGTGGATCGATACTCACTGTCATCTCGACGCTTCGGAATTCGACGCGGACCGCGACGCCGTCGCGGACGCGGCGCGCGAAGCAGGTGTGAGCCGGCTCGTGATTCCGGGCATTGCGCGTAGCAATTTCTCGACGGTGCGTGAACTCGCGCATCGCGTGAAGGGCGGAGCGTATGCGCTCGGCATTCATCCTCTCTTTACGCCGCAGGCGCAGCCATCCGATCTCGACGCGCTGCGCATGGAGATCGAGGCGAGTCTCGACGATCCGCTGTTCGTCGGGCTGGGCGAAATCGGGCTCGACTATTTCGTGCCCGGACTCGACGACGAGACCCAGCAGTTCTACTACAACGAGCAGCTGAAGCTCGCGCGCGAGTTCGATCTGCCCGTGATCTGCCATGTGCGCAAATCGCAGGATCAGGTGCTGAAGGGCTTGCGGCGCAACCAGGTGCATCGTGGCATTGCGCATGCGTTCAACGGCAGTTTCCAGCAGGCACAGGCGTTCATCGATCACGGCATGCATCTCGGTTTTGGCGGCAACGTGACGTTCGAGCGCGCATTGCAGATTCGCCGGCTCGCGGCGCAATTGCCGCTCGATGCGCTCGTCGTCGAAACCGATGCGCCCGATATCGCGCCCGCATGGCTCTACAGGCAGCGCAACACGCCGGATCAGATTCCGGCCATCGGCGCAATCCTCGCCGAGCAGCGCGGCATCGACAAAAACGAGCTTGCGATAGGCACAACGGCTAATGCGCACGCCGCATTGCCGCGGCTCGCGCTTTACTCTGCATAATTACTGTTTGGCTCGCGTTTGGGGGTTGTCGCCGTTGATAGTTCGGCTTCCTGATTAGTATCCCGGCGATGTAACGCGAGCATCAGGCGCGGAGGTGGCATGCGGGCAGTATGGTGCGGATTTGCGTTGGGCGTCGTGTGGCTGCAGCAGCAGGCGTCGCTGCCGGGATGGCTCGGGTTGCTGGGGCTTTGGGTCGTCATTGGCGCGCTGATCGTTATCGCGTGCATCTGCTTTCGACGCGGCGGCGCGTGGACGATCCGTGCGGGATGGTGCGCGGTGTTTTGCGCTGCCGGATGCATCGGCTTCGGCTACGCGTCGTGGCGCGCGCAGACGCGCCTTGCGTTCGAGTTGCCGCATGCGTGGGAAGGGCGCGACATCGTCGTGAGCGGATCGGTCAAAGGCTTGCCGACTCGCAGCGCGGACGGCACGCGCTTTCTCTTCTCGGTCGAATCGGCCGATGCACCCGTCGAACGCTTTCCCCGCACGCTGCAACTGTCATGGATCGCGGACGACGCGCCGGCTCCCGCGCTCGAGCCCGGCTCGCGCTGGCGCCTGAACGTGCGCCTCAAGCGTCCGCATGGCAATGCGAACTGGGGCGTGCGCGATGGCGAAGCGGCTCTGCTGGCGCGCGACGTTCGGGCGACGGGCTACGTGAGCGCGCCGTCGCAGGCCGTGCGGCTGCGGGGCATGGCGAACGGCGTGGGTATCGTGATCGATCGCTGGCGATGGGCGATTCGCGAGCGCGTTGCCGCCGTGTTGGGCGATGCGCCGCATTACGGCATCGTCGTCGCACTTGCGATCGGCGCCCAGGATGCCGTCAGCACCGCCGATTGGCTTTTGATGCGCCGCACGGGCACGAGCCACCTGGTCGCGATCTCGGGCTTGCATATCGGCTTTGTCGCGGGACTCGCGGGTTGGCTGATGAGTGCGTTATGGCGCCGCTCGTTTTTCATCGGGCGAAGCTGGCCGCTCTTCGTGCCCGCGCAGAAAGTGGCCATCGCGAGCGGAGCCTTGTTCGCCGCGTTTCATGCGGCGCTCGCGGGCTTCAACGTGCCCGCGCAGCGCTCGCTATGGATGGCGTGCGTCGTTGCGCTCGCATACGTCGGCGGAAGGCGCGCCGCGCCTTCGATGGTGCTCGCGTGGGCGCTCGGGCTCGTGCTGCTCGTCGATCCGTGGGCGGTGGTGTCGGCGGGATTCTGGCTGTCATTCTGCGCAGTCGGCGCGATTCTGTTCGCGATGTCGTCACGGATGCGCCTCGTTCGAAACGAGCCATCGGACCCGCAACGGGATGAAGCGCGCGAGCGTTCGATCGCCGCGCGTTGCGCCGATTTCATGCGCTCGCGACTCGGCGCAACCATCGAACGGATACGCAGCGGCGCTCGCGTGCAGTTCGCGGTGACGGTCGCCCTCGCGCCATTGACGGTGGTCTTCTTCTCGCAGATTCCGTTGATCGGCCCTGTCGCGAATGCGTTTGCGATTCCCTGGGTCAGCGCCTTCGTGACGCCGGCTGTGATTGCGGGCGTTGCGTTGCCGGCGCCGCTCGATGCGTTCGCGTTTCGCTTCGCGCATTGGTTGCTCGAATGGCTCGCGAGCGCGTTGCACATGCTGTCGGGGCCTGCCTGGACGATCTGGCAATTGCCGCAGCCGGGTGCGTGGGCGATTGCGTCGGCAGCCGTCGGCGTCGCGTGGTCTCTCGCGCCGTCCGGCTGGCCGTTGCGCTGGGCCGCTCCGCTCACGTGGCTGCCGCTGCTCGCGCCCGCGTCGTCCGCGCCCGCCGACGGAACCTTCCGCCTGACGGCGCTCGATATCGGCCAGGGCTCGTCGATCGTCGTCGAAACGGCGCGTCATACGCTGCTTTTCGACGCCGGCCCCGGTCCCGAATCGACGCATGCGGGCGAACGCATCGTCGTGCCATATCTGCAGTCGGCGGGCATTTCGACGCTCGATGCGCTGGTCATCAGCCACGCGGACTCCGATCATTCGGGCGGCGCGCCCGCCGTGCTCGACGCAATCGCCGTGCGGCAACTGCTGGCCGGTCTCGTGCCCGACAATCCGCTCTGGATTCAGGCGCGTCAGGCGGGGGCGCAAACCGTGCGCTGCGCGGCGGGCCAGCACTGGCGATGGGACGGCGTCGACTTCGCGATACTGTGGCCCGATCCGGGACCGTTGCAAGGCAAGCCGAACGCGCATTGCTGCGTGCTGCGCGTGAGCGCACCCGGCGCTCTTCATGACGGCGCGCGCGTTCAAATGCCCGTCGCCGCGAGAATGCCGATGACGGCCTTGCTGGCCGCGGACATCGAAGCGCCCGTCGAACGCACGCTGCTCGCGCGCGACCGCGCGGCGTTGCGCGCGCAGGTTCTGCTCGTGCCGCATCATGGCAGCAGGACTTCGTCGACCGAGCCGTTCCTCGACTCGATCGAGCCGTCCATTGCGGTATTTCAGGTAGGCTATCGCAACCGGTTTCATCATCCCCAATTGGGCGTCTACGAGCGGTACCGAGCGCGACGCATCGAACTCTCGCGCAGCGACGACGATGGCGCCGCGCGTATCGAGGCGGATGGCGCGACGTTGTCGCTGGAGCGGTACCGGCAGACGCATCGCCGGTACTGGATGGACACGATCACCGGCCCATGAAGGCGCGATTGAGAACGGACTAGAACGAACTAAAACGAACTAAAACGGAGGGGGCAGCGCTTGAAAAACATCATCCATTTCTCACATGCAAACGGGTTTCCGGCGTCCACGTATCGGACGATCTTCGCGGAGCTGGCAGATGACTACGAGTTGCGATTCATCGAGCGGATCGGACACGACGCGCGCTATCCCGTGACGCGCGACTGGCCGCATCTCGTCGAAGAGTTGCTGGATGACATCGAGCGTTCTTATGAGAATCCGGTGTGGCTGGTCGGGCATTCTCTGGGTGGCTATCTCTCGCTGAAGGCGGCGCTGAAAAAGCCGCAGTGGGTGCGGGGCGTAGTGATGCTCGATTCGCCCGTGATCGCGGGTTGGCAGAGCAGCATGCTGCGCGTGTCGCAGTGGACGGGGCTCGACGAAAGGCTGTCGCCGGCCGCGGCGACGCGCAAGCGGCGCACGCGCTGGGCCAGCCGCGACGAAGCGTGGCGCCACTTTCACGCGAAGCCGGCGTTCGCGCGGTGGGACGAGCGGGTGCTGTCCGACTACATCGAGTTCGGCATTCCGCAGGTCTCCGCGGACGGCACGCGCGAACTGGCCTTCGACCGGCAGACGGAATACCTGATCTACCGGACGTTGCCGCACACGTCCGGAAGCCGCCTCGCGCGGGGCGCGCCCGTGCCCGTCGGGTTCGTGGCCGGGACGCGCTCGCTGGAGGTGCGGCAGGCCGGTCTGCATGCGACGCGGCGGCTGACGGGCGACCACTTCGAGTGGATCGAAGGAAGTCATCTTTTCCCGATGGAGCGGCCGCTGGAGACGGCGCGTGCCGTGCAGCGGCTGCTGCGCGAGCTGGACTGAGGGCTGCTGAACATTGCCGAAGGTTGTCGAGCGTTGCTGAAACACCGCGCGGCAAGCTCACGAAAAAGCAAGAGAAAACCAAAAAGCGGGCGAAGCGCAAAGTCCCGATCCGCATATCGGGAGCGATGCCGCGGATGCGTCAAAAAGCACGTTCGATCGGGTGCGAGGGAGCCGCCTCAGGCTGGGCTGAAACGGCACGTTCGGGTATAATCCGTTTTTCCCGCGAGCATCCAGCGATGACCAAATATGTTTTCGTCACCGGCGGCGTAGTTTCTTCCCTCGGCAAGGGTATTGCCGCCGCTTCCCTCGCCGCGATCCTCGAATCGCGCGGTCTGAAAGTCACCCTCCTCAAGCTAGATCCCTACATCAACGTCGACCCCGGCACGATGAGCCCGTTTCAGCACGGCGAAGTGTTCGTGACGGAAGACGGCGCTGAGACGGACCTCGACCTCGGCCACTACGAGCGCTTCATCAGCACGAAGATGCGCAAGGCCAATAACTTCACGACGGGCCAGATCTACGAATCGGTGATCCGCAAGGAACGCCGCGGTGACTATCTCGGCAAGACGGTTCAGGTCATCCCCCACATCACGAACGAAATCCAGGCATTCGTCGAGCGCGGCGCGGCATCCGCGACGTGCGGCGAGCCGGATGTCGCGATCGTCGAAGTGGGCGGCACGGTCGGCGACATCGAATCGCTGCCGTTCCTCGAAGCCGCGCGTCAGATGAGCCTGCGCCTCGGCCGCAACAGCGCGTGCTTCGTGCACCTGACGCTGGTTCCGTTCATCGCCACCGCGGGCGAACTGAAAACCAAGCCCACGCAGCACAGCGTGCAAAAGCTGCGCGAAATCGGTATCTATCCGAACGTGCTGCTGTGCCGCGCCGACCGCCGCATCCCCGACGACGAGCGCGCAAAGATCTCGATGTTCTCGAACGTGCCGGAAGACGCCGTGATCTCGGTGTGGGACGTCGACAGCATCTACAAGATTCCGCAGATGCTGCACGACCAGGGCCTCGACGAACTGATCTGCGAAGAGCTGAAGCTGTCGGCCAAGCCTGCGGATCTGTCGATCTGGTCGGAAATGGTCGAGAAGCTCGAGAACCCGAAGAGCGAAGTGACGATCGGCATGGTCGGCAAGTACGTCGAACTGACGGAGTCGTACAAGTCGCTGATCGAGGCGCTGCGCCATGCGTCGATCCATACGTCGACCCGCGTCAACATCGAATACATCGACTCTGAAGAGCTGGAAGAAAACGGTGTCGACGGCCTCCGGCATCTCGATGCCGTGCTCGTGCCTGGCGGCTTCGGCCGTCGGGGCACCGAAGGCAAGATCAAGGCGATCCGCTATGCACGCGAAGCGAAGGTGCCGTATCTCGGCATCTGCCTCGGCATGCAGCTGGCCGTGATCGAATTCGCACGCGATGTCGTGGGCCTGAAGGATGCGAACAGCACAGAGTTCGACCCGGCTACGCCGCATCGCGTCGTCGCGCTGATCACCGAGTGGTACGACCGCGAAGGCAAGGTTGAGAAGCGTACGGAAGAATCCGATCTGGGCGGCACGATGCGCCTCGGCTCGCAGCGCTGCCCGATCAAGCCGGGCACGATGGCCGAAGAGATCTACGGCAAGGACGTGAACGAGCGCCACCGTCACCGTTATGAGGTCAATAACCGCTACGTGCCCCAGCTCGAAACCGGCGGCCTTATCATCAGCGCGCATACCCCGAGCGAAGATCTGCCGGAAATGATGGAACTGCCGCGTTCGATGCACCCGTGGTTCGTCGGCGTCCAGTTCCACCCTGAATTCACGTCGACGCCGCGCGACGGCCATCCGCTTTTCAAGGCGTTCGTCGAAGCGGCGCGCGCGCATCGCGAAGCGAGCGTCGAGGAGCAAGTATGAAACTGGGCGATTTCGAAATCGGCCTCGATAAGCCGTTTTTCCTGATCGCGGGCACCTGTGTCGTCGAATCCGAACAGATGACGATCGACACGGCCGGCAAGCTGAAGGAAATCTGCGCAAAGTTGAAGATTCCGTTCATCTACAAGTCCTCTTACGACAAGGCCAATCGCAGCAGCGGCAAGTCGTTTCGCGGTCTTGGAATGGATGAGGGCTTGCGCATTCTGTCCGAAGTGAAGCGTCAGCTCGGCGTACCCGTTCTGACCGACGTTCACTCGGAAGAAGAAATCGGCCCGGTCGCATCGGTGGTCGATGTGCTGCAAACGCCCGCGTTCCTGTGCCGTCAGACTGATTTCATCCATGCGTGCGCGCGTTCGGGCAAGCCCGTCAACATCAAGAAGGGCCAGTTTCTCGCGCCGCACGACATGAAGAACGTGATCGACAAGGCGCGCGATGCGGCGCGTGAAGCCGGTCTGTCGGAAGACCGCTTCATGGCGTGCGAGCGCGGCGTGTCGTTCGGCTATAACAACCTCGTGTCGGACATGCGCTCGCTCGCGATCATGCGCGAAACGGGCGCGCCCGTCGTGTTCGACGCGACGCATTCGGTGCAGCTCCCGGGCGGGCAGGGCACGAGTTCGGGCGGCCAGCGCGAGTTCGTCCCGGTGCTGGCGCGCGCGGCCGTCGCGACGGGCGTCGCGGGTCTATTCATGGAAACGCACCCGAGGCCGGCCGAAGCGAAGTCGGACGGTCCCAATGCCGTGCCGCTGCATCGCATGGCCGACCTGCTCGAGACGCTGATGACGCTCGATCAGGCCGTGAAGCGCACGCCGTTCCTCGAGAGCGATTTCAATTTCAACTGATGCGCGGGCGCGCGAGCTTCGCCATGATCAGGCGTGGCCCGCGCGCACCAACCCGATGGTCGTCGAACGCGTCCGGACGCGAGTAGTCCAACTGAACCGGACGTCTCACCTTAAGAATTCATCGTCATTTCAGAGGAAACCATGAGTGCTATCGTAGATATCATCGGTCGCGAGATTCTCGATTCGCGAGGCAACCCCACCGTCGAATGCGACGTGCTGCTCGAATCGGGCACGATGGGCCGCGCGGCCGTTCCGTCGGGCGCATCGACGGGCTCGCGCGAAGCGATCGAACTGCGCGACGGCGAAGCCGGCCGCTACAGCGGCAAGGGCGTGCTGAAGGCCGTCGAGCACATCAACACTGAAATCTCCGAAGCGATCATGGGTCTCGACGCTTCCGAGCAGGCATTCCTCGACAAGACGCTGCTGGAGCTGGACGGCACCGACAACAAGTCGCGCCTGGGCGCGAACGCGATGCTGGCCGTGTCGATGGCCGTCGCGAAGGCCGCCGCTGAAGAAGCCGGCCTGCCGCTGTACCGCTATTTCGGCGGCTCGGGCGCGATGCAGTTGCCCGTCCCGATGATGAACATCGTCAACGGCGGCGCGCACGCGAACAACAGCCTGGATATCCAGGAATTCATGATCGTCCCCGTCAGCCAGCCGACGTTCCGCGAAGCGCTGCGCTGCGGCGCCGAAGTGTTCCACGCGCTGAAGAAGATCCTGTCGGACCGCGGCATGAGCACCGCAGTCGGCGACGAAGGCGGCTTCGCGCCGAACTTCGGCAGCAACGACGAGTGCCTGTCGACCATCCTGCAGGCGATCGAGAAGGCCGGCTACCGCGCCGGTGAAGACGTGCTGCTCGCGCTCGACTGCGCAGCGAGCGAGTTCTACCACGACGGCAAGTACCAGCTGGCGGGCGAAGGCCTTCAATTGTCGTCGGCGGAATTCACGGACTATCTGTCCACGCTGGCCGACAAGTTCCCGATCGTCTCGATCGAAGACGGCATGCACGAAGGCGACTGGGAAGGCTGGAAGCTGCTCACCGACAAGCTCGGCAAGAAAATCCAGCTGGTCGGCGACGACCTGTTCGTGACGAACACGCGCATCCTGAAGGAAGGCATCGAAAAGGGCATCGCGAATTCGATCCTGATCAAGATCAACCAGATCGGCACGCTGACGGAAACCTTCGCGGCAATCGAAATGGCCAAGCGCGCGGGCTACACGGCCGTGATTTCGCACCGCTCTGGCGAAACGGAAGATTCGACTATCGCGGACATCGCGGTCGGCTTGAACGCCGGTCAGATCAAGACGGGCTCGCTGTCGCGCAGCGACCGTATCTCGAAGTACAACCAGCTGCTGCGCATCGAGGAAGATCTGGGCGATATCGCCAGCTACCCGGGCAAGTCGGCGTTCTACAACCTGCGTTGAACGACGCCCGATCGGCACCCTTCGAGACAGGTCGACGCGCGAGAGTGACGCTTGCCGTCAACAATTTGTCTCAATAACCGTTAAAACGGTTATGCTTCGCTACTGACTCACCCTTGCCGCCCTGCGTACAGCGCAGGGCGGCTCGTATTCCACCCTGCAATTCAATTCATGCGGCTCGTCACCGTCGTTCTGCTCGTCCTGCTGGTGCTGATCCAATATCCGCTGTGGTGGGGCCATGGCGGCTGGCTGCGCGTTCACGAGCTGCAACAGGAACTCGCGCAGCAGCTGAAAAAGAACGCCGACGAGAAGACGCGCAACGAGCGCATTCAGGGCGAAGTGCAGGATCTGCAGAACGGCTCGGCCGCCGTCGAAGAGCGTGCCCGCTACGAAATGGGCATGGTCAAGGACAGCGAAGTGTTCGTGCAGTTCGTGTCGCCGAACGCGCCGCTGTCCGCTTCGAGCGCCGCGCAATCGAATACGTCGACGCGCGGGCAGATCACGGGCGCGCCGTTGCGCGTGGTGCCGAACCCGGAATCGCGCGCGAAGCCAGATCGCAAGCACTCGAAAAAGGATGCAAAGGAGAAGAAGCCGGGTTGATGTCCGGCGCGGCGTGACGAGAAGGCGGTGCGGTTGCAACGAAAAAGGCGCGGTTCGTCATGAACCGCGCCTTTTGTTTTTGATCGTGCTGGTCGATCGAGCGGGACGGGTTGCGCCCGTTCACGCAAGCAGTCAGTTCAAGTCAGTTCAAGGGGTGTATTACCAGCCCCAACCCCAGCCCGGCGCGTACCCATAGCCGATGCCCGTGCCCCAGCCATGTCCCCAGCCGCCGCTGGAGTAACTGCCGTAGACAGTGACGGGGGGCGCGGCGTAGCGCGACCAGGCCTGCGCAGCGGCATCGGCGGCCATGGCCTCGTTTTGCTCGATCATCACCTGCCTGTCGATTGCGTCGTAACGCGCGCGCTCTTCCGGCGTGAGCGGATGCGCAGTCGCCGCGACGCCTGACTGGTCGGCGGGCAAGCGGCTGTAAATCGGCGACGGACCAGGCGGGTCCATCATGCAGCCGGACAAAGCGATAGCGCTGGCAACAAGCGCAAGCGCGGACATCCGGAATGGACGAGCGGCGAGTAACAGGGCAAGGGTATTCATTTCGACCTCCATCGATCGGATGCCTAAGCAATTCCGCTATCAGCGCTTTCGATAATCAGGCAACCGCCAATGTCCGATGATACTGCGCCGCTCGCCGGCGAGAGCGGCTTGCGGCGACGCAGTCTGTTCCGGCTCAATGCCGCTGGTCGGCGGCCGGCGCCACTCCCTGTGAGAGCCCGCTCGCGACGAAAAGCTGCGCCACGTCGACGGGGTCGAACTCATACCGCTGATTGCAGAACTCGCAATGAATCTCGACGTGACCGCGCTCTTCGATCACGCTGTCCACTTCCTCGCGTCCCAGCATCTTCAGCATGCGGCCGACTTTTTCGCGCGAGCACGTGCATTCGAAGCGCGTTCTCGCCGGCTCGAAATGCTGGACGTTTTCTTGCCAGAACAGGCGCCGGAACAGCGTGGTGGGTTCTTCGCCCAGCAGTTCGTCGGTCGACAGCGTGCCGCCGAGCGTGCAGAGGCGATTCCACGTATCGGCGTCGATTTCGCTGGGATGCGGGACGATGCCGCCGTCGCCGGGCAGTTTCTGCAGCAGCATGCCGACCGCGCGTTGGTCGTTCGCCGCGAGCCACAGACGCGTGTCGAGCTGTTCCGAATGGCGCATGTAGTGCTCGAGCACTTCCGCCATCGACTTCAGCGGCCCATCCAAACCCGACAGTGGCACGATGCCCTGATACGGCTGCTGGCCGGGCGTCTTGCTCTTCGGATCGAGCGTGATCACACAGCGGCCATGGCCGCCCGCATTGACGAGATCGACGAGCGTGAGATCGTCGGCGATCGTGTGCGCGACGTCGCCCGCGAACTTCGCGGTCGCGCGCATCGACAGGTCCGAATTGCATTGCACGACGAGCATCTTCACGGGGCCGTCGCCGAAAATCTGCATGATCAGCGTGCCGTCGAATTTCAGATTCGCCGACAGCAGCGCGCACGCGGCCATCATTTCGCCGAGCACGTTCCGCACGGGCGCGGGATAGCTCCGGCGCGTCAGCACTTCCTGCCACGTATTGGCCAGCGAAACGATCTCGCCGCGAACGGGCGCCGCGCTGAACATGAATTTTTGCAACTGATCACTCACAACTTTTCCTCGGTCGAACCGCGCGGTGGGAGGTCCGCGCTTGACGCGTCGTGCCGCAGGCCTTAGCCGATGCGGACGAGTTGCGCCTTGAAATAGTCCCTGCGCTCGATGTAATTATCGGCGATGCGCTGCAGGCCTTTGATATCTGCTTCAGTCAATTCTCGGACGACCTTTGCGGGTGCACCGAGAATCAGAGAATTGTCGGGAAAAACCTTGCCTTCAGTAACGACGGCGCCCGCTCCGACAAGACAATTGCGGCCGATCACCGCTCCGTTCAAGACCACAGCCTGGATGCCGATCAACGCGCCTTCCTTCACAGTGCAGCCGTGCAACATCGCCTGATGACCGACCGTCACATTCGCTTCGAGCATCAGCGGAAAGCCAGGATCGGCATGCAGCACGGCGCCTTCCTGAATGTTGGTGCCCGTGCCGATGGTGATCGGCTCGTTGTCGCCGCGGATCGAAGCGCCGAACCAGACGCTCGCGTTCTCTTCGATCGTTACTTTACCGATGATGGTCGCCGTGTCTGCGACGAACACGCTTTCGTGAATGATCGGGGCTGCGTCCCCCAGCTTGTAGATTGCCACAGTGTCTCCTCGGTCGTCGGACGCCTTGCCGCCGCGCATCGGCGGCCGGTGCGGCAGTTGCGCGCGATGGCGGCATCCCGCGCTGCATGGTCGGATCGCGTATTGTAAACGGTTGTGCAATAAGCCCGCGCGCCAAGCCGTGGCGGCATCGCTGTCCTCCCTTTTTCACGTATCGCTTTCGTAACGCGCCATGCATTCCCCCGATTCCGCCCGTACCGATGCCCCGATTTGCGCCCGCACCGAAGCGCTGGCCCTGCTGGGCGAGCGCGTGCCCGCGACGAAGGCAGCCGCGGCGCAGGCCCTCTATGCGCGCGTGCAGGGCAGTACGGCGGCCGTGTCGCCGGAACGGGTGCTGGATGAGCCAGTCGGGCTGCCCGGGCGTCCCGCGCGTCCCGAACTCGTCGAGCCGCGCAAGCTCGGCAGACGCAGCATGCAGTCGCCGGAAGGGCGCGCGGTGTTGCTGCACGCGCTCGCGCATATCGAGTTCAACGCGATCAATCTTGCGCTCGACGCCGTGTGGCGCTTCAGCGGCATGCCGGAGGCGTTTTACGTCGACTGGATGAAGGTCGCGTCGGAGGAAGCGCATCACTTTTCGCTGTTGTCCGCGAGGCTCGCGGAGTTCGGTCACGCGTACGGCGACTTCCCGGCGCACGACGGCCTGTGGGACATGTGCGAGCGCACGCGTGGCGACGTGCTCGCCCGCATGGCGCTCGTGCCGCGCACACTGGAGGCGCGCGGACTCGATGCGTCGCCGCCGATCCGGGCGCGGCTGCAACAGGCGGGCGATCATGCGTCGGCGGCGATTCTGGACGTGATCCTGCGCGACGAAATCGGCCATGTGCTGATCGGCAATCGCTGGTTCCGGCATCTGTGCGACGAGGCGGGCGTTGATGCGCATCGGACTTATCTGCGTCTGTCCGATGACTATCGCGCGCCGAAATTGCGCGGGCCCTTCAATTTTGAAGCGCGGCGCAGCGCCGGCTTTGAAGAGGCGGAACTGGCGGCGCTGGCCGGCCTCGAAGCGCAGCCGCGCGACGACGACTGAAGCGGACTTCCACTCGCCCGCACGCGGCGGCCTGGCTATCTCGATATAATCGAACGATCATTCTTTTCAGGCCGCCCCATGGATCGTCCTTTGAATCCCTCCGTTTCCGAATTCGTCACCGTGCGCGGCGTGCGCCTGCACGTGCGCCGCTGGGGCAACCCCGATGCGCCGATGCTCTTCATGCTGCATGGCTGGATGGACGTCGCGGCATCGTTTCAGTTCGTCGTCGATGCGCTCGCCGGCGACTGGCAGGTGATTGCGCCCGATGCGCGCGGTTTCGGGCTGTCCGACTGGCCCGTCGCGGGGAAAGGCGGCGGTCACTACTGGTTCCAGGAGTATCTGGCCGACCTCGACGCGCTGCTCGATCACTACGCGCCGACGGGCGAAGTGAATCTCGTCGGGCACAGCATGGGCGCGAACGTCGTCTGTCTGTACGCGGGCGTGCGGCCGGAGCGGGTGCGGCGCGTGGTCGACCTGGAAGGGTTCGGGCTCGCGCCGTCGAAGGCATCGCAATTGCCGCGCCGTCTCGCGACTTGGCTCGACGAATTGCGCGAGCCACCGTCGCTGCGCCCGTACGCGACACTCGACGATGTCGCCGCGCGCCTCATCAAGACCAACGCGCGACTGGCCCCGCAACGCGCGCGTTTTCTCGCGCAGCACTGGTCGAAGCCGGACGGCAAGGGCGGCTACGTGCTGCTCGCCGATCCTGCGCACAAGATTCGCGGGCCGCTGCTGTACCGGCTCGACGAAGTGATGGCCGTCTGGGCGAACGTGCGCGCGAAGGTACTGCACGTGGAAGCGACGGCATCGCCGACGCTCCCGGTGCTGGCGGGCGACATTCCGCTCGACGAATTCAAGGCGCGCTTCCGCGCGTTTGCCGACTGGCGCGAAGCGTTCGTCGACGATGCGGGCCACATGGTCCATCACGATCAGCCCGAGCGGGTTGCCGCGCTGATCGAAGGCTTTTGCGCGTAGCGCGAGTCGCGGATCGGGCCGCTGATTCCTCTGCGTTTGCTTACTGCGTTGCAGTAGAATGAGACGTTCAGCTTATCCATACGACGATGAACGCCGACTTGCATTGCCATTCCACTGTGTCCGACGGCGCGTTTGTGCCCGCCGAAGTCGCGCGCCGCGCGCATGCGGGCGGCGTGACGCTGTGGGCGCTGACCGATCACGACGAAGTGGGTGGTCAGGCGGAGGCGCGCGAGGCTGCCGAGGCGCTAGGCATGCAGTATCTGGACGGCGTCGAGATCTCGGTCACATGGGCGTCGCGCACGATTCACATCGTCGGCCTGCATGTCGATCCCGCCTGCAAGGAACTGCTCGACGGGCTCTATCGCACGCGCAACGGGCGCGCCGCGCGGGCCGAAGCGATCGGCGATCAGCTGGCCACGCTCGGCATTCCCGACGCGTATGAAGGCGCGCTGAAATACGTGTCGAATCCCGACATGATCTCGCGCACGCATTTCGCGCGCTTCATGGTCGAGCAGGGCCACGCGAAGGATACGCAGGATGTGTTCTCGCGCTTTCTCGGCGAAGGCAAGCCGGGCTATGTGCCGCATCGCTGGTCCAAGCTCGCCGACTCCATCAGGTGGATCAAGGCTGCGGGCGGCGAAGCGGTGATCGCGCACCCAGGCCGCTACGCATACACGCCGACCGAATTCGACGCGTTGTTCGCCGAGTTCATTGATCTCGGCGGCAAGGCGATCGAAGTCGTCACGGGAAGCCACACGCCTGATCAATACCGCGAATATGCGGACGTCGCGCGTCGCTTCGGCTTCGAGGCATCGCGCGGGTCCGATTTCCATGCGGCGGGTGAAGGCCGCGTCGAACTGGGCGGCCTGCCGCCGCTGCCGTCGGATCTGAAGCCAGTCTGGGAACGTTGGCTGTAAGCTCTGAATTCGCGCCCGCGCGGGCACGCGCGCTGCGTGAATACGCTGTCGCTGTTCCCCGACTTCCTGACCGACATCATGTCCCAATACTTTCGGCTACATCCGGACAATCCGCAGCCGCGTCTGATCAAGCAGGCGGCCCAGGTCATCGAAAGCGGCGGCGTGGTCGCGCTGCCGACTGATTCCAGCTATGCGCTCGCGTGCCAGCTCGACAACAAGACCGCTGTCGACCGCGTGCGGCGCATCCGCGGCATCGACGAGCGGCAGTTGCTGTCGCTGCTCGTACGCGATCTGTCCGAGCTGGCGAACTTCGCGATCGTCGACAACCGCCAATACCGTCTGATCAAATCGGTGACGCCCGGCCCCTACGTGTTCGTGCTGCAGGCGACCAAGGAAGTGCCGCGCCGCCTGTCTCATCCGTCGCGCAAGACGATCGGCCTGCGCGTGCCGGACCACGCAATCACGCTTGCGATACTCGAAGAACTCGGCCAGCCGCTGCTCGGCTCGACGCTGATCATGCCGGGCGAAACGGAGCCGCTGAACGATCCGGAGGAAATCCGCGAAAGGCTCGAAAAACAGCTCGATCTGGTGATCGACGGCGGCGCGTGCCCGTGCGAGCCATCGACGGTGATCGACCTGACGGGCGAGGAGCCCGTGCTGGTGCGAGCGGGGCGCGGCTCTCTCGCGCCGTTCGGTCTCGAAGAGACGGCCTGATCGTTACATGAGCGAAAGCCGACAGGGCCGCAAGACGGCGTTGTTACAATAGAGCAATATGGATTCCTCCCTGATACAGACCATCGTCGTCTACGCGCTCCCCGTGATCTTCGCGATCACGCTGCATGAGGCTGCGCACGGCTACGTCGCGCGCATGCTCGGCGACAACACCGCTTACGTGCTCGGGCGCGTGTCGTTCAATCCAATGCGCCACATCGACCCGCTCGGCACGATCTTCATTCCGCTGCTGCTTTACTTCGCCACGAGCGGCGCGTTCATGTTCGGCTACGCGAAGCCCGTGCCCGTCGCGTTCGGCAATCTGCGCAATCCGCGCTGGGGCTCGCTGTGGGTCGCGCTCGCGGGCCCGGTGTGCAACTTCGTTCAGGCGCTCGTGTGGGGCGTGTTCGGCGTGTCGCTCGCCCTCATGCACGTCGACGAGCCATTCTTCACGCGCATGGCGGCCGCGGGCGTCGGCGTGAATCTCGTGCTCGGCGTGCTCAATCTCTTTCCGCTGCCGCCGCTCGACGGCGGACGCGTGCTGACGGCGCTGCTGCCCGTGCGTCCGGCGATGATGCTGGCGCGCCTCGAGCCGTATGGCTTTTTCATCGTGATGGCGCTTGTGATGACGGGCACGTTGACGCGCTTCTGGCTGCGTCCGCTCGTCAATATCGGCTATGAAGCCGTCACGGCTATCCTGACTCCTCTCGTTTCGCTTTTCTAATCCAAAACCATGTACCCCGACCGTATCTTCTCCGGCATGCGGCCCACCGGCTCGCTGCACCTCGGCCACTATCACGGCGTGCTGAAAAACTGGGTGCGCCTGCAGTCCGAGTATCCGTGCTTTTTCTGCGTGGTCGACTGGCATGCGCTGACGACCCACTACGAAACGCCCGACGTGATCGAAAAGAACGTGTGGGAAGTGCTGATCGACTGGCTCGCATCGGGCATCGATCCGGCGCAGGCAACGCTCTTCATCCAGAGCCGCGTGCCCGAGCATGCGGAGCTGTCGCTGCTGCTCGGTATGAGCGCGCCGCTCGGCTGGCTCGAACGCGTGCCGACGTACAAGGAGCAGATGGAGAAGCTGAAGGACAAGGATCTGTCCACGTATGGCTTCCTCGGCTATCCCGTGCTGATGGCGGCCGACATTCTGCTGTACCGCGCGTCGCTCGTGCCCGTCGGCGAAGACCAGGTGCCGCACGTCGAGATGACGCGCGAACTCGCGCGCCGCTTCAACCATCTGTACGGCCGCGAGCCGGGCTTCGAAGAGAAGGCGCTGGAAGCTGCGAAGAAGCTGGGCGGCAAGCGCTCGAAGCTGTATCACGAGCTGCGCAACGCGTATCAGCAGGAAGGCGACGATGAAGCGCTCGAGCAGGCCCGTGCGATGTTGCAGGAGTCGCAGAGCCTGTCGATGAGCGATCGCGAGCGTCTGTTCGGCTATCTCGAAGGCTCGCGCAAGATCATCCTCGTCGAGCCGCAGGTGCTGTTGACGGAAGCGTCGCGGATGCCCGGCCTCGACGGCCAGAAGATGTCGAAGTCGTACGGCAACACGATCGGTCTGCGCGAGGACGCGGAGACGATCACGAAGAAAGTCCGCACGATGCCGACCGATCCGGCGCGCGTGCGCCGCACCGACCCGGGCGATCCCGACAAGTGCCCGGTGTGGCAGCTGCATCAGGTCTACACCGACAAGGACACGCACGACTGGGTGCAGAAGGGTTGCCGCTCGGCGGGCATCGGCTGCCTGGAATGCAAGCAGCCGGTGATCGAGGGCATCCTGCGCGAGCAGCAGCCGATGCTCGAACGCGCGCAGAAGTACATGGACGATCCGTCCTTGCTGCGCGCGATCGTCGCCGACGGCTGCGACAAGGCGCGCCGTTTCGCGTCGGAGACGATGCGCGACGTGCGCGAGGCGATGGGCCTCGCGTACACCTGATGCCAGCGACAGGCGGACGATGAGCAGCGAGCTTCCCGGCGTGAATTGCGCAAGCCATGTGGCCATCGGCGAGCCGTCGCGCTGGGTGAAGCGCTGGGCACATCTGGTGGAAGGCGGCGGCGCGGTGCTCGACGTGGCGTCGGGCGCAGGGCGCCATGCGCGTTTTTTCGCGTCGCGCGGCCATCCCGTGACGGCCATCGACCGCGATGCGGCCGCACTGGCCACGATGGACGGCGTTTGCAGCATCACGACGCTCGCCGCCGACATCGAAAACTGCCCATGGCCGCTTGCCGCTGGCGTGCGCTTCGCGGCCGTCGTCGTGACCAACTATCTGCATCGTCCGCTCTTTCCCCAATTGCTGGACGCGCTGGCGCCCGCCGGCGTGCTGATCTACGAAACCTTCGCGCGGGGCAACGAAGCCGTCGGCAAGCCGTCGAACCCCGCATTTCTGCTCGCGCCCGGCGAGCTGCTCGGCGCGGTGCGCGGAAAGTTACGTGTCGTTGCATTTCAGGACGGTTTCCTCGCGGAACCGCGTCCCGCCTACGTCCAGCGGATCTGCGCGATTCGCGAGCCGGACAGATCGCTCAACACGGATAGTACGGGTCTTCCCCCGCGTTACGATTTGACCGGTTAATCCGCTACAATCGCAGTTTATTGAACAAATTCATGGCGTTTCATGGCTAACGGCACTCAGCAAGACGGCGTCGCGATTCGCGGCAGCATTCCCGCCATCATCACCCCGATGCTCGAAGACGGCAGTCTCGATCTTCCGGCCTTCCGCAAGTTGATCGACTGGCATATCGAAGAGGGCACGAACGCGCTGGTCGTGGTCGGCACGAGCGGCGAATCGGCGACGCTGTCAGTCGAAGAGCACGTGCTGATGGTCAAGACGGCCGTCGAACAGGCGGCCGGCCGCATCCCCGTGATCGCGGGCGCGGGCGCGAATTCGACGACGGAAGCGATCGAGCTGACCGAGCAGTCGAAGAAAGTGGGCGCCGATGCCACGCTGCAGGTCGTGCCTTACTACAACAAGCCGACGCAGGAAGGTATCTACCGCCATTTCGCGAAGATCGCCGAAGCCGTCGATCTGCCCGTGATCCTCTACAACGTGCCGGGCCGCACGGTCGCGGACATGTCGAACGAAACGATCCTGCGCCTCGCGAACGTGCCGGGCATCGTCGGCGTGAAGGAAGCGACGGGCAACATCGACCGTGCTGCTCACCTGATCAAGGCGGCGCCGGCGCACTTCGGCATTTACAGCGGCGACGATCCGACGGCGATCGCGCTGATGCTGCTGGGCGGCCACGGCAACATCTCGGTGACGGCGAACGTCGCGCCGCGTCTGATGAGCGAGCTGTGCAAGGCCGCGCTTGCTGCCGACGCGAAGACGGCGCGCGAGATCCATCTGAAACTTCTCTCGCTGCACAAGAACCTCTTCATCGAATCGAACCCGATTCCGGCGAAGTGGGCCTTGCAGCAACTGGGCCGCGTCAAGGGCGGCATTCGTCTGCCCCTCACGCCGCTCGACGCGCGCTACCACGACGTAGTCCGCGACGCGCTGCGCGAGGCGGGGCTGCTTGGCTGAGCGCCTGAGATTTCAGGCGCCTCCCGGCATTTTTTCAACTGACGTCGATATCGCCCCCGGTCCCGCACCGAACCAGGCAGCGCGTTTAGCTTCACGAAGGACCCCATGAAACGTTCCGCACTTTCCCTCCACGCAACGCGCCTGGCGGCGTTGACGCTTGCGGCTGGCACGGTTGTGTCGCTTTCTGGCTGCGAATCGCTGAACGACGTGCTCGCGTCGGATCGCGTGAACTACAAGGAGACGACGAGCGCGCCGCCGCTCGCCGTGCCGAGCGATCTGACGGCTGCGCAGATCGACCAGCGCTACGTGGCGCCGCCCGTCGGCACGGCGCTCGGCGGCGCGCCGCAGCGGGCGAAGACGCAGGCGGGCAACCTGACGGAAGGCGTGCCGAATGCGCAGGACCCGCTCGGCATGCACGTCGAGCGCGATGGCGACCGCCGCTGGCTGGTCGTCGACGGCCGTACGCCGGAACAGCTGTGGCCGCAACTGAAGGAATTCTGGACGGAGAACGGCTTCTCACTGAGGACCGACGCGCCGACGACGGGCATCATGGCCACCGACTGGGCCGAGAACCGCGCAAACATTCCTGACGACTGGTTCCGCCGCACGGTGGGGAAGGTGATCGATTTCGCGTACTCGTCGGGTACGCGCGACAGCTTCCGCACGCTCGTCTCGCGCGATGCGACAGGCGCGACCGACATCTCGATCACGCACGCCGCGATGGAAGAGGTGCTGACGGGGCAGGACAAGACGTCGTCGCGCTGGGTCGAGCGCCCGCGCGATCCGGCGCTGGAAGCCGAGTTCCTCGCCAAGCTGATGCAAAAGTTCGGCCTCACCGACGCGCAATCGAAGCAGCTTCTGACGGACGCGCGTCCGTCGACGGTGCATGCGCAGCTCGCCAGCAACGCGGGTGGCGCGACGCTGGATCTACCCGAATCGTTCGACCGCGCATGGCTGCGTGTCGGCCTCGCGCTGGATCGCACGAACTTCACAGTCGATAACCGCGATCGTGAAAAGGGCATTTACTACGTGCGTTACGCGGATTCGATGCAGGAACTCAAGCGCGACGGCATCTTCGGCAAGCTGTTCTACAGCGACAAGAGCACGAAGAAAGATGCCCACGAATTTCTCGTGAACGTGCGCTCGAAGAGCGACACGTTGACGCAGGTTGCCGTCGTCGATGCAAGCGGCCAGGTGGATACGTCGTCGGATGCGCAGCGCATCGTGTCGCTGCTGCACGCGCAACTGAACTAAGGCGGCTCGTGCGATTTGCCAGTCTGGGAAGCGGCAGTGAGGGCAATGCATTGCTGGTCGAGGCCCAAAGCGGAGCGACCACGACACGGGTTCTGCTGGATTGCGGCTTCTCGGCGAAGGAAGTCGCCCGACGGCTGGAGCGGCTGGGCGCGGGTGTGGATGAACTCGACGCCATTCTCATCACCCACGAACATAGCGACCACATCGGCGGCGCACTGACGCTCGCCCGCAAGCTGTCGATTCCGCTTTACATGAGCTGGGGCACCGCGCGCGCCGTTGGCGCGGACGAGGCCGATGTCGATCTGCATGTGATGTGGAGCGACGAAAACGTCGCGATCGGCGATCTGAGCGTGCTGCCATACACCGTTCCTCACGATGCGCGCGAGCCGTTGCAATACGTGTTTTCCGATGGCGCATCGCGCCTGGGCGTGCTGACGGACGTCGGTGCGTCGACGCCGCATATCAGCGCCGTGCTGAGCGGCTGCGACGCGCTCGTGCTCGAATGCAATCACGATGTGCAGATGCTTGCGGCATCGCGTTATCCGCCATCGCTGAAGGCGCGGATCGGCGGGAATCATGGGCATCTGAACAATGACGCGGCGGCGGAAATTCTTGCGTCACTGGACCGCTCGAAGCTGCGGCATCTGGTTGCGGCGCACCTGAGTCAGCAGAACAATCTGCCGGAGCTCGCGCGAGCGGCGATGGCGGCCGTGCTCGGCGCTGCGGCGACGGAAGTGGTGGTCGCGACGCAAAGTGAAGGGTTCGGTTGGCTGAGTCTCTGAAGGTCCCGGTCGCTACGGCAGCAGCGCTTGCGGCGTTCTACACGAAGACAGCAAAACAGCAAAACGCCCGTGATGATTGCTCGTCACGGGCGTTTCGTTTTGGTTCAGGCGTTGCGGCGATCAGTTGCGGTTGCCGCCGAAGATGCCGAGGATCGACAGCAGGTTCACGAACACGTTGTACAGGTCGAGGTAGATCGCCAGCGTGGCCGTGATGTAATTCGTCTCTCCGCCGTTCACGACGCGCTGCACGTCGAACAGCATGTAAGCCGAGAAGATCACGATCGCGAGCACCGATACCGTCAGCATCAACGCGGGCAGTTGCAGAAACAGGTTCGCGACCATCGCCAGCAGCAGCACGATCACGCCGACGAATAACCACTTGCCGAGGCCCGAGAAGTCGCGCTTGCTGACCGTGGCGACCGTCGCCATTGCGGCGAAGATCACGCCAGTGCCACCGAACGCGAGCATGATCAGCGACGGCCCGTTCGAAAAGCCGAGAATGAAGCTCAACAGCCGCGACAGCATCAGGCCCATGAAGAACGTGAAACCGAGCAGCACGAATACGCCGGCGGCGCTGTCTTTCGTCTTCTGAATCGCGAACATGAAGCCAAAGGCGATCGCGAAGAAAGCGAGCATGCTCATGGCCGGGCTTGTCGCGGCAAACAGCGAGAAGCCGGTCGCGACGCCCACCCACGCGCCGATTACCGTCGGCACCATCGACAGCGCGAGCAGCCAATAGGTGTTGCGCAGTACGCGGTTGCGGGTTTCGGCCGTGGTGACGGAACCGCCCCGGCCGAAGTTATAGGGATATTCGTTCATGGTCTCTCCTTGCGTCGGACGCAGTGTTGCTGGGTGGCTTGCAACGGTTTTCGTACGCTGCCGGCAGGCGGGTTGCCACCGGCACGCGAATCCACAACCCTAAGATTAACGCCAGGACGAGGAGTTTCAACGCTGGGGAATTCACCCGCTATTACGTTTTGTTACCCGCCGGCCCGAATCTTCGGGACTGGAGCCTCAATCCTTACAGTATCGTAAGGGTTCAATCGCAATCATACACGGGAACATGCTACAATAGCGGATTCATTTAAATCTGTAACCTCTTAATTTTCTGGAGTTTTTATGGCGATCGAACGCACCCTGTCGATTATCAAGCCGGACGCAGTGGCCAAGAACGTGATCGGCCAGATCTACAGCCGCTTCGAAAACGCTGGCCTGAAGATCGTGGCATCGCGCATGGTTCAACTGTCGCGCGCCGACGCAGAGAAGTTCTACGCTGTGCATGCAGAGCGTCCGTTCTTCAAGGACCTCGTCGAATTCATGATCTCCGGCCCGGTGCAGGTTCAGGTTCTGGAAGGCGACAACGCCGTCCTGAAGAACCGTGACCTGATGGGTGCGACGGACCCGAAGAAGGCTGAGAAAGGCACGATCCGTGCTGACTTCGCCGACAGCATCGACGCGAACGCAGTCCACGGTTCCGACGCAGCAGAAACGGCTCGCGTAGAAGTCGCGTTCTTCTTCCCGGAAGTCAACGTCTACTCGCGCTAAGCAGATAGGCTCCAGTAGGACAGCAGTAACAGCAGCAGGAGCGGGCGCGAGCGGTATCCGTGTTCATGCAGCTTGTTGCATGAACGCAGTCTCGCACTGAATGGCAGGATTCGATATGACGAGCAGTCCAACCGTCAACCTTCTCGATCTCGACGCCGCAGGCCTTGTCGCGTATTGCGACAGCCTCGGCGAAAAGCCGTTTCGCGCCAAGCAATTGCAGCGCTGGATTCACCAGTACAACGCTGCCGACTTCGACGGGATGACCGATCTCGCGAAGTCGCTGCGCGAAAAGCTGAAGGGCCGTGCATCGATCACGATGCCCGGCATCGTCAGCGACCATATTTCCGCCGACGGCACGCGCAAGTGGCTCGTCGACGTCGGCAACGGCAATGCCGTCGAAACCGTCTTCATCCCGGAAGAGACGCGGGGCACGCTGTGCGTGTCGTCGCAAGCGGGGTGCGCGGTCAACTGCCGGTTCTGTTCGACCGGCAAGCAAGGGTTCTCACGCAATCTCACCACGGGTGAAATCATCGGCCAGCTTCGCATGGCCGAATTTGCGCTGCGTGCGTCGCTCGGCGAGGCCGGCGGCCGCGCGACGGGCGGTGAGGGCAAGGGCGAGCGTGTCGTCACGAACGTCGTGATGATGGGCATGGGCGAACCGCTGCTCAACTACGACGCCGTCGTGCCGGCGATGCGCCTGATGCTCGACGACAACGCATACGGCCTGTCGCGCCGGCGCGTCACGTTGTCCACCTCGGGCGTGGTGCCGATGATGGACAGGCTCGGCGCCGATTTGCCCGTGGCGCTCGCCGTCTCGCTGCACGCGCCGAATGACGCGTTGCGCGACATGCTCGTGCCGCTCAACAAAAAACATCCGCTGCGCGAGCTGATGGCCGCGTGTCAGCGGTATCTGAAGGTCGCGCCGCGCGATTTCATCACGTTCGAGTACTGCATGCTCGACGGGGTGAACGACAGCGAGGCGCATGCGCGCGAGTTGCTGGCCGTTACGCGTGACGTGCCGTGCAAGTTCAACCTGATTCCGTTCAATCCGTTTCCGGAATCGGGTTTGTTGCGCTCGAAGAACGAGCAGATCAAACGGTTCGCGCAGGTGTTGATCGACGCAGGGGTCGTCACGACAGTGCGCAAAACTCGCGGCGATGACATCGACGCCGCCTGCGGCCAGCTGGCCGGCGCGGTCAAGGACCGCACGCGCCTTGCGCAGCGCACGGGGAAAGCGAAAGTCATCGAAGTTCGCGCGGTGTAAGGCTCGTGACAGGCGAATCGGTCGAGATGTTAGCCAGCCGGCATATCTGGCTTGGGCCTGATCGCGCGGAGTGAAAAGAAAGTTTGCAAAAGCGATCGGAAGCGGCACGCACAGCCGCGCATTTTGTTATAAACGGTCTGCGAAACCGGACGAAGCCAAGCGCCGCCGGTTCGCACGAGTGAAAAAAGAATCGACGCGAAAGGATTTGGGATGAGTGAGCCGCAGCACCCGCAACCGCACGACGTGGATACGCATTCGGGTCGCCCGCTGTCGGCGGCACCGGCAGCAGTGCAGCCGACAGCGCCGGGCGGGTTCGATTCGCTGGCTGCCGTCGGGGCAAGGCTCGCGCAGTTGCGCGAATCGAAGGGCATGTCGGTAGAGGATGTGTCGGCGCGTCTGAAGGTCGCGCCGGGCAAACTGCGGGGACTCGAAACGGGCGATCTCAGCCAGTTCCCGGATACCACGTTCGCGCTCGGTGTCGTGCGCAGCTACGCGAAGGTCGTCGGCGCCGATCCTGCCCCGATGACCCAGGCGCTGCGCCGCGAAAAAGGCGTACCTGAGCCGGCGCTGACGATGCCGGCGTCCGCGGGCACGGACTTGCCGCGCGGGAAGGTATCGTTGTCGCTGGGCGGCGGCGCGCCGCGCCGCCGTTCATGGATCTGGGGCGTGGCGCTCGCGATTGTCGTGCTGATCGCGTTGGCCATGTGGCATACGAACAATGGCGAGTCGACCGCGTGGCTCGCGCGGCTCAAGGGAATCGCGGGCGTCCCTGCGACGACCGACAAGGCGTCGGCGGTTGCGGGCGAGTCTGCCAGTGGCGCAGCCGCGACGGGCGAGACGGCTGCATCGCAGACACAGACGGATACGCAGGCGGCCGCAGCCGATGGCGCGTCGGCCACGCCGATGCCCGCGCCGTTGCCGATGACAGGCGCCGCGTCGGCTTCGACGGCTGCATCGGCCGGGTCGGCGTCCACGCCGGCTGCCGCCGCGCCAAAAGCGGCGAGTGCCGCGCCCGCAGTCGCGGCTGCCGCGTCGGCGTCCGCTGCGAGCGAGCCCGCAGTCGCGGCGGCGGGTTCGTCGACGGTCGCGCTGGCCGTCAGGCAGGACAGCTGGTTCAGCGTGCGTCAGAAGGACGGCAAGGAAATGTTCTCTGGCCTCGTGCACGCGGGCGAGACGAAAGAGGTAAGCGGGTTGCCGCCGCTCAAGGTGACGGTCGGCAACAAGGCGGGTCTGGAGTCGATCACGCTGGATGGCCAGCCGGTCGACCCGGCCAAATATGCGTCGGCGAAGGGCAATGTGGCACGCTTCGCGTTGCCCTGACGCAGCTCAATCGTGTGCGTCGCGGCTTATGGGGTCGCGACGCTTTTTCAATTCACGCGTCGCATTCAGCAATTGGCCGGGACGTTTTCCGGGCCACGAGCGGGCGGCGTAAGCGGGTTTATCGATGCACTCCGATCAAGTGAAGTCCAGCAGTCAGATTGTTTCGAACGTGCCGGTGTTCGGCGGTCACGCACCGCGTCGTCGCTCGCATGCCGTCGACGTCCGTTGGGGCGGCCAGCTCGTGACGATCGGCGGCGACGCGCCCGTGCGCGTGCAGTCGATGACGAACACGGATACGGCTGACGCGATCGGCACCGCCATCCAGGTGAAGGAACTGGCGCAGGCGGGTTCGGAGCTCGTGCGCATAACCGTGAACACGCCGGAAGCGGCGGCGGCCGTGCCCGCGATTCGTGAGCAGCTCGACCGCATGGGCGTGACGGTGCCGCTCGTCGGCGATTTTCACTACAACGGTCATCTGCTGCTGCGCGACTATCCGGGCTGCGCGGAATCGCTGTCGAAGTACCGGATCAACCCGGGCAACGTCGGCCAGGGCGCAAAGCGCGACACGCAGTTCGCGCAGATGATCGAAGCCGCCGCGAAGTACGACAAGCCGGTGCGCATCGGCGTGAACTGGGGCAGCCTCGATCAGGATCTGCTCGCGAAGATGATGGACGAGAACGCCGCGCGCGCCGAGCCCTGGGAAGCGCAAAGCGTGATGTACGAGGCGCTGATCCAGTCGGCGATCGGTTCGGCGGAACGCGCCATCGAGCTCGGTCTCGGCCGCGACAAGATCATCCTGTCGTGCAAGGTGAGCGGCGTGCAGGACCTGATCGCCGTGTACCGGGAACTCGCGCGCCGTTGCGATTTCGCGCTGCACCTGGGTCTGACGGAAGCGGGCATGGGCTCGAAGGGCATCGTCGCGTCGACGGCGGCGCTGTCGGTGCTGCTGCAGCAGGGCATCGGCGACACGATCCGCATTTCGCTGACGCCGGAGCCGGGCGCATCGCGAACGGGCGAAGTGATCGTCGGCCAGGAAATCCTGCAGACGATGGGTCTGCGCTCGTTCACGCCGATGGTCATCGCGTGCCCGGGCTGCGGCCGCACGACGAGCACGCTGTTCCAGGAGCTGGCGTCGCAGATCCAGACGTATCTGCGCACGCAGATGCCCGTTTGGCGCGGCACGTATCCGGGCGTCGAGAAGATGCACGTCGCCGTGATGGGTTGCATCGTCAACGGTCCGGGCGAATCGAAGCACGCGAACATCGGCATCAGCCTGCCTGGCTCGGGTGAGAATCCGGCCGCGCCTGTCTTTATCGACGGCGTGAAGGTCAAGACGCTGCGCGGCGAAAACATCGCGCAAGAATTCCAGCAGATCGTGAGCGATTACGTCGAGCGCAGTTATGGTCCCAATGCGGTCCGCGCCGAAGCGACGAACTGATTCGCTCCACCCAATTCGTCAACCGAAGACAGATGACTGAACAGAAGAAACGGCTTGAAAAGTTGTCCGGCGTGAAGGGCATGAATGACATCCTTCCGCAGGACGCCGGCTTGTGGGAATTTTTCGAAACGACGGTCAAGTCGATGCTGCGTTCGTATGGATACCAGAATATCCGCACGCCGATCGTCGAGCACACGCAGCTCTTCACGCGCGGCATCGGCGAAGTGACCGATATCGTCGAGAAGGAGATGTACAGCTTCACCGACGCGCTGAACGGCGAGAACCTGACGATGCGTCCGGAGAACACGGCCGCCGTCGTGCGCGCGTCGATCGAGCACAACATGCTGTACGACGGCCCGAAGCGCCTCTGGTACATCGGGCCGATGTTCCGCCACGAGCGTCCGCAGCGCGGCCGTTATCGCCAGTTCCATCAGGTGGGCGTCGAGGCGCTCGGCTTCGCCGGCCCCGATGCGGACGCCGAAATCATCCTGATGTGCCAGCGCCTGTGGGACGACCTCGGCCTGACGGGCATCAAGCTCGAAATCAACTCGCTGGGTCTCGCCGAAGAGCGCGCGAAGCATCGCGTCGAGCTTATCGCGTATCTCGAGAAGCACGTGGACGCGCTCGACGACGACGCACAGCGCCGCCTGTACACGAACCCGCTGCGCGTGCTGGACACGAAGAATCCGGCCATGCAGGAAGTCGCGCAGAACGCGCCGAAGCTGATCGACTTTCTCGGCGAGGAATCGCGTGCGCACTTCGAAGGACTGCAGCGCCTTCTCAAGGCGAACAACATTCCGTTCACGATCAACCCGCGTCTGGTGCGCGGCCTCGATTACTACAATCTGACCGTGTTCGAATGGGTCACGGACAAGCTCGGCGCGCAAGGCACGGTCGCGGCGGGCGGCCGTTACGATCCGCTGATCGAGCAACTGGGTGGCAAGCCGACGGCCGCGTGCGGCTGGGCGATGGGCGTCGAGCGCATTCTCGAGCTGCTGAAGGAAGAAAATCTGGTGCCCGAAGCGGAAGGCTGCGATGTGTACGTCGCGCATCAGGGCGAGGCGGCTCGCGAGCAGGCGTTCATCGTCGCCGAGCGTCTACGCGACACGGGGCTCGACGTGATTCTGCATTGCAGTCCTGACGGTCAGGCAGCGAGCTTCAAGTCTCAGATGAAGCGCGCCGATGCGAGCGGCGCCGCATTCGCGGTGATCCTCGGCGAAGACGAGATCGCGAACGGCGCGGCAGGCGTCAAGGCGCTGCGCGACACGGTGCAAAGCGGCGCGAAGAGCGAGCAGCAAACGGTGCCGCTAGAAAACTTGACCGAACATCTAATCAATGCGATGGTTGCGTCCACCGAAGACGGCGACGACTGATCGCGGCGCCGCGCATCATCGTTAAACGGGCCGCACACGCTGCGGCCCCAATCAGACAAAGCACCAGGAAAGAGGAAATCGCGTCGCGATGAGTTACCACGACGAACAGGAATCGATTGAGAGCGTGAAAGCATGGTGGGCGCAATGGGGTAACGCGACCACGTGGATCGTGCTGGTAGCGCTCGTGGCCGCAGCGGGCTGGAACGGCTGGAATTACTGGCAGCGCCACCAGGCGGCGGAAGCGGCCGTGCTGTACGACCAGGTCCAGCAAGCGGCAGCGGGCACCGACAAGGCGATCATTATGCGCGTCGCCACGGACATGGAAGACAAGTTCGGCGGCACCGCGTATGCGCAGATGACGGCGCTCACGGCCGCGAAGGCACTGTACGCAGCGGGCGACGAACCGGGCGCGAAGGCGCAACTCCAATGGGCCGTCGATCACGCGAAGGACGACGAATTCAAGCAGATCGCCAAGCTGCGTCTCGCGTCGCTTTTGCTCGACGAAAAGGCCTATGACGCCGGTCTTGCGTTGCTTGGCGAGCCGCAATCGGCCGCGTTCAAGGGCGTGGTCGCCGACCGCCGCGGCGATCTGCTCGCCGCCGAAGGCAAGCGCGACGACGCGCGCGCCGCGTATAAGCTCGCGCTCGACGCGCTGTCGAAGAACGATGCGTCCGCCCGTCAGCTGATCCAGTTCAAGCTCGACGCGCTGGGCGGCTGAGCGTTGCTGGCTGTTGCAGCGTCTGCCGTTTCCTTTTGATCACTAGAACCTACATGCTTCGCTCACCGATGAATCTGCTGAAACGTTACGCCGTGCCCGTTGCCTGTGCGATGACCGTGCTTGCTCTGACGGCCTGCTCATCGTCGAAAGACGAGCGCCGCGTGCCCACGCCGCTCACCGAGTTCAAGCCCGTGCTCGATGTCCAGCAGACGTGGACGGCTAGCGTCGGCAAGGCCGGGCGCTATATGTTCTCGCCCGTTGCCGTAGGCGATGCGGTGTATGCGGCGGGCGCGAACGGCTCCGTCGCGAAGATCGACGCGAAGACGGGCAAGGACGTCTGGCGCACGAAGCTCGACGGCGACCTGTCGGCGGGCGTCGGCACGGACGGCACGCTCACGGCTGTCGGCGGCCTGAAGGGCGAAGTGTTCGTGCTCGACCAGAACGGCAAGCTGTCGTGGAAAGGCACGGCGCCGGGCGAAATCCTGTCGCCGCCGCTCGTCGGCAACGGCCTCGTCGTCGTGCGCACCGTTGACGGCCAGATCACCGCGTTCAATGCGCAAACAGGCGAGCAGAAGTGGAACTATCGCAATCGCGCGGTGCCGCTCAATCTGCGCGTGTCGTCGGGCATGACGTTCGCGGGCGACGCGGCTGTGCTGGCCGGCTTTCCGGGCGGCCAGTTCGCGGCGATCAACCTGCAGACGGGCGACGCTTACTGGACGACGCCTGTGTCGTATCCGAAGGGCGTGACGGAAGTCGAACGCATCAATGACGTGACGGGCCCGCCGACGCTGGTCGGCGCCGAAACCTGCGCGGTGACGTTCCAAGGGCAGCTCGGCTGCTTCGACGCGAACTCGGGCCGCGCGCTGTGGGAAAAAGCATTCTCGAGCACGAGCGGCCTCGCACAGGATGACCGTGTGGTGGTGGCGGGCGATGACTGGGCGATCGTCTCGGCGTTCGACGCTACGACGGGCCAGCAGTTGTGGCGCAACGACCAGTTGAAGAGCCGCGACGTCAGCGTGCCGCTGCTGCTCGGCCATGCCGCCGTGGTGGGCGACTACAAGGGCTTCGTGCACTTCCTGTCGCGTGACGACGGCACATTCGTCGCTCGCGCGAAGACAGATGGCAGCGCGATCACGGCTGCGCCCGTGCTGGCCGGCGATACGCTGGTCGTCCAGACGCATGACGGCGACCTGTACGGTTTCCGTCCGCGTTAAAGGCGTTGGGCTGTGCGGCGCGTTTGATTCCCAGCGCGTCGCGCGGTGACATGCGGGCCGGCTTTGCCGGCCGCATGCATTTTGTTGGTGCCAATGGTCGTATGGGTCGTCGATAGCGCCTGAGGATTCGGCGAATGGTCGCTGCCCAGAGTTCTGTCGGACGGGGCCAGGCGGACCGCCTTCGATGCCGTCAAAATTCGAGATCGTCAGTCGGGCTGCGCGGGCGATCGTTCAATGTGCGTTGTGCTGCCGTCGTTGGTGAACGATTACAACGAGGCGGCGGCGCAATCGCTGCGTCGTGCATCCGACGCAATGCGTACCGAGCCTTGTGCTCAGCGCTCGACGCAGCCACCCAGGCAGCCAACCTGAAATCCGTTCGTATGCGCAAGCTCCGCGCGTCCGAAACGGGTCAAATTCGTGATAATTTTCGTCAAACGCAGCCGTGCAACGGCCGCATGGCGTTGCCAGTGCGGAAGGTCGGGTTTTCGACGCCGCGCTTCACTGTGAACAACATCTGATGAAACCCGTTATTGCCCTCGTCGGGCGCCCCAATGTGGGGAAATCCACGCTGTTCAACCGGCTCACGCGTTCGCGCGATGCGCTCGTCGCCGATCTGCCGGGCCTCACGCGCGACCGTCACTATGGCGAAGGGCGCGTCGGCGACCGGCCCTATCTCGTCGTCGATACGGGCGGCTTCGAACCCGTCGCGAAGGACGGCATTCTGCACGAGATGGCGCGCCAGACGCGCCAGGCCGTCGAAGAGTCGGACATCGTCGTCTTCATCGTCGATGGCCGCAACGGTCTTGCGCCGCAGGACAAGTCGATCGCCGACTATCTGCGCAAGACGGGCCGGCCGATTTACCTGGTCGTCAACAAGTCCGAGGGGATGCGCTATTCGGCCGTGGCCGCCGACTTCTACGAACTCGGCCTCGGCGACCCGCGCGCGATTTCCGCTGCGCACGGCGACGGCGTCGCGGAGATGATCAACGAGGCGCTCGACGCTGCGTACGCCGACCACCCGGAAGAGAGCGACGAAGAGAAGCAGGCGCACGGCATCAAGATCGCGATCGTCGGGCGGCCGAACGTCGGCAAATCGACGCTCGTGAACACGCTGATCGGCGAAGACCGCGTGATCGCGTTCGACATGCCCGGCACGACGCGCGATTCGATCTACGTCGACTTCGAGCGCCAAGGCAAAAAATACACGCTGATCGACACGGCCGGCCTGCGCAAGCGCGGCAAGGTGTTCGAGGCGATCGAGAAGTTCTCGGTCGTGAAAACGCTGCAATCGATCTCCGACGCCAACGTCGTGATCCTTCTGCTCGACGCGCGCCAGGATATTTCGGAGCAGGACGCGCATATCGCGGGCTTCGTCGTCGAGCAGGGGCGCGCGCTCGTGGTCGGCGTGAACAAGTGGGACGGGCTCGATCCGCATGTGCGTGAGCGCACGAAAAACGATCTTCAGCGCAAGCTAAAATTCCTCGAGTTCGCGAAGTTCCATTTCATTTCCGCAGCCGAAAAGACGGGAATCGGCCCGCTGATGCGCTCTGTCGACGACGCGTACAAGGCCGCGATGTCCAAGCTGCCTACGCCGAAGCTCACGCGCGCGCTGATCGAAGCCGTCGAGTTCCAGCAGCCGCGCCGCCGCGGCCCCGTGCGTCCGAAACTGCGCTACGCGCACCAGGGGGGACAGAATCCGCCGATCATCGTGATCCACGGCAACGCACTCGATGCCGTCACCGACACGTATAAGCGCTACCTCGAAAACCGCTTCCGGGAAACTTTCGCGCTGACGGGCACTCCATTGCGAATAGAGTTCCGATCGTCGACGAACCCCTACGCGGACAAGGGCTGAAACGCGCCGGCGACCGGGCCCGAACCCGCATGTAGACTGGCTCCTGGCCGAATGGCCAGGCGAAGCGCTGGTCAATAAAAATCGGCTATAGTGTAGCGATTGACGGCGGATTTCTTTTTCTTCGCCGGCAATTAAGTCAACCTGCAAAAAAATACGGAGTTTGCTATGAGCAACAAAGGGCAATTGTTACAAGACCCGTTTTTGAACGCACTGCGTAAAGAGCACGTGCCGGTCTCGATCTATCTCGTCAACGGCATCAAGCTTCAAGGGAACATTGAATCGTTCGACCAGTACGTCGTGTTGCTCCGGAATACGGTGACCCAGATGGTGTACAAGCACGCAATCTCGACCGTCGTGCCTGCCCGTCCTGTGAATTTCCACCCTGATTCCGAATCATCCTAACCTCTCGTCGCGGCCGGTCGAGCGTCGTCGGCTGGCGACACTGACCGGCCGCTTCATTTTGACATCCACCAATTTGATCAACGCAGCGCTTGTCGGCATCGACTTCGGCAAAATCGATTTCGAAGCCAGTCTCGAAGAACTCAGTCTGCTCGCGCAAAGTGCGGGCGCCCATCCTGCCGTCACCCTCACCGGACGCCGGTCGAGCCCCGATGCCGCCATGTTCGTCGGCAGTGGCAAAGCCGAGGAATTGCGCGTCGCGTGCGAGGCGAACGACATCGAAATCGTCATCTTCAATCACGCACTCGCGCCGGCTCAACAGCGCAATCTGGAGCGTGCGCTTAACAGGCGCGTCGTCGACCGCACGAGCCTCATTCTCGACATCTTCGCGCAACGCGCGCGCAGCCACGAAGGCAAGCTGCAGGTCGAGCTCGCGCAGCTGCAATATCTCGCGACGCGGCTGATTCGCGCGTGGACTCACCTGGAACGGCAAAAGGGCGGTATCGGCCTGCGCGGCCCCGGTGAAACGCAGCTCGAAACCGACCGCCGGCTGATCGGCGATCGGATCAAGATGCTCAAGGGGCGGCTCGAAAAGCTGCGTCGCCAGCACGGCACGCAGCGCCGCGCGCGCGCCCGCAACCAGACGATGTCGGTGTCGCTCGTCGGCTATACGAATGCGGGCAAGTCCACGCTGTTCAATGCGCTGACGAAAGCGCAAGCGTATGCCGCCGACCAGTTGTTCGCGACGCTCGATACGACTTCGCGCCGCGTTTATCTCGGCGAGGAAGCGGGGCAGATCGTCGTATCGGACACCGTAGGATTTATCCGCGAGCTGCCTCACCAACTGGTAGCGGCATTTCGAGCGACGCTCGAAGAAACCATTCACGCCGACCTGCTGCTGCATGTTGTGGATGCATCGAGTGCGGTGCGGCTCGATCAGATCGACCAGGTCAACGACGTCTTGCGCGAGATCGGCGCGGACACGATCCGGCAGGTGCTCGTGTTCAACAAAATCGACGCTGTGCCGGAACTGGCGGCCCGAGGCGACGCGGTCGAGCGGGACGAGTATGGTAATATTTCGCGCGTCTTTTTGAGCGCACGCACGGGGCAAGGGCTGGACACGCTGCGCGCTGCCATCGCCGAAATCGCAACGGCCGAACATCTTTCGGAATCTGGCAGTCTACTGTCGAAGGGAGACCCGAGAGCGGCGGCATTTCAACAAGATCAGCGCGATGATGCGGGCGAAGACCACCGCGAAGACCGCAAGATCCCAGACACGGGCATGGACCCGTTTCAATTGCATTGACCCGCTGTCTACTCTGGTGAACGAACACAGGTGAACGATTACAACGAGCGGAGTATCTGGCTGCGTCTGCGCGCCATCTTGTCGCTGAACGACCCGCGGTGGGGCCGGGGCGATAGCAATGGCGACCGCCAGCGTCTGAACGATTCGAAGCGTCCGCCCAACGGCAAGGAAAGCGAAGGCCCGCCCGATCTGGACGAAATGTGGCGCGACTTCAACCGTCGCCTGTCACGCATGTTCGGCCGCAAGGGCGGAGGCGGCGACCGTCGACCCGACAACGGACGCGGCGCGCGCATCGGCGTCGGCATCATCATCGGTGTGTTGATCGCGATCTATCTCGGCAGCGGCGTGTTCGTCGTGCAGGACGGCCAGGAGGCTGTGGTGCTGCGCTTCGGCCAGTTGCGCGGCACGGCTGCGCAGGGCGTGCACTGGCGTCTGCCTTATCCGTTCGAATCGCATGAAGTCGTCAATGTCGGCCAGGTGCGTTCCGTCGAAATCGGTCGCAACAACGTCGTGCGTCTCGCGAACGTGAAGGACGCGTCGATGCTCACGCACGACACGGATATCGTCGATGTGCGCTTTGCCGTTCAATACCAGATTCGCAAGCCGACCGACTACCTGTTTCGCAGCGCCGACCCCGACCTCAGCGTGATGCAGGCGGCGCAGGCGGCCGTGCGCCGGATCGTCGGCTCGCGCAGCACGAACGACATCCTCTCTCAGGACCGCGAAGCCATCCGCGCGCAACTGACGGAAGCGATCCAGCATTCCCTGGATGAATACCGCACGGGTCTCGCCGTCACGGGCGTGACGATCCAGGGCGTGCAGGCACCCGACCAGGTGCAGGCTGCATTCGACGACGCCGCGAAGGCGCATCAGGACCGCGAGCGGGCGAAGCGCGATGCGCAAGCCTATGCGAGCGATCTGCTGCCGCGCGCGCAGGCGGAAGCCACGCGCATGATCGACGAAGCGAAGACCTACAGCGACCGTGTGGTCGCGCAGGCGCAAGGCGATGCCGAGCGCTTCAAGGAAGTGTACGCACAGTACTCGAAGGCGCCCGCCGTGATCCGCGAGCGCATGTACCTCGAAACGATGCAGCAGATCTATTCGAATACGACGAAGGTGTTTGTCGACAGCAAGTCGGGCAGCAACGTGCTGTATCTGCCGCTCGACAAGCTGGTCGAACAGACGCGCCAGCGCGCGGCCGAAGCGGCTGCGGCCGCTGCGGCTGGCCCGGCATCGGGCGCCCAGGCCGCGCCGTCGGCAGTCAATGCACCGGGCGCGTCGAATCCGTCGAACGCGCAGCCGGCAACCCAGGGTGGCAACCCGCCCACCATCGTCACGCCGCCCGCCGCGCCCGTGAGCAGCGCAAGCCAGGCCGCGGCCGCGAGCGACGCATTCCGTTCGCGCGATTCGTTCCGCAGCCGCGGGCGCGAAGACGATCTGCAATAAGGAGCGCGAACATGAACAAAATTGTTGCGCTCGTCGTAGCCATTGTGATCGTGCTGTTCGCGGCATCGTCGATGGTGTTCGTCGTCGATCAGCGGCACATGGCCGTCGTCTCCGCGCGCGGCGATGCCGCGCCGACGCTTGCCGGTCCCGGCTTGCACGTGAAGTTGCCGCCGCCGTTGCAGACGGTGACGTCGGTGGATACGCGCATCCAGTCGCTCGATTCGCCCGAGGAGGACCACTACGCGACGTCCGACAAGACGGAAGTGCTCGTGAATCCCGTCGTGAAGTTCCGTGTGTCCGATCCCGTGAAGCTGATCGCGGAAACCAAGGGCGACTTGCAGAGCCTGCCTGATCGTCTTGCGCTGCTCACGCGCGGCGCACTCGGCGACACATTCGCGAAGTACTCGCTGCCCGACGCGCTCGCGAAGCAGGACGCGATCGCAACCGAGGCGCGCGACGGCATGCAGAAGGGCGCGGCGTCGCTGGGCGTGGATGTCGTCGACGTGCAGCTTACGCGCATCGATTTCCCCGCTGCGATGGCGGACACGGTCTACAAGCGGATGATCGCTGCGCGCGAAGAGGCGGCCAGCAAGGAGCGCGCGCAAGGCGCGGCGGAAGCTGATCAGATCAAGGCGGATGCCGGCCATCAGCAGCAGGCGATCCTCGCCGACGCATACAAGCAGGCGCAGTCGATCAAGGGCGACGGCGATGGCAAGGCCGCGTCGATTGCCGCAGACGCATTCAGCCGCGACCCGCAGTTCTATCAGTTCTACCAAAGCATGCAGGCCTACAAGAACAGCTTCAAGCCGGGTGACGTGATGGTCGTCGACTCGAGCAGCGAGTTCTTCCGCTTCATGCGCAGCCCGGACGGCGCAGCCGCCGCTGCTCAACCGACTTCCGGCGCGTCGACGGGCGCGCACAACAAACACTGATTACGGGAGCGCCGCGGCATACGCATCGCGGCGGCCGCATCGCATGGACATAGCCGGCTCGTTTTTGCTCGCGATCGCACTGATGCTGATCATCGAGGGGATGTTCCCGTTCGTATTTCCGAGCGCCTGGCGCGACACGTTTCGTAAAATAGCGGAGCGCCCGCCGCACCATATCAGGATCGGCGGACTGATCGTCATGGTGCTCGGGCTGTTGCTGCTGATGGTCGCGACATGACGAAGGGTCCATGCGGCTTCGGACGGTGCTCATGAGGCGCGGTTCGTACTCGAGCTTCACGCATTGAGTTTGCGGCATCGCGCGCCGTTGTCCGTTTCGATCGCGCGCTGAGCGCCGTGGCGCCTCCGGGCAGCATCGATCGGCCAGCTATTCGCCGCCTCTGGCCAAAAGCAGCGCGCAACGCCGGCACGAAGTTTCGTGTCCACATGCCCCGCGCGCCATTCATATTTCCAACGGCGTTTGCCATGACGCCGGATTCACCGTCGTAGGACCGTATCGATGTCGACCTGGTTACTTCCCGAGAACATTGCCGACGTGCTGCCGTCGGAGGCACGCAAGATCGAAGAACTGCGCCGCCGGCTGCTCGACCGTTTTCGCGCATACGGCTACGAGATGGTCATGCCGCCGCTGCTCGAATACCTGGAGTCGCTGCTGACAGGCGGCGGCAGCGATCTGAACCTGCGAACCTTCAAGCTCGTCGATCAGCTGTCGGGCCGCACATTGGGCTTGCGCGCCGACATCACGCCGCAGGTCGCGCGCATCGATGCGCACCTGCTGAACCGCCAGGGCGTGACGCGGCTGTGCTATGCGGGCAACGTGCTGCACACGCGTCCGCGCGGCCTGCACGCGACACGCGAGCAGATCCAGATCGGCGCTGAAATTTACGGGCATGCGGGCCTCGAAGCGGATCTGGAGATCCAGCAACTGATGCTCGATGCGCTGCATCTCGCGGGCCTCGGCAGGGTGCGTCTCGATCTGTGTCACGCGGCCGTGCTCGCCGCGCTGATCGACAACGAGCCGGCTGCCGCGTCGCTCGGGGAATCGCTGTTCGAAGCGCTCGCGGGCAAGGACGTGCCGCTGCTGAACGAACTGACGGCGAATCTCACGCCCGTCACGCGCGACGCGCTGCGCGCGCTGCCCACGCTCTACGGCGACGCGTCCGTGCTCGAGGAGGCGCGCGCGCGACTGCCTAACGCGCCGGAAATCTCGCGCGCGCTCGACGATCTCGCGTTCCTCGCGCAACAGGTCGGTGGCGCGGAAGTGATGATCGATCTCGCCGATCTCCGTGGCTATGCGTACCACAGTGGCGTGATGTTCTCGGCGTATGTCGACGGGGTGCCGAATGCCGTCGCGCGCGGCGGCCGTTATGACAAGGTCGGTCAGTCGTATGGCCGCGCCCGCGCGGCAACGGGCTTTTCGCTGGACCTGCGCGAAGTCGCGCGCATTTCGCCCATCGAGGCGCGCAGCAGCGCGATTCTCGCGCCGTGGCAACACGACGACGCGCTGCGCACGAGCGTTGCCGCGCTGCGCGATGCGGGCGAGGTGGTGATCCAGGCGCTGCCGGGCCACGATCATGCGCTCGACGAATTCGCGTGCGACCGCGTGCTGGTCGAGCGCAACGGCCAGTGGGTCGTCGAAGCGAAGCCTTGAGTGTCGTGCTCAATGTCGTGATTACGCACTGCGTCATATGAAACGTGACGCCGCAACCATCGGGATGTGTGTCGCCGCGAGCCGCGCGTGACAGCGCCGAAGCGCGTCGCCGCATCCCATGCCTTTGAGCCGAAACGGAAAAATCCCGCTATCAGTCGGTGAAAAAATCGGGAACCGTCGTCGAACATAGGTAAAATACGTTTTTAACCAGCTTAAGAATCAACATGTCTGCCAGCGCAGTGAATGTGAACCCTGGGCGCAATGTGGTCGTCGTGGGTACCCAGTGGGGTGATGAGGGCAAGGGCAAGATCGTTGACTGGCTGACGGACCACGCGCAAGGCGTCGTTCGTTTCCAGGGCGGTCACAACGCCGGACATACGCTCATCATCGGCGGCAAGAAAACCATCTTGCGTCTGATTCCGTCGGGCATCATGCGCCCGGGCGTCGCCTGCTACATCGGCAATGGCGTCGTGTTGTCGCCGGAGGCGCTCTTCAAGGAAATCGAAGAGCTGGAGTCCGCCGGCGTCGACGTCCAGAAGCGTCTCTTCATTTCCGAAGCCACCACGCTGATCCTGCCGTATCACGTTGCCATCGACCAGGCCCGCGAAGCACGCAGCGGCGCCGGCAAGATCGGCACGACGGGTCGCGGCATCGGCCCGGCATATGAGGACAAGGTCGCGCGCCGCGGTCTGCGCGTGCAGGACCTGTTCGAGCCGAAGGCATTCGCTGAACGTCTGCGCGCGAATCTCGACTTCCACAATTTCGTGCTCACGCAATACCTCGGCGCGCCTGCTGTCGATTATCAGCAGACGCTCGACATGATGCTCGGCTACGCCGACCGTCTGAGGCCGATGGTCACGGACGTCTCCCGCCGTCTGTACGACGAGAACCACGCCGGCCACAACCTGCTGTTCGAAGGTGCGCAAGGCACGCTGCTCGATATCGACCACGGCACGTATCCGTTCGTCACGTCGAGCAACTGCGTCGCGGGCGCGGCCACGTCGGGCGCGGGCATCGGTCCGCAGAAGCTGGACTACATCCTCGGCATTACGAAGGCGTACTGCACGCGCGTCGGTTCGGGCCCGTTCCCGAGCGAGCTGTACGACGCGGACAACGCAAGCCGCCAGGAAGAAGTCGGCCTGACGCTCGCGAAGGTCGGCAAGGAATTCGGCTCGGTCACGGGCCGTCCGCGCCGCACCGGCTGGCTCGACGCCGCCGCGCTGCGCCGCTCGATCCAGATCAACGGCGTGTCGGGCCTGTGCATGACGAAGCTGGACGTGCTCGACGGCCTCGATGAAGTGAAGCTGTGCGTCGGCTACACGGTCGACGGCAAGGATGCCGACATCCTGCCGCGCGGCGCATATGAAGTGTCGCGCTGCGAGCCCGTCTACGAGACGTTCGGCGGCTGGAAGGAAAGCACCGTCGGTATCAAGGAATGGGACAAGCTGCCCGCGAATGCCCAGGCGTATCTGGCGCGCGTGCAGGAAGTGGCGGGCGTGCCGATCGACATGGTGTCGACGGGCCCGGACCGCGACGAAACCATCCTTCTCCGTCACCCGTTCAAGGCTTGATACATGACGCAGGGTGTACCGATGATTGCGATGAAAGACCCACGCAACGATGACCGCAATCTGTGGGTCGGCTGGGACGAATATCACCGGCTGATCGAAATGCTCGCGCTGAACGTGCACGAATCCGGCTGGAAGTTCGACAAGATCCTGTGCCTCGCGCGCGGCGGCCTGCGTGTCGGCGACCAGCTCTCGCGCATCTATGATCTGCCGCTAGCCATTCTCGCGACCAGTTCGTATCGCGAAGCGGCGGGCACGGAGCAGGGCGAACTCGACATCGCGCAATACATCACGATGACGCGCGGCGAACTGTCGGGCAACGTGTTGCTCGTCGACGATCTGGTCGACTCGGGCGTGACGCTCGCGCGCGTACAGCAGCATCTGAAGGAGCGTTATCCCGCCATTACGTCGGTGCGTTCGGCCGTGCTGTGGTGGAAGGCGTGCTCGAAGGTGAAGCCGGACTATCACGTCCAGTATCTCGCGACGAACCCGTGGATCCATCAGCCGTTCGAGGAGTGGGATACGGTGCGTCCGCACAACCTCGGCGCGTGGATCAAGCGTGGCCAGGAGCGTTCGTCGGACGCAAGCTAGTCAGCCTCGTGAACGACGTCGCGCATCGATGCGGCGGTCGGCAGCGAATCGAGCGGAGCCCTTTGTGGCTCCGTTTTTTTCGTCTGAAATCCGGGCGAAGGCGTGGCGGGAAGATTTAACAATCACGTGATTGACATGCGCCAATGCCCGGCCCGAGCGGGAGCGCGATGCTACACTGCTCTCACGAAGCGTTGCTACGTGGCGTTTGCACAACGGGTCGAATGGTGGGCTTTGACGCCCATATTCTTTAGAATAGCGTTCGTTTTTGCCGCTCAGGAACGGATTCTTTTCGCGTTTATGACAAACAATCATCACGTCCCGAAGCAGCCGTTGCCATCGCTTGCAGTCGCTGCGATCGGCGTGGTTTTCGGAGACATCGGCACTAGCCCGCTGTACTCGCTGAAAGAAGCCTTCAGCCCCTCCCACGGCATTCCTCTTACCGACGGTTCCATTCTCGGCGTCATTTCGCTGTTGTTCTGGGCGATCATCGTGGTCGTGAGCATCAAGTATGTGATGTTCGTGATGCGCGCGGACAATAACGGCGAAGGTGGCGTGCTCGCGCTGATGGCGCTGTCGCTGCGCTCGTTCGACGCGAAGAGCAAGGCGGCCGGCCTGCTGATGATGCTCGGCATCTTCGGCGCGTGCATGTTCTACGGCGATGCGGTGATCACACCGGCCATTTCGGTGATGTCGGCCGTCGAAGGTCTGGAGATCGCCGCGCCGAAGCTCACGCATCTGGTGCTGCCGCTGACGATGGTGATCCTGATGCTGCTGTTCTGGATCCAGCGCCACGGCACGGCGATGGTAGGCCGGCTGTTCGGCCCCATCATGGTGATCTGGTTTCTCACGCTGGCCGTGCTCGGGCTGTCGCATATCGTGCAGTCGCCCGAGGTCATCAAGGCGCTCAATCCGTATTACGCGGTCTCGTTCATGGCAGCGCACGTGCTGCAGGCATACGTGGTGCTCGGCTCGGTCGTGCTGGTGCTGACGGGTGCCGAAGCGCTTTACGCCGATATGGGCCACTTCGGCGCGAAGCCGATTCGTTGCGCGTGGTACGCGCTCGTGATGCCGTCGCTGGTGCTGAACTACTTCGGCCAGGGCGCGCTTCTGATGCACGACCCGAAGGCTATCGAAAATCCGTTCTATCTGCTCGCGCCGGAGTGGGCGCTGCTGCCGCTCGTCGTGCTGTCGACGGTCGCGACCGTCATTGCATCGCAAGCGGTGATCTCGGGCGCGTATTCGCTGACGAGCCAGGCGATCCAGCTCGGCTACGTGCCGCGCATGAAGATCCTGCACACGTCCGAGCTGGCGATCGGGCAGATCTATGTGCCCGTCGTCAACTGGATGCTGCTCTTCATCATTCTGTGCATCGTCGTCGCGTTCAAGAGTTCGGATAACCTGGCCGCTGCGTACGGTATCGCCGTGACAGCGACGATGGTGATCACGACGGTCCTCGCGAGCGTCGTGATGGTGAAAGTGTGGAACTGGAACAAGGGCATCGTGGCACTGATCATCGGCGCACTGATGGTCGTCGACCTCGGCTTCTTCGGCGCGAACCTGCTGAAGGTCGCGGAGGGCGGGTGGCTGCCGCTTTGCATCGGCGCGCTACTGTTCTTCCTGCTGATGACCTGGTTCAAGGGCCGCATGATCGTGAAGGAGCGCACGGCCGCCGACGGCATTCCGCTGATGCCTTTCGTGCAGGGTCTGCTTGCGCATCCGCCGCATCGGGTGTCGGGCACGGCGATCTATCTGACGGGCAGCGCGACGCTGGTTCCCGTTAGCCTGCTGCACAACCTCAAGCACAACAAGGTGCTGCACGAGCGCACGATTTTTCTGACGTTCATCACGCGCGATATTCCCTACGTCGACGACAAGGACCGGCTGACCGTCAAGGACGTGGGCGGCGGCCTGTTCCTCGTGAAGGCCGCGTATGGCTTCAACGAAACGCCCGATGTGAAGGCGGTGCTCGAACAGATCAGCGTGACGCACGACATGTCGTTCGAACTGATGGACACGTCGTTCTTCCTTGCGCGCGAAACGGTGGTGCCGACGCAATTGCCGGGCATGTCGGTGTGGCGCGAGCGCGTGTTCGCGTGGATGCATCAGAACGCCGCGAAGCCGACGGATTTCTTTAGCATTCCGGCGAATCGCGTCGTGGAGCTGGGGACGAAGATCGAGATTTGATCGGGCCAGCGCGTCCCGCGTCAGACGGGGCGCCTTGATCGGTAAAGACAAAGGCCCACGCATTTTCATGCGTGGGCCTTTTGTTTTGCTTGTTCCGCGCGGTGGCTTCGAGGCGATCGGCGGCAGCGAGAGATATGATGCCGCCGACCTGTCGAACAGGCGCTTCGAAAGCGCGCTTAACGCTTCAGCTTTGCAAACGCCGCCGCCATCGCGTTGACAGGCTCGGGTTCGCGCGAGCGTTGTTGCGGACGTCCGCCGCCTGCACGACCTCCCATCCCGGCGCGCTCCTGCTGGCTGCCTGCGCGTGCGGCTGAAGCCGGCGAGAAGTCGTCGTCGAGACGCATCGTCAGCGAAATGCGCTGGCGCTTCACGTCGACTTCCAGCACCTTCACTTTGACGATTTGCCCCGCCTTCACGACTTCGTGCGGGTCCTTGATGAACTTCGTCGACATCGCCGACACGTGCACGAGACCGTCCTGATGCACGCCGATATCGATGAACGCGCCGAACGCGGCCACGTTCGTCACGACGCCTTCCAGCACCATGCCGGGCGACAGGTCCGAAATCTTCTCGACGCCTTCGCGGAATGTCGCCGTCTTGAACTCGGGGCGCGGGTCGCGGCCGGGTTTTTCGAGTTCGGAGAGAATGTCGCGCACGGTCGGCAGACCGAAGCGATCGTCGACGAATTCGGTGGGCGACAGTTTGCCGAGCGCGTCGCGATTGCCGAGCACTTCGCCGATGCTCTTGCTGATTTTCGCAAGCATCCGCTGCACGACGGGATACGCTTCCGGGTGCACCGACGAGCGGTCGAGCGGGTTCTCGCCGCCGTTGATGCGCAGAAAGCCCGCTGCCTGCTCGAACGTTTTGTCGCCGAGACGCGGCACCTTGCGCAGATGGTCGCGCGTCGGGAAGGGGCCGTTCGCGTCGCGGTAATCGACGATGTTGCGCGCGAGCGTCGCGTTCAGTCCGGACACGCGGGCGAGCAGCGCGACGGATGCCGTGTTCGCATCCACGCCCACCGCGTTCACGCAGTCCTCAACGACGGCATCGAGCGAGCGCGCGAGTTCGCGCTGGTTCACGTCGTGCTGATACTGGCCGACACCGATCGCCTTCGGCTCGATCTTCACGAGTTCGGCGAGCGGGTCCTGCAGACGGCGCGCGATCGACACGGCGCCGCGCAGCGACACGTCCAGTTCCGGGAATTCCTTCGCCGCCAGTTCCGACGCCGAGTAGACGGAAGCGCCCGCTTCCGATACGACGATCTTCTGCAGCTTCAGCTCAGGATGGCGCGAGATCAGTTCGCTCGCGAGCTTGTCCGTCTCGCGAGATGCCGTGCCGTTGCCGATGCTGATCAGTTCCCCCTGCGTCTGCGCGGCGATGCGCGCGAGCTTCGCGAGCGAGCCGTCCCAGTCGCGGCGCGGCTCGTGCGGGTAGATCGTATCGGTGGCGAGCAGCTTGCCCGTGCGATCGACGACGGCGACCTTCACGCCCGTGCGCAGGCCCGGGTCGAGGCCGATCACGGCCTTAGGGCCCGCCGGCGCGGCGAGCAGCAGATCCTTCAGGTTGCGCGCGAACACGCGGATCGCTTCGCTTTCGGCTTCCTCGCGCAGATTCGTCAGCAGTTCGTTTTCGATGTGCGGCTGCACCTTCACGCGCCAGCACCAGCGGCACACGTCCGAGAGCCATTTGTCGGCGGGACGGCCCTGATTCGCGATGCCGAAGTGGCGCGCGATCATCGCTTCGCCCGGATGAGGCACCTGCGCGTCGAGCTCTTCGCCCAGGCCGAGCTTGATCATCAGGACGCTTGCATTGCGGCCGCGGAACAGCGCGAGCGCGCGGTGCGACGGCACGGTGCGAATCGTTTCCGAATAGTCGTAGTAGTCGCGGAATTTCTCGCCTTCTTCGCCTTCCTTGCCTTCGACCACCGTCGACACCAGCACGCCCTGGTTGAACAGATAGTCGCGCAGCTTGCCGAGCACTTCAGCCGTTTCGCCGAACTGCTCCGAGAGAATGTCGCGTGCGCCGTCGAGCGCGGCCTTCACATCGGCGACGCCTTTCTCGGCATCGACGTATTGCGCGGCTTCCGTCTGCGGATCGAGCAGCGGGTTTGCGAGCAGCGCGTCGGCGAGCGGCTGCAGGCCGGCCTCGCGGGCGATCTGCGCGCGCGTGCGCCGCTTCGGCTTGTACGGCAGATAGAGGTCTTCGAGCACCTGCTTGCTGTCCGCGCTTTCGATCGCGGCGCGCAGCTCGTCCGTCAGCTTGCCCTGTTCGTCGATGCTCGCGATGATCGCGGCGCGGCGGTCTTCCAGTTCGCGCAGATACAGCAGTCGTTCTTCGAGCGTGCGCAGTTGCGTGTCGTCGAGATTGCCGGTGACCTCCTTCCGGTACCGGGCGATGAACGGAACGGTCGCTCCTTCATCGAGTAGTCCCACCGCGGCCGCGACCTGGCGCGGCTGGACGGTCAGTTCTTCGGCAATGCGCTGTACGATCTTGAGTGCTACGGTGTCCGTCATAGGGTCTTGATATTCCTGCCGGATTCGACTGGTGGCCCACCTGCGCGCAGGCGAGGCGGCCGGATTGCTGAAAGGTCGCTAAAGCTCGTGAAAGCTTGCTGGAGCGGGGCATTTTGCCATAAATGACCGAGCGCTCAACCGTGGGGTGATAGAATTTCAGGCATGTTCCGTTGCCCATCTACGACGTTGCCGACCTCCCGCATTTCGCCCGGATCTCCACGCCGATCTCCGCTCGCATCGCCCGTCTTCGGGCCGCGGATTGCACCCGTTGCCTTCGGGTTTGCCGCTATCGCCCGTCGTATCGCGGTTGCGGCGTCGCTTGCATTTGCCGTCGCTACGCCGGCGTTCGCGCAGCAGACTTCTGGGGCGGCACCGATGGTCGTTGCGGCTTCGGATGCCGCTGCCGATGCCGGGTTGCCCGGCGGTGCATCGGGCGTGCCGGCGAAGCGTATGGATGCAGGCTCGCAAGCTCCCGCAGCGAACGACTTCGACACGCGGCAAAAAGCGCTCGATGACCGCACGGCAGAGAACAACTACCGTTACGCCGTTGCACAGCACAACTGCTATAGCAAGTTTTTCGTCAATCACTGCCTGAACTCGGCGCGTGACGACATGCGCGTCGTCGCTGCCGACATCCGCAAGGAACAGCTCGCGCTCGACGACGAAAAGCGCGTCGAGCACGCGCGTCAACGCGACGACCAGGCGGCCGTCAAGCGCGCGCAAAACGAAGCCGACGCGCCCGCGCGTGCCGCGCAGGACGCGCGCAACGCGCAGGCTTACGACGAGAAGCAGCGCCAGCATCAGTTGAATCGGGCGCAGCGCGAAGCGGAAGCGCCGCAGCGTGCCGCGAACGAGAAGGCTTATCAGCAGAAGCAGCAACAGCACGCGATCGATCAGGCGCAGCGGGGCATCTCGCCGTCGCAGGCGGCGGCGAACCAGAAGGCCTATGACGCGAAGCAGGCCGACTTCCAGCGCAAGCTCGACGAGGCGCATCAGCAGGCCGCGCAGAAGGCGCAGGAGCGTGCGGAGAAGCAGCAGCGCTTCGAGCAGAAGCAGAGCGAAGCCACGCAGCACAAAGCCGACGTCGAGGCGCGCCAGAAGCAGGCCGCCGAGAAGGCGCGGCAGAAGCAGGAAGAGCAGGCGAAGCAGCAACAGCAACTCGACCAGCAACAGAAGCAGCAACCGCAGCAGTGAGCAACAAGTAGTCAGCAACGAGCACCATCAGCCGTAACGCGTTTCAGGCCGGACAGCAACCTCGAGCGGAGCGACTGCACGACGCGGCCTTCGCCATTTCGAAAGAGGAGGCGAGCATGCGCGACCATCATCGCGTCATCAACTCGGACACACTGCGCGACCGCATTCTGCAACTCGAATCGGAGCACAGCGGACTTGACCGGTTGATCGACAGGATGTCCGAGGAACCCGGCATCGACGACCTTGAGATACAGCGACTGAAAAAGCGCAAACTCAAGGTCAAGGACACCATCATCTTGCTGCAATTGCAGCTTGAACCGGAAGCGCGCAGCTGACAGAGCGGCCAGGCCGGCGCCGGCCGCGTTCAGTTCGTCGCGCGCCCGACTTTGCAGGAAACGCTTGCCTTGAATTCACCGCTTCAATCTTCTTCGCGCGCGGCGCCCGCCGACGACGCGCCCGCACGCGACGAGCGCGCCGCGAAACCCGCATCGGGCGGCGGCGCGCTGGTCGCGTCGCTGAGTCACAAGCACTCGTCCGAACTCGCTGATATCTTCGCCGCCGACGGGCTGCTCGCCCGCCAGATCGACGGCTACCGGCCACGCGCGTCGCAGATCGAGATGTCACGCGCCGTTGCGGCCGCAATGGAAGCGTCGGGCCGCGCGATGCCCGAGCCCGCGATGTTCGAAGCGCAGAAGCGCCCGGCGCGGCGGCTGCAGCAGCCGGCATCCGCTTCAGCGGCAGCTTCGGACGATGCCGCGCCGACGGACGCCAATGTGGACGGCGGCGAGAACACGCTGATCGTCGAGGCCGGGACGGGCACGGGCAAGACCTATGCGTATCTCGTCCCCGCGATGCTGTGGGGCGGCAAGGTCATCGTCTCGACGGGCACGAAACACCTCCAGGACCAGCTCTATCAGCGCGACATTCCGACCGTGCGCGATGCGCTCGCGGTGCCCGTCACCGTCGCGATGCTGAAGGGGCGCGCGAACTATCTGTGCCATTACTATCTGCAACGCACGGCGGACAACGGACGTCTGCCGTCGCGGCAAGAAACGTCGTATCTGCAGGACATCATCCGCTTTGCGAAGATCACGCGCACGGGCGACAAGGCCGATCTCGCGAGCGTGCCGGAGACGGCGGCTGTGTGGTCGACGGTGACGTCGACGCGCGACAACTGCCTCGGCCAGGAATGTCCGCATTACAAGGACTGCTTCGTGATGCAGGCGCGCCGAGAGGCGCAGCAGGCCGATGTCGTCGTCGTCAATCACCATCTCTTTTTCGCCGACATCATGTTGCGCGACACGGGCATGGCCGAACTGCTGCCGACGGCGAACACGGTCATCTTCGACGAAGCGCATCAATTGCCTGAAACTGCGACGCTCTTTTTCGGTGAAACGCTCTCGACCACGCAGTTCCTCGAACTCGCGCGCGACTCGGTCGCCGAAGGTCTCGGCCATGCGCGCGATGCCGTCGACTGGGTGAAGCTCGGCGCGGCGCTCGAGCGCTCGGCGCGCGATGTGCGGCTCGCGTTCAAGGAAGATTCGGTGCGTCTGTCGATCGGACAACTGCCCGACGATCATCCGCTATTCCCCGCGCTCGAAGCCGTCGAAACTGAGCTGGATGCGCTCGCCAGCGCGCTGGCGGGGCAATCGGAGCGTGCCGAGTCGCTTGGGGCGCTGTTGCGTCGCGCGCGCGAGTTGCAGGACGTGCTGGCGGGTTGGACCACGCCGCCGACCGCGACGGAGCGCGATGCGGCGTCCGGTTCAGCGTCGCAGGCGAACGATGCGAATGATCCGAACGAGAAGGTTCGCTGGATCGAAGTCTTCTCGCATACCGTGCAACTGCATGAGACGCCGCTGTCAGTCGCGCCGATCTTCGCGAAGCAGCGGGCGGGCGTGCCGCGCGCGTGGGTCTTCACGTCGGCGACCCTTTCCGTGCGCGGCGACTTCACGCACTATGCGGCGCAGATGGGCTTGAACGCCCGTCGCTCGATGACGCTGCCCAGTCCGTTCGACTACGGCACGCAGGGCCTGCTGTACGTGCCGCGCAACCTGCCGCAGCCGTCGTCGCCGATGTTCACCGATGCCGTGTTCGACGCCGCGTTGCCCGCGATTGAAGCGTCGGGTGGCGGCGTGTTCATGCTGTGCACCACGCTGCGTGCCGTCGATCGCATCGCGTCGAAGCTGCGCGACGTGATCGAATCGCGTGGCTGGAATATGCCGCTGCTCGTACAGGGCGATGCGAGTCGCACGGAACTGCTCGACCGTTTCCGTTCGTATGGCAATGCGATTCTCGTGGGCAGCCAGAGCTTCTGGGAAGGCGTCGATGTGCGCGGCGATGCGCTGTCGCTCGTCATCATCGACAAGCTGCCGTTCGCGCCGCCTGACGACCCTGTGTTATCCGCGCGGCTCGATGCGTTGACGAAGAAGGGCTTGAGTCCGTTTGCGGTTCATCAGCTGCCGCAGGCCGTCATTACGCTCAAGCAGGGCGCGGGGCGTCTGATTCGCTCGGAGACCGATCGCGGTGTGCTGATGATCTGCGACACGCGTCTCGTCGACAAACCGTATGGACGCCGTATATGGCAAAGCCTGCCGCCCTTCAAGCGTACGCGGGAACTCGACGTGGTGCGGGAATTCTTCGAAGAGAACGCGCAAGCTCAGTGAAGCGCGAGACGCTCGTCGCATCGATACGCGATGTTGCCGATGCAACGGGCACGTAATCGCGATGAAGGCAATTCGGCGTCGCCGTTTGAATTCATTCGAAAGTCAAATACAAGTCGAAATGCATCGAATACATGCAGACCGAATAATATCGATATAAAAGACCGCGCATAAAACAAAACGCCACGGACTGAAATCCGTGGCGTTTTGTTTTTCCGCCCGGGAAGCCCTGTGGACCTCCCGTTGCAGTTTTCGCCCTGAGGGCGAACCCTGTGCTACAGCTTACTGGCTTGCGCCCGAAGCCGGAGCAGCTGCCGATGCAGCACCTTCCGAAGCAGCAGCGCCTTCCGAAGCAGCAGCAGCCGGTGCCGATGCGGGGGCTTCGCTCGCAGCAGCAGCGCCCGAAGCAGCAGCGCCCGTATCCGAAGCAGCAGCAGCCGGTGCCGAAGCAGCAGCAGCGTCGCTAGCCGGGGCAGCCGCCTGGTCGCTGCTCTTGTTGCATGCAGCCAGTGCCACAGCTGCCAACAGGGATGCTACGAGGAGGGATTTCTTCATGATCACGTCCTTTTATGGTTAAAGGTAAGCAACAGCGCAAAATAATACCGGTAATGTGCTCCAACACCGACCTGGGCCGCTGGTGGAGACCGCACTTCATGAGCGTGAATCTTCCCTACGGCTTGGGCGGAAATTATATGCACTTTCGTATCGACCGTCGACAAATCCGGGGCCAATACGTTGTCTTTCTCAGACAATTTTTCGCTATACGGTATAACAGCGGAGCGAATCTTATCGCAGTTCACCCGTCTGTATCCAGCCCGCACGATACCACTCGTGAAGTAGTGCTGTCATCGACGATTGCGGTGAGAGTGTTACAAAGCGTTTCGCACTCAGAGAGCGGTTGTCGGCGAGTTCAATCACCCAGTTTTTCACGTCTGCAAGCCTGCTTTCTTCTCCATTCAGGTAATAAGAGCGGCTGTCGTAAAGCAGCACAGTTTTACGGTCGAGCCGCACGCCTTCCTTCATCGCGCGCCTGATGAAACGCGCTTCATCGAGCGGACGTTCGGGCGGATCGAACACGACGCTCGGCTTCGGCTCGCTCAGATACGTGCCGAGGAACGACGAGACGTCCTTATCGCTCCAGTCGACCTTAGCAAGGATCGCGCCCACGCGATCGACGAGCGCGGGAGGCAGTTCCGCCGGGCGTTCGACAGCGGCTTGCTGCGGATCGCGATAGAGCGCGGAACCATTCGGCGACGCATGTGCCTCACCGCGTTCGGCGAGGTAATAGAGGAACTGCGCAGCCAGCTCGCTCGTGGAGGGCGCGCGAAAGCCGATCGAGCAGGTCATGCATTCGCCTTGCGCGACGCCGTCATGCGCGATATGCGGAGGCAGGTAAAGCATGTCCCCGGGCTCCAGGACCCATTCATCTTCCGGCTCGAAGTGCTGTAGCACTTTCAACGGCAGGCCCGGCTGCAACGACAGATCACGCTGCGCGCCGATGCGCCAGCGTCGTTTGCCATGAACCTGCAACAGAAAGACGTCGTAGGAATCGAAGTGAGGACCGACGCCGCCGCCGTCCGTCGCGTACGAAATCATCAGATCGTCGAGGCGCGCGTCGGGCACGAAGCGGAAGCGGTCAAGTAAGGCGCGTGCGCGGTCGTTATGCAGATCGACGCCTTGCACAAGCAGTGTCCACGCACGTTGCTTGATGGAAGGCAATTCGTCTGCAGCAAACGGGCCATGTTCGAGTTGCCACTTGCTGCGAAAGTGCGTGATGAGGCGCGATTCGACGTCGTCCTGATCGGCGAGTTCGAACAGCTCGTCGCGCGCCAGCGGCGCGACGATGTCGGGGATCGCGTGGCGGATCAGAAAGGGCTTTTTCTGCCAGTAACGTCGCATGAATTGCGACGGCGTCAGGTTGCCTAACAGAGGCGTGGGCTGGTCAGGCGAAGCTGCCGACGAAGCGGAAACGGAAGTAGGGGAAATACGCGCTGAAGCTTTGGCAGCGGGGTAGTCAGGGGGCCGCACGGGCATCGTATAATGTGAGTCGTAATCTGGAGAATCGAATGAAAATCGTAAAGAACACCGTCGTATCGGTCGCGTACAAGCTGTCGGATGCGCAAGGCAATCTGATCGAGGAAAGCGACGAGCCGATGGTTTATCTGCACGGCGGCTATGATGGCACGTTCCCCAAGATCGAGGAAGAGCTCGACGGCCATGAGCCCGGCTTCGAAACCCAGATCCAGCTGGAGCCGGTGGACGCGTTCGGCGAGTACGATCCTGAGCTCGTGAAGATCGAGCCGCGCAGCCGTTTCCCGGAGCCGCTCGAAGTCGGCATGCAGTTCGAAGGCACGCCTGAAGAAGGTGATGAAGACCTCGATTCGCTGATCTACACGGTGACGGACGTCGCCGAGGACAAGGTCGTGCTCGACGGCAATCATCCTCTCGCGGGCATGGCGCTGCGTTTCAAGCTGATGGTGAAGGACGTGCGTGAAGCAACGGAAGACGAAATCCAGCACGAGCACGCACACGGCGCGAGCGGCCTCGAAATCGCCGATGAAGACGACGACGAAGACGATGCCGACGACGCCGCACCGTCACGGCCGACGCTGCACTGAACTCGCAGGATTGGCGCCCGGGCTGATGCCGGGATAGACGCCGGAAGGCTGGGCAGTTCCCGAAGCGGGCGCGTAAGCGCCCGTTGTCGCATCTGGCGGGACGTATCGGTATGTTGTGCCGTTGCTCGTGCTGCCGGCGTCGTTGCCGTTGCTCGAATCGGGCGACGGCGCTCGCGGCGGTTCGGGCAGAATCGGCGGCAATTCGGAAGCGGGTGTGGAGCCTGGCACAGCGGGCATCGAAGGCGGCATCGGCGGTGCCGTGTACTCGTTATGCGAGGGTAATGCCGGCACCGCGGGCAGCGGCAGACTCTTCGGGACGTTCTGCACGCTTACGCGAAATGGCGGCCGCTTCGCGAGATCAGCATCGATCTGTATCCACTGGTTCTGAGGATTGCGCGGTGCGAATGCGATGCGCGTCAGATTCGTCACCAGGTCGCCCTTATCGTTGCGCAACGGTTGGTCGATCATGAAGCCCGCGTGCATTCGGTCGTTATCCTGATGAATCACGACGACGGGTCCATGAAAGGTCTCGGCCAGCTTCACGAGGCTGCGCTTGAATTCGAGGAAGCCGTCGCGCTTCGCCTTGCGGCCGAAGCGCAGCCACGCGAAACGTTCGGGACGCTCGTAACGTTCGGGGTCGAAGTCGCCCTGAAGCAGCACGACGATCGCGCGCGCGTTGTGGCGCTTCGCATATTCGGCGGCGTGGTCGAGCCAGAACGCGTTGGCGATCACGCGGTCTTCGAATTCGCCGTTGCGTCCGCCCGCGTACAGGAAATGATTGTTCGGTCCCGGCACGTTCAGGCCGACGAACATGGTATCGTCGACCTGCCAACGCACGTTCTCCCGATACGTACGGAAGCGCAACACCTCGCTTTCACGCACGAGCGGAATCGGGTTTTGCCCCATCGATGACGTATCCGCGAAGAGCGTCTGCCGCAGCAGATCGAGCCGTTCGACGGGGTCATAGCCGCCCGCTTCCTCCGTGCCGCAATCGGCCCAGTCGTGCTGTCCCGGAATGAAAACGAGCGCGGGCTTCGACATTTCGAGCAGCGTCTGGCGCGTAGCGAATAGCGAGTCGCGGCACGCTTCCTTACCGCTTTTCAGGTTGCCGTCGTAGACGATGAACGAAATGTCGGACTCGCGCCCGATCGCCTCGAGCAGCCGTTGCGTTTGCGGTTCGTCAGCGGGACTTTGCAGTGTGCCGCCGATGACGGCAAACGAGTAGCGCGGCTCCGATTCCTTCGCGAACGACGCGCGGCCGGGCAAGGCCAGCGACGCAGCGGCCGCGAGCATGACGGCCAGCGCCGTGCCGCGCGAACGGCGACGCCTCGCCGACGCGTGGCGAGCGCAAGCGTCAGTGCTGCGCATCTGGCGACTTGGCCAGTTCATGCAGTTCGAACAGCAGGTCGAGCGCATCGCGTGGACGCAGATCGTTCGGATCGATCTCGCGCAGCCGCTCGACGAGCGCCTGCATGGCGGGGGCCAGCGCGGGCGGCGCGGGTTCATCGTCGGCGTCTTCGAGCACCGACACGGGCGCTGCGAACAGATCGAGTTGCGGCGCAGGCCGCGCGGCCGACTGCTGCTCCAGATACGCGAGATGCTTGCGCGCCGCGCGAATCACCGCGTTCGGCACGCCCGCCAGTTGCGCGACCTGCAGACCGTAGCTCTGATTGGCGGGGCCTTCGTTGACAGCGTGCAGAAACACGATGCCGTGCCCATGCTCGACGGCCGACAGGTGGACGTTCGCCGCATGCGGAAACTCGGCGGGCAGTTGCGTCAGCTCGAAGTAGTGCGTCGCGAAGAGCGTGTGACAGCCGTTGTGCGCGAGCAGATGGCGCGCGATTGCCCACGCGAGCGCAAGGCCGTCGAACGTCGACGTGCCGCGGCCGATTTCGTCCATCAGCACGAGGCTTTGCGGCGTCGCGTCGTTCAGGATCGCGGCGGCTTCCGTCATCTCGACCATGAAGGTCGAGCGGCCGCCCGCCAGATCGTCGGCGGCGCCGATGCGCGTGAAAATGCGATCGATGGGTCCAAACGACGCGCGGCGCGCCGGCACGTAGCTGCCCACGTACGCCATCAGCGCGATCAACGCCGTCTGACGCATGAAGGTCGATTTACCGCCCATGTTCGGGCCGGTGATCAGCAGCAGCTTGCGTTCCGGGCTGAGCGTGCAGTCGTTTGCGATGAACTGTTCGACTTGCGCCTCGACGACGGGATGCCGTCCCTGTTCGATCTCGATGCCGCCCGTCGGCGCAAAGCCTGGCGCGACCCAGTCGAGTGCGCGTGCCCGTTCGGCGAACGCGGCGAGCACATCGAGTTCGGCGAGGGAGGAAGCGACGCGCTGGCAATCGGCGATGAAAGGCAGCAGCGCCTGCAGCAGCGCGTCGTACAGCGCCTTCTCGCGCGACAGCGCGCGTTCCTGCGCGGACAGCGCCTTGTCCTCGAATGTCTTCAGCTCGGGCGTGATGTAGCGCTCGGCGTTCTTCAGCGTCTGACGGCGGCGATAGTCGTCGGGAACCTTGTCGGTCTGGCCGCGCGTCACTTCGATGTAGAAGCCGTGCACCTTGTTGTACTCGACACGCAGATTGCCGATCCCCGTCCGCGCGCGCTCGCGAGTTTCGAGGTCGATCAGGAACTGTCCGCAGTTCTCCGAAATATCTCGCAGTTCATCGAGTTCGGCGTCGTAGCCGCGCGCGATCACGCCGCCGTCGCGTACCATCGCGGCGGGTTCCTCCGCGACCGCGTGCTTCAGCAGATCGACGCACTCGGCCGGCGGCTCTAGTGCCGTATCGATACGCGCGAGCGAATCGGCGGCCTGGGCGACAGCGGCCAGTTGCGCGCGCAGTTCGGGCAACGCGATAAACGTGTCGCGCAAACTCGACAGATCGCGCGGACGCGCCGACAGCAGCGCGAGCCGTCCCGTGATCCGTTCGATATCCGAGATCTGCCGCAATGCGCTGCGCAGCAAGTCGAGACTGGCCTGGGGCGGCGCGTCGAGCAGCGCGCCGATCGCCTGCTGGCGCGCCTGGGCAATCGCGGCATCGCGCGGCGGATGATGTAGCCAGTGACGCAGCAGACGGCTGCCCATCGTCGTGCAGCACGTGTCGAGTAGCGAGCACAGCGTGGGTGAATCCGTGCCGCGCAGCGTTTCCGTCAATTCAAGATTGCGGCGTGTGGATGGATCGAGCCCGATGTACTCCGATTCGTATTCGACCTTGAGGCTGCGCACGTGACGCAGCTGCTGGCCTTGCGTCGCTGCCGCGTACAGCAGCACCGCGCCCGCCGCGCCGCACGCGCATGACAGCGAATGCGCGCCGAAACCATCGAGGCTCGCGACTTCCATTTGGTCACACAACCGCTGCGTGCCCGACGCGACGTCGAAATGCCACGCCGGTACGCGCGTCATTGCGCCGAAGCTGGAAGGCAGCGTCCACGCGTTCGATTCGGTGGGCGAGGGCGTGTCGGCGACGAGAATCTCCGCCGGACGGATTCGCTCGAGCGCGGCGGCGACCTGATCGGGCGCGACTTCGGCAAGACGCAGTGCGCCGCTCGCCAGATTCAGCCAGGCGAGGCCGACGGCCGTCACCACGCCACGCCGGTTGTGCGCCGCGCACACCGCGAGCAGATACGTGTCGCTTTTGTCGGAGAGCAGCGCTGCGTCTGTCAGCGTGCCGGGCGTGACCACGCGCACGACCTTGCGCTCGACGGGTCCCTTCGATGTCGCCGGATCACCGATCTGTTCGCAGATCGCGACCGACTCGCCGAGCTTCACCAGTTTCGCCAGATACTGTTCGACGGCGTGATGCGGCACGCCCGCCATCTTGATCGGATTGCCGCCCGACGCGCCGCGCCGCGTGAGCGTCAGATCGAGCAGGCGCGCGGCCTTTTCGGCGTCGTCGAAAAAGAGCTCATAGAAATCGCCCATCCGGTAGAACACGAGCGTGCCCGGATGCTCCCCTTTAATGCGCAGATACTGCTGCATCATTGGAGTGTGTTGCGCGATGTCGTTTGCGGCTGCGGTTTGAGTGCCCATCCTCGTGTCTTTCTTGCGTGACTGTTCAGGGCGTGAGTTTAACCCGGCGAAGCGTTGCGCGAACCTGGCCGGATGGCCAGGTTGCCGTCGCGATCTTCGCGCGGCTATGCTGCGCTCAGTCTTCGTTCATTCCTCGATCAGCGCGTGCATATCGACCTTTTGCGCATTCGCGGCGCTGCGGCGTTTGGCGAGCCACATCATGCCCGTGATGAAGAGTCCGAACACGGCGATGATCCACTGCACGGGCATCGCCGCCGTCAGCAGGATCGCGTAGGCGCCGAGCATCAGCAGCACGGCGAGGTTCTGATTGAAATTCTGCACGGCGATCGAGTGGCCCGCCGTCAGCAGCGTCGCGCCGCGATGCTGGAGAATCGCGTTCATCGGCACGATGAAGAAGCCGGACAGCGCGCCGAGCAGGATCATCAGCGGATACGCGAGGATGATGTAGGCGGGCGCGAAGAGGGCGCCGACGCGCAGCCCCGCGCCGGGCGGAAATAGGCTCTTGCTGTAGAACGCCATCGCGACGGCGACGGCGCCCATCAGCAGCCCGACGGGCAGCACTTTCAGCGAACTGCGCAACGGAATCCATGCGGCGGCGGCCGCCGCGCCGATTGCAATGCCGAAGCCGGCCACGCCCTGCATTACGGCCGCCTTCGACAACGACAGCCCGAGGTTCGCATCCGCCCATTTCAGCACGAGCAGTTGCAGCGTCACAGCGCCGCCCCACATCAGCGTCGTGACCCACAGCGCGATCTGCGCGAGGCGGTCGGACCAGAGCACGTTGAAGCAGCGGATGAATTCGCCGAGCAACTGGCCGGGCTCGACGAGCCGGTTCGGATAACGCGCGCCCGTGTCCGGAATGCCGACATTCAGCGCCGCCGCAATCGCATACGTGATCATCACGGCGAGCATCGCGAGGTCGGCGGCCGTGTGAATCAGCGGCAGTTGGGCATGCTGGACGAAGTGCGACGCGTACGTGCTGATCAGCGCGCCACCCAGCATCGTGCCGGCGATCGTCGACAGCACGGTCGCCGATTCGAGCCAGGCGTTCGCAACGACGAGCCGTTCGGCGGGCAGCAGCTCGGTCAGAATGCCGTACTTCGCGGGCGAATACGCGGCCGCGCCGAAGCCGACCACGCCGTACGCGATCATTGGATGCACGCCCGCGACCATCATCAGACAGCCGCCTGCTTTCAGCGCGTTCGAGATGAACATCACGTGGCGCTTTTGCAGCGCATCGGCGAATGCGCCGACGAACGGCGCGAGCAGCACATAGGAAATCGTGAAGAAAATCTGAAGCAGCGGCGTTACCCATGCGGGCGAGCGAATCACGGCAAGCAGCGCGATCGCCGCGATCAGGAGCGCGTTATCAGCGAGCGACGACACGAATTGCGCCGCGATGATCGTATAGAAGCCTTTCTTCATCGTTCCGATTGGAACACAGCGACGGCGTTCGTGTGCGGCGAGCCCATCTGGCAGCCCATACGGCAGCCCATACGGCAGCGCATACGGCAGCCCATACGGCAGCCCATACGGCAGCGCATCTGGCAACCTGCGGCGCTGCGCAGCAAAAGCGGCGCCCCATACGAAAAAAGCGGCCGAAGCCGCTTGTCGAATGCGTGCAGCGTCTTAGGCTGCTTGTTCTTTCGTGCGCGTGTAGCGCGACAGGATCGGAATCATCTGCGCGTATATCTTCGGGTTGCCCGCGACGATCTCATGCTTGTGCAGGAAGTCCGAATCGCCCGTGTAGTTGCCGACGAGGCCGCCCGCTTCCGTGATCAGCAGGCTGCCCGCTGCCATGTCCCACGCGCTGATGCCTTGCTCGAAGAAGCCGTCGAGGCGGCCCGCCGCGACGTTCGCCAGATCGAGCGCAGCCGCGCCCGGGCGGCGCAGGCCCGCGCACGCTTGCGTCATTTCGGCGAAGAGCCGCGTGTACGGCTCGAGCGAGTCCTTTTCGCGGAACGGGAAGCCCGTGCCGATCAGGCCGTCGGCGAGCCTGTCGCGGCGGCCTACGCGGATGCGCCGATCGTTCAGATACGCACCGCGGCCGCGCGATGCCGTGAAGAGATCGTTGCGCGTCGGGTCATAGACGACAGCTTGCGTGACGATGCCCTTGTGTGCGAGCGCGATCGACACGCAGTAGTACTGGAAGCCGTGGATGAAGTTCGTGGTGCCGTCGAGGGGATCGATGATCCACTGGAACTCGGACTCCTTGCCCGATTCGCCGGATTCTTCGGCGAGGATCGCATGATCGGGGTAGGCGGTGGTCAGCGTTTCGATGATTGCCGCTTCCGACGCCTTGTCGACCTCCGTGACGAAATCGTTGTGCTGCTTCTTGCTGACCTGCACGAGGTCGAGATCGAGCGACGCGCGGTTGATGATCTGCCCGGCGCGGCGAGCGGCCTTGACAGCGATATTGAGCATGGGATGCATGAGCCTGATCCTTGTGCCGGACGCGTATGGAGGCTGTCCGGTGTTGAGCTGAAAATAAGCTGTAAATCACGCGAAACGGGCGCCGGGCGAGACTGGGTCGAAGCCTGGACACACATTCCGTCGACGGAGACGAATTGAAGAAGAGCGATGCGCAGTGGCGTGAGTGCCCTGCGAAGGGCGGGAGGGCACGGCGCGAATGTCGGAATTTTACCTGAGTTTTATCTGGCTTTTGCCTGGACATCACGGGTCTCAGGCGGAATGGAGCCGGCCGGGGCGAACGGGACAAGGAGAACTACAAGGCGAACGGCAGGGCGAGCGACAGGGCGACAAACGTGCGACAAGCGAAACATTAGCCAAACGGCAGATGGCAAGGCAGCACGGCTTGGCGCTACCATTACTGTTTCCTTGCCATCCAATCTTTATCGTGGTTCAAACGCCTTCGTCACTCCAATCCAGCACCGCTTCCGACAATGCGAACAGCATCGGCGGCGGCTTTACGTCGACACGCTTCGTGCTCGTCCAGCCAAGTCATCCGGGCAACGTCGGCGCGGCGGCGCGCGCGCTGAAGACGATGGGATTCTCGCGGCTCGTGCTGGTTTCGCCGCGCTCGCCCGACGTGAAGAACGATCCGGATGCGATTGCGATGGCGAGCGGCGCGGACGACGTGCTTGCGTCCGCACATGTCGTGCCGACGCTCGCCGATGCGCTCTCGGGCGCGCAATGGTCGCTCGCGCTGACGGCGCGCGCCCGCGAGTACGGGCCGCCGCAGCTCCCGCCGCGCGCCGCCGCGATGCAGGCCCGCGAGCATGCCGCGCACGGCGACATCGCGCTCGTGTTCGGCAATGAGCGTACAGGGCTGTCGAACGAAGACGTGGAGCGGTGCAGCGCGCTCGCGCATATTCCCGCCAATCCCGCGTATAGCTCGCTGAATCTCGCGCAGGCCATCCAGGTGCTGTCGTATGAGTTGCGCATGGCGTATCTGGTCGAAGGCGAGGGCTCGGAGCCGCCGTCCGGCAGCACGGGTACGTTTGCCCCCAGCGACGAGATCGAGCGTATGTACGTGCACCTGGAAAACGCGTTGATTGCGCTCGACTTCCTCGATCCCGGCAATCCGAAGAAGCTGATGTCGCGCTTGCGGCGGCTCTTCGCGCGCTCGGGTCTCGAACGCGAGGAGGTCAATATCGTGCGGGGTATCGCGAAGCATATTCTGCTGAAAGCCAAAGGGCGCGACGGCGAGCAGGAGTGAGTGCAGGCCAGCCAGCGTTGCGTCCCGATACTAGTCTTTGGTGTCGGCGTTTTGCGCCAGCTTTTGCGTCCGTTGGCGCTTCGTGTTGAAGCTGTTGCGCGGCGGTGGACGGTCGCAGCAACCGGGCAGCGCAGGAAAAGCGCCAGCAGACAGCCTTCACTGCCCGATGCCGATGCACTTTCGCTCCTGGTATGGTGCGCAGGATCTCAAGCCTTATCGATCGCGTGGACTTCCGGCAGCGTTTGCACATTCGCCCTACAATGACCCGAAAACGTCATAAGCAAAGCGCTACGTCTGCAATGGATGCCAACGGCGGCGCTCAATCCCTACGACAGCCTCACTGCCATGTTCACGAGACTCCGAGAAGACATTGCCACGATCCGCGAGCGCGATCCCGCCGCCCGCAGCGCCTGGGAAGTCCTCACATGCTATCCGGGCTTGCACGCGCTGATGTTCCATCGCTTCGCGCATGCGTGCTGGCGCGCGAAGCGCCGGTGGCTCGCGCGCTTCGTATCGCAGTTCGGCCGCTTCATGACGGGCATCGAGATCCACCCGGGTGCGACTGTCGGGCGGCGCGTGTTCATCGATCACGGCATGGGCGTCGTGATCGGCGAGACGGCTGAAATCGGCGACGACTGCACGATTTACCAGGGCGTCACGCTCGGCGGCACGTCGCTAACACGCGGCGCGAAGCGCCATCCGACACTCGAGCGCGGCGTGATCGTCGGCGCGGGCGCGAAGGTGCTCGGCGGCTTCACGATCGGCGCGGACGCGAAGATTGGCTCGAACGCCGTCGTCGTGAAGCCCGTGCCAGCGGGCGGCACGGCCGTGGGCAATCCGGCGCGCGTGATCGTGCCCGCCACGGCGGCGACGGCTGCCCGTTCGCCGGCCGCCGACGCAAAGGCCGCCGACGCCAAAGCGCCTGCGCGCGCTGCTTTCTGCGCGTACGGCATCACGCCGAATGCCGACGATCCCGTGTCGCTCGCGATCCACGGGCTGATCGACCACGCGGCGACGCAAACGCAGCGCATCGACGAAATCGTCGCCGCGCTCGAGCGCCTCGGCGCGAGTCTCGAAGCGCTCCAGGGCGCCGACGTGGCGCTGCTGGATTTGCGTCGCCTGTCGGCGGCGATCGACGGGAAGGTCGAGGAAGCGGCGCGCTGATCCGGCGCTCGTTGCAACCGGGACTGAAGGCACGCGCGACGCATGTGCCCGTCAGTTCCGAACGGGGCGCTGCGCTGCCGTGAATGACGGGTATGAACTGGTTGGCCGGCCGCGAACCGCTCCCGTGCATGCTCGCGCGCCAACCGGGTCACGCTGCGCTACTTGTCCAGCCGCAGCGCCTTGATCCCTTCGGAATCGATACGCACGTAACCTCCACGACGCTCGCCGTGATCGAGGTCCCAATCGGGCAGTACCCAGCGCATGCCGCCTTTTTCATGATGCAGCGCGGGCCGATGCGTATGGCCATGAATGATCGTTGCCGTCTTCGTTTTCTTGAAGAGCGCGGCGATGCCCTCCGACGTCACGTCGTAACGCGGTGTTACGGGACGCACGCGTCCCGACTCGCTCGAGCGGCGCATCTTTTCGGCCAGCGCCTTGCGCCAGCGGTACGGCCACACCAGAAACAACCACTGCGCCAAATGATTGCGCGCGAAGCCGCGAAAGTGCTGATAGCGGCGGTCCGCGGTGCATTGCGCATCGCCATGCGTGAGCGCGATCTTCGTGCCGAATGCAGTGATGACGAACGGATCGGGCAGCCAGATCGCGCCCGCCGCTTTCATGAAGCGCTTGCCCAGCAGGAAGTCGCGGTTGCCGTGCATGATGTAGAGCGCGATGCCGCGCTCCGACAGCGTATGCATCAGCTTCGCCATGCGGGCGGGGAAGGGTTCGGCGAGCATGTCGTCGCCGATCCAGTATTCGAACAGATCGCCGAGGATGAAAACGGAATCGGCGTGCTCGGCCGTCACGTTGATGAAGTGCTCGAACGCGGCAACCGTGTGCGGGATCGACTCGCTCAGGTGCAAGTCCGAGATGAAAAAAAACGGGCGCGCCGCATGCGGGCGTTTGCCCTCGCCAGGCACGCCCGCAGCGACACTCCGCAGCGGCGTTTCTTGCAGCATTTGAAGTGTGCTTCTCTCAGTTTGCTCAGCGCTTCGATAAGAAGTTGCTGACCGTTTGAGTAATCGTCTTACTCGACCACGATGGCCTTTTCGATGATCACGTCGTCGACGGGCACGTCCTGGTGAAAGCCCTTCGAACCCGTTTTCACCTTGCGGATCGCATCGACGACGTCGAGGCCTTCGACGACCTTGCCGAACACGGCATAGCCCCAGCCTTGCGGCGTCGGCGACGAGTGGTTCAGGAAGTCGTTGTCGTTGACGTTGATGAAGAACTGGGCCGTCGCCGAGTGCGGGTCGTTCGTGCGCGCCATCGCGATCGAACCCTTCACGTTCTTCAGGCCGTTGTTCGCTTCATTCGCGATCGGCGCGTTGGTCGGCTTCTGCTGCATGCCGGGCTCGAAGCCGCCGCCCTGGATCATGAAGCCGTCGATCACGCGATGGAACACCGTATTGTCGTAATGGCCGGCCTTCACGTACGCGAGGAAGTTCTCGACCGACTTCGGCGCCTTCCCGGCGTCCAGTTCCAGCTTGATGACGCCGTGGTTCGTGTGCAGTTCAACCATGATGTTTTCCTTTAGGTCTAAGTGAGTGGGGAGCGCGGTGCCCGGCCATTTGAGCGGCCAGCAACCCGCGCCCGTGGCATGGTTAATTCCGGTGTAGCGCGAGCATGCGGTGCCCGGTTCGACCCATGCGGCTTGCGCGTCACCCTGTTTGCAAATGCTTCGTCCGCTATCGGGCGCCTTTCCCTGACGGCGGGCTCCCGTTTCCGCCCGGCCGTCATGCTACCTGTCAACAAGACTGGCCGGCAGCGACCTGCCGGCAGTCACTTGCCAACCGTCATTTACCGACAATTGTCGCCGACTGGATCACGATCTGCTTTTGCGGCACATCGCCCATCGGGCCGCGCGAGGTCGTCGGCGTTGCTTCGATCTTCTTCACGACATCCATCCCCGATGTCACCTTGCCGAACACCGCATATCCGTTGCCGTCCGGATTCGGATAGTCGAGGCCCGCGTTGTCGACCGTGTTGATGAAGAACTGTGCCGTCGCCGAATTCGGGTCGCTCGTGCGCGCCATCGCGATCGCGCCGTTCATGTTCTTCAGCCCGTTGCGGCTTTCGAGCGGGATCGGCGCGCGCGTCGGCTTTTCTGCGAAGCTCGTCGTATAGCCGCCGCCCTGGATCATGAAGCCGGGAATCACGCGATGAAAGATCGTCCCGTTATATTGACCGGATTTCACGTAGTCGAGGAAATTGGCTACCGTTTTCGGCGCTTTCTCAGGATACAACTCCACGCGGATATCGCCTTCCGACGTCTTCAAGAGAACGGACGGATGCGCAGCCTGTGCACCGTTCTGCGCAAAAGCCGGTGCGTTTGCGATCAGGGCGGCGCTGCCGAGCGCCAACGTCAACCATTTCATGTAAATCCTCGGGGTGAACTCAAATGAGAAAAACGGCGGCCAACGCGCTGCCCGAAGGCATGCGCGAAAGCGCGCTCACTGCGACGGTGCAACGTACGGTGGAGTCGCCAGCGATCCGTTGGGGCCGCCGAACTGGAAGCCCGGCGTGTTGGTGATGTTCGACGTGGCCCGATTCGTGTAATCGACAGCTTCGGCGGAGGGCCGCACGGTCTTTTTTGCAGCCGTCTTGCGCGGCGTCACGATCTTCTCGATATCGGCGATACGCTGGTTCGTCGCGCCGTTCGCGCTGCCCAGACTCTGGGCGCGTCGATAGGCCTGATCGGCCATGCGCAGATACAGGTCGCCGAGATTTTCATACGCGAGGCCGTAGCCGGGGCTCGCCTTGACGGCCGTTTCGAGCGCGGCGCGCGCTTCCGTATAGCGGCCCTGCTTCGCGTAGAGCGCGGCGAGATTGTTGTACGGTTCGGGCAGTTCGGGGTAGGTTTGCGTGAGTTCGGTGAAGGCGGCGATGGCTTCGTCGTCGCGATTCAGGCGGGCAAGCACGGTCGCGCGCTTGAACTTCGCCTGGGCGTCGCGCGGATTTGTGGCGATGCGCGCGTCGAGCTGCGCAAGGGCGGCCGTCCAGTTTTTCTGCTCGATGGACGCATCGGCGTCCGGCGTCACGTCGCGCACGGCGGCGCCGTGTGGAATGGTCGAAGCCTTTTGCGCCAGAGCCGATGAAACGGGCAGCACCGTGAGGGCGAGACCGCAGCAGACCGTGCCCGCTGCCGCGCTCAAAGCCGCCGCAAAAGTCGGGCGGAACGTGGCGCGAAACTTTGAACGGAGCGCCGTCGCGAAGAGGGGCTTGGCGCCTCGCGCGCGGCCGCTGGAGTGTTTCATAGGCTCAGGTCAGGATGTTATACTCCGACCCATTCTAACAAAAGGTCTGCGCGTTCCGTCGAGCCTCAGACTGTCTTTCGCCACTCGTGGTCGTCCCCGCCTTGACGTCAGCCTGATTCCGCACGCGGTGCGCAACATGCTGTCAGTCATGCCGCGCCGCCTGTGTTCGTGCATGGGGTTACATGCCTGGATTGCACGACTGGGTTGCTTGCTTTTATCGGGCGCGGTATGAACGAACACCAAGCGGATTTCTTTCGGCCCACGCATCGTCTCTATGGAATCTCTGCGCATCTACAACACGCTCGCGCGTGACAAGCAAATTTTCGTGCCGCTTCATGAAGGCGAAGTGCGTATGTATGTCTGCGGGATGACGGTGTACGACTACTGTCACGTGGGCCATGCGCGGGTCATGGTGGTCTTCGACGTCGTGCAGCGCTGGCTGCGCACGCTGGGCTACAAGGTCACCTATGTGCAGAACATCACCGACATCGACGACAAGATCATTCGCCGCGCGGTCGAAAACGGCGAGACCATCAAGTCGCTGACCAATCGCTTCATCGCGGCGCTGCACGAGGATGCGGCCGCGCTCGGCATCGAGCGTCCCGATCTCGAACCGCGCGCGACGGATTTCATTCCGCAGATGCTTGGCATGATCGAGAAGCTGGAAGCGAACGGCTACGCATACCAGGCCACCGACGGCGACGTGAACTACGCGGTGCGCAAGTTCGCGCACTATGGCGCACTGTCGGGCAAGTCGCTCGAAGACCTGCGCGCGGGTGAGCGCGTGGCCGCCAACGACACAAAGCAGGACCCGCTCGACTTCGTGCTGTGGAAGCAGTCGAAGCCCGACGAGCCCGCCGACACCGGCTGGGATTCGAAGTATGGGCGCGGACGTCCCGGCTGGCACATCGAGTGCTCGGCGATGGGCTGCACGCTGCTCGGCGATCGTTTCGACATTCATGGCGGCGGACAGGATCTGCAGTTTCCGCACCACGAGAACGAGATCGCACAAAGCGAAGGCGCTACGGGACAAACCTTCGTCAATTACTGGATGCACAACGGCTACGTGCAGATCGACAATGAGAAGATGTCGAAGTCGCTCGGCAACTTCTTCACGATCCGCGAAGTGCTCGCGAAGTACGATGCCGAAGTCGTGCGTTTCTTCATTGCACGCGCGCATTACCGTTCGCCGCTGAACTACAGCGATACACATCTCGACGATGCGCGCAGCGCGCTCACGCGTCTTTACACGGCGTTGAAGGACACGGCGCCGGAAGCGGGCGATGTCGACTGGAACGAAGCGTACGCGCAGCGTTTTCGCACGGCGATGAACGATGACTTCAATACGCCTGTCGCCGTTTCCGTGCTGTTCGAACTGGCAAGCGAAGTCAACCGCACACGCGATGCGGCGCTTGCACGGCAATTGCGGGCCCTTGCGCACGTGCTCGGGTTGCTCGACCGCGAGCCGCGCGCGTATCTGCAACAAGCGGCGGGGAGTGAAGGCGAGGGCGCGCTGGATGTGGCAGCGATCGAAGCGAAGATCGCCGCGCGCGTCGCCGCGAAGCAGGCAAAGGACTACGCCGAGGCAGACCGGATCCGCAAGGAATTGCTGGACGCCGGTGTTGCGCTCGAAGACAAACCGGGCGGGTTGACCGAGTGGCGGCGCGTTTGAGCGCACCTCGTACTTCCCACTGATCGACTCGCCAGGCAGGAGGCAGGATGTCAACGGCCACGAAGACGGCGGCTAAACGGGCCACGTCTCAATCAAACGCGTCAGCAAAGGTAAAGGCAGTGCGTGCGCGAAGCGGCGTCGCCGCGAAGGGCGCAGCGAAGGTGGCAACGAAATCGGCATCGGCGAAAGGCGTGAAGGCTGGCCAACATGCCTCGCGTAAAACGGGCACGGGCACGGCGAATGCGCAGGGCGCGCTCGCGAAGCAGGCGTCGGCCAAACGCCTGCCGAACGGAGCGGACTTGCCCGAGGCACGCGCTGCCAAGACGTCGCGTACGCGCGCCGCGCAGGTCAAGGGCAACGGATCGCTCCCGCCCGAACTCGCGAGCGACCTGCAGGAACTCGCGCGCGAAAGCCAGGATGGCGAAACGTCGCGCAAGTCGCGCGCTGCATCGTCGTCGGCGGACGGTGACGATGCCGCGGCGCAAAGCGATGCAACGGCCCCGACCGTCACGCGTCCCGCGTACTGGGACAAGGCGTGCGCCGATCTCGTCAAGCGCGATCGCATTCTCAAGAAGCTGATTCCGAAGTTCGGCCCCGTCCATCTGTCGAGCCGCGCCGATCCGTTCGTCACGCTCGCGCGCTCGGTGGTCGGCCAGCAGATTTCCGTCGCCTCGGCGCAGGCGATGTGGCAGCGCATCCTCGCGGCGTGTCCCAAACTCGTGCCGCAGCAGATCATCAAGCTCGGCCAGGACAATCTGACGGGTTGCGGCGTGTCGAAGCGCAAGGCCGAATACATTCTCGATCTCGCGCATCACTTCGTCTCGGGCGCGCTGCACGTCGGCAAATGGACGTCGATGGAAGACGAGGACGTGATCGCCGAACTCACGCAGATTCGCGGCATCAGCCGCTGGACGGCGGAGATGTTTTTGATTTTCGACCTGTCGCGTCCGGACGTGCTGCCGCTCGACGATCCGAATCTCATCCAGGCGATCAGCCACAACTATTTCAGCGGGGAGCCGGTGACGCGCAGTGAAGCGCGCGAAGTTGCCGCGAACTGGGAGCCGTGGCGTACCGTCGCGACGTGGTACATGTGGCGCAGTCTCGACCCGGCGCCCGCCGGCGGATGACGGAAAAAGGCGATTGCCGACTCGGACTATTGATTTGTTAAAACCAATAGTTTTGAGACGGTCTTGACACGGGCGCGCGCGGTTAGAATACGCGCTGCCGGTAAGTCCAAGGATTAAAAACCAATGAAGACCACCTTTCTGGATTTCGAGCAGCCGATCGCCGAGCTCGAAGCGAAAATCGAAGAATTGCGCTTCGTGCAGGACGATTCGGCCGTCGATATTTCGGAAGAGATCGAGCGGCTGTCGAAGAAGAGCCAGCAACTCACGAAGGATCTGTATACGAACCTGACGCCGTGGCAGGTTTCGCAAATCGCACGTCATCCGCAGCGTCCGTACACGCTGGATTACGTCAACGAACTGTTCACCGATTTCCACGAACTGCATGGTGATCGCTCGTTTGCGGACGACCTGTCGATCGTCGGCGGCCTTGCGCGTTTCAACGGCCAGCCGTGCATGGTGATCGGCCATCAGAAGGGCCGCGACACGAAGGAGCGCGCGTTGCGCAACTTCGGCATGCCGCGCCCTGAAGGCTATCGGAAGGCCGAGCGCCTGATGCGTCTCGCCGAGAAGTTCGGCCTGCCGCTTTTCACGTTCATCGACACGCCGGGCGCGTATCCGGGCATCGGCGCGGAAGAGCGCGGTCAGTCGGAAGCGATTGGCCGCAATCTGTACGTGATGGCCGAACTGAAGACGCCGATCATCTCGACGATCATCGGCGAAGGCGGCTCGGGCGGCGCACTGGCGGTCGCCGTCGCCGACAGCGTGCTGATGCTGCAGTTCTCGACTTACTCGGTGATCTCGCCGGAAGGCTGCGCGTCGATTCTGTGGAAGAGCGCCGCGAGGGCGCCCGAAGCGGCCGAAGCACTGGGCCTGACCGCGCATCGTCTGAAGGCGCTGGGCCTGATCGACAAGATCGTCAACGAGCCGCTCGGCGGCGCGCATCGCGATCCTAAGGGCATGGCCGCGCTGCTGCGCCGCGCGCTCGCCGACTCGCTGCGCCAGTTCCAGGGCATGAGCACGAGCGACCTGCGTGAACGCCGTTTCGAGCGCCTGATGGCCTACGGCAAGTACAAGGAAACGACGCCGGGCGCGTAAGCGCGCACGCGTCCCGTCCGAAGGCGCTTTGCGCGCCATTACACCGTGACCCCCTCAGCTGACACATCCGCCGACCGCTTCGTTATCGACGCGGTCGGCGTGGCGTTTGCGGCCTTGCCCGCTGACGCGCGCGTCGCGATCGCGTATAGCGGCGGCGTCGATTCGACGGTGCTGCTCGATGCGGCCGTGCGGGTCGGCGGCACGGTGCGCTGCATCGCTTTTCACATCCATCACGGTCTGAGTCCGAACGCCGACGATTGGCTCGCGCATTGCGAGGCGTTCGCACGCGAGCGGGGCGTCGAGTTCGCTTCGCTGCATGTCGACGTGCAGCGTGCGACGGGCGTGAGTATCGAAGCGGCGGCGCGCGATGCGCGCTATCGCGCGCTCGAAGCGTTGTGCGCGCAGCATCGGGTGCAGGTGCTGTGGCTTGCGCAGCACGCGGACGATCAGGCGGAGACAGTGCTGCTCCAGTTGTTGCGCGGAGCGGGGCTTGCGGGGCTCGCGGCGATGGCGCCGGAGCATTTGCCTTCAGGGGCCCCTGTGACGCGCGTACGTCCGCTGCTGCATCTGCTGCGCGCGCAACTCGAGCGTTACGCGCACGCACGCGATCTGCGCTGGATCGACGACGAGTCGAACGCCGACACGCGCTATGCGCGCAACGCGTTGCGTCACGATGTGCTGCCTGCGCTTGCCGTACACTTCCCGGGCTTTCGCGATGCGCTCGCGCGCACGGCGGCACACGCGGCTTCGGCGCAGCGTCTGCTCGACGAACTCGCGCGCATCGATTTGCAAGCGCTGCGCAGCGACGAAGCGGACGCGCTCTTGCGCGATGCGCTCCTCGCGCTCGATGACGATCGAGCCGCGAACGTGCTGCGTTACTGGATGCGCACGCTCGGATTTCCGGCTGCATCGACGGCGCGTTTGACGGATGCGCTGCGCCAGTTGCGCGAAATCGGCGACGCGCACAGCTTGCGCGTCGATCACGCAGGCCACGCGTTGCGCAGCTATCGCGGGCGAATTTACTGGGAAGCGGGCGACAGCGCCGATCCCGCCGACGAAACCGCGCTCGTCGAGCGCGCGGAGAGCGTGCTGAGCTGGCAAGGCGAAAGCGTGTGGCGCCTGCCGCAATGGCGCGGCACGTTCGTGTTCAGCGATGCTGCCGCCGACGATCCCGACGCGATTCCCGTCGCTGTGCTCACGCAGGCGCCGCTCGCCGCGCGTTCGCGCAAGGGCGGCGAACGGATGCGCTGTGCGCCGAACGGCCCGAGCCGCACGCTGAAAAATCTCTTTCAGGAACGCGGCGTGCCGTCATGGAAGCGCGACGTGCCGCTGATTTTCGTCGGCGATGACCTGCTGTTCGTGCCGCTGATCGGCGTGAATCGCACCGTGCTTGACGAAGGCGGGCAGCCGGCGAAGGCACCGAATGCGCGTTTCGTCCGGATCGAGTGGCGCGAGGATCTGACGCTCGCGTAGCGCGCCGGTGTGGGCGCGCGGCGCAAACCATGTGCACGACACGCACGACGCTCACACGCGACCGACTACGCGACGGTCAACGGTCACACGCACGCAACATCGGCCGTAAATCCTTCTCCGACAAGCATTTGCGAAGGCTTTTGCCGGGATTTCGGCTTGTCTTTTTAGCCCCGATCGGGTAGTGTAACTTGTTTGCCCGACTCGCTTTTTGTCGCGTTTCCCGGCTGTTCTTATGCGAATGCCCGGGCGCGCTCCAAGCCGTTAGCCACCCCGTTAGCGTCCGTCAGTCCTGTCGATCGACAGGGTTACAGGGCAAATCCCGCGCGTACTGCACGCGCGCTGCATCTGTGCCGCCACACTCCGCCGTCGTTCCCGAACGTTGTGCCCTGTGCTTATTGTGCGGCCGTCTCCAGCGCGCGGTGCGCGCCGGTTCGCGTAGCTCCAGTTTCTCCTTCAGTTCAGAACGACAATGGCACTCATCGTACACAAATACGGCGGCACATCGATGGGCTCGGTCGAGCGCATCAAGAACGTCGCGAAGCGCGTCGCGAAATGGCACAAGGCAGGCCACAAGATGGTCGTCGTGCCCTCGGCGATGTCCGGCGAAACGAACCGCCTGCTGGGTCTCGCGAAAGAGATCGCGCCCCAGCCCAGCCCACGCGAACTCGACATGATCGCGTCGACGGGCGAACAGGTCAGCGTCGGCCTGCTGTCCATCGCGCTGCATGAGGCAGGCGTCGATGCCGTCAGCTACACCGGCTGGCAAGTGCCCGTGAAAACGGATAGCGCGTTCACGAAAGCGCGCATCAGCAATATCGACGGCGATCGCGTGCTGCGCGATCTCGACGAAGGCAAGGTCGTCGTCATCACAGGCTTCCAGGGCATCGACCCGGAAGGCCACATCACGACGCTCGGCCGCGGCGGCTCGGACACGTCGGCGGTCGCGGTGGCCGCGGCGCTGAAAGCGGATGAATGCCTGATCTACACGGACGTCGATGGCGTCTACACGACGGACCCGCGCGTGGTCGAAGAAGCGCGGCGCCTCGATCGCGTGACGTTCGAAGAGATGCTGGAAATGGCCAGCCTCGGTTCGAAGGTGCTGCAGATCCGCTCGGTCGAATTCGCCGGCAAATATCAGGTCAAGACGCGCGTGCTGTCCAGCCTGACCGATCCGCTGATGTCGCTCGACGAAGAAATGAAGTCGGGCACTCTGATTACTTTTGAAGAAGACGAAACCATGGAAAAAGCAGTCATCTCGGGAATCGCGTTTCAGCGTGACGAAGCCCGTATCGCCGTGATGGGTGTGCCCGACAAGCCGGGCATCGCATATCAGATCCTCGGCCCCGTCGCCGACGCGAATATCGATGTCGACATGATCATTCAGAACCAGAGCGTCGAGGGCAAGACGGCGTTCACGTTCACGGTCGGTCGCGGCGACTATCAGCGCGCGATGGACATCCTCACGAACCAGGTGAAGGACCACGTGAGCGCGGAAAAAGTGCTCGGCGATCCGAAGGTATCGAAGGTATCGGTGGTCGGCGTCGGCATGCGTTCGCACGTCGGTATCGCGAGCAAGATGTTCCGCACTCTGTCGGAAGAGGGCATCAACATCCAGATGATCTCTACGTCGGAGATCAAGATTTCGGTGCTGATCGACGAGAAGTACATGGAGCTCGCCGTGCGCGCGCTACACAAAGCGTTCGAACTCGATCAGGCATGATGCGCTCGTGTATGTCCGAATCTCGGCGACAGACATTCGCGTGAGGGTTGTTAAAGATAGAGCGGCGCAGTGTGCGAAGGTCGAGGAAGTGGCATCGAATTGACGTTCCTGGCACAAAAAGTGTGAAGTAAAAATTGACCTCGGCCCGCGAACCCGCTATTATGTTGGCTTCGTCGCGCTGCCTCCCTGGTGCGAGCGAAGATTTGGGAGACGTGGCCGAGAGGTCGAAGGCACTCCCCTGCTAAGGGAGCATCTGGGCCAAAACCTGGATCGAGGGTTCGAATCCCTCCGTCTCCGCCAACGAAGGCGGCTGAAACCCCGTAAGTTCAAGGACTTGCGGGGTTTTTGTTTTTGCTGGCCCATCAACGAACTATTCACGGACGATCATGGGACGACGCTGGACGAAGGAACAGCGGGCACGACAGGCCGAAGCGATACAGCGCTGGAAACCGTGGGAAAGCGCAACGGGACCCGCGACTGAGGCGGGCAAGGCCGCATCATCGCGCAATGCGACTGTGCATGGCATGGCAAGCACGCGCTGGCGGGCCGAACTGCGCGAACTGAATGCCCTGTTGCGCGAGTGCAAACGACGGCTTCGGTCTTGAATCTCCGCCCGTAAAAATGGCAACCAGAAACACGAAGGGGCATGCCCGCCAAGTTATCGATTGAAGCCCGGCAGCTCGCGCGGGTCCTTCCCGGCCTGGTCTGCGATGCGGGCGCGAAGAGGCGCGTATTCGCAGTAGCTATGATCTTACGCACTACGCGTGGGTTCGCATCCACCCAAGGCCGAAGGGATCCGGCGCGGGCCGGTTTGCAAGTGCGGACGAAGCGCGAATGTCCCACGGACAAATGCGGACACTACTCATCTTTTTACGGACTCCTACGCATGTCGCAATTTTTGGTGCAACATACGTTGCGTCGAGAATGATTTTCGCAACGGAGGCATTATGAACAACGGCGAAGCAGGAGAGGCGGTGTTTGAGCGCGTGCGCCGCGAAATCGAGACCGGACGCGCGCATTGGGCCGAGCGCGAAGTCGCGCATGGCCCGTATCGCTTGCGGGCGAGCCGCCAGACAGGAGCCGACGACGAAGACGAGGACTGCGGCGAATACTCAGACGGCAACGCGCCCGTCTAAAGTAGAAGTGAGTAGACATGGTTAGAAGGGGCTTAACATGGCGAATGGTTTCAAAAGTGGCGGTAGATTGCGGGTACGCCGAACAGAACGACAACGAAGGCGCGGCAACTCGCCGGAGAGCATGGCCCCGCCACCGTCTGTGTGTTGGTCGAAATCATGACGCACGGCGCTACCGACGCGTCGAGGCTTGCCGCTGCGCGTGAGGTCGTGGACCGTGCCTATGGCCGCCAAGCCGTTTGCGCCGAGACCGACGATGACGACAGTCTGTTCGCCAACCTGTTTGAATTTGATGCGCTCCCCATTGCCAAACTACCGCCAACGGTTCGCCGTGCAGGAACAAAGCGCGAGCGCGAATCGGAAATGGCACAGGTAGCCAACACGATAAAGCGGATGAAGGCACGACCACATAAGCGAATCTTCTGCCCCAAAAAGAGCGCGTCGAAGTGATACCGCTTTAGATGGGATTCGAGTCAGTCCGCCAGCAGCATTGCGGCTTGACAATAATTGACCAATTTTCAGACGTTTCCGTATTGAGGTGGTCCAATCTTGCGGGTTATAAGCCGTGCCGGGCTGAAATAGCTCCGTATCGCGGCCAGCCTTGTCTTTGTAGTCCTAACGTATCAGGCCGCGTCTCCCACAACCCAGCAAGGAGGCCAGCCTATTCATGGCGACACATCACGGTCACCCGCATCACCCCGCCGCACCGGAAGCGCCCGCAAGCCCGCCGCCCCACAATAGCAACCCCTGAACTGGAGCTTTCCTTTTGCTCCCATCAGCGGCAATGATGCCGATCCGCAAACGTGGCTCAGTGCCTTGGCGAATTCGGATGGCGGGTTCTATCCGCTCGGCCTGAATGGCATGTATCACGGCGGCATCCACTTCGACGCGGGCACGGGCGGCAAACTCAAGCAGCGCGATGGCGTCAGGGCGATTGCCGATGGCGAGGTGGTGGCCTACCGGCTCGATTCGACGTATCCCGAACTGACGTATCCGACCACGCCGCCGCGCTATACCCTGTACTCGACGGGCTTCGTGCTGATCCGCCACAGGCGCGTGCTGCCGCGTAGGCCGAACACATCGGGGACATCCGGGCCGTCGGGCGGAACATCAACGGCGGAAGCCCCGGCTTCGGGTGCGCCGGCAACGCCCGCTGGCGGCCCGCAGGCTTACCAGCCGCCTGCCGATGACGTGCTGGAGTTCTACAGCCTATACATGCACCGGCTTGACTGGAAGGGTTATCAGGACGCGCAGACGGAGAGCGGCAACGGGTCCGCGCCACCAATCCATCCACTGCCCTTCTGGCAAGGCAACCGGCTTTTCCGGGTCGGCGCGAAAGCAAAAAACAAGGTGCCCGTCCCGCGAGACGATCCGGCTGACGCTTCCCAGACTCCCGATACGCCGCAGGCCGGTGCTCGCATCTGCGACCGCGCATCAGGCACGGTAATCGGCCTGTTGCCGCGCGGTGGTGAACTCAGCATTGTCGGCAATAGCACAAAAGGCTGGGCGCAGATCGCGACCATCACGAAGGGTACGCCGGTCGCAACCGTCGGAGGCGGCACGCCCGACCCGAGCGCCGCCACGGGCTGGGTAAATCTTGACGAATTCGACGCAGCTATCGATCCCAAACCGCTGGATACGGTTGTTGTGCTCGATCCCGCCAAGCCGTTCAAGGTTCGCGCTGGCGATGTTGTGGGCTACCTTGGCGAGTATCAGAACTCCACCCTGGCGAGCATACTTCCGTCCCACGCCGATGCGTCCGCTGCTGCACGTCGAAGTCCTCACGGGCGCCCAGATTAATGATTTCATCAGAAAGAGCCAGGAGCGCGCGAACAAGCTGGGCGATAAGGTGCCCGGTGGAAAGCCACTGCTAGTGATCCAGCAGCGAGCAAAACTTGTCAAACCAGCCGATCCGCAGAGTAATACCGGGCTGGCGGGGCTTACTCTTGCTCTCGCAACGGGCAAGCAGGGCGATCCGGGCAAGGGACTATGGGCGAAGGTTCAGCCTACGCGGATTGCGGCGCAATCAGGCACGCATGCCCACGGTCACGGGCATGGGCACGCCCATCCCGCCAGCGGGACGCCCGTAGGTGACCCGCTTTGGGTTGAGCGCACCAAGTATGCGGGCAAGGTTGCAGGCGCAACGGTCCCGACCTGGACTAACTTTCCGCTGCAGCTCGCCAATGCCCAAGCTCCGTCTGTTGGATACCAACAGGTGTTTTTGCGCGCCCAGCTTGACCAGGGGCGCGAGATTCACAGGGCGACTGACGATCAAGGCGTGCAATGGTGGTCAATTACGGCGGGCGACGATGACGGGAGGTCGATTACGCGATGGGTGTGTGAAAAGAGCCACCCGGATACGCTCTGGCAAAGCCCGTGGGCGTGGCCTGGGTTCGATATGGTGGATACCACCAGCGTTCCGCTGTTCGACATGTACCGGCGCAGCCTGTTTGAGACGAAGCAGTTACTCGACGGCGAGGAACAGGAGTTCAGCGCCGTTGCTGCCAAGATAAATGCCAGTCCGTTTATCGCGAAGCTGGAGAAGGCGACAAAGCGACAAGGTAGCGGCAAGGGGAACGTGGTTCCGGCTGATCTGAAGAGGGCATTGACCGTGCGCTGGCTGGCGGGGGCGGTCTCGCACTTGATTTTTCGCTACGAAAGCGAATGGGGCGGCGATATGAGCAAGTGGGAAGCGCTATCGTCAATCATGGGTGAAGACGGCAAGCCGATCTGGCAGGCCGAGATGGAGCGCATCGAGAAGCTGCAATGGTGGAGCAAGGTGAGCGCGATTAATGGCTTTCCCGCCAGCCCGGATGTTTGGCATATTCACCCAATCGGATTGGTGGGGAATTTCTCAAGCAAGCCCGAACTTATAACTTTAGAAATGCTTGAGGCAGTCGATCCGAGAGGCGATAAATTTTACCACACGCAAATTCTCCCAGCCCTTAATAAATATGCGAGTGGCTATCAGGTAAACACGCCTCGACGGATTGCTCATTTTCTCTCCCAGATTGTAGTGGAAAGTAACTTTAAAAATGTCGAAGAGCAACTTTCTTATTCGGTAAAGAGGATGAAGCAAATGTTTGGCTGCAAAGCTGCCCTGAGAGGAGCGCATCAGAGAGCGTACACAGAGGCGGCGGGGGATATAGTTTGTAATTTTGGCCGACTTCGCGATAAATTGTGGACTCAAACTAGTAATTACGAGCACAATCCAAAAAATTTAGTCAGCTATGTGTATGCCGGGCGTTATGGAAAGGGTGACGAAGCTACGGGGGTGGTTACAAATATCGTGGGAGAGGGTTGATTCAAACGACATTTAAGGATAATTATCAGGTTTTAATGGATGAGCATAATCGACGATTCCCAGACGATCATCGTGATTTTGTCGCTGACCCAGATCTAGCCTTAAGTGATCTGGCGTATGGCGTGGAGTCAGCCTTTGCTTACTGGGCAGTTACGCGCGCAGTAAATGCCGTGGCTGACACAGGCGACGTGCGTGCAGTTACTCACGCTGTCAATGGTGGCGAGAATGGGTATGCTTATCGAAAGATTGCATACAATAATGTGGCGCCGATTTTGGGATTGACTTTAGAAAGGGTTTGAGATGCGTGCGCTCAGATTTTTTGCATATTTTTTTATTCTTTCGAGGTACATCGGGCAAGCAGTTGGCGGCGAATTCAATATGCAATGTCCTCAATCGAATCCGCGGGCCAATATTTTTGATGCATCTCGGTTATCTGACGACTCTCGAATTGCTATCGAAAAGCGCAGCGGGGACGATCCTGTTATTTTGGCGTTCTATCGTCAGAATCAGGCTGGATGCAGTCGGTCTGTCTTTGCTCGGTATTCGATTGAAGGCGGCGAGCCTTTCGTGGAATCTCTATTCTTCTATAGAATTGATGGCAAGGTGAATGTTCTTGTGATTGTTTCGTGGCAAATAAATAACCGAGGCGAGGAAACCTACGGGAAACTCTACCAAATTTATGCTTACTATATAAAATTCGATGGCTCGATCGTCGAAAACTCGTTGGTTAGCGACGACGATCACATGACGGGGATCGATGGCGTTGAGCAAGGGCAGGAATCCAAATTTCAATACAAAACGGCAGCGGGCGTGAAACGATATTTGAAAAATAAAAAATACGTAGCGCCATGAATTTCGGCGAATTCGAAATAAATATGAAGATGCAATGCGTTATTTATGAGGGCGATGTCCCGAACCTCCGCCGGAAGGATCTGGGACGGGGAACTAATTTGCAAAGCGGTTTTGTAACGCGCATCGCATCGAATGCGGTCGGTGCAAGCTCTTGCCAATAGGACGGTTCTTCAGTTAGTCAAAACATGCGCCGCCCACGCGTCCATCATCGGGCGGCGCAGTTCCAGCAGGTCGGTCCGGTGATAGGCTGCCTCAACCTTGTTCGCCACGGTACGCGCTATGTCCGTAAACATCGGTGCGGATACAATGTCTTTCCATCGAGCGCTAGAGGTGCCGGCAGCATGCGCCGGATTTATCAATCGCTCTTTACCTGGGATAACCAAACGAATCGCCTATGCGCTTTGCAAATCGAACGCCCAAGCGGCGAGATTTGCGCGAATGCGACAACGAAAACAGGCGTCGATATCACCAAAATCGGTCGCATGTAACGGCAGATTACGACGTGTCCTCCTATGCGATGTTATGCATCAGTTATTACAAAGTTGAAATACGCGTTCAATGTTGCTTTGTTATATTCGCATCAAGCAGTCGATAAACACAAACAACTCCGCAAAAAGGTGAAACCATGAAGTCCATGTGTGTTATCCCGTTGATCGCTGGCGTGCTGGCGATTGGCGCGTCGAATGCGGCGGTGGCTGGGGGACTGAACGTCGGTGTCAACATCGGTATTCCCGCTCCCGTCTACGTCGCGCCGGCGCCCGTTTATGCGCCGCCTCCGCCCCCGCCGCCGCCCGTCATCTATCAACCGGCGCCCGTCGTGGCTGCGCCTGTCGTCGTAATCGGCTGGCACGGCGACCGTTACTGGGATGGCCGCCGTTACTGGGGTCGTGACGAATGGTATCGGCATCACGGCGATGGCTATCGTCATGATCACGGTCATTGGGACAACGGCCGTCACAACGGATGGCATTGATTCGAGTGGCCAGTTGTTCGCGCCAATAAAAAAACCGCCCCAAAATTGGGGCGGTTTTTTATCCTGTTGCGCAGGCAACGAGAAGGAGGCAAACACGCAGATCGCATGCGCGCGCGCCTCACAACATCATTACTCGCCGACAGCAGCCATTCCGCCGACCACAGCGCTGAAGCCGCTGTCGACGTGCATGATCTCAGCCGTTACGCCGGCAGCGAGATCGGACATCAAAAACGCCGCCGCATTGCCGACCTGTTCGATCGTGACGTTGCGCTTGAGCGGCGCGTTGCCTTCGACGAAATCGAGAATCTTGCCGAAGCCCTTGATGCCGCTTGCCGCGAGGGTCTTGATGGGGCCTGCCGAAATGCCGTTGACGCGAATGCCCTTCGCGCCCAGCGACACGGCCAGATAACGCACGCTAGCTTCGAGCGATGCCTTCGCGAGACCCATCGTGTTGTAGTTCGGGATCGCCTTTTCCGCGCCGAGGTACGACAGCGTGAGCAGCGCCGCGTCGTTCGACAGCATCGGCAGCGCGGCCTTCGCGAGAGCCGGGAAGCTGTACGCGGAGATGTCGTGCGCGACGCGGAAGTTCTCGCGCGTCATGCCATCGAGGAAGTCGCCCGCGATCGCTTCGCGCGGCGCAAAGCCGATCGAGTGAACGAGACCGTCGAGGCTGTCCCAGTGCTCTTTCAGCGACGCGAACAGCGCATCGATTTGCACATCGTCGGCGACGTCGCACGGGAACACGAGATTGCTGTCGAATTCGTTCGCGAACTCGGTGATACGGTCCTTGAAGCGGTCGCCGACATACGTGAACGCGAGTTCTGCGCCTTCGCGCTTGCAGGCCTGCGCGATACCGTATGCAATCGAACGGTTCGACAGGAGGCCCGTCAGCAAGATTCGTTTACCAGCGAGGAAGCCCATGAATTCTCCTAATGAGGTCAGCGCGCCGCGATGACAGAGTGCGGGAACGCGCAGGATTTTGGGTAGAATTCTCTCACATTGCAACTGCCCACCTACCAATAAGGCCCCCATGACGACAGGCACGCGACGGGTTGAAGCGCCGCGCTCGATATGGCGCACATTGATTCGTCTCGTGTCGCGTGCCTGTTGCGGGACGATGCCGCGCGCCGCATTGGCTATGTGCGCGGGTTCGCTGATCGCCGTGTCGCCTTTGGGCATGCAGCATGCTCGGGCCGCATACGCGATCGCGCAATATGGCAACCCGAAGTATCCGCCCGACTTCAAGCACTTCGATTACGTCAATCCCGATGCGCCGCGCGGCGGCACGCTGGTGCTCGCGAATCCCGACCGCTCGACGAGCTTCGACAAGTTCAATCCGTTCACGTTGCGCGGCAGTGCGGCGCCCGGCATCGGGCTGCTGTTCGAAAGCCTGACGACGGGCAGCGCCGACGAAGTTGCCTCTGCCTACGGCCTGCTTGCCGACGATATCAACGTCGCGCCCGACGGACTGTCGACGACTTTTCACATCAACCCGCACGCGCGCTTTTCGAACGGCGATCCCGTCACCGCCGAGGACGTGAAGTTCTCGTTCGATACGTTGAAGAGCCCGCAGGCCGCGCCGCAATTCGCTGCGTATTTCGCGGACATCACGCGCGTCGTGATCGTCGATCCGGTGACGGTGCGCTTCGAGTTCAAGCAGCGCGACCGCGAGTTGCCGCTGCTCGCGGGCGGCATGCCCGTGTTCTCGCGCAAGTGGGGCATGAAGGCCGACGGCAGCCGCACGCCGTTCGATCAGCTCGCATTCGAGAAGCCGATCGGCAGCGGTCCGTATCTGATCGAGAGCTACGACAACGGGCGCACGATCACGTACAAGCGCGACCCGAACTACTGGGGCAAAAACCTGCCCGTGCGCGTCGGCACCTATAACTTCGAGCGCATCAACTACAAGCTGTACTCGGATGCGACCGCGCGTCTCGAAGCGTTCAAGGCGGGCGAGTACGATGCGCTCGTCGAGAACATCGCGCGCAACTGGGTGCGCCGCGACGTGGGCAAGAAGTTCGACAGCGGCGAGCTCATCAAGCGCGAATTTCCGCATCACAACGGCACGGGGATGCAGGGCTTCATCCTCAACCAGCGACGGCCGATTTTCTCCGACGTGCGCGTGCGCAAGGCGCTCGATCTCGCGCTCGATTTTCAATGGCTCGACCGGCAACTGTTCTACAACCAGTACAAGCGGATCGACAGTTTCTTCGTCAACACCGATTTGCAGGCGAAGGGATTGCCATCGCCGGGCGAGCTGAAGCTGCTCGATCCGTGGCGAGCGCAGTTGTATCCGTCCGTGTTCGGCGTTCCGCCGAAGCAGCCCGACACGGACCCGCCGGGCTCGTTGCGCGCGAATCTGCTCGAAGCGCGCGCGCTGCTTGCGCAAGCGGGCTGGACGTATCGCGACGGCGCGCTGCGCAACGCGAAGGGCGAGCCGTTCGTGTTCGAGATACTCGACGATTCGGGTTCGTCGGCGGCATTCGAGCCCGTGATCGCGCCGTATGTGCGCAATCTGCAGAAGCTCGGCATCGAGGCGCGCTTTCGCGTGACGGACTTCGCGGTTTATCAGAAGCGTCTCGACGCGTTCGACTTCGATGTGACGACGATCCGCTTTCCGGATGTGCAGGTGCCGGGCGCTGACATGATCGACCGCTTCGGCAGCAAGGCCGCCAGTGAGCCGGGCTCGGGCAATCTGATCGGACTGAAGTCGCCTGCCGTCGATGCGATCCTGCGCGCGCTCGTCGCCGCGCAGACGCGCGAGCAACTGGTCGACGCCGTGCATGCGCTCGATCGTGTGCTGATCAACGGCTACTACATCGTTCCGCACTGGTACAGTGCGACGCATCGCGTGGCGTTCAAGCGCGGGCTTGCGTGGCCGAAGACATTGCCGCTGTACTATACGGCGGACGCCTGGATCACTTCGATGTGGTGGTTCGCGCAGCCGCAATGATCGCGCCGCGCACGTTCACACCACGCCTTCTTGATCAACGCGCCGCTCTTCCGATCGACGCCTAACGGACCGCCGCCATGTGGAGCTATATCCTCAAACGTCTGCTGTTGATGATCCCGACGTTGATCGGCGTGCTGACGCTGACCTTCGTCGTGATCCAGTTCGTGCCGGGCGGCCCCGTCGAACAGGCGGTGCACGAACTGCGCCGCAGTACGGCCGAAGGCGGCGCGCCGTTTGGTCTGCGCGCGCATAGCGGCGTCGACGCGCAACAGGTCGCGCAACTCAAGGCGCTCTACGGTTTCGACAAGCCGCCGCTCGAGCGCTACTGGCTGATGCTCAAGCGTTTCTCGCACTTCGATCTCGGGCAGAGCTATTTCCGCCACCAGAGCGTGTGGTCGCTGATCGTGTCGAAGCTGCCCGTGTCGATCAGCATCGGCCTATGGACGTTCTTCCTCACGTATCTGATCTCGGTGCCGCTCGGCATCGCGAAAGCGGTGCGCAACGGCTCGCGCTTCGATATGGCGACGAGTCTCGTCGTGCTGATCGGCTACGCGATTCCGGGCTTCGTGCTCGGCGTGCTGCTGCTCGTGCTGTTCGGCGGCGGCACGTTTTTGCAGCTCTTTCCGCTGCGCAATCTCACGTCCGACAACTGGGACCAGTTGAGCTTCTTCGGCAAGATCTTCGATTATCTGTGGCACATCGCGTTGCCGATCGTCGCGTCGGTCGTCGGCAGCTTTGCCGTCGTCACGATGCTCACGAAGAACGCTTTTCTCGACGAGATCCGCAAGCAATACGTGCTGACGGCGCGCGCAAAAGGACTGTCCGAGCGGCGCGTGTTGTGGAAGCACGTGTTCCGCAACGCGCTCTTGCCGCTGATCGTCGGTTTTCCGGCGGCGTTTATCGGCGCGTTCTTCACGGGTAGTCTGCTGATCGAAACGCTGTTCTCGCTCGACGGCCTCGGATTGCTGTCGTATGAATCGGTGGTGCGGCGCGATTATCCCGTGGTGCTCGGCACGCTGTATCTGTTCACGCTGATCGGGCTCGCGACGAAGCTCATCTCCGATCTCTGTTACGTGTGGGTCGATCCACGCATTCAATTCGAACAACTGGAGCGCTGATTTGAGCCGCGTTCGTACCGATGCCGAAGTGTCGTCGCGCGCGCAGCCAGTGCGCGCGTTCGTATCGCCGACGCCCGCGCGCCGCGTGTGGTTGCGCTTCAAGCAGCAGCGCCTCGGCTACTGGAGCCTGATCGTGTTCGTCGTCGCGTTCGCGGCGAGCCTTGCCGCGCCGCTCTGGTCGAACGACAAGCCGCTCGTCGTGCACTATGGCGGCCACTACTATTTCCCGCTCGCGAAGGACTACGCGGAGACGACGTTCGGCGGCGACTTCCCGACGCCCGCCGATTATCTCGATCCGTACATCAGGCATCGCTTCGATTTGCCGGGTAACTTCGCGATCTATCCGCCGAACCCGTACTACTACGACACGCTGAACTACTTCTCGAAGGTGCCGAACCCGGCGCCGCCTTCGCGCGACAACTGGCTCGGCACCGACGACCGCGGCCGCGACCTGTTCGCGCGGCTCGTGTACGGCTTTCGCGTGTCGGTCGAATTCGCGCTCGTGCTGACGTTCATCGGCACCGTGCTCGGCGTGCTGGCGGGCGCGGTGCAGGGCTATTTCGGCGGCAAGACGGACATCATCGGGCAGCGCCTGATCGAAATCTGGAGCGCACTGCCGGAGCTCTATCTGCTGATCATCTTCGCGTCGATCTTCGAGCCGGGCTTCATCCTGCTGATCGTGCTGTTGTCGCTGTTCGGCTGGATCGGCCTGTCCGATTACGTGCGCGCCGAATTCCTGCGCAACCGGCAACAGGACTATGTGCGTGCCGCGCGCGCGATGGGGCTGTCGAACTGGCAGATCATCTGGCGGCACGTGCTGCCGAACAGCCTGACGCCCGTCATCACGTTCCTGCCGTTCCGCATGAGCGGCGCGATTCTCGCGCTGACGAGCCTCGATTTTCTCGGCCTCGGCGTGCCGCCGCCGACGCCGAGTCTCGGTGAGCTGCTCGCGCAGGGCAAGGCGAATCTCGACGCGTGGTGGATTTCGGTAGCGACGTTCGGCGTGCTCGTCGTGACGCTGCTGCTGCTGACGTTCATGGGCGACGCGCTGCGCAACGCGCTCGACACGCGCATCTCGGACGCGATGAAGGCAGGGGGCAATCAGTGAGCGACTCAGTCAGCGCCACGCCGATGAACAACGAAGGGCCGCTGCTCGAACTCGATCACCTGCGCGTGACGTTCGGCGACACGATCGCGGTGAACGACGTGTCGCTCGCGATCGGGCGCGGCGAGCGCGTCGCGCTGGTCGGCGAGTCCGGCTCGGGCAAGAGCGTGACGGCACTGTCGATCCTACGCCTGTTGAACGATGCGCAGACGAGCGGGACGATCCGCTTCAACGGCGAAGAGCTGCTCGCGAAGAGCGAGCGCGAGATGCGCGGTCTGCGCGGCTCGGACATCGCGATGATCTTCCAGGAGCCGATGACGGCGCTCAATCCGCTGTACACGATCGGTGAGCAGATCGCGGAAACCATCGTGCTGCACGACGGCGTGCCCTCGAACGAGGCGCGCAAGCGCGCCGTCGCGCTGCTCGAACGCACGGGCATCACCGAGCCGGGCAAGCGCGTGAACAGTTATCCGCATCAGCTGTCGGGCGGACAGCGGCAGCGCGCGATGATCGCAATGGCGCTCGCGTGCCGTCCACGCCTGCTGCTCGCCGACGAACCGACGACGGCACTCGACGTGACGATCCGCGCGCAGATCGTCGAGTTACTGCTGGAACTGCAGCGCGATGAAGCGGAAAAACGCGGGATGGCCGTGCTTCTGATCACGCACGATCTGAACCTCGTGCGGCACTTCGCGCAGCGCGTCGCGGTGATGGAGAAGGGTGTGCTCGTCGAAAGCGGGCCCGTCGAGATGCTCTTCACGTCACCGCAGCATCCGTATACGCAACGTCTGCTGCAAAGCCGTCCGGAACGTACGGCGGTGCCCGTGCTGCCGATTTCGCCCGTGCTGCTCGATGCACGCGACGTCTGCGTCGACTTCAAGACGAAGCTGCCTGGCTTCGCGGGCTGGTTCCGCTCGGGCCGCTTTCGTGCTGTCGCGGACGCGACGGTGTCGGTGCGGCAGGGAGAGACGCTCGGCATCGTCGGCGAATCCGGCTCGGGAAAATCCACACTCGCAATGGCGCTGCTCGGCCTGCAACGCACTGCGCACGGCGCGATCGAGTTTCAGGGCCGGGCGCTCGGCAGCTACCGGGGCCGTGACCGGACGGCGCTGCGCTCGAACATGCAGGTCGTCTTTCAAGATCCCTTTAGTTCGCTTTCGCCGCGACAGACGATCGAGCGGATCGTCGGCGAAGGGCTCGCGTTGCATCGGCCGCGGCTCGGCGTCGACGCGCGGCGCGACAAGGTGATTGCCGTGCTGCGCGAAGTCGGCATCGACCGCACGGCGCTGCACCGTTATCCGCACGAATTCTCGGGCGGACAGCGCCAGCGCATAGCGATTGCGCGCGCGCTCGTGCTCGAGCCGCGCATCCTGGTTCTCGATGAGCCGACCAGCGCGCTCGACGTCTCGATCCAGCAACAGGTGTTGAAACTGCTCGCCGGTCTGCAACGCAAATACAACCTGGGTTTCGTGTTCATCAGCCACGATCTGGCCGTCATCGGGGCGATGGCGCATCGGGTCGCGGTGATGCAAAACGGCGAGGTCGTCGAGTCGGGCGAGGTGGAGCGGATCTTTGCCGAACCGGCGCACCCTTACACGCGAAAGCTCTTGAAAGCGGCGTATACGAGCTGACATTCCCCAATTGGGTGCGACGAGTCATTGTATTTTTCTATTTGTTTTGACATGTGAATACTTAATGGCTAGTATCGACCAAACTTTTTCCTAGCCTATTGATTTTCAGGCAAAAACACCTGCATCAACCGATACCAACCACCAGACCAATGCAGCACCGACACCTAACCCAGGCATGCACGCGCGTTGTCGCCGGGATGTTCATTGGCGTACTGATGGCCGCGGCTCCCGGCGCGTTTGCCGATGAAGTGACCAGCTTTAACCAGAATGCCTCATATTCGACCGGTTCCGCGTCGAATTCCTTGTCCTTCACCACGCAAGCTGCACAAAGCGCCACCTCGAATTCCGAGAGCGGCGCCCGCTCGTTTCTGTCGGGCGTTGCCGGCAAGGCAGGCGACGTCGTCGTCGGCGCGCTGAACATGATCGGCGTGCGCTACCGTTGGGGCGGCGATACGCCCGATTCGGGCCTCGATTGCAGCGGGTTCGTCCGCTACGTGTTCCAGGATACGCTGGGCATGGCGCTGCCGCGTCGCGCCGAAGAGATGAGCCGCGTCGGCGAGAAGGTCCGCGTCGCCGATCTGAAGCCGGGCGATCTCGTGTTCTTCAACACGATGCGCCGCACGTTCTCGCACGTCGGCATTTACATCGGCGATAACAAGTTCGTGCATTCGCCGTCGACGGGCAGCACGATCCGCGTCGACGATCTGGATAGCGGATACTGGGAAAAGCGCTTCACGGGCGCGCGTCGCATCGAGACGTCGGTTCCGCAGCAGCAGGAGCTTCGTCAGCGCGTGAGCGCGACGATCGGCAACGATAACTAAGACGGTTCTCCGTCAGCCAGTTTCATGCAAAAGGCCCGCTTCGAAAGAAGCGGGCCTTTTGTTTTCTGGCTTCGCGAATTATTGCTTGAGCCTGGCGACGATGACTGGCGGCCGCATCCGGCGGCAGGCGCCCTTTGCGGCCTCGATCAGGCGGTCGCGCGTGCCGCCGCCAGCTTGCTCAGCAACTCAGGCGCGATGCGCGCAGCGGCTTCCTCGCCCGCGAGGATCGCAGCATTTCGCTGTCCGAAGTCGGTGCCGCTCATCGCATTCAGGTTCGGACGAATCACGACGTCGGCGTATTTGTCGAGTTCGTATGCCTTGATCGTCTGACCCATGATCGTGAACGTCTGCATCAGCATATCGAACGAACTTTCCGTGACGGCCGTCTCGGGCCGCGCGGAGATATCGACGGCAATCACGAAATCCGCGCCCATCTTGCGCGCGAACGACGCGGGCACCGGGCTGACGAGACCGCCGTCGACGTACTCGTGGCCGCCGATCTTCACCGGCTCGAACACGGACGGCACGCTCGACGACGCGCGCACCGCGATCCCCGTGTTGCCGCGCTGAAAGAGAATCGGCTGGCCCGTCTTCAGATCCGTCGCAACGACGCCGAGCGGTTTCGCCATCTTCTCGATGGGGCGGTTGTCGAGCGTCCGGTTCAGATAGTTTTGCAGCGCGACGCCTTGCAGAAAACCGCGCGTGCGGAACGGCATCGCCCAGTCGCTGATCGACGCTTCGTCCATCGTCAGCGCCAGCTTGTTGAGCGCGAAGCCGTTCAAGCCCGATGCGTACAGCGCGCCGACCACCGACCCTGCGCTCGTCCCGCACACCAGATCGATTTTGATGTTGCGCGCCTCCAGTGCCTTGATCACGCCGATGTGCGCGAAGCCGCGCGCGGCACCGCCGCCGAGCGCGAGCCCGACGCGCAACGGGCGCTGCGGCTTGATAATGGGCGGCGGAGGATTGTTCAACGCCGTGCTGGGCGTCGGCGTGACGTTTTCGGGCTTGTTGCCCGTCGACGCGCAAGCAGAGAGGACAGCGGAGGCCGCGGCAATCGAGAAAGTGCGGCGGGACAGACGTGGCGATGACGGTTTCAACGAGTTCTCCAGCGACGGCGCCCGCGTCCATGTGAATGCGTCGCGCCGCGTGTCATGCAAAGATGATCGCCCATGGCGATCGTAGCGCGCTGCGTCGATGCGGATAGCGGCGCGCGCACATCATAATGCAAAGCGATCATGCGGCGACAATCCGTTGAGGCCGCTCGAGGGAATCGTCTACACATGCGGCGACACGGGCTCGGCGCCAGTCGCGATGCGAACACATGACCAGGTGGAGATGTCGTCGGCGGTTATAATTTCGGCTCTCTCTTTTTCAATCGCGTCCGCACTGAGCCATCGGTTGTTCTCAGCTGCTGTTGCCCGTGGCAGGCGCGAACCGTTTTCGTTGCCGCGCCCGGTTTCGATGTTCGCCGGCGCTGGCGTCCGTCTTCGAGTTACCACACATGACCACTCCCGTTCGCACCCGCTTTGCACCGAGCCCAACCGGCTTCATTCACCTGGGCAACATCCGCTCTGCGCTGTATCCGTGGGCGTTCGCGCGCAAGATGAAGGGCGTGTTCGTGCTGCGTATCGAGGATACCGACGTCGAGCGCTCGACCGAGCAGTCCGTCGATGCAATCCTCGAAGGCATGCAATGGCTCGGCCTCGACTACGACGAGGGTCCGTTCTACCAGATGCAGCGCATGGATCGTTACCGCGAAGTGCTCGCGCAGATGCAGGAACAGGGGCTCGCGTATCCGTGCTACATGTCGACGGAAGAACTCGACGCGCTGCGCGAGCGTCAGCGCGCCGCGGGCGAAAAACCGCGCTACGACGGCACGTGGCGTCCCGAGCCCGGCAAGGTGCTGCCGACGCCGCCCGCCGGCGTCCAGCCCGTGCTGCGCTTTCGCAACCCGCTGACAGGTGTGGTCGCGTGGGACGACGCCGTGAAGGGCCGCGTCGAAATCTCGAACGAAGAGCTCGACGATCTCGTGATCGCGCGTCCGGACGGCACGCCGACTTATAACTTCTGCGTGGTCGTCGATGACCTCGACATGAAGATCACGCACGTGATTCGCGGCGACGACCACGTCAACAACACGCCGCGCCAGATCAACATCCTGCGCGCGCTCGGCGCGGAGCCGCCCGTCTATGCGCACTTGCCGACGGTGCTGAACGAGCAGGGCGAAAAGATGAGCAAGCGACATGGCGCGATGAGCGTGATGGGCTATCGCGACGTGGGCTATCTGCCCGAGGCCGTGCTGAACTATCTCGCGCGGCTTGGCTGGTCGCACGGCGATGCCGAGATCTTCTCGCGCGAGCAGTTCGTCGAATGGTTCGATCTCGAGCATCTGGGCAAGTCGCCCGCGCAGTACGACCACAACAAGCTCAACTGGCTGAACAACCACTACATCAAGGAAGCGGACAACGCGCGCCTTGCTGAACTGAGCAAGCCGTTCTTCGCGACGCTCGGGATCGACGACACGGCGTTCGCGAAGGGCGCCGATCTCGCGGACGTGATTGCGCTGATGAAGGATCGCGCATCGACCGTGAAGGAGATCGTGGACAACGCCGCGATGTTCTATCGCGAGCCCCAACCGGATGCCGAATCGCTCGCGCAACATCTGACGGACGCGGTGCGCCCCGCGCTTGCCGATCTGGGCGCCGCGTTGAAGACCTGTGACTGGACGAAAGAGGGCATCGCCGCCGCATTGAAGGCGACGCTCGGCGCGCACAAGCTGAAGATGCCGCAGATCGCGATGCCGGTGCGCCTGCTGGTCGCGGGCACGACGCACACGCCTTCGATCGATAGCGTGCTGATGCTGTTCGGCCGCGATGTCGTCGTGAGCCGCATCGAAAAGGCGCTCAGGTGAGCCTCGTTCCGTAATGAACTGGATGGGTCAACGATGCCGCGGTGCGCGCACGCCGCGGCATCGCAAAAAAATTGCGGGAAACGCTCAAGGGCTATTTACAAAGCGAAAATTGCTCTCTACAATCTCGCTTCTGTTCTGCAAGGGGGTATAGCTCAGCTGGGAGAGCGCTTGCATGGCATGCAAGAGGTCAGCGGTTCGATCCCGCTTACCTCCACCATCAGAACAAAGTGAAGTCGTTCCGGTAAGCCGGAAGTTGTAGCAAAAAAACTTCACAAGCGGTACTAGAGCAGTTAGAATAGCGGTCTTCGCTGCTGATGAGTGAAGTTAGCAGCAAGAACGAGACAAATCTGAAAAGATTATGTCCCCTTCGTCTAGAGGCCTAGGACATCACCCTTTCACGGTGAGTACAGGGGTTCGAATCCCCTAGGGGACGCCAAATACTGGCGTTGCTTGATGAGATTCAAGTGATGCGCTTGCGAGAAGTAACCGACGCTCGCGAGTCAGGTAGCAAGACTGGAGTGGTAGTTCAGTCGGTTAGAATACCGGCCTGTCACGCCGGGGGTCGCGGGTTCGAGTCCCGTCCACTCCGCCAGATTAAGCCCGTTCGGTGAGCGGGCTTTTTCGTTAAAGGTGTAAGCAGTAGTGTGTGAAGTATGTTGTCCCCTTCGTCTAGAGGCCTAGGACATCACCCTTTCACGGTGAGTACAGGGGTTCGAATCCCCTAGGGGACGCCAGATACTGGCGTTGCTTGAGATTCAAGCGATGCGCTTGCGAGAGCTAACCGACGCTCGCGAGTTGGTAGCAAGACTGGAGCGGTAGTTCAGTCGGTTAGAATACCGGCCTGTCACGCCGGGGGTCGCGGGTTCGAGTCCCGTCCGCTCCGCCAGAAACATGAAGCCCGCTGAATCGTCAGCGGGCTTTTTTGTTTTTGCACGCAAACCTTGCGTGCTGCGTCTGTCACGCCGCTCGCATCGCTGTCGGGCAAACAGCCATTGCCAGCGCGTTCCGCCTGTCTTAACGTTGTGCGGACCGAATCTTTCGTCCCCGCGCGATGCTCGACCCGACCGACGATCCGTCTCCCTTCTACTTGCGCAAGGCCAGCATGGACGACTTTCAGTTCGCTGAGGCGCTGACGCGCAACAACATGGGCGGATATTATCGTCGGCATCACCTTGTGTGGCGCAGCGACCTGTTTCTCGCGAGCTGGCGCGAGTCGGAAAACTTCATACTCGAAGTGGACGGCGAACGCATCGGCGTGCTGCGCATCACCGAGGAAGGCGACTCACTGCACATCCGCGATGTGCAGATTGCCGAAGGCCACCGGCGGCGCGGCGCGGGCACCTATCTGCTGAATACGTCGCATCGCTGGGCGCGGGCTCGCGGGCTCTCCGAACTTCAATTGAGAGTGTTCGTCGACAATCCCGCCGCGCGTCTCTATCAACGGATGGGCTATCGGCTCGCGGGACCGCGTCTCGCGCAACTGGGCTCGATCCGGCATATGTCGCGGCGCGTCTGAGGGCGTCAGCGGCGCTCGATAGATCGGAGCGCAAATCGCGATCGGCGCGCGCGTTCAGCCAGCCGTCGAGTTCTGCCTTCACATCGATGCGTGCCCCCCTCCGCATGCTCACATCGAAACATCGTCATTCTCTTCGTGCTCCGGCTCGTCGCGCCGATGCTCCGCGCCGCGCAGCATGAACGCTCGCGGACTTTCTCCGAACGCGCGCCTGAACATCGCGGAAAACGCACTTTGGCTTTGATACCCCAACTCGCGCGCGACATGCGACAGCGGACGCCCTTGGCTGAGCAACGGAATCGCGCGGGCGAGCACGGCCTGCTGACGCCATTGCGAAAAGCTCACGCCCAGTTCCTGCCGGAAGAGCCGCGCGATCGTGCGCGTGCTCGCGCCGACCGTCGACGCCCATCGCTCCAGCGAGTCGGCATTCGCAGGATCGGCGAGCACCGCTTCGCATAAGGCGCGCAGGCGCTTTTCCGTCGGCATCGGCACGGACAACGGCAGCGGCTGCGAGCGCGTGATCTCGTCGAGCGCAAGCGAGCCTAGCAGCCGCTCGCGGTCGGGCTGCAGACCCGGGGTATCGAGTGCGGCGATCACTTCGCGCAGCAGCCCCGAGACCTCGACGACCCGGCACGTATCCAGCCCCGCCGGCACGGCCGCCTCGTTCACGTAGAGCGTGCGCAGAAACGCATCTTCGACGATCACCACTTCGTGCAGCACATATGGCGGTACCCAGATCGCACGCGACGGCGGCACCATCCACGTGGTGCCGAACGTGCCGACGCGAAGTACGCCGCGCGACGCATACGCGACCTGCGCCCACGCGTGCGTGTGCCGCGCGATGCGCACGCCTGCGGGCATCGGCCGCGAGCGCACGCGGATGGGATGCGTCGGCGTCGGCGCAAACTCGGGCGGAATGTCGGCGAAATCGACGCGTGTGGATAGCTCAGCCGGGGCTTTCGCGGCGGCGGGCGGGGTTGAACGGGCGGCTTCAGTCATGACGTAATGGGCTGGAAGGCGGGGCTGGCCGGCGGCGCGGGCGGGGCGAGGCGATGCATATCATTGTAGGGGCCGGCGCGTAGCCCCGGCATTAGCCGAACGGCCGATGGGACATCGCAAAAATGGCGCGGCATAATGCACCGGATTCGTTTCGACAGGGGACGCTAATGAATTTTGCAACCGCAGATCTGTGCGATGCACATGAAGACCAGCTCGCCGCGGGCACGTTACGCGTGCTCGATCCCGTATTCAGCCGTTTCGGCCGCGCGGCGCGCTTTGGCGGCGAGGCCGTCACGCTGAAGGTTTTCGAGGACAACACGCTGGTGCGCGCGACGCTCGAAGAAAAGGGCGCAGGGCGCGTGCTGGTCGTCGACGGGGGCGGCAGCCTGCGCTGCGCGCTCGTCGGCGGCAACCTGGGCAAGCTCGGCGAGAAGAACGGCTGGGCGGGCATTGTCGTGTTCGGCTGCGTGCGCGATGCGCTCGAACTCAACGAGTGCAATATCGGCATCGTTGCGCTGGCGACGAATCCGCAGCGCAGCCAGAAACGTGGCGGCGGCGAGCGCGATGTGCCCGTGCGCCTGCCCGGATCGGTGGTGCGTCCGGGTGAATGGGTCTATGCGGATATCGACGGCGTGCTGGTCGCAAGTGCATCGCTCGCCTGATCGCGACGGCGGCACGCAAGTCTGATTTGATCGAGGATAGTGAAAGGATGCAAAACGTCTTTGTGTATGGCACCTTGCGTGCCGGCGAAATCAACGACATCGGCGCCGCGGCGGTGCGCAACGATATCGCGGCGCCCACGCTGGTCGGTTCGGCCACTGTACGTGGGCGTCTCTTCGACTTCGGTGCCTATCCGGGTCTCGTGCCCGATGACGCGGGAATTCATGTGCAAGGGGATGTCTACGAAATCGACGAAGGACTGGTTGCCGTGCTCGATGAGATCGAGGAGGTCTATCCGGGTGTCGAGGGGCTGTTTTTGCCGCGTGAAGTGACCGTCGAGGTCGAAGGTGCGCCCATCACGTGCCGCTACTATCCGGTGCAGCGCGAAGCGGTCAAAGGGTTGCCGGAGATTCGCTCCGGCGACTGGGTTGCGCACCGGCGTTCGAACGGGCGTTGATTGGAGGGGATCGCGTTTGTTGCGCGCATCCCCGCCCGTGGAACTCGAAGCGACAAAAGCAGCGCTGGAAAAAAGAACGGCCCAGCAGGCATGACGCCCGCCAGGCCATTCCCGGTCGGTCAATCGTCGAGCGATCGCGTCTCGCGCGCCTGGCGGAAAGGCCGCAAGCAGCGGCTTTCCGTTCGGTGCGCATCGCTACGCTCAGAGTTCTTCGTAAAGCGGCAGTGTCAGGAATTCGGTGAAGTTCTCCGATGTCGACATCTCGCTGAAGATCTGCGCCGCGCGATCGTAGGGCTTCGTATCGCCGGCCATCACGGCCTTCACCTTGTCGAGTTCCTGCGCCGTCAGTTCGCACACGAGATCTGCCGTCACCTTGCGTCCGTCTTCGAGCGTGCCCTTCGGCGAACGAATCCACTGCCAGACCTGCGAGCGCGAGATTTCCGCCGTCGCCGCGTCTTCCATCAGGTTGTGAATCGGCACGCAGCCATTGCCGGCGAGCCACGAGCCCAGGTAGTGAATGCCGACGTTGATGTTGTTGCGCAGGCCTGCCTCGGTGATGGGCGCTTCGGGGCGGAAGTCGAGCAGGTCATCGCCCGTTACCTGCACGTCGTCGCGCTGCTTGCCGATCTGGTTCGGCTTGTCGCCGAGCACCTTGACGAACTCGTCCATCGCGATGGGCACGAGGCCCGGGTGCGCGACCCAGCCGCCGTCGTAGCCGTCCGTCGCGTCGCGCGCTTTGTCGGAGCGCACGCCGGCCATCGCTTTCTCGTTCGCGGCCGCGTCGTTCTTGATCGGAATCAGCGCGCTCATGCCGCCGATCGCAGGCGCGTTGCGGCGGTGGCACGTCTTCAGCAGTTGCAGCGCATAGGCGCGCATGAACGGCACCGTCATCGTGATCTGCGAGCGATCCGCGAGGCAGAAGTCCTTGTCGTTCTTGAACTTCTTGATCGCCGAAAAGATGTAGTCCCAACGTCCGGCGTTCAGGCCCGAGCTGTGTTCACGAAGCTCGTACAGAATCTCATCCATTTCGAACGCGGCCAGGATCGTTTCGATCAGCACGGTTGCGCGAATCGTGCCGCGTGGCACGCCGACGGCTTCCTGCGCGGCGATGAAAATGTCGTTCCACAGGCGCGCTTCGAGATGGCTTTCCATCTTCGGCAGATAGAAGTACGGGCCCGTGCCGCGCGACAGTTGCTCCTTCGCGTTGTGATGCAGGAACAGCGCGAAGTCGAAGATGCCGCCCGATACGCGCTGGCCGTCGACGGTCACGTGCTTCTCGTCCAGATGCCAGCCGCGCGGACGCACGATCAGCGTCGCGATCTCGTCGTTCAGCTTGTACGACTTGCCGTTCTGCTCCAGCGAGATCCTGCGGCGCACGGCTTCTTTCAGATTGATGTGACCGGTGATCTGGTTGTCCCAGCTCGGCGCATTCGAATCCTCGAAGTCGGTCATGTAGGAGTCCGCGCCCGAATTCAGCGCGTTGATGATCATCTTGCGGTCGACGGGCCCCGTGATCTCGACGCGGCGGCAGTGCAGGTCCTGCGGCAGCGGCGCGATCGTCCAGTCGCCTTCGCGGATGCTCTTCGTTTCCGCGAGAAAGTCGGGGCGCTCGCCGGCGTCGAGACGCTTTGCGCGCTCGGCGCGCGCTTTCAGCAGCTGCTGGCGGCGCGGCTCGAACGTGCGGTGCAGGCTGGCAACGAGTTCGAGCGCTTGCGGCGTGAGAATGGTCTCGAATCCGGGCTTGATCTCGCCGGTGATGGTCATGCCCTGCGGCAGCGGCAGCGTGTTCGCCATGAGTTCTCCTTGGTCGGTCAGTTTTAAAGATGCTTGTTGATGCAATTGCAATGCGTCGTCTCTGGTGGATTCGAATGGGATGGCATGCCGTCATGCGCCGGGACTGCGGCGTGCGCGGCGGCTGCCCGACTCCCGTTTGCCAGCTTTCTTCGCTGTCCCGGGCGACGCGAGGCTGTCGATAAACGCGATCAGTTCGTTCATGCTCCTGCCCGTGCCATGCGGCGCGACGCCCAGTTCCTCGGCGGGCGCGCCCTGGCGGTTGAGCCAGAAGACCGTGTAGCCGAACCAGTTCGCGCCGCCCGCGTCCCAGCCGTTCGACGACACGAACACGATCTCGCGCGCGCTCGTGCCGAACGCCTGTGTGCCGAGCGCGTAGCTCGCGGGCGCCGGCTTGAACGCGCGCACGGTATCCACCGACAGCACGTGATCGAACATTCCCGCCATGCCCGCGCTTTTGACAGCGATGTCGAGCATCTGCGGATTGCCGTTCGAGAGAATCGCGAGACCGATCTGCGCGGCGCTTTCTGCGGCGCGCATGCCGCGTAGCTGCCGCAGCGCGGGCAGCACGTCGGGAAACGCCGAAAGGCACGCGTATTCGTCCATCAGGCGCTTTTCACCGGACGCGGTCAGCGCGAGGCCCAGCTTGCGGGCGGAGAAGCGCAGCGCGTCGAGCGTGACGTTCCAGAATGGCTGGTAGTGCGCGCCGGCCGGATCGGACAGCGTGCGCAGCTGCGCGTATTCGATCTGCTTTTGCCGCCACAACTGCGAGAGCGCATCGCCGCAGCCGGGAAACATCTGCTCCGCCGCCGCGACGACGGAATGCACGTCGAACAACGTGCCGTACGCATCGAAAATCACTGCTTTCGGGAAGGGTGTCGTTGTGGCCGACATCGCCATGCGCTCCATTCAGAGGTCGGGTTCGATTCTATTCGTGACGGCATCTGCTCAAAAGACTCTAAAGATCACTTGATCTTTTACTTTCATCAACCTAATCTGACGCGCATCACCCAATTCGTGCGCAATCGACGCGCCCAGTCATCCGCAGATGGACCGCTTCAAGCAGATTGAGACTTTCGTGACCGTCGCGGCGCGCGGCAGCCTGTCCGGGGCAGCGCAGGTCGAAGGCGTCGCGCCCGCGATCATCGGCCGCCGCATCGACGCGCTCGAAGAGCGCCTCGGCGTCAAGCTCCTCGTGCGCACGACTCGCCGGATCACGCTGACCTACGAAGGCTCGGCGTTTCTCGAAGACTGTCAGCGCATCATTCACGACATGCAGAACGCCGAGGCCAGCGTGTCCGCAGGCGGCGTGAAGGCGAGCGGCCATCTGCGCGTCACGGCGCCGGCTGGTTTCGGTCGCCGGCATGTCGCGCCGCTCGTGCCGACGTTCACGGTCGCGCATCCGGACGTGACGATCTCTCTCGATCTGTCGGATCGCATGGTCGATCTGGTCAACGAAGGATTCGACTGCGCGATAAGGCTCGGTGAATTGCCCGATTCGTCGCTCGTGTCCTTGAGACTGGGTGAGAACAAGCGAGTCTGCGTCGCGTCGCCCGCCTATCTGGCGCGTCGTCCCGCACCGCAGACACTCTCGGATCTCGCGCATCACAACTGCCTCGCGCTCGGCGCGAGCGCGAACCAGCAGCGCGGCTGGATGTTCCAGCAGGGCGACAAGGTCGTGACGATCAAGGTGTCGGGCACGATGGAATGCTCGGACGGCGCAGTGCTGCACGAATGGTGTCTCGAAGGCTATGGACTCGCGTGGCGTTCGTGGTGGGAAGTCGGCATGGATATCGCGGCGGGGCGCCTCGTCAGTGTGCTCGACCAATTCGCCGCGCCGCCCATCGGCATTCATGCGGTGTTCCCGCAGCGACGTCACCTGCCGTTGCGCGTACGACTTTTCCTCGACTTTCTCAAGCATACGTACGGCGATCCGGCGTATTGGGGTTGATTTCGGCGTGTCCCGTGCCGCAAGCCGAACGTCAGAGCCCGCGCGGGTTTCCGATATGCGGACAAGCCCGCACGCGCCCGTTGCACGACATTTCGGCGCACTACAATCGTTTTGACGGCCTGCCGCTCCGCTTCGCTGCCGGCGCGGCGCAGGCGATTCAGATCGCATGAGCGCTCGCATCTGCGCGCTCGTGACGATGCACAGCGGCGAGCGGCAACCGGGCGTTTCCCACACCTGCAGTCGACGACGGAGGGCACCATGTTCAAGCACATCCTCGTACCGACCGATGGTTCGGAACTGTCGAAGAAAGCGATCGACGGCGCGATCGATCTTGCTCAGGCAGTCGGTGCGCGCGTCACCGCGTATGCGTGCCTGCCGCAATATCCGTACTCGCCGTTTTCCGAAGTCGTGATCGAACCGCCCGTCGACTTTCAGGACCGCAGCGAGCGCGAAGCGCGTCAGCATCTGCAGGAGGTCGAGGAGGCGGCGCGCGGCGCGGGTGTCGAATGCACGAGCCAGACGAGTGTGCATCCATCGCCGTATCTCGGCATCATCGAAGCGGCCGAGCAGGGCGGCTGCGATGTGATCTTCATGGCGTCGCATGGGCGGCGCGGACTCGGCAGTCTGCTGATCGGCAGCGAGACGCAGCGCGTGCTCACGCATACGAAAATTCCGGTGATTGTCTATCGATAGCGCGCGTTTTCTGCCCACGTTGGCCTTCTGTCGGGCAGTCCACGGTTTTGGCTCGATACGTCTGAAAGGACGCGCGCCAGCGGATAGCCGGCGCGCGCATTTCCAATTTGCGTCGGCGCGTGGTACGTGCCGACTTTGCTTCCGTGTTGTATCTCTCAGGTTCGTTGCATCCGCGCTCTGACGGCGCATAGCGACCGTCCGAGCCGGGTAGGGAAGCGGCCCTGTGCGGGGCCGCTTTTCCACGATGCTGCGTGCGAAAGGCGCATATCTTCGGCCGTTGAAGCCGCCGACGTCAGACGACGTCAGCCCGTTCAGGCGACCTTCTTGTTATCGAAGAACTGCTCGTCTTCCGTCGAGCCGTGCAGGGCCGTCGTCGATGCTTCGCGCTCGACCGTCTGCGTGACGGCATCGAAGTAGCCCGTGCCCACTTCGCGCTGGTGCTTCACGGCTGTGAAGCCCTTCTCGGCTGCCGCGAACTCGGCCTGCTGGAGTTCGACGAATGCGCTCATCTGTTGGCGCGCATAGCCGTGCGCGAGGTTGAACATCGAGTAGTTCAGCGCGTGGAAGCCGGCGAGCGTGATGAACTGGAACTTGTAGCCCATCGCGCCGAGTTCCTTCTGGAACTTCGCGATCGTCGCGTCGTCGAGGTTCTTCTTCCAGTTGAACGACGGCGAGCAGTTGTACGACAGCATCTTGCCCGGGAACTCCTTGTGGATCGCCTCGGCGAATTTCTTCGCGTATTCGAGGTCCGGCTTGCCCGTTTCGCACCAGATCAGATCGGCATACGGCGCGTACGCGAGACCGCGCGACACGGCCTGCTCGAGGCCCGGCTTCGTGCGGAAGAAGCCTTCGATCGTGCGCTCGCCCGTGAGGAACCGCTTGTCGTTGTCGTCGACGTCGGACGTGATCAGGTCGGCAGCTTCCGCGTCGGTGCGCGCGATCAGCACGGTCGGCACGCCGCATACGTCGGCGGCGAGACGCGCGGCCGTCAGCTTTGCGACGTTCTCACGCGTCGGCACGAGCACCTTGCCGCCCATGTGGCCGCACTTCTTCACGGAAGCGAGCTGGTCTTCGAAGTGCACGCCGGCTGCACCCGCTTCGATCATCGCCTTCATCAACTCGAACGCGTTCAGCACGCCGCCGAAACCGGCTTCGGCGTCGGCGACGATCGGCGCGAAGTAGTCGATATAGCCTTCGTCGCCCGGATTCTTGCCTTCCGACCACTGGATCTGGTCAGCGCGCGTGAGCGTGTTGTTGATGCGCTTCACGACGAGCGGCACCGAGTTCGCCGGATACAGCGACTGGTCCGGATACATTTCGCCCGCCACGTTGGCGTCACCCGCGACCTGCCAGCCCGACAGGTAGATGGCCTTCAGACCGGCCTTGACCTGTTGCATCGCCTGGTTGCCCGTCAGCGCGCCGAGCGCGTTGACGAACGGCTCCTCCTTCATGCCGTTCCACAGGCGTTCGGCGCCGCGGCGCGCGAGCGTGTGCTCGGGTTGCAGCGAGCCGCGCAGGCGCACGACGTCTTCCGCCGTGTAACCGCGCTTGATGCCTTTCCAGCGGCTGTCGGTTTCCCACTGTTGTTGAAGTTGCTTTGCCTGTTCGTTACGCGACATGGTGTGCTCCTTTTGCCTGAAGAGGGTTCGGTGGACTCGTGACTTCCACGAAGCGAGGGCTGCCGTAGGCATCTCGTTGGGTGAAGTCTTATATAAGAGTCTAGGCAAAAGGCGTCGGCCGGAACAGACATCACCAAGTCTTTTTCGGCGATTTTTATTGGTTATTTTTCAATATGTTATGTCTCATATCCCGCATTGAGAAACGAAATTTTCCATCTTGCAACCGCCGTTCTTGTGCTACGCAGCACGATTTTTTACGAGGCAAAAAAATTTTTCGCATCGTGAAAAGCGAGCTGAGGCGTAAAAAAACCGACGCCGGGGCGTCGGTTCTTCATGTCTTGCTGTTCTCGTCCACCTTTGTCAGGCGTTTGAGAACCCGAATGCAAGTGTTTTAGTCGCCTCGGCGCGAGTTGCGCGGGCCGTCGTTGCGGCGCGCGCCGTAGCCGCCGTCGCGCGAATAGCTGCCGCCTTCGCGGTTGCCACGGTAGCCTTCGCTGCGATAACCGTCGCGCGAACCGCCGCCGTAGCCGCCTTCACGCGAGCCGCTCGCCGGTCGGTTGTTGCCCCAGCTACGGCCGCCATTGCCGCCTTCGCGCGCACCGTAGCCGTTGCCGCCGTTGCCTTCACGTGCGCCATAGCCGCCGCCGTTGCCGTCGCGCGAGCCGTAGCCCGGCTTGCCGCCGAAGCGCCGGCCGCCGTTGCCGTTGCCGTTCGGACGGCCACGGCCGCCGAACCCGCCGCGGCCGTTCGCCGGCGGCGCCTTGCGCGGCTCGAAGCCGGCAATCACGTTGACGGGCAAGGGCGAGCGCACGAAGCGCTCGATGCGCTTGAGCGCACCCTGCTCGGCGTGATGCACGAGGCTCACTGCCGTCCCTGAGCGGCCCGCGCGGCCCGTGCGGCCGATACGGTGCACGTAGTCTTCGGCGAACTTCGGCAGGTCGTAGTTGAACACGTGCGTGATGCCGGGGATGTCGATGCCGCGAGCAGCGACGTCGGTGGCCACCAGCACGCGCACGCGGCGCTCGCGCAGCGCGCGGATCGTCCGGTTGCGCGCGCCTTGCGGCAGATCGCCGTGCAGCGCAGCCGATTCGAAACCGGCGTCGGCGAGACGGCCGGCCAGCATATCGGCATCGCTCTTGGTCGCCGTGAAGACGATCGCCTGATCGAGGCTCACGTCGCGCAGCAGATGGTCGAGCAGGCGATCCTTGTGATCGCGGTCGTCCACGTAATGCACGGTCTGCGCGATGTTCGTGCGCTGCTCGATGCGTTGCGTGATCTCGATGCGCTCCGGGTCCTTCAGCAGACGGCCCGTCAGCGAGCCGATCTTGCCGTCGAGCGTCGCCGAGAACAGCATCGTCTGACGCGTGGCGGGCGTTGCGGCGACGATCGTCTCGATGTCGTCGATGAAGCCCATGTCGAGCATGCGGTCGGCTTCGTCGAGCACGAGCATCTGCAACTGCGACAGGTCGATGCGGCCGCGCTCCAGATGGTCGAGCAGACGGCCCGGCGTGGCGACGAGAATTTCGGGGTTCTTGGCGAGCAGCATCAGCTGCTGGCCGTACGCGACACCGCCGAGGATGCTGACGGTGCGCAGGCGGCGCAGGTGCTTGCCGTAGGTCGAAGCGGCCGTCGTGACCTGCATCGCGAGTTCGCGGGTCGGCGTGAGGACCAGCAGGCCAGGACGCGCGACGGGCATCGGACGGCGGCCGCGGCCACCGCCGTTGTTTTCGCGCGGCTCACGCGGCTGATTGGCTTGCGTCTTTTGCAACTGGGCGAAACGCTCGATGGCGGGCAGCATGAACGCAGCCGTCTTGCCCGAACCCGTCGGGCTCGACACCAGCAGATCACGGCCGGCGATGCCGGCGGGAATCGCGCGCTGCTGAACGGGCGTCGGCGTCTTGTAGCCGGCTGCCGTCAGCGCGGAAACGATCTCCGCCGACAGACCCAGCTCAGCGAACGTCGGGCCTTCAGGTTCGGGGGCTTGCACGGACGTGTCGGGCGTGTCGAGACCGAGGGCTTGATCGGCGATGGCGTTCAGGGGGCTGGAGGTATTGCTCGAAGTCATGAGAATCCTTGAAACATGGGAAGTAACACGTCGGCGCCAATCGGCATACCCAAGTCGTCGGATTCAGCGAGCAAAGAAGCAGCGAGCAAATCGAAAAACGGGGGCAACTCGCGACAGTGAAGGCGAGTTTCTCGTTAGAAGCTGTATCGAATGCGACAGGCCGGGATTGGCTTGCCGCCAGCCTGGACTTGACGGCCCGTGGGGCCTTGCAGGAGGGGACAGGTTCTAAACTGGATTGGAGCAAAACGCTACGAGGCGCTTTTTCCCGCCAAAGCGGTGAAGCGCAGACCGCATTATATCGATATTTGCTGCACTGCGCCACCATTAAGACTCGTCTCAGCGAAAGCCGCCGATTCGTAAGATGAATTGGCGGCTTGCTCTGCCCGTATCGCGGTATTGATCAAGCCGCGCCGCCGTTCCTGAGCGACTCGACCAGTTCGACATATTGCTGTTTCGCCGTGTCGGGCGTGGTGCCTTGCAGCGCTGCCCAGGCGTCGTACTTGTACTTGCCGACTATATCGGTGAAGCCGGGCTTGTCGCCGTGCACGTCGCCATCGGTGGCCTGCTTGAAGAGCGCGTACAGGCGCAGCAGCGTGAGGTTGCCCGGACGCTCCGGCAGTTGCTTCACGTCTTCCTGTGCCTTCGCGAAGAGACCGTCCACGTCGCTCATCAGATCCTCCATGCTTTTTCGAGATAAGGCGTCGATCATAGCAAGCGATACCCGGCGCGCGGCCCGGTGAGGCTGGAGCGATCCTTCCAAACGCGTCCCTGCGCAGGCTGGGTCGTGTTCGCATCCGGCGACGCTGGGCGCCGCATTACAATAGCGGTCATGACGAAAACCGTGCTGCTTGCCCTCGATACTTCGACCGAATTTTGCTCGGTCGCCCTGTTGTCCACTGAATCCGCCGACGACACCTCATCGGCCGACGACGCGGACGCGTCTGCTCCCAAACCGCTTGTCTGGGTACGCCATGAATCGACGGGCGCCGTCTCGAGCACGCGGCTACTTCCCGCGATTCGCGAGCTGTTCGACGAAGCGGGCCTCGCGCTCGCCGACTGCAATGCGATCGCGTTCGGCGCCGGGCCCGGCTCGTTCACGGGCTTGCGCACCGCGACGGGCGTCGCGCAGGGACTCGCATTCGGACTGAATTGCCCCGTGGTGCCGATCGGCACGCTGCTCGCGTGCGCCGAAAGCGCGCGCCGGCGCGACCCGTCGGCCACGCGCGTGCTTGCCGCGCTCGATGCGCGCATGGACGAGGTCTATTGGGCCGACTACGCGTGGGATGCCAACGCGCGCGAGTGGCGCACGGTCCACTCCGCCGCGCTCGGCTCGGCCGATGCGCTCGACTTGCCGGACCAGCCGTTCACGCTGGCGGGCAATGCCGCTGCGGCGTTCGGCGATCGTCTGAAGGCGGCGAGCGTCGCGCGAACCGTCGATCACGAAGCCGTGCCGCACGCGCTGCCGATCGCATTCGCGGCGCTGCGCGCGTTCCGCGCGGGCCGCACGCTGCCCGCCGATCAGGCGGCGCCCGAGTACATCCGCGACAAGGTCGCGCAGACCACGGAAGAGCGCCTGGCCGCGAAGGCCGCGCAACATGCGCAAACGGCAGCGTCATCGGCGCATGCGGCCCATACCGCCGAGGGCGAGGGCCGGCGATGAGCGGCGTGCTGCTGGCGGACCGCTACATGTCGCCGATGACGGAGGGCGATCTCGACGAGGTCGCGGCTGTCGAAAAGCTCGCTTATGAATTTCCGTGGAGCCGCGGCAATTTCGAAGACTCGCTGCGCAACGGCTACTTCGGCATATGTCTGCGGCACGTGACGGGCACGCTGATCGGCTATTGCGTGCTGATGCCTGTCGTCGACGAAATGCATCTGCTGAACCTGTGCGTCGCGCCTGCCGCGCAGCACGCGGGAGCGGGCCTTGCGCTGTTGCGCGAAGCCGTCCGGATCACGCGCAGCGAAAGGCTCGCCGGGATGCTGCTCGAAGTACGGCCGTCGAACCATCGCGCGATCAAGCTGTACGAGCGCTTCGGCTTTGCGTCGATTGGCCGCCGCAAGAATTATTATCCGGCGCGGCATCGCAGCCGGGAGGACGCCATCGTGATGCGTTTCAGTTTCGAGAAGGAGGGCGCAGATGGCGCTGCATGAATCCGCGCTGGAAGAACTCGGCCTCGCGCCGATTTGGATGCGCCGAGGGATCGCACGACACGCGGCCGTGGCTGACGACGCGCACGCGCAGGCGGAAGGCGCCGATGCCGCAACTCGTGCCGCGGCGAGCGTCGATGTCGAGGCCCGCGGCGAAGATGTGGCTGTTCGAGCCGCCGCCGTGAGCGCCGATAACGGCACCGGCAACGGCAACGGAGCGGCCCGCGCCGCTCTCTCGCGCGAAGCAGGCGAATCGCAAACAGAACCGCAAGGTGCGGCCGCGTCACGCCGCGAAACAACGTCGGACGAAGCTCACCGGACGCCGCCGCAGCCAGCCCGCCGCGCGTCCGCGCCCGACGCGGAAGCAGCGCCGCCCGACGACGACTTCGCGTGGTTCGACGACCTTCCCGCCGAACCGCCGTCGCACACGGAAGCGCAAGTCGCCCGCCCGGCGCAGCCTGCCGTCGACACGCTCGACTGGAGCGCGCTCGAAGAACGGGTGTCGGCGTGCGAGCACTGCCGTCTCTGCGAGAAGCGCACGAACACGGTTTTCGGCGTCGGCGATCGCGAAGCCGACTGGATGCTGATCGGCGAGGCGCCCGGCGAAAACGAGGACAGGCAGGGCGAGCCGTTCGTCGGCCAGGCGGGCAAGCTGCTCGACAACATGCTGCGCTCGCTCGGCCTTGCGCGCGGCATGAACGTGTATATCGCCAACGTGATCAAATGCCGCCCGCCCGGCAACCGCAATCCTGAGCCGGACGAAGTCGCGCGTTGCGAGCCGTATCTGCAACGGCAGGTGGCGCTCGTGAAGCCGAAGCTGATCGTCGCGCTCGGCCGCTTCGCCGCGCAGAGTCTGCTGAAGACGGACGCGAGCATTTCGTCGCTGCGCGGACGCGTCCACGAGTACGAGGGCGTGCCCGTGGTCGTCACGTACCATCCGGCGTATCTGTTGCGCAGCCTCGGCGACAAGGCGAAGTCGTGGCAGGACCTGTGTCTCGCCCGCGATACCTGGCACAACGCGGCGCCGCAAGACACGCAGGCGGGTGCTTCGAAATGATGGACGCCGCCGGGCCGACCGCTTCGTTCGAGGCGCCATCGACGGCCCGGCTCGACGCGCTGTCCGACGCCGCCGTGCGCGACATCGCGTGGCTCCTGTTCAGCCCCGATCTGTTGCGCTCGCAACCGCCGTCCGGCGTGCTCGCGGCGCCGTTCGAATCGTCCGATGCAGCGGCTGCGACGATCGACTGGCTCGAAGCGCAAGACGCCGATCCCGCCGCTTTGCACCGGCATATCGCGGCCGCGCGCGTGACGCGCCTCGGCCGCTACGCCGAGTGTCTGCTCGCGTGGTTCCTGACGTACGGCCCGGCCGCCCGGCTGGTCGCCGCGAACGTGCCGCTGCGGCGCAAAGGCATCACGCTGGGCGAATGCGATTTCCTCGTCGAGACGCCGACGGGCCGGCGGCTGCATTGGGAACTGGCCGTCAAATGCTATCTGCACGCGGGCGACGGGCGCGGAGAACTTGCCGATTACGTGGGCCCGAATCTGCAGGACCGCTTCGATCTGAAGCTCGCGCATCTGCTCGATCATCAGTTGCGGTTGAGCGCTCGCGAGGAGTTTGCGTCGCTGGGCCATCGCGGGCCGTGGGACGCGCAGATGTTCGTTAAAGGCTGGCTCTTCTATCGCAACGGCACGAACGAGCGCGATCCCGCCGAAATCGAGCCGGCGCACGCGCGCGGCTGGTGGTCGACGCGAGCCGACTGGCCGTCGTTTTCCAGCGGCCATGCGGATGCGTGGATCGTGCTGCCGAGGCTCGAATGGCTTTCGCCGCGCATCCACGACAGCCAGCACGCGTCGAGCTTCGTTTCCGCCGATGTGCTCGCGCAGCAGCTGATGCAGCAGACGGCGCCGACGATGGTCGCCGCATTCGTCGGGAATGCAGAAGGACATTGGGTCGAGCGCTCGCGCGGCTTCATCGTGCCCGACGACTGGCCCGAGCGGGCGCAAGCGTTTGCGCGGCGACCGACGCGTCAGGCGTGACGTAAATCGACGCCTGAAGCATCGACGCGTGACACCGCGCCGCTACCGTCCCGCCGCTACCACCACCGATAGAAGTGATGCACCGGTCCGACGCCATGACCGACGTCGAGCCGGCTGCTCTCTTCGAGCGCGCCCGTCAGATAAGCCTTCGCATCGGCGACAGCGCTTGCGAGATCGTCGCGCTGCGGAATCAATGCCGCGATCGCCGACGATAGCGTGCAGCCCGTCCCGTGCGTGTTCTTCACGGGCACGCGCGGACCGGCGAGTCGCATCGTGCCGCTGTCCTGGATGAGCCAGTCGGGGCTGTCTGCGGCGGCGAGATGGCCGCCCTTCATCAGCACCGCGCGCGCGCCGAGCTTGCGCAGCGCTTCGCCCTGATCGACCATCGCGGCTTCTTCCGTGGCGCTCGACGTGCGAAGCAGCGCGGCTGCTTCCGGCAGATTCGGCGTCAGCAGATCGGCGAGCGGCAGCAGTTCGTCGCGCACGGCATCGACGGCTTCGGGCGCAAGCAACGCATGATTGCTCTTCGAGATCATCACGGTGTCGAGCACGACATGCTTCGGCTTGTGGCGGCGCAGCGCGTCGGCGACGGCGCGCACGATCGACGCGTTGGCCAGCATGCCGATCTTCACGGCATCGATGCGGATGTCATCGAACACGGCGTCCAGTTGCGCGGTGACGAAAGCGGGATCGGGCGTGTGAATCGCCGTCACGCCGCGCGTGTTCTGCGCCGTCAACGCGGTGATCACGCTCGCGCCATACGCGCCGAGCGCCGAGAAAGCCTTCAGATCGGCCTGAATGCCGGCGCCGCCGCCGGAATCGGAGCCGGCGATCGTCAGGACGTTGGGAATGGGTCGGGTCATGGAAAAACCTGCAATACCTGAAAAGCGAAGGGCGCGTGATGCACCCTCAGACGACGCTCGGACAACGCCTGGTCAACGTGCAGATACGAACAAGCAGCGGGTCTGCGAATGGATCTCAGTGATGCGCTTCGCCGATCAGCGATACCGAATCGAACGCACGCTGGTTGGCCTGATGGCGGCGCATCACGAGCCACATCATCACGCAGACGAAGGTGCCGAACAGCACGATCACGACCGTGACGGGCACGTCGAGCCACACGAGCACGGCGTAAAGACACAGCATCACGAGCACGGACAGGTTCTCGTTGAAGTTCTGCACGGCGATCGAGTGGCCCGCCGACAGCAGCACATGTCCGCGATGCTGGAGCAGCGCATTCATCGGCACGACGAAGAAGCCCGACAGCGCGCCGACGACCATCAGGAAGACATACGCAAAGATCAGATAGCCGGGGATGTGCATCCTGCCGTAGTACACGCCCCAGTGAGCCGGAAACAGATGCTTCGTATAGAAGGCCATCAGCATCACGGCGATCCCCATGATGACGCCGACGGGCAGCACCGTCAGCGACTTCTTCAGCGGCACGCGCGCGGCCGCGATCATCGCGCCCGCCGCGACGCCGACGGCGACCACGGCCTGCAGGATCGCGCCTTCCGACAGCGACATGCCGAGCGACACTTCGGCCCATTTCAGCACGATGAACTGCAGCGTCGCGCCCGCGCCCCAGAACAGCGTCGTGACGGCGAGCGAAATCTGTCCGAGCTTGTCGCGCCAGAGCACGAGAAAGCAGTCGGCGAAATCGGTGATGAGCTTGATCGGCCCGTGCTGCTGGCGCGGATAGCGGGCGCCCGTGTCGGGGATGCGCAGATTGAAAAGCGCCGCGATCACGTAGATCAGGATGATAATGAGCATCGCCGCTTCGGCGGGCGTATGGATTGCGTGGGGCGTGTGCCTGATGATGTGCGAGGCGATGTGCGGGCTGATCAGCGCGCCGCCGAGCACGGTGCCGAGAATGATCGAGCCGACCGTCGTGCCTTCGATCCAGCCGTTCGCGGCGACGAGTCGGTCAGGCGGCAGCAGCTCGGTGAGAATGCCGTACTTGGCGGGCGAATACGCGGCCGCGCCGAAGCCGACGATGCCATACGCGAAAAGGGGATGAGCGCCGACCAGCATCACCACGCAGCCGACCACCTTGATCGTATTGGTCACGAACATTACGCGGCCCTTCGGACGAGAATCCGCGAAGGCGCCGACAAAAGCCGCGAGCACGACGTACGACAGCACAAAAAACAGCTTGAGCAGCGGCGTCATCCAGTTCGGGGCGTGAAGATCTTTCAGCAGTGCAATAGCAGCGATCAGAAGCGCATTGTCGGCCAGCGAGGAAAAAAACTGCGCGGCCATGATGGTGTAAAAACCTTTTTTCATCTGATGCGATGCTGTCCTCGCTGCGGTCCGTCCGCCCCGGCCGTCAGTGGCGCGTCCGGGCTTATTCCGTTCGAAATGGGTTGTGCGCACGGCTTTATATCACGAAAATAGACAAATCCCGACTAGCAGTATCCTTGATCGCGTTGTCACGTCAGCCTCCGAAGTGTTGAAAACGCACTGTAAGATCCTGATTCGACAATGTCTTTACGAAAAAATCCCATGCCGCGCCCAGTCTCAGCCACTATTCACACCGCCGCCCTCGCCAATAACCTCGCAGTTGCACGCCGTTATGCGCCAAAGTCCAAGATCTGGGCCGTCGTCAAGGCCAACGCCTACGGTCACGGTCTCGCCCGCGCCTTTCCGGGGCTGCGCGCAACCGATGGCTTTGGTTTGCTCGACCTCGAAGAAGCGGTGAAGTTGCGCGAATTGGGCTGGGCCGGCCCGATTTTGTTGCTCGAGGGCTTTTTCCGGCCGACGGATATCGACGTCATCGACCGCTACAGCCTCACGACTGCGCTGCATTCGGACGAGCAATTGCGCATGCTGGAAATGGCGCGGCTGTCGAAGCCCGTCAATATCCAGCTGAAAATGAACAGCGGCATGAACCGGCTGGGCTACATGCCCGACAAGTTCCGCGCCGCGTGGGAGCGCGCGCGCGCGTGCCAGGGTGTCGGCCAGATCACGCTGATGACCCATTTCTCGGACGCGGACAGCGAGCGCGGCATCACTCACCAGATGGAAGCGTTCGAACGCGGCGCGCAGGGTATCGCGGGCGCGCGCAGCCTCGCCAATTCGGCGGCGACGCTGTGGTATCCGGAAGCGCATTTCGACTGGGTGCGGCCGGGCGTGATGCTGTACGGCGCGTCGCCGTCGGGCGTCAGCTCCGCGATCAAGGACACGGGCCTGCAGCCCGCAATGACACTCGCCTCCGAGCTGATCGCCGTGCAGACGCTGGCGGAAGGCAGCACGATCGGCTATGGCTCGATCTACACGGCGCGCGAAGGCATGCGCATCGGCGTCGTCGCGTGCGGCTATGCGGACGGCTATCCGCGCATCGCGCCCGAAGGCACGCCGATCATCGTCGACGGCATCCGCACGCGGATCGTCGGCCGCGTGTCGATGGACATGATCACCGTCGACCTCTCGCCGTGCCCGCAGGCGAACGTCGGCTCGCGCGTCGAACTGTGGGGCGCGCAACTACCCATCGACGACGTCGCGCAGGCATGCGGCACGATCGGCTACGAGCTGATGTGCGCCGTCGCGCAGCGCGTGCCCGTGCGTGCCGAATGACGGGCGCCGGGCTCGCGACATAACGAGATGTAACGAACAACCACGCGTGACGAAACAAGTTGGCTAAACAGAAAACGTTGTACACCTGTACGGAATGCGGCGGGCAGGCGCCGAAGTGGCAGGGCCAGTGCCCTGCGTGTCACGCGTGGAATACGCTCGTCGAAACGGTTGCGGAATCGCCTTCCGCGCATCGCTTCCAGTCGCTCGCGAAAAGCCAGCCCGTGCAGCGGCTCGCGGATATCGAGGCGTCGGACGTGCCGCGCTTCTCGACGGGCGTCGGCGAGTTCGACCGCGTGCTGGGCGGCGGGCTGGTCGCGGGCGGCGTCGTGCTGATCGGCGGCGATCCGGGCATCGGCAAGTCGACGCTGCTCTTGCAATCGCTTGCGCAGATCGCGAGCGAACGGCGCGCGCTCTATGTGAGCGGCGAGGAATCGGCGGCGCAGATTGCGTTGCGCGCGCAACGGCTGTCGCTGCTCGAACCGGGCTCGCACGCAAGCGAGCTGAAGCTTCTCGCCGAAATCCAGCTCGAAAAAATCCAGGCGACCATTGCCGACGAAAAGCCGGACGTCGCCGTCATCGACTCGATCCAGACCATCTACTCGGAAGCGCTCACCTCCGCGCCGGGTTCCGTCGCGCAGGTGCGCGAGTGCGCCGCGCAACTGACGCGCGTCGCCAAGCAGTCGGGCACGGCCATCATCATGGTCGGCCACGTGACGAAAGAGGGCAATCTCGCGGGCCCGCGCGTGCTCGAGCATATCGTCGATACCGTGCTGTATTTCGAGGGCGATACACACTCGTCGTTCCGGCTCGTGCGCGCGTTCAAGAACCGCTTTGGCGCCGTCAACGAACTGGGCGTGTTCGCGATGACGGAGCGCGGTCTGCGTGGCGTCGCGAATCCGTCGGCGCTGTTTCTGTCGCAGCACGAGCAGATCGTTCCGGGCTCGTGCGTGCTCGTGACGCAGGAAGGCACGCGGCCGCTGCTCGTCGAAGTGCAGGCGCTCGTCGATGCGGCGAACGTGCCGAATCCGCGCCGGCTTGCCGTCGGCCTCGAACAGAACCGGCTCGCGATGCTGCTGGCCGTGCTGCATCGTCACGCGGGCATCGCCTGCTTCGATCAGGACGTGTTCCTGAACGCGGTGGGCGGCGTGAAGATCAGCGAGCCCGCCGCCGACCTCGCCGTGCTGCTCGCAATTCACTCGTCGATGCGCAATAAGCCGCTGCCGAAGGGACTGATCGTGTTCGGCGAAGTGGGGCTGGCGGGCGAGATCCGTCCGTCGCCGCGCGGCCAGGAACGTCTGAAGGAAGCCGCGAAGCTCGGTTTTTCGATTGCGCTGATTCCGAAGGCCAACGCGCCGAAGCAAGCCATCGACGGACTGCAGGTGATCGCCGTCGAGCGCATCGAGCAGGCTATCGACCGAATTCGTACGCTCGAATAATTGGCGTCAGACGCCACCAGAACGCACCCGCTTTTCGCCGTAATGCGCTGTAAATTTCTCGGCTGAGTCTGTAACCCAGGCGCCTTTCGTTTTCCCTATCCTCGTCAGATGCACTGTCACGACTGGAAAAAGGAAGACGTCTTGAAACAGTCTCATCAAACGTCGGACGAGCTTCTGTCGAATCTGCGCGGCTGTCGCGTCTCAGCGCCGATTCACGGGCTTTGGGGCGGCGGCTGCCGGATCGTCGAATGGATCGATACGGCGGGCCAGATTTCACGGCGCGTCGTCGCGGAAAACGTCACGGCCGACGAGGTCAGGGCGACGATCCGCCATCATGTAGAAGGGCGCAAGCACCGGCTGGTCGACGACGAACGGGAACCGCGGCAGACCTTGCCACGGCGCTAAAGGTCCGTTCGGTCCTGGCGGGCGGTAAGCCGGGCGATCCATGCGCCGCCACGTTGCGCCACACCTCACGTGCCACACCTCCTGCGCCGCTCGTCACTTGCCGCTCGTCAGACGGTCCGCATCTTTATCACCCGCCTGCTGCGCAATCAGCGCCTCGCACGCGGCCGCATTGAACAACGGGTGCCCGGCCGCTTCCGCCGCCGTCAGCACGGGCGACACGCAGCAATCCAGCGGCACCAGCAGTTCGACCCATTCCGCGAGCGGCCGCGTCGCGATCAGCTCGGCCATGTCCTCGATCAACTGCGCGGCATCCGGCCCGGCGATCGCCTGGCCGAGACTCCAGTGGCGCGTCGCCCAGTCCGGGCGATCGAGCGCCATGCACAGCGTTTCCCAGAACTTGAGCTCGAGTGCGCCGACGGCGAGCCATCGCTCGTCGAGCGTGCGATACAGGTTGTAGCAGGGCACGCCGCCATTCAGCAGGCTGCTGCCTGCGGCGGGCGCCGCGCCATCGTTGGCAAGCGCGACCTGCGCGACGACGTTGTGCGCGTACGTGCAATGCGCCATCGACACTTCGACGAAGCGCCCGTCGCCGCCGCGCGCGACCGCCCACAATGCCGCGAGTATCTGATTGACGGCCGACAGCGCGCCGCCCAGCAGATCGGCGATCTGGAAGTTGGGGAGGATCGGCGTGCCGTCGCGCGCGGCAAGCTGGTCGAGCACGCCCGCGTAGCCGATGTAGTTCAGATCGTGTCCGGCCAGTTGCGAATACGGCCCCTGTGCGCCATAGCCCGAAATCGCGCAATAGACGAGTTTCGGATTGATCACGCGCAGCACGTCGTAACCGAGGCCGAGCCGATCAATCACGCCGGGCCGGAAGCTCTCGATCAGCACGTCCGCTTCGCGCGCGAGCGCCATCAGCACGGTGCGTCCGCCTTCGGACTTCAGGTCGAGCCGCGTTTCGCGCTTGCCGCGATTCAACTGGCGGTAGAAGGCGCCGGGACGCCCCGCGACGCGGTCGGCGCTGCTTTGCATCATCACGCGCGACGCGTCGCCGGCGCCCGGCGCTTCGATCTTCAACACGTCGGCGCCCATTTCCGCGAGCCGGAGCGTCGCGGCGGGACCGGGCAACAGGCGTGTCAGATCGAGCACGCGCAAGCCCTTCAGTGCGGCAGTAGACGACAATGCCCAGCCCTCCGTGGATGCTGGCGCGGCCTCGCTTTCCTCATGAATTCCTTCGCCACGCGAAGGGGCCGCTAGCCGATTTGTTCGAGTTCCTCGTGCGCTTCGAGCCATTCGGATTCGAGCGTTTCGAGGCGTGCATTGACTTCCGCCTGACGGCGTATCGTTTCCGTCAGCCTGGTTTTCTGCTCGGCGCCATAGCTGGCGGGATCGGCGACAAATGTATCGAGAGTCGCCTTTTCCGCATTGAGCGCGTCCATCTCCTTTTCGATCTTCGCGATGCGCGTCTGCAATGGCTTCTTCAGATGCGCGAGCTTCTGCCTTGTTTCCGCTTCCTGGCGACGCTGCTCCTTGCGGTTCACCGACGCATCCGCGCCATTTGCATTGCCGCCGTTCACGGTCGTCGCGTCCGATGCGGCCTTCAGCGCGGCGCGTTGCTCGGCGGCGTGCTGCAACAGCCAGTCGCGATAGTCGTCGAGATCGCCGTCGAACGGTTGCAGCTTGTGCTTCGCGACAAGCATGAACTGGTCCGTGGTTGCCCGCAGCAAGTGGCGGTCGTGCGAGACGAGAATCAGCGTGCCTTCGAACTGCGCGAGCGCCATCGTCAGCGCGTGGCGCGTTTCGAGGTCGAGGTGGTTGGTCGGCTCGTCGAGCAGCAGCAGGTTTGGCTTCTGCCAGATGATCAGCGCCAGCGCGAGCCGCGCCTTCTCGCCGCCCGAGAAGGGCGCGATGGCCGTGGTCGCCATATCGCCCGAGAAGTTGAAGCTGCCGAGGAAGTCGCGCAGTTCCTGCTCGCGCGTGTCGGGCGCGAGGCGCGCCAGGTGCTGCAACGGCGAATCGTCGGGGCGCAGCGTTTCGAGCTGATGCTGCGCGAAGTAGCCGATCTTCAACCCCTTGCCTTCGCGCACGTGGCCGCCGAGCGGCTCAAGCGTGCCCGCGAGCGTCTTGATCAGCGTCGACTTGCCCTGGCCGTTCGCGCCGAGCAGGCCGATGCGCTGTCCGTTCTGGATCGACAGCGCGACGCGCTGGACAATCGGAATCTCGCCGCCGTTCGCCGCGCGATAACCGCAACGCACGTCTTCCATCACCATCATCGGATTCGGCGCGGAGTCGGGCGCGCGGAACTCGAACGTGAACGGTGACGCGATATGTGCGGGCGCAATCAGTTCCATCTTTTCTAGCGCCTTCATCCGGCTTTGGGCCTGGCGCGCCTTGGTCGCCTTCGCCTTGAAGCGGTCGACGAAGCTTTGCAGATGCTCGATGGTCTTGCGCTGCTTCTCGTAAGCGCTCTGTTGCAGCGCCAGTTGCTGCGCGCGCTGCACTTCGAACTGCGAGTAGTTGCCGCCGTACCGCTTGATCTGTTGGTTTTCGAGATGCAGCGTAACATTGCAGACCGAATCGAGGAATTCGCGGTCGTGCGAGATCACGATCAGCGTGCCCGGATAGCGATGCAGCCAGTCTTCGAGCCAGACGATCGCGTCGAGGTCCAGGTGGTTCGTCGGTTCGTCGAGCAGCAGCAGATCCGAGCGGCACATCAGCGCCTGCGCGAGATTCAGGCGCATGCGCCAGCCGCCTGAGAAACTGCTCACGCTCGCGCGCGTCTGTTCGAGCGTGAAACCGAGGCCGAGCAGCAGCGCTTCGGCGCGCGCGGGCGCCGTGTAACCGTCGGCATCGGCGAACCCGGCGTGCGCCTCGGCTTCGGCCGCGCCATCATGCGTTGCCGAAGCCACCGCGATGCGCGCTTCGATCGCGCGCAATGCCGCGTCGCCGTCGAGCGTATAGTCGAGCGCGGTTTTATCGGCGGCGGGCGTTTCTTGCGCGACGTGCGCGATCTGCCACGACGGCGGCATCGAGAAATCGCCTCCGTCGGCGTGCAGTTCGCCGAGCAGCACGGAGAACAGAGTCGACTTGCCCGCGCCGTTTGCGCCCACGAGGCCCGCCTTCTCGCCGGGATTGAGCGTGAAGGTGGTCTGTTCGAAAAGCGGCTTGGTGCCGCGCGCGAGGCTGAACTGATTGAAACGGATCACAACGAGGCCGGCTTGAATAAAAACGCTATTTTAGACTGCGCGGCGCAAGCTCCGGCATCGGCCGTTCGGCCAGGGTGGCGCGCGGCGCGATAGTCCGTAGACTGGCGATATTCCTGGAGAGCAAAAACATGGCAGCGGACAAGTCTTCTATCTATTCCTTTTCGGCGCGCTCGCTGGACGGCGAGCCTCTCAGCCTCGGCCTCTACGACGGCAAGGTCATGCTGATCGTCAATACGGCGAGCGAGTGTGGGTTCACGCCGCAATATGCGGGCTTGCAGAAGCTGCACGAGCAGTACGGGGTGCGCGGCCTGCAGGTGCTGGGCTTTCCGTGCAACCAGTTCGGCAAGCAGGAGCCGGGCGACGCCACGCAGATCGGCTCGTTCTGCGAGAAGAACTACGGCGTCACGTTCCAGATGTTCGACAAGATCGAGGTCAACGGCGCGGATGCGCATCCGCTTTTCAAGTATCTGAAAGACGAGGCGCCTGGCGTGCTCGGGCTCGAAGCGATCAAGTGGAACTTCACGAAGTTTCTGATCGACCGCAACGGCAAGGTCGTGAAGCGCTACGCGCCGACCACGAAGCCCGAAACGATCGCGGACGATATCGAAGCTCTGCTGTAGCGTGGCGATGCGGCCGCCTGACGCGGCCAACGCGGCCATATCACATAGCCCGCGCGTTAAGCAGTCGCGCGACGCACGCTACGCGTCAAAGAATCGGCGCGAAAAGCCGCGCGACGTGCATCGCTACGCGCCGCAGCGCGGGCGCATTGCGATATTCTCCGCGGTCGATCTCGAACGATTCATCGAAGTCGCGCAGCAGCATCGCTTCGACCTCGGCGGCGAAGTTGCTGTCGACGGTCAGCACCATGATCTCGAAGTTCAGGCGGAACGAGCGGTTGTCGAGATTCGCGCTGCCCACGGCGGCGGCGATATCGTCGATCAGCACGACCTTCTGATGCAGAAAACCCGGCCGATAGCGGAAGATGCGCACGCCCGCGCGGATCGAATCGTACGCGTACAGCTTCGACGCCTCGAACACGACCCGGTGATCGCGCCGGCTCGGGATCATGATGCGTACCTCGACGCCGCGCAGCGCCGCGAGCCGCAGCGCGGCGAACACGGCCTCGTCGGGGATGAGATACGGCGTCGTGATCCAGATGCGCTCGCGTGCCGCGTTGATCGCTTCGACGAAGAAGAGCGAGCAGGTTTCCTGCTTGTCCGCGGGGCCTGTCGGAATGACGAGACAGTGCATGCCGTCGCCTGCTGCGACAGACGGCGAAACGGACAGTGAAGCGGGCGGCGAGGTGGCCGGAGCAACGGACGGTGAAGCGGGCGGCGAGGCGGCTGGAGCAACGGACGTCAAAACGGACGGCAAAACCGATGGTGAAGCAAGCGGTGAGACGGCCGGCGAGACAGGTGACGAAACGGGCGCCGGGTCGAATTCCGGCAGTTGCTGTGTGGCCCAGTACCAGTCTTCCGTGAACACGAACTGGATGCTCGCGACGGCGGGTCCGCGCACGTCGATATGTGTGTCGCGCCACGGCGAGAGGGGGGGCTTTCCGCCCAGGTACTCGACGCCCACGTTGTGCCCGCCCACGAACGCGCGCTCGCCGTCCACCACGACGATCTTGCGGTGATTGCGGAAGTTGAGCTGGAAGCGGTTGACGAACCTGCGGTTCGTCGCGAACGGATGCATCTGCACGCCGCCCGCCAGCATCGAAGCGACGTACCGATGCGGCAGATCGAAGCTGCCGATGCTGTCGTACAGCACGTACACGCGCACGCCTTGCATGGCCTTCGCGATCAGCGCGTCCTTGAGCATCTCGCCGAGCGCATCGGCGCGCACGATGAAGAACTGCACGATCACATAACGCGTCGCGTTTTCGATCGCATCGAAAATCGCGGCGAAGGTCGCCTCGCCGTTCACGAGCGTGCGCACGCTGTTGCCGGGCAGGAAGGGCATGCCGCCCAGGCGCGTGAGCGAGCGCACGAACTGTTGTCCCAACGCTTCCGTCGGCCGGCCCGGCGAAGACGCTTCGCGATCCCATTCCGGTGGATTCGCGCGCGTGCGCAGCATTTTGTTTTCGATGCGGCGCGCATCTGCATAGCCGGCGAACTTGCTGCGCCCGAGAAAGAGATAAGGGACCAGCGTCAGATAGGGCATCGCGACGAGCGACACCGCCCACGCAATCGCGCCCTGCGATGTGCGGGTGTGCAGAATGGCATGGCACGCGGCGATCACGCCCAGCATATGAGCGAGAAACACAAGCGGGCCGACGTGAAGCAGATCGAATTGCATAAGCGTGCGAACGATGATCGTCGCGCTGCGCGTGGTTGACTTCGTCGTGAGTGCTACCTCATGTTGCCTGAGGTCGCGTGGTGTTGCCTGGTGTTGTCTTAAGTTGCGTTCTGGATGCGGCAGCGCGGTCGCGCTCATATTACCGAAAGCGTTCGCGTCGCGGTCTGCCCGTCGGCAATCGGCAGCAGGCTTTTTGCATGATCCGGTGACGATTCGACGAGCCGAAGCGCACGTCGTGGGCCGGCTGAAAAGCACACAACGCACGGCGTCCCGCTGGACAGCGTGCGTTGTGCGATGCGACGAGAAGGCGCCTGCGGCGGGGCAGGCGCTGGTGCCGGATCAGGTGGGCAGATCGTTCGCCTGGATCAGGAAGACGTTGTCGTCGCCGGCGCTCGTGGACATCCACACGAGGTCGAGACCGCCGAACGCCGCTTCGACATGCGCGCGTTCGTTGCCGATTTCGACGACGAGCACGCCATCGTCGGTCAGCCAGTTGTGCGCGTCGCCGATGATGCGACGCACGATGTCCATGCCGTCCGCGCCGCCCGCCAGCGCCATTTCCGGCTCGTGCCGGTATTCGGCCGGCAGCGTCTTCATCGCTTGCGCGTTCACGTACGGCGGGTTCGTGATGATCACGTCGTAGCGGCGCTCGGGCAGCGGCGCGTACAGATCGCCTTCGAAGAGCGCGATGCGATCGTCGAGATGGTAGTCGTGGACATTGCGCGTCGCCACTTCGAGCGCGGTGGGCGACAGATCGACGGCATCGATGTCGGCATTCGGGAACGCATGCGCTGCGAGAATCGCGAGGCACCCGGAGCCCGTGCACAGCTCGAGCACGGCGGCGACCTGTTCGGGGTCCTCGACATACGGCTGCAGACCATCTTGCAGCAGTTCGCCGATGAACGAGCGCGGCACGATCACGCGCTCGTCTACATGAAAGCGGTAGCCGTGCATCCACGCTTCCTGCGTGATGTAGGCGGCGGGCACGCGATCCGTCGCGCGTCGCTCGATCACCTTCAGCACCGCGTCGATTTCCTCGGACGTGAGGCGCGCGTCGAGAAACGGATCGAGCAGATCAATGGGCAGATGCAGCGTGTGCAGCACGAGATAGGCGGCTTCGTCGTAAGCGTTCGACGAGCCGTGGCCGAACGACAGCCCGGCCTGATTGAAGCGCGACACCGCGTAGCGCAGCACATCGCGAACCGTGGAAAACGGATGAGTCATGATGGAGGCCCTCCGTCAGGCGATCAGTTGTACGAGCACGCGGCGATAGATGTTCTTGAGCGGCTCGATGTGTGCGATTTCGATATGTTCGTCGATCTTGTGGATGCTCGCATTCAACGGCCCGAACTCAACGACCTGCCTGCAGATGCGCGCGATGAAGCGGCCATCGGACGTGCCGCCCGTGGTCGACAGTTCCGTCGCGATGCCCGTCTCGTCGCGGATCGCTTTTTCGAGCGCGTTCGACAGTTCGCCTCGCGGCGTGAGGAAGGGCAGGCCGCTCACGGTCCAGGCCAGGTCGTAGTCGAGGCCGTGCCTGTCGAGGATATCGTGCACGCGCTTTTGCAGCCCTTCGACCGTGCTCGCCGTCGAGAAGCGGAAGTTGAACATCACGTCCGCGTGGCCGGGAATGATATTGGTCGCACCCGTGCCGCTGTGCAGGTTCGACACCTGCCATGTGGTGGGCGGGAAGTACTCGTTGCCGTCGTCCCAGCGTTCGGCGACGAGATCGGCGAGCGCCGGCGCGAGCAGATGGACGGGATTCTTCGCCAGATGCGGATAGGCGATATGCCCCTGCACGCCCTTGACGATCAGCTTGCCCGTCATCGAGCCGCGCCGGCCGTTCTTCACCGTGTCGCCGAACAGCGCGCCCGACGTCGGCTCGCCGACGACGCAATAGTCGAGCCGCTCGCCGCGCGCCTGCAACGCTTCGACCACTTTCACGGTGCCATCCGTCGCGGGACCTTCTTCGTCGCTCGTGATGAGGAACGCCAGCGAGCCGCGATGCTGCGGATGCGCGGCGACGAATTCTTCGCTCGCCACCACGAAGCCGGCGATCGATGCCTTCATGTCGGCGGCGCCCCGGCCATACAGCTTGCCGTCGCGATGAGTCGGCTCGAATGGCGCCGACGACCATTGATCGAGCGGGCCCGTCGGCACGACGTCGGTATGGCCGGCGAACGCGAGCAGCTTGCCCTCCGCGCCCATCGTGCCGCGCTTCACGGCCCACAGATTGGTTACGCCGTTCGATTCGATCGTTTCGCATTCGAAGCCGATTGCGGCCAGGCGCTCGACAAGGAGACGCTGGCAGTTCTGGTCGTCGGGCGTCACGGACGCGCGCGCGATCAGGGCTTCCGTAAGGGCAAGAGTGCCGGACATCGATTCAGTTCCTTCCAACCAACTGGCAGATGAGATGCGCAGACCGTGTCCACGCTTGAAACCCAGGTGAAAAAATGCCGGCCTGAGTGGGCCGGCAACAGCATGCGTATCTACGCGCGCGGTGCGCTTTCCGCGCTCAGTGCGCGCTCGCGCCGCGTCTCAGCGCGAAAAAACGCGGACGCTCAGTCGAACAGCGACGCGTACTGATCCGCCGAAAAGCCCAACGTCTTCAAGCGCCCGTCGACCACGACGACAGGCCGCTTGATGACGGAGGGCTTCTCGATCATCAGCGCGATCGCGCCGGCTTCGCTGTCGGCGGAGGCCTTCACGTCCTCGTCGAGGCCGCGCCAAGTCGTGCCGCGCCGGTTCAGGAGCGCATCGAGCGGCACGTCCTTCAGCCAGCCCTTCACGAGCGGCGCGTTCACGCCTGCTTTCTTGAAGTCGTGAAACTCGAACTCGACGCCATGCTCTTCGAGCCACACGCGCGCCTTCTTCACGGTGTCGCAGTTCGGAATGCCGTAGACGACGGTCGTCTTCGCCGCAGCGCGCGCCATCAGTCGCCTCGTAGCAGTTCGTTCAGGCCGACCTTCGCGCGCGTCTTCGCGTCCACCTTCTTGACGATCACCGCGCAGTAGAGGCTGTGCGTGCCGTCCTTCGACGGCAGGTTGCCCGCGACCACGACCGAGCCCGCCGGAATGCGGCCGTACGACACTTCGCCCGTTTCGCGGTCGTAGATCTTCGTGCTCTGGCCGAGGTACACACCCATCGAGATCACCGAGTTCTCCTCGACGATCACGCCTTCCACGACTTCCGAGCGCGCGCCGATGAAGCAGTTGTCTTCGATGATGACCGGGTTCGCCTGCAGCGGTTCCAGCACGCCGCCGATGCCCACGCCGCCCGACAGGTGCACGTTCTTGCCGATCTGCGCGCACGAGCCGACGGTCGCCCACGTGTCGACCATTGTGCCTTCGTCGACGTAGGCGCCGATGTTCGTGTACGACGGCATCAGCACGACGTTCTTCGCGATGAACGAGCCGCGGCGCGCGATGGCGGGCGGCACGACGCGAAAGCCACCTGCGGCGAAGTCTTCAGCCGTGTAGCTCGCGAACTTCGACGGCACCTTGTCGTAGAACTGCGAGTAGCCGCCTGCCGGCATCGGCGCGTTGTCCTCGAGGCGGAACGACAGCAGCACGGCCTTCTTGAGCCACTGATTGACGACCCAGTCGCCATCCTTCTTTTCGGCGACGCGCAGCGCGCCCTTGTCCAGTTGCTCGATCGCGTGCGCGACGGCTTCGCGCACTTCGGCGGGTGCGGCCTTCGGCGACAGGTCGGCGCGGTTGTCCCAGGCGGTATCGATGATCTGCTGAAGTTGTTGCGACATGTTCGTGGTGTAAGAAGAGAAAGGTTTGAAATCGGAAAGCGGATGAGGGCGCAGCGGCGGTGCTTTCGTGCGGCGTGTTGATTGGCCGGAATCAGTCCCGATGCTAGCCCCGATGCTGGCCCTTCAGGGAGCGGCAGAAATCGACGATGCGCTGTGCGCCCTCCGTGCATTCATCGACGCCGGCGACGAGCGCGAGGCGGACGAAATCGCGGCCGGGGTTCGTGTCGTGCGCGGTGCGCGCGAGATACGAGCCGGGCAGAACCGTCACATTATAGTCGGCGTACAGGCGGCGGGCGAACTCGGTATCCGACAGGCCCGTGCGCGCGACGTTCGCCCACAGGTAGAACGCGGCGTCGGGCAGCTTGACGTCGAGCACGTCGGCGAGCATCGGCGTGACGGTCGAAAACTTTTGCACGTACTTCGCGCGGTTTTCGCGCACATGCGCCTCGTCGCTCCACGCGGCGATGCTCGCGGCCTGAAAGACCGTCGACAGCGCCGCGCCGTGATAGGTGCGGTAGAGCAGGAACTGCTTGAGGATCGTCGCGTCGCCTGCGACGAAGCCCGAGCGCATGCCGGGCACGCTCGAGCGCTTCGACAGGCTGGACAGCATCACCAGCCGCCCGAAGCCGCGGCCCAGCCGGTGCGCCGCTTCCAGTGCGCCGAGGGGCGGGCGCGCTTCGTCGAAGTAAATCTCCGAGTAGCACTCATCGGATGCGATCACGAAGCCGTGGCGATCCGACAGCTCGAACAGCTCGCGCCAGTCGTCGAGCGTGAGCACGGCGCCCGTCGGGTTGCCCGGCGAGCAGACGTAGAGCAGTTGCGTGCGCGCCCAGACGTCTTCGGGAATGGCGGGGTAGTCACACGCGAAGTTGCGCTTCGGGTCGCTGTTGGCGAAATACGGCTGCGCGCCCGCGAGCAGCGCCGCGCCTTCGTAGATTTGGTAGAACGGGTTCGGACAGAGTACGATCGCAGGCTCGCCCTGCGCGTTCTTCTTCGGGTCGATCACTGTCTGCGCGAGCGCGAACAGCGCCTCACGCGAACCGGACACGGGCAGCACCTGGGTGGCGGCATCGACGGGCAGGCCGTAGCGCTTCGTGATCCACTTCGCGATCGCTTCGCGCAGCGCCGGCGTGCCGACCGTGGCGGGATACGACGCAAGACCGCCGAGCGAATCGATCACGGCGTCGCGGATCAGGTCCGGCGTCGGGTGTTTCGGCTCGCCGATCCCGAAGCTGATGTGCGCGAGGCCGGCGGGCGGCGTGACATCCTTGAAGAGCGCGCGCAGCTTTTCGAAGGGATAGGGCTGAAGGGAGTCGAGTAGCGGATTCACTTGGCGGTTCGGGCGTGTGTTCGGCGTGTTGCGGGACAGACTGAAACAGGTGAAGGCGGCGGCGCGCGGCGGCTGCGATGCTTGGCCAGGCGTCTGATGCGAAAGGCCCGGAAGCGGCTGCGGCGCGTGCCCGATCGGACACGGCAGCGGCGGCGGGGCATCCAGTGGACAGGCATCGGCGCGGCACCGGCGACGGGCGATCGATTATAGCGTGTCGGCGGGCAGCGGAACGGCGCATCGTCTGATCGGACAAGGCGTCGCGGCGCGCCAGGAACGGCGCGGCAGGCGCGATGCAGGTGATGTGCGCGACGCAATGAAGAACGCAGCAGCGAAGAGCGCAACGAAGAAGACGGAGACACAATGCGGGCGGTATCCCGACACGGCGGCAAAGGGTTCAGCGGCAACGGCTGGCGGCGATCACGCGCCGCCGTCGCCCGAAACGGACAAAGCAGACAAGGCGGACAACGCATGCAGCACAAGCTGGACATGTTGGACTTCGCGGGGAGCGGCCCGCGATGAACCTCTCGCTTCGCAACACGTGGCCGACGCTCGCGATCATGATGGGCGCGTCGGTGTGGGGCATGGTGTGGTATCCGCTGCGGATGCTCAACGCGCTCGGCATGACGGGCACGGCGGCGAGCGCGCTGACGAGCGGCGCCGGCTGCCTGTTCGTGCTGCTGGTCCGGCGCAACGCGATCAAGACCGTCCGCTGGCACTGGCTGTTGCCCGCGCTCGCGCTGTTCGCGGGCATCACCAATCTCGGTTTCGTGTGGGGCGCGATCCACGGCCAGGTGATGCGGGTGCTGCTGCTGTTCTATCTGACGCCCGCCTGGACCGCGCTCTTTGCGCATTTCATCCTGCACGAGCGGCTGACGTGGGCGGGCGCGGGGCTCGCCGCGCTGTCGCTGGCGGGCGCGATGATGATGCTGTGGTCGCCGCAGCTCGGGCTTCCCGTGCCGGGCAGTCTCGCCGAATGGGCGGGGCTCGCGGCCGGGATGAGCTTCGCGATGAGCAACGTGCTGATCCTGAAGACGAGCCGCGAACTGCCCGACATGAAGGCCGAAATGCGCACGGCGATCATCTTCGGCGGCGCGGCGATCTTCGGCGGATGCGCGTCGCTGTTCGAAGCGATGCCGACGCCGCCGACGGGCGCTCATCTTGGAACGGCGGCGCTGCTCGTGCTCGCGATCGGCTTCGTGCTCGCGACCAACAACATGCTCGTGCAGTACGGGCTCGCGCGCGTGCCCGCGAACCGCGCGTCGATCATCATGCTGTTCGAGATCGTCGTGACGGCGCTCACGGCCTGGCTTTTCGCCGGCGAAGTGCCCGGTCCGCGCGAGTGGGCGGGCGGCGTGTGCATCGTGCTGGCCTCGGCGCTGTCGAGCTGGGTGCATCGGGCGAAGCCCAATGAAGATGCGAGCGCCGGCAACGACGGAAACGCGAATGACAACGGTAAGAATCGCCCGCGCGCGATGGTATGATTGCCCCTCATTGGCCGGCGGTGCAGCGTAGGGCGCGCCGCGGCGCCGGAATCGCAGCGGGCCCGCGCTCCGTTGTGCCGCTCGCAGGCTTTGTACCCTGAAGCGGTCCACATACGAACACGCACGAACCGCGCGTTCCGTTTCCACAAATCACTTTCAAACAGCGATATCGCCGTGCGTCTGACCTCGATTAAACTCGCTGGCTTCAAGTCATTCGTCGATCCCACGCATTTCCAGGTTCCGGGCCAGCTTGTCGGCGTGGTCGGTCCCAACGGTTGCGGCAAGTCCAACATCATCGACGCCGTGCGCTGGGTGCTCGGCGAATCGCGCGCCTCTGAGTTGCGCGGCGAGTCGATGCAGGACGTGATCTTCAACGGTTCGACGGCGCGCAAGCCGGGCAGCCGCGCCAGCGTCGAACTCGTGTTCGACAACGCCGACGGCCGCGCGGCGGGCCAGTGGGGCCAGTATGCCGAGATCGCCGTCAAGCGCGTGCTGACGCGCGACGGCACGTCGAGCTACTACATCAACAATCTGCCCGCGCGCCGCCGCGACATCCAGGACATCTTTCTCGGCACGGGTCTCGGCCCGCGCGCGTACGCGATCATCGGACAGGGCATGATCGCGCGGATCATCGAGGCCAAGCCCGAAGAACTGCGCGTGTTCCTGGAAGAAGCCGCTGGCGTCTCGAAGTACAAGGAACGCCGCCGCGAAACCGAGAACCGTCTGCACGACACGCGCGAAAATCTGACTCGCGTCGAAGATATCGTCCGCGAACTGACGGCGAATCTGGAAAAGCTCGAAGCGCAGGCGGTCGTCGCGACGAAGTTCAAGGATCTCCAAGCCGAAGGCGAAGAGAAACAGCGCCTGTTGTGGCTGTTGCGCAAGAACGAAGCGGGCACCGAGCAGGACAAGCAGAAGCGCGCGATCGAACAGGCTCAGATCGACCTCGAAGCGCACACGGCGAAGCTGCGTGAAGTCGAGGCGCAACTCGAAACACTGCGCGTCGCTCACTATTCCGCCAGCGACGCGATGCAGGGCGCGCAAGGCGCGCTGTACGAAGCGAATGCCGAGGTGAGCCGCCTCGAAGCCGAGATCAAGTTCATCGTCGAATCGCGCAATCGCGTGCAGGCGCAGATTGCCGCGCTGACCGCGCAGCGCGAGCAGTGGCTCGCACAGGCGCAAAAGGCACAGGACGATCTCGAAGACGCCGAAGAGCAGCTTGCGGCGGGCGACGAGAAAGCCGCGATCGCCGAAGAAGCGGCCGCCGCGAAGCACGACGCGATGCCCGCGCTCGAGGCGCGCTGGCGCGACGCGCAGGCGCAACTGAGCGACGAACGCGCCGGGATCGCGCAGACCGAGCAGGCGCTCAAGCTCGAAGCCGCGCATCAGCGCAACGCCGACCAGCAGTTGCAGCAGCTTCAGCAGCGCCAGGAACGTCTGAAGACGGAAGCGGGCGGCCTCGACGCGCCGGACGAAGGGCAGCTCGAAGAACTGCGCATGCAACTGGTCGAGCACGAAGAGATTCTGCGCAACGCGCAAGAGCGTCTCGCCGACGCGCAGGACACGCTGCCGCGCCTCGACGCCGAGCGCCGCGCCGCGCAGGAGCGCGTGCAGGCGGAAAGCGCGCAGATCCACCAGCTCGAAGCGCGGCTTGCAGCGTTGCGTCAGCTGCAGGAGAACGTGCAGACGGAAGGCAAGATCCAGCCGTGGCTCGACAAGCACGAGCTGGGCGCGCTGCCGCGTCTGTGGAAGAAGCTGCATGTCGAAGCGGGTTGGGAAACCGCGCTCGAATCGTTGCTGCGCGAGCGTCTTGCCGCGCTCGAAGTGTCGAATCTCGACTGGGTGAAGCACTTCGTCAGCGACGCGCCGCCCGCGAAGCTCGCGTTCTACGCGCCGCCCGCGGCCGGTCAGCCGGTGGCCGCGCCGCCGTCGCTGCGTCCGTTGCTGTCGCTCGTGCGCATCGACGATGCAGGCATTCGAGCCGTGCTCAACGACTGGCTCGGCAACGCGTTCGTCGCCGACGATCTGCCCCAGGCGCTCTCGATGCGCTTGCAATTGCCCGAAGGCGGCGCGTTCGTCGTGAAGGCGGGGCATGTGGTGACGCGCGTCGGCGTGCAGCTGTACGCGGCCGATTCCGAACAGGCGGGCATGCTCGCGCGCCAGCAGGAAATCGAAAATCTGACGCGTCAGGTGCGCGCGCAGGCGCTGCTCGCCGAAGAAGCCAAGGCTGCTGCGATTCGCGCCGAGGCCGCGCATACGCAGGCATCGAATGCACTGGCTGAAGTGCGCCAGCAGACGGAGCGCGCGACACAGCGCGTACACGCGCTGCAGATGGACGTGCTCAAGCTAACTCAGGCACACGAGCGCTACACGCAGCGCAGCACGCAGATCAGCGAGGAACTCGAAGAAATCACCGCACAGGTTGAAGAGCAGCGCGCGCTGCGTGCCGAATCGGAAGCGAATTTCGAGCGGCACGACGGCGAACTCGCCGAACTGCAGGCGCGCTTCGAAGACAACCAGCTTGCGTTCGAAGCACTCGACGAAGAACTGGGCCAGGCGCGCAACGAATCGCGCGATCTCGACCGTGCCGCCACCGATGCGCGCTTTGCCGCGCGCAACATGGCGAACCGCATCGACGAGCTGAAGCGCACGATTCAGGTCGCTCACGAGCAGAGCGAGCGCGTCGCGGGCTCGCTCGAAGACGCGCGTGCCGAACTCGAAACGATCAACGAGCAGACGGCGCATACGGGCTTGCAGGACGCGCTCGAAATTCGCCGCGTCAAGGAAGAGGCGCTGCATGCCGCGCGTCTCGAACTCGACGATCTGACGGCCAAGCTGCGCCAGTCCGACGAGCTGCGCCTGACGAGCGAACGCGCGTTGCAGCCGCTGCGCGACCGCATCACCGAATTGCAGCTGAAGGAGCAGGCGGCGCGGCTGAACGCCGAGCAGTTCATCGAGCAGCTGACGGCGGCAGGTGTCGACGAAGTCGAATTGCAGGCCAAGCTTACGCCCGACATGAAGCCGTCGTACCTGCAAGGCGAAGTGACGCGCATCAACAACGCGGTCACGGCGCTCGGCCCCGTCAACATGGCCGCGCTCGACGAGCTGAAGGCGGCGACGGAACGCAAGACTTTCCTCGACGCGCAGTCGGCCGATCTGACGAACGCGATCGAAACGCTCGAAGACGCGATCCGCAAGATCGACCAGGAAACGCGCACGCTGCTGCAAGGCACGTTCGACGAAGTGAACCGCCATTTCGGCGAGCTGTTCCCGCGTCTCTTTGGCGGCGGCCAGGCGAAGCTCATCATGACGGGCGACGAGATTCTCGACGCGGGCGTGCAGGTGATGGCGCAGCCGCCCGGCAAGAAGAACTCGACGATCCACTTGCTGTCGGGCGGCGAAAAGGCGCTGACGGCGACGGCACTCGTGTTCGCGATGTTCCAGCTGAATCCGGCGCCGTTCTGTCTGCTCGACGAAGTGGACGCGCCGCTCGACGACGCGAACACCGAGCGTTTCGCGAACCTTGTGCGCGCGATGTCGGACAAAACACAGTTCCTGTTCATTTCCCACAACAAGATCGCGATGGAAATGGCCCAGCAACTGATCGGGGTGACGATGCAGGAGCAGGGCGTGTCGCGAATCGTTGCCGTCGACATGGAAACGGCTGCGGGATTTGTCCAGAATATCGTTTAAACGTCCACTCGCGCGTGGTTGTTGGGGCCGCGTGCGGGTGTTGCTGAACACAGAATCGAATTCGCTGTGCGTCGGCGACCGCAGCGGCGGCACGCAGTGCGTGCAGGCCGCGCGAGCCAGGCGCGGCGTGCAGCGGCGAAAAGAATTGCAGATGGAGCGTGCATGGACGAGTTGACACTCGGTTTGATCGGCGCGGGCGCCGTGGTGGTCGGGGGCGTGGTGGTCTACAACGCGTGGCAGGGCGCGAAGGTGCGTCGCAGGATGCCGCGGCCGATGCCCACCGACACGGCGGAACCCACGGCTCGGGACGAGCACGTCGAGCAGAGCCCATTCATCGAACCGGCGCGCCCGACGACGCGCCGCGAACCCACATCGGGCGAGCATGTCGAACCGGCGCGCGTCGAGCCGACCTTCGGCGGCGTCGCTCCCCTCGATACGCCCGCCGACATCCAGGCCGAAAACACGTCGCCGAACGGCTTCCCTGAAGACGATGAACGCGAGCAGCAGGCCGTCGAGCGCGAGGCCGACGACGAGCGCAACGAGCCGATCATGCCCGCCGCCACGACGATTTCGTCGGCGCCGCCGGCGATCGTCGACCGCCGCATCGACTGCATCGTCCCCATCAGGCTTTCCGCGCCTGTCGCGGGCGACAAGGTGCTGCCGCTCGCGCAGCGTCTGCGCCGCGCGGGCAGCAAGCCGGTGCATATCGAAGGCAAGCCGGAAGGCGGCGGCGCGTGGGAGCTGCTGCAAAACGGCGTGCGCTACGAGGATTTGCGCGCGGCCGCGCAACTCGCGAACCGCAGCGGTCCGCTCAACGAACTGGAGTTCTCCGAATTCGTGACGGGCGTCCAGCAGTTCGCCGACGCGCTCGATGCTTCCCCCGAGTTTCCGGACATGATGGAAACGGTATCGATGGCGCGTGAACTCGACGGCTTTGCCGCGCAGTGCGACGCGCAGCTGTCGATCAACGTACTGTCCGACGGCGCGCCGTGGTCCGCGAACTACGTGCAGGCCGTCGCTTCGCAAGACGGGCTGCTGCTGTCGCGCGACGGTACGCGTTTCGTCAAGCTCGACGCGAAGCAGAGCCCCGTGTTCATGCTGCAATTCGGCGACACCAACTTCCTGCGCGACGATCTCACGTACAAGGGCGGCCAGATGATCACACTGGTACTCGACGTGCCCGTCGCCGACGAAGATATCCTGCCGTTCCGCCTGATGTGCGATTACGCGAAGTCGCTCGCCGAACGTATCGGCGGGCGCGTGGTCGACGATGGCCGCCGGCCGCTGCCGGAAAGCGCGCTGCTTGCGATCGAGAAGCAACTGATGACGCTGTACGCGAAGCTCGAACAGGCTGGCATTCCGGCCGGCTCGCCTGCGACGCGGCGACTGTTCAGCCAGTAGGCGCGCGACGCTGCTTTACGCATGACGCGGCGGCTTATGCTGCCGTCGATGACACCGCCTGACGCATGGCAATGCTTCGGGCGGTTTTCATTCGGGCCGCGCGCTTTCATTTGAAGCCGCGCGGAAAGCACTATGGCGTTCGCCAAACGCCAGGCACCGATCACGACGCGTATGCCTTGCCCATTTATCCCACGTCGTCAGGCCACGGTCGTCCGCTGATCCACGCCTTGACGGCAGCGACGACGGCCTCTTCACTTTCGTAGAACCCGTGATGCGACATCGCCTCGCAGGGCTTGCTGCGCGCGTCGCCGCCGTGCACGGTGATCAGCGCATATTGACCGCTGTCGGTGATGCACTTTAGCGCTTCATAGGAACAGAGATAGCAACCGTCGTCCGCGTGGTGGACGAACAGCTGGCGCGGACGAATCGCCCTGTAGTCGAAACCGATCAACGGTGTGGCCTGGCCGCGCGCGGGACTGCTGAGCGTCGACATGTGCACGACGGCGTTCCACACATCGGGCAAAGCGCGTCCCACGTAAGCCGACGATATCGTGCCGCGGCTCGTGCCCGCCAGCACGAGCTTCGCCTGTGGGAAGCGCGCACGCAGGTTCGCCGCGACCTGTGCGAGATCCTGCGCGGAACGCGGCGACGCACGAAACGCATCCGAATAGCCGCCCGGATGATCCGATGGCGCATCGACGATGGCCGTCGCGAACAGCGAATCCACAAAGAGGTTGCGCGCACGGATCAGGAAGTTGTTCTTCTCATGCATGTGGATCGTGCCGTCCGGCTGCTGCGACAGTTCGAGATCGCCTTCGCTGCCCGGAAGCATTACGAGCACCCACTGCGGCTGGCTGCCGTCCTGTTCGGTCAGCAGATAGGAGATCGATGCGCCTTGACCGAGCGGCACGTCGACCACCAGTTCGCTCGCCATCGCGCCTCGCGCATGGCACGCGGCGAGCGTGGCCAGCACGATGGCAAGCACGATGAAGGGACAGCGTATGAAGCGGGCGAAGGGGGCAGGCATGTTGGTGGCTACGCGATGGACGGTACGCGACAAGTTCGTATTGCGGCCGGCGCGCTGTCAACGGCTTGCGCATCGATTGGCCGATCGGCCAGGATCGGCAGGCCATGTTGGGTTTGCGCGCGCACCAAACTGGCCATTCGGCCGATGTCATGGGAAGCGCTTCCTGAGATAATCTGACATCCATTACATACGCCGAAACGCCGACAGCATGGCCCGAACCAAAGTCCCTGATCCTGCAACCAGCGCACCCGCCGAGCGGGCGTTGCGGCTGCGCGCCGAACTCGAACGCGCGAACCACGCGTACTACGTGCTGGATCAGCCGGATTTGCCCGACGCGGAATACGACAAGCTGTTCAAGGAACTTCAGCAGATCGAAAGCGAACATCCGGATCTGATCACGCCTGATTCACCGACGCAGCGGGTCGGTGGCGAAGCGGCGAGCGGATTCAGGCCCGTCGTGCACGACATGCCGATGCTGTCGCTGAACAACGGCTTTTCGGATGAAGACATCGCGGCCTTCGACAAGCGCGTATCGGACACGCTACATCATTCGCCCGTCGATTACGCATGTGAACTGAAGTTCGACGGCCTTGCGATCTCCTTGCGCTACGAGGACGGCAAGTTCACGCAGGCGGCCACGCGCGGCGACGGCGCAACGGGCGAAGACGTCACCGAAAACGTCCGCACCATCCGCTCGATTCCGCTCAAGCTGAAAGGCAAGCGCGTGCCGAGGCTCATCGACGTGCGCGGCGAAGTGCTGATGTTCAAGCGCGATTTCGATCGCCTGAACCAGCGTCAGCGCGATGCGGGCCAGCGCGAGTTCGCGAACCCGCGCAACGCGGCGGCGGGCAGCTTGCGGCAGCTCGATTCGAAGATTACGGCGCAACGTCCGCTGTCATTCTTCGCGTATGGCATCGGCGTGCTCGATGGCGTCCAGATGCCGGCGACGCACAGCGAATTGCTCGACTGGTATCACGAGATGGGCTTGCCCGTGAACAGCGAGCGGGCCGTCGTTCAGGGCGCCGAAGGGCTGCTCGGCTTCTTTCATAAGGTCGGCGAGAAGCGGGAGACGCTGCCGTACGACATCGACGGCGTCGTCTACAAGGTCGACCGGCGCGATCAGCAGGACACGCTGGGATTTGTTTCGCGCGCGCCGCGCTTTGCGCTCGCGCACAAGTTCCCGGCACAGGAAGCGCTCACGAAGCTCGTTGCCATCGACGTGCAGGTCGGCCGCACGGGCGCGATCACGCCTGTCGCGCGGCTCGAGCCTGTGTTCGTCGGCGGCGCGACGGTGACGAACGCGACGCTGCACAACGAGGACGAGATTCGCCGCAAGGACATTCGCATCGGCGATACCGTGGTCGTACGGCGCGCGGGCGACGTGATTCCCGAAGTGGTGAGTGCGATGCTCGATCGCAGGCCAGCGGACGTGCGCGAGTTCGTGATGCCGACCGAGTGCCCCGTATGCGGCTCGGCCATCGAACGTTTGCCGGACGAAGCGATTGCGCGCTGCACGGGCGGGCTCTTCTGTCCGGCGCAGCGCAAGCAGGCGCTGTGGCATTTCGCGCAGCGCCGTGCGCTGGACATCGATGGCCTGGGCGAAAAGATCATCGATCAGCTGGTCGAACTGAATCTCGTGCGCACGCCCGCAGACCTCTTCAATCTGGGTTTCACGACGCTCGCGGAACTCGACCGCTTCGCAGAAAAGTCCGCGCAGAACCTGCTCGACTCGCTCGAAAAAGCCAAGCACACGACGCTCGCGCGCTTCATTTACGCGCTCGGCATCCGGCACGTCGGCGAATCGACGGCGAAGGACCTGGCCAAACATTTCGGCTCGCTCGATCCCATCATGAACGCGACGGTCGAAGAGTTGCTGGAGGTCAACGACGTCGGCCCCATCGTCGCCGAAGCCATTCATCAGTTCCTCGCCGAGGAGCACAACCGTACGGTTATCGATCAGTTGCGCGCGCCCGGCAAAGTGACATGGACGGAAGGCCCGCCCGCGCCGAAAGCGCCACAGGGCGTGCTGGCGGGCAAGACTGTCGTGCTGACGGGCACGCTGCCGAACATGGGCCGCGACGAAGCGAAGGAGTTGCTGGAGGCGGCCGGCGCGAAGGTGGCCGGTTCGGTGTCGAAGAAAACAGATTACGTGGTGGCCGGCGCGGAAGCGGGCAGCAAGCTTGCGAAAGCCGAGGAACTTGGCATCCCCGTGCTCGACGAAGATGGTATGCGTAAGCTCCTGGAGGGGCACACAACATGATTCACGAAATCCTCAAGATGGGCGATCCGCGTCTGTTGCGCATCGCCAAGCCCGTCGATCACTTCGACACGCCCGAGTTGCATGACCTCGTCCGGGACATGTTCGAGACGATGCACGATGCGAACGGCGCAGGGCTCGCAGCGCCGCAGATCGGCGTCGATCTGCAGGTCGTGATTTTCGGGTTCGGCCATAACGAGCGCTATCCGGATGCGCCGTCCGTGCCGGAGACGGTGCTGATCAACCCGACCATCACGCCAGTGTCGCTGGATACGGAGGAGGGCTGGGAAGGGTGCCTCTCCGTGCCGGGGCTGCGCGGCGCCGTGACCCGCCTCTCGATGATCCGCTATCACGGCTTCGATCAGTTCGGCAAGCCGATTGATCGCGTCGCGGAAGGCTTTCACGCGCGCGTGGTCCAGCACGAGTGCGATCACCTGATCGGCAAGCTGTATCCGATGCGGATCACGGATTTCGCCAAGTTCGGCTATACCGAGGTGCTGTTTCCCGACCTCGATCCGCAATCCGACGAATGAGCGGACGACAGGGCCACAGCGAGCAGTAGCTTTGGCCCTCTTGTCGGAAAAGAAAAAACCCGCATGCGCGGTAATGCCGTTCAGTTAATGTCCTTGTTAAGGTATCGAACGGTGTAACGTTTGGGGCGGGATTTGACGACCCGGTCGCATGCGCGGCCGGGTCGCTTTTCATTGGGAAGAGACTTGAGCCGGTCCCGCAGACGCTGAAGGCATGCAGGCAATTTTGCGTAGGCCGGCGTGAGGGCGGCCCACATCATTTCGTGCTGGATCGTATGGAGCGCTCGCACGAAGCTGATATCGGTCGGCGCGAGTTTCGCTTCCCATGCGGCGCTGGCGATCTCACGGCGGATCAGGTTGTAGGCGATCAACGCGCCCCAGATCTCCTGATAAACCCCTTCGACGGTACGACTGCGCAAGGTCAACTCTGAACCCAGCATCGATTGCTTGAGCTCCCCGTAACTGGTTTCGATTCGCCAGCGGCGCTCGTAGCAAGCAACGATATCGGCGGGTTTAAAGCGTCGGCGATCCCTCAGCGAAGTCAGTAGCACGCGTTCGCGTCCGCGCGCGTCGATGGCCCGGATCGCTCGCGCATTCCAGAATTCGGGCAAGGCCGGACACTTCTTGCGCGCCTGCTGCGCGACGCGCATGCGCACCATTGCATCGTCTGCCGTACCGGCGATCACTTCCCAGCAGGTATTGGACTTGGCGGGAATCAGAAAGTGGCGATTACGTCCGTTCATCGTCAGGCCGCACAGGATCTCGGCGGCCAGAAAGCCCTTGTCGAACACCGTCAGCGAATCGTCTGGTATCTGCGGCAGCAGGCTCTTGGCGTACACCATTTCGTTGGTGTCGTAGCAGCCAAAGTTGATGTCGGCCACCAGATGCGTCGGGATCGCAGTCAGCGTTACCGCACGCACCTGTGGATAGCTGGCCACCTTGCCACTCGCATAGCCCTGCGCGCCAAAGTGCTCACGGTTGGCCGCACTGTCGGGCGTGCGCAGCGTGGTGCCGTCCATCGCCCACAGACTTAACCCCTTGAACGCATGGTGAGCCGCGTCCTGAGTCGTCCACGCCCGCGCCGTCTGCTCAAACAGCCAGGCCATCGGTGCCTCGCCGATGCGTTGGCGTGCCTGCACCACCGCACTCTTGCTGACAAATGGCGCGGCTTCGTTGGGCAAGGCCAGATCGAGACTGTCGAGCACCTCGCTAATCGACCAGTGACGGTACATCGCCAGCGCGATTACCAGCCAGACCACCTGCTCAGCAGGCAAGCGCCGGCGCCGAATACTCGCCGCCCCCGTAGCCTGCACCGCCCGTTCGATCCATTCGTAGGGCAGATGCTCAGCCAGCCGGCTGAGGTCGGCCGGCTGTTGCGCATCGAGCAGGAAGGTCAGGTGACTGGAGAGCATCGCGCCGAAAAGCTAACAGCTCGGCGCGTCGTTTACAACATCTTCCCGGAACAAAAACAAAAATGCCGTTCAGTGCTTAACTGAACGGCATTACCGCATGCGCGGGTTTTTTCATACAGACGATATGCGACGGCGGCGGGCTTCAGAACGACTCGTCAGGGCCCAAATAGCGCCATTGCCCAGGCGGCAGCGCGCCGAGCATCACGTGGCCCATCCGCACGCGCTTGAGGCCCATGACATGCAGGCCGACCAGTTCGCACATGCGGCGAATCTGGCGCTTCTTGCCTTCACGCAGCACGAAGCGCAATTGCTCTCCGTTCTGCCAGCTGACCATCGCGGGCTTGAGCGGCACGCCGTCGAGTTCGAGCCCGTGGCGCAGTTTCGCGAGACTCTCCGTCGGGAAATGGCGCTCGACATCCGTTTCGACATCGCCGTACGCGACGCGCACGAGATATTCCTTGTCGATCGGTGAGTTCCCGCCGATCAGCTGCTTGGCGACGCGGCCGTCCTGGGTCAGCACCAGCAGCCCGGTTGAATCGATATCGAGGCGGCCCGCTGGCGCCAGCTGTCGCAGATGCGCGGCCGAAAAGCGGATATCGGTGCGGTCGCCGTCCCAGCGGTTTTCGGGCTTGACGAGCGTCACGGCGGGTTCATAGCCTTCTTCCGCCTGGCCAGAGACGTAGCCCACCGGCTTATGCACGAGGATCGTCACCTGCTTGAGCTGCGCGGCCTGGGCGGCGGGGTCGATCTGGATATCGGCGTCGGGGCGGACCTTCGTGCCGAGCGTATCGACGACGACGCCGTCGACCGTCACCCAGCCTTTTTCGATCCACTCGTCGGCTTCGCGGCGCGAGCACAGGCCGAGCTCCGACATCAGCTTCGACAGGCGCAGATTGCCGGGCACGTCGTTGTATTCGCCTTCGTCGCGGCGGCGCGGCTCTACGGAAGGGCGCGGTTTGCGCGCGGGCTTTCCGGCGGGGCGATCGAATATCGCGGGACGGTCGAAGCTGTCCGCGATCGAGCGGATATCGCGCTTTGCCTTGTTAGTGCGTTGCGCGGGTGCCGGCTTGGGCGACGCGACTTCGTCGCGGTTCGCGTAGGTGCTCTTGACGGGTTTTACGTAGGCGCGTTCGCTTCGGGCCGAAGTTTCGTCGCCGCTTGCACGGCGTGCGGCGCCTTCGCTCCGAGGGCGGCGATGTTGCGACGCGTCGCGGCCGTCAGACGTGGCTTTGACGGGGCGTGCATAGGTGCGTTCGCGCGACGATTCGCTATCCGGAGCGCGGGCCGTACGCGCCGCGCTGCGGCGCTCTTCGTTGTCGCGCGGGGCGCGACGCGCGCGGGGTGCGTCATCGTCGCGCGAAAAGCGCGGCGCGCGTTCGCCCGCCGACGCGCCGCGCGACGGGCGATCAGACGAAAAGCGCCGATCGGCAGTAGCCTCGGCATTGCGGCGGAAACTACCGCTCGCGGACGCGCCTTGCTTGCGCGGCGGCCGGTCGTCCGCAGAACGGCGTTCAAATGAGCCGGATTCGCTTCGTGCGCGCGTCTGTGCGCCCGTCGCGCGCGCGGGGCGGTCGCCCGCGGAACGGCGTTCAAATGAGCCGGATTCGCTTCGTGCGCGCGTCTGTGCGCCCGTCGCGCGCGGCGGCCGGTCGTCCGCGGAACGGCGTTCAAATGAGCCGGATTCGCTTCGTGCGCGCGCCTGTGCGCCTGTCGCGCGCGCGGGCCGATCACCGGAGCGCGCGCCAGCGCCGCCCCGCGTCGCCGTGGACGAGTTGCGGCGCTTACCCGCCGCGCCCGCCGTCTTGCCGAACGAGCGCTTCTCGGGGGGCGCCGAGCCCGTCTCGCTGCGGTGCGCGGCCGCCGACGTCGAAGAACCGGCGTCACCGCGCGGCCCGGTGGACGGAGTGCCCTTGGCGGCCGGCGCGGTTGGCCGTGCCGGCTTGCGCGCAGTCGTGCTGCCCGGACGGACGGGGGCGCGTTCGGACGAAGCCGGCCGCGGATGCTTGGCTGTCAGTTTGACTCGCATGAAATCTCACACTGCGATCGCGCGCAGCAGCTCGGTTTCGACCTGGATTTGTCGTCGGTTGTCCGAGAGTCCGTGTCCATCGAGTAGGAACACGTCCTCGACGCGTTCGCCGAGCGTATTGATCCGCGCCGCGTGGACGCCGACCCGGTGCTCGGCCAGCACGCGCGCGATCGAATAAAGAAGGCCCGGCCGGTCGTTTGCCGACACGGACAGGATGTAGTACTGGCCACGCTCGTCGGCCCGCAGATCGACGCGCGGCGTGACGGGGAACGTACGTGACAGGCGCGACAAACGGCCCTTCGACGGCTCCGGCAGCAGCGTGCCTTCCGCCGCGAGGCGCTCCGCCAGTTCCTGCTCGACAAGGTTGGCGATGTCGCGATAGTGGACGTCTCGCTCCGTATGCGCGACAAGGAAGTTGTCGAGCGCGTAGCCGTGCTTCGTGGTGCTCACGCGCGCATCCAGCACGGACAGCGCATTGCGGTCGAAATACGCGCAGATGCCCGCGAACAGATCGGGGCGGTCCTTCACGTAGACCAGCACCTGCAGCGCTTCGCCGATGGGCGACGGACGCGCGCGCACGATCGGCGTCGCGGTTTCGACGTGCCGGTACAGCACGCGTGTCTGCCAGGCGATATCGGCGGCGTCGTGCCGCAAAAAGTAGCCGACGTCGAGCTTGTCCCACAGTGCGCGGTGCGCGTTCTCGGGGACGGTCTCGAGCCGTAGCAGCGCGAGCGCCTCCTCCTGGCGCTGCTTCAATTCCGAATGTGCATCGGGACGGGCGCCGCCGAGCACGGCAAGCGTCGCACGGTACAGGTCTTCGAGCAGCTTGCCCTTCCACGTGTTCCAGACTTTCGGACTGGTGCCGCGAATATCGGCGACCGTCAGCAGATACAGCGCCGTCAGGCGCCGCTCGGTGCCGACCAGATCGGCGAAACGCTTGATCACCTCCGGGTCGCTCGTGTCCTGCTTCTGCGCGACCTGGCTCATCGTCAGGTGATGCTGGACCAGCCATACGACGAGCGCCGCGTCGTCGGCGAAAATGCCGTGCTCGCGGCAAAAGCGCCGCGCGTCGGCCATGCCGAGCGTCGAGTGATCGCCGCCGCGGCCCTTGGCGATGTCGTGAAAGAGGGCAGCGACGTACAGCAGATACGGACGCTCGAAATTCGCGATCAACTGGCTGCAGAACGGGTATTCGTGCGCATGCTCGGCGACGGCGAAACGCCGCATGTTCCGCAGCACCATCAGGATGTGCTGATCGACGGTATAGACGTGATACAGATCGTGCTGCATCTGTCCGACGATACGGCGGAAGTTCAGCAGATAACGCCCCAGCACGCTCGTCTGGTTCATCAGACGCAGCGCATGCGTGATGCCTTGCGGCTGCTTCAGAATTTCCAGGAACAGCCCGCGGTTTTCCGGATCGCGGCGCCAGCGATGGTCCATCTTGTCGCGCGCGTTGTAGAGCGCGCGCAATGTGCGCGCCGACAGTCCTTTGACGCCCGGCGTTTTTTCGTACAACAGGAACGCTTCGAGGATCGCATTGGGCTCGCGTTCGAACACGTCGTCGCTGGCGATCTCCAGCATGCCCTGTTTTTCGACGAAACGATCGGACAAAACGCGCGTGATGCCGCTCGTGTTCGGAAAGAGCTGGGCTTCGATGTTCTGGATCAGAATGGTCGAAAGCTGCGTGACGGCTTTCGCGGCCCAGTAGTAACGGCGCATCAGCTGCTCGCTGGCGCGGCGGGTGGCCGTGGCCTTGAAGCCGAAGCTCTCGGCGAGCGGAGTCTGCAGGTCGAAGACGAGAATGTCCTGGCGGCGTCCCGCAAGCACGTGCAGGCGCGCGCGCAATGCCTTCAGAAAACCTTCGTTGCGACGCAGTTCGCGCGCTTCGCGATCCGTGATGAGGCCGCGCGTGTCCAGTTCGCGCCAGCTACTGCCGAATCCGGCCGCTTGCGTGACCCATAGAATCAGCTGGAGATCGCGTAGGCCTCCTGGGCTTTCCTTGATGTTGGGTTCGAGCGCATAGGGCGTGTCCTGGAACTTCGCATGCCGCTGGCGCATTTCCAGTACTTTTGCCTGGAAGAACGCGCGCGGATCGAGCGCGTCGCGGTAGCGCAGCGAAAAGCCTTCGAACAACGTCGTGCTCCCGACGACGCGCCGCGCTTCGAGCAGCGACGTCTGCACGGTCACGTCGTTCGCGGCTTCTTCGATGCACTGCGACACCGTGCGCACGCTGCTGCCGAGTTCCAGTCCCAGATCCCACGCCAGTCCGATAAAGCGCTCGATGCTGGCTTCGAGGTGCGGGACGGGCTCATCGGGTAGCAGAACGAGAATGTCGATGTCGGAATGCGGGGCCAGTTCGCCGCGCCCATAGCCGCCGACAGCGAGCAGCGCCAGCGACGCAGGCAGATCGCACGCGGCCCACGCGCCGCGCAGCGCGTCGTCGGTGATGCGCGCGAGCGAGCGCATCAGCGTGTCGACATTGGATGCCGTCCGGAAGCGATCGATCAGCGGAGTCTTGGCCACCTTGTAGTCCGCCTTGAGCGACGTGGCATCGGAAAGGGCGACGGCGGAAACGCTGCTCATAGGCGAAGGGGCGAAAAAATCAGGCAGTGGCGGCGGCCACGATTTGCGGACGCGCGGGCGTGCCGGCCGAGACGGTCAGCACTTCATAGCCCGTCTGCGTGACGAGAATCGTGTGCTCCCACTGCGCGGACAGGCTGCGGTCCTTCGTCTTGACGGTCCACTGGTCGGGCATCGTGCGGATCTCGCGGCGGCCCGCGTTGATCATCGGCTCGATAGTGAAGATCATGCCGGCCTGCAATTCGATGCCCGTGCCGGGACGGCCGTAGTGCAGGACTTGCGGCTCATCGTGGAAAACCTCGCCGATGCCGTGGCCGCAATATTCGCGCACCACGCTATAGCCCTGACCCTCCGCGTGCTTCTGGATCGCGTAGCCGATGTCGCCGAGATGCGCACCCGGGCGCACCTGCTCGATGCCGAGCCACATGCATTCGTAGGTGGTCTGGATGAGGCGCTTCGCCATAATCGAGCCTTCGCCAACGATGAACATACGGCTCGTGTCGCCGTAGTAGCCGTTCTTGATCACGGTGACGTCGATATTGAGCACGTCGCCGTTCTTCAACGTCTTGTCGCCGGGAATGCCGTGGCAGATCACGTCGTTCACGGACGTGCAGACCGCCTTCGGAAACGGCGGATAGCCGGGCGGCTGATAGTTCAGCGGCGCCGGAATCGTGCCTTGCACGTTCGTCATGTATTCGTGGCAGAGCCGGTCGAGTTCGCCCGTCGTGACGCCGGGCTTCACAAACGGTGTGATGTAGTCGAGGACTTCGCTCCCGAGCCGTCCGGCGACGCGCATCTGGGCGATATCGTCTTCGTTTTTGAGCGTAATAGCCATGAGTCGAGCCTGAAAACCGTGTATCGCGTAATTATCGCACCTTATTTCCGTGATCGCTGGCTTTTGCTAGGAGGGGATGGCCAGGCGCGGCGCGGGCCGCAGCGCATATCGGTGAGGTGCCGCCCGGCACCGGGTGCAACCTGACGCAATCGCACGTGCTACCGCGCAGGTTGAGTCGTGCAATGCACGCGTGCTATACTCTCCGGCTAAGTCAATCGCCAGTTCGAATATTTTCAGAATATTCATATCGGCGGCGGACTTTCCTCGCGAGCTGCCCATAACATGCAAGACCAATGTATGTGGCAAGTGGCGCAATTCGCGAGATTCGCAAGCCGGCGCACCCAGGGTGTTCGCGGCGTCAGGTCTTCCCGAAGAGTGCGGAAGGCGGCGCGGCGGATACGGCAGCCGGCTTAAGACCCAACCCTAGCGGAGATATTCATGGCAGTTACCATGCGTCAAATGCTGGAAGCCGGTGTCCACTTCGGCCACCAGACGCGCTTCTGGAACCCGAAGATGGCCCCCTTTATTTTCGGCCATCGCAACAAGATTCACATCATCAACCTCGAAAAGACGCTGCCGATGTACAACGACGCGCTGAAGTACGTGCGTCAACTGGCAGCGAACCGCGGCACGATCCTGTTCGTCGGCACGAAGCGTCAGTCGCGCGACACGATCGCTGAAGCGGCGCAGCGCGCTGGCATGCCGTATGTCAACGCACGCTGGCTCGGCGGCATGCTGACCAACTTCAAGACGCTGAAGGTTTCGATCAAGCGCCTGAAGGACATGGAAGCGGCAGTCGAGGCAGGCGAGCTCGAGAAGATGAGCAAGAAGGAAGCGCTGCTGTTCGAACGCGAAATCGCCAAGCTGCAAAAGTCGATCGGCGGCGTGAAGGACATGGGCGGCATTCCGGATGCGATCTTCGTGGTCGACGTCGGGTATCACAAGATTGCCGTGACGGAAGCGAACAAGCTGGGCGTGCCCGTCATCGCCGTGGTCGATACGAACCACTCGCCGGAAGGCGTGGATTACGTGATCCCGGGCAACGACGACGCGAGCAAGGCCGTCACGCTGTATGCGCAAGGCGTGGCTGACGCGATCCTCGAAGGTCGCGCGAATGCGGTCAACGAAGTCGTGCAGGCTGCTCGCGGTGGCGACGGCGACGAGTTCGTCGAGGTCAACGGGGAAGCGTAAAGCACCCTGTGTCCGGCAAAAAAGGGGGCTCTCGATAGGCCCCCTTTTTTTAAGCCGCGACGATCTGGAGCGTGCGGCAATTCGCACGCGGCGGCGCCGGAAATAAAAGTGCGCTGCGCGGAAACGAAATTCTGCCGCCGGCATCGAATGCGGGCGGCGTGTGACAGACAGACTCAAGGAGCGAATGATGGCGGCAATTACCGCAAGCATGGTGGCAGAACTGCGCGCGAAGACCGACGCGCCGATGATGGAATGCAAGAAGGCGCTGACGGAAGCTGACGGCGATATGGCGCGCGCTGAAGAGTTGCTGCGCGTTAAGCTCGGCAACAAGGCGTCGAAGGCGGCGTCGCGCGTCACGGCTGAAGGCGTGATCGCTTCCTTCATCGAAGGCGGCGTCGGCGCGATCGTCGAGCTGAACTGCGAAACCGACTTCGTTTCGAAGAACGACGACTTCATTGGTTTCTCGAAGAAGGTTGCCGAACTGGTCGTCAAGCAGAACCCGGCTGACGTCGCCGCGCTGTCGGCGCTGCCGCTGGAAGGCTCGACGGTTGACGCAGTGCGTTCGGCGCTGGTCGGCAAGATCGGCGAAAACCTGTCGATCCGCCGTTTTGCGCGCTTCGAAACGTCGAACAAGCTGGCTGCATACCTGCACGGCACCCGCATCGGCGTGCTGGCCGAGTACACGGGCGCGGACGAGCAGGTCGGCAAGGACGTCGCGATGCACATCGCGGCGATGAAGCCGGTCTCGCTGTCGTCGGACGACGTTCCCGCCGACCTGATCGCCAAGGAGCGCAGCATCGCCGAGCAGAAGGCGGCCGAATCGGGTAAGCCGGCTGAGATCGTCGCGAAGATGGTCGACGGCTCGGTGCAGAAGTACCTGAAGGAAGTGTCGCTGCTGAACCAGCCGTTCGTGAAGAACGACAAGCAGACGATCGAGCAGATGCTGAAGGCTGCAAGCTCGAGCGTGCAGAAGTTTGCGCTGTTTGTCGTGGGCGAGGGCATCGAAAAGCGTCAGGACGACTTCGCAGCTGAAGTCGCGGCGCAAGTTGCTGCTGCGAAGCAGCAATAAGCTTCGTTTAAGTTTTACGCGGTACCGTTTGACCCGCGGCGGGGCTGGACCTCGCCGCGGCCGGTAGCGCCGCCGGGGTTGCGCGTGCGCGAAGCGCACGGCGGCCGGATCTCGACTCGCCTCGGTCGGTTGTTGAGGCGCATCAACCTGGCGGCGCTTGCCCGAATTCGTATTTCACCCCTACAGTTAGTTCCTTGTTGTTTCGCGGCTTTTTGGCCCTGCTCAGCGCAATCTGGATATCTCTATGCCCACTGCCTATAAACGCGTCCTCCTCAAACTCTCTGGCGAAGCCCTGATGGGCGACGATGCATTCGGCATCAATCGTGCGACGATCGAAAGAATGGTGGCGGATGTGGCCGAGGTTGTGCGGCTCGGTACGCAGCTGGCGGTGGTGATCGGTGGCGGCAACATCTTTCGTGGTGTGGCGGGCGGCGCAGCAGGTATGGACCGTGCGACGGCCGATTACATGGGCATGCTGGCCACGATGATGAACGCACTGGCGCTGCAGGACGCGATGCGCCACGCAGGTATCGAAGCGCGCGTGCAGTCGGCGCTGCGCATGGATCAGGTTGTCGAGCCGTACATCCGTCCCCGCGCCATCCGCCAGCTGGAAGAGGGCAAGGTCGTGATCTTTGCGGCCGGCACGGGCAACCCGTTCTTCACGACCGACACGGCGGCTGCGCTGCGCGGCTCGGAAGTCGGCGCCGAAGTGGTGCTGAAGGCGACCAAGGTCGACGGCGTCTATTCGGCTGATCCGAAAAAGGACCCGTCCGCGACGCGCTATTCGACGATCAGTTTCGACGAGGCGATTGGCCGCAACCTGCAGGTGATGGACGCCACCGCGTTCGCGCTGTGCCGCGACCAGAAGCTGCCGATCCGCGTGTTTTCGATCGTGAAGCCGGGCGCGCTAAAGCGCATCGTGCAGGGCGAGGACGAAGGCACTCTCGTCCACGTGTAAACTCTCTTTCACGTCTGTGGGCTTGAACGCGGGCTTCGGCGCCGCCTCGCGCGCGCTGTCGGGCCCGCATCGTTTTGAAGGTTCGGAGGTTTAATCATGTCTGTGGCTGACATCAAGAAAGGCGCTGAGCAGAAAATGCAGCGCTCGCTCGACGCGTTCAAGAACGATCTGTCGAAAATCCGCACGGGCCGTGCGCACACGGGCCTGCTCGATCACATCCAGGTCGACTACTACGGCTCGCCCGTGCCGATCTCGCAGGTCGCGAACCTGACGCTCGTCGATGCCCGCACGATCGGCGTGCAGCCGTGGGAAAAGAAGATGGTCTCCGTGATCGAGAAGGCGATCCGCGAATCGGATCTCGGCCTGAACCCGGCCACGCACGGCGATCTGATCCGCGTGCCGATGCCCGCGCTGACGGAAGAGCGCCGCCGCGAACTGACAAAGGTCGTCAAGAGCGAAGGCGAGACCGCGAAGGTGGCCGTGCGCAACCTGCGCCGCGACGCGAACGAGCAGCTGAAGAAGCTCGTGAAGGACAAGGAAATCTCCGAAGATGACGAGCGCCGCGCCGGCGACGACGTTCAGAAGCTGACGGACAAGTTCGTCGCGGAAATCGATAAGCTCGTGCAAACCAAGGAAGGCGAGATCATGACGGTTTGATGGTCTGGCGCACACCAGACCCGAGAACGTTCACTGACCATCCTTTCTTTATTTGCTGCTTTACCCGACGGCCATGACCTATACAAGCTCAACCGTTCGCGTCCCTGACGTCTCAGCCGTACCGCGTCACATCGCGATCATCATGGACGGCAATGGCCGTTGGGCGACTCAACGCCGTCTGCCGCGCGTGGCGGGCCATACGCGTGGCCTCGACGCCGTGCGCGCGGCCGTCGACGCCTGTGCCCGGCGCGGCGTTCAGTATCTGACGCTGTTCGCATTCAGTTCCGAAAACTGGCGCCGTCCGGTCGACGAGGTGTCGTTCCTGATGCGCCTGTTCGTCACCGCGCTCGAGCGCGAAATCGGCAAGCTGCACGCGAACGGCATCCGTTTGCGCGTGGTCGGCGATCTGTCGATGTTCGACAAGAAGATCCAGGATCTGATCACCCGCGCCGAAACCAAGACGGCGAAGAACACGCGCCTTACGCTGACCATCGCCGCGAACTACGGCGGCCGCTGGGACATCATGCAGGCCACGCGCAAGCTGGTCGAGCAGTCGGTGGCCGCGGGCCGCTCCGTCGAGGTCAACGAAGACGCGTTCGCCCAACACCTTGCCATGGCTTACGCGCCCGAGCCGGATCTGTTCATCCGCACGGGCGGCGAGCAGCGCATCAGCAACTTCCTGCTGTGGCAGCTCGCGTACACCGAGTTCTATTTCACCGATACCTACTGGCCGGATTTCGACGCTGACGCGCTTGGCCGCGCGATCGCGTCGTACACCGAGCGCGAGCGCCGCTTCGGCCGCACGAGCGCCCAGCTCGAGCCGCAATCGCAAAACGCCGATTCGCTTCCATGCTAAAAACCCGTGTCATCACGGCGATCGTCCTGCTGGCCATTCTTCTCCCCGTCACGCTGTGGGCGCCGATCGGCGGCTTCGGCGCGCTGATCGCGTTCGTCGTCGTGTTTGCCGCATGGGAGTGGGCGCGGCTGCTGAAGCTTCCGGGCGCCGGCCCCGTGGTTTACGCGATCGTTGCCGCACTGGCGCTGGTGGCCAGCACGAAGCTCGGCACGGGCTTCGCGGCGCTACGGCCGCTCTTCGAAGCTTCGTCGATCTTCTGGGTATTCGCGGGGCCGTTTGTACTGTTGCGCAAGCCGGCGCTCGCGCAGGGCGCCTGGCGGCCGTTCCTGCTGCTGGCGGGCGTCGTCGTGTTCGCGGCCTGCTGGCATGCCCTCGTCGCCGCCCGCATCGAGGGCGTGCCGTTCGTGCTTTCCCTGCTCCTCGTGGTCTGGTTGGCCGATATCGGCGCATACTTTACGGGTAAGGCGTTCGGAAAACACAAACTCGCGCCCTCGATCAGCCCCGGCAAGACCTGGGAGGGGGCCGCCGGCGGGTGGATCGCGGTGATGATCGTCGCGGCCGCTGCCGTCGTCACCCACGCGTTCGTGCCAACCCTGTTTTCCGCGCTGCTCGAGCATCTCGGCGCCGCGCGCGCATTTGCCACGCTGACGCTGCTGGTCGTGTTCAGCGTGGTGGGCGACCTGTTCGAGTCGATGCTCAAGCGCCAGGCAGGCGTGAAGGATTCGAGCAACCTGCTGCCCGGACACGGCGGCGTGCTCGACCGCATCGACGCCTTGTTGCCGGTGCTGCCGCTCGCGATGCTCGTATTGTCGTAGCCCATCGGCTAGAGAAAGAGATATGCAAAAACGACTCACTTTGCTCGGTTCCACGGGCTCGATCGGAGACAGCACGCTCGACGTCGTCGCGCGTCATCCCGAGCGTTTCTCGGTGTATGCGCTGACCGCGCATCGCAACGGCGACAAGCTCGTCGAACAATGCTTGCGCTTCAAACCTGAAGTGGCCGTCGCCGGCGATGCCGACACGGCCGCGAGCGTCGCCGCGAAGCTGCGCGCCGCGGGTTGCAGGACGGAAGTCACGTACGGCCCGCAGGCGCTCGTCGACGTATCGAAGAGCGACGGCTGCGACACTGTCGTCGCGGCGATCGTCGGCGCGGCGGGTCTCGAGCCGAGCCTCGCGGCGGCGCGCGCCGGCAAGCGCATTCTGCTCGCGAACAAGGAGGCGCTCGTGATGTCGGGCGCGATCTTCATGGACGCGGTGCGCGATAACGGCGCGATCCTGCTGCCCGTCGACAGCGAGCACAACGCGATCTTCCAGTGCCTGCCGCGCGAATCGGCGCTGCATGGCGGCGTGTCGAAGATCATCCTGACGGCGTCGGGCGGCCCGTTCCGCACGCGCGAGCCGTCGACGCTCGTCGACGTCACGCCGGAAGAAGCGTGCAAGCATCCGAACTGGGTGATGGGCCGCAAGATTTCCGTCGACTCCGCAACGATGATGAACAAGGGCCTCGAAGTCATCGAGGCGCACTGGCTGTTCGGCCTGCCCGGCGAGCGCATCGACGTGCTGATTCACCCGCAGAGCGTGATTCACTCGCTCGTGTCGTACGCGGACGGATCGGTGCTCGCGCAACTAGGCAACCCGGACATGCGCACGCCGATCGCGCACGCGCTGGCTTTCCCGGACCGCGTCGATTCGGGCGTCGCGCAGCTCGATCTCGCGCAGATCGCGTCACTGTCGTTCGAGAAGCCCGATTACGCGCGCTTCCCGTGCCTCGCGCTCGCGATGCAGGCGCTGGCCGAAGGCGGCGTCGCGAGCGCCGCGCTGAACGCAGCGAACGAGATTGCCGTCGAGGCGTTCCTGTCGCGCCGCATCGGCTTCATGGCGATTGCCCGGGTCGTCGAAGCCGTGCTGAACACATTGCCCAATCGCGAGGCGTCGAGCCTCGCGGACGTGGTCGACGCGGACGCCGCTGCGCGCCGCGCAGCCCACGCTTTGATCGACGGTCTGCCGGCGGGCGCTCGCCTCACGGAACGCGCCGTCCAGTGAGGCGTTTATGAACGTGCTGATCGAACTGGTCGCCTTCGCAGTCGCGATCGGCGTACTGGTGGTCGTCCATGAGTTTGGCCACTACAGCATCGCGCGCCTGTGCGGCGTCAAGGTACTGCGTTTTTCGATCGGCTTCGGCAAGCCGCTTGCGCGCTGGGTCAGCGCGAAGACAGGCACCGAGTGGATCATCGCGTCGCTGCCGCTCGGCGGCTACGTGAAGATGCTCGACGAGCGCGAAGAGGGCGCGCCGATTCCGCCCGCCGATCTGCCGCTCGCGTTCAACCGACAGTCGGTCGGCAAGCGCATCGCGATCGTGGCGGCAGGCCCGATCGCCAACTTCATTCTGGCCATTGTGCTGTTCGCAGCCGTGTTCGCGACGGGCGTCACCGAGCCTGCCGCAATCGTCGCGGCGCCCGTTGCCGATACTGTCGCGGCACGCGCGGGCTTCGAGGGCGGCGAAACCGTGGTCGGCGTGCGTGACGCGGATGGCGGCGACTCCGAGCGCGTTCGCTCGTGGTCGGACTTGCGCTGGAAGCTCCTGGGCGCCGCGTTCGATCACAAGCGCGTCATATTGAGCGCGAAGGACGGCGGGCACGGCACGTTTGACTTCCCGCTGGACTTGCAAGGCCTTACCGACAAGGAAGTCGACGACGACTTCATGTCGCGGCTCGGCTTCGAGCCAGGCGGCGGCACGTTGTCGGTGGCGGGCGTGCAGCCGGGCAGCGCGGCGTTGCGCGCGGGCCTGCTCGCGGGCGACCGGATCCGCGCCGTCGACGGACGTCCCGCCGATAACGCCACTACCTTCATCAACTACATCAAGTCGCACGCGGGCAAGCCTGTCGTGCTGCAAGTCGAGCGCGGCGCGAAGAACCAGCAGCCGGGGGCGTTGCAGAGTCTGACCATCGTGCCGGGCGTGCAGCGCGACGAGATGACGGGTCAGCAGGTCGGCCGCATCGGCGCCGAGCTCGCGACGCAAGTGCCTTCGATCGACGTGCGCTACGGTCCCGTCGAGAGCGTGCGCCTCGGCGCGCGTCGCACATGGGACCTTGCTGTGTACTCGGTGCGGATGTTCGGCCGGATGATCATCGGCGAGGCTTCGCTCAAGAATCTGTCCGGTCCCGTGACCATCGCGGACTACGCGGGCAAGAGCGCACGACTCGGTCCATCAGCATTCCTGTCGTTCCTCGCGCTTGTCAGCATAAGCCTCGGCGTCCTCAACCTTTTACCAATACCGGTATTGGACGGGGGGCATCTGTTATATTATCTGGTTGAAGCTGTTACCGGCAAAGCCGTATCGGATCGCTGGCAGCTCGTTCTTCAAAGAGCGGGACTGGCTTGTATCGTCGCCTTGTCGGCGATTGCGCTGTTCAACGATCTTGCTCGTTTTATCCATTTTTAAAGTGTCTGGCGGCGTACGATGGCGCCCGCCTGACCTGATGCAGCTATACACACTGGGGAAGCACGTTGTTTAAACCTCATCGCTTTGTTCCAAAGACGGTTGTAGCCGCGGCATTCGCCGCGCATGGGCTGGTAGCTCACGCGACGACACCCTTCGTGGTGAAAGACATTCGGATCGAAGGGCTGCAACGGGTAGAACCCGGCACGGTGTTCTCCTATCTCCCCATCAAGCAAGGCGATACGTTTTCCGACGAAAAGGCTTCCGAAGCCATCCGCGCGCTGTACGCAACGGGCTTCTTCAACGACGTGAAGATCGCTACGGAAGGCGATGTCGTGGTGGTGCAGGTGCTGGAGCGTCCCGCCATCGGCACGATTGATTTCTCCGGCCTGCATGAATTCGAGAAGGACAACCTGATCAAGGCGCTGCGCGCGGTCGGCCTGTCCCAAGGCCGTTACTACGACAAGGCGCTCGTCGACAAGGCCGAGCAGGAACTGAAGCGCCAGTATCTGACGCGCGGCTTCTACGCCGCCGAAGTCACGACTACGATCACGCCGATCGATCGCAACCGTGTTGCGGTCCTGTTCGCCGTGATCGAAGGTCCTAGCGCGAAGATCCGCCAGATCAACTTCATCGGCAACAAGGCATTCAGCACGGGCACGCTGCGCGACGAAATGCAGCTGTCCACGCCGAACTGGTTCTCGTGGTACACGAAGAACGACCTGTATTCGAAGGAAAAGCTCACCGGCGACCTCGAGAACGTCCGCTCGTATTACCTGAACCGCGGCTACCTCGAGTTCAACATCGAATCGACCCAGGTGTCGATCACGCCGGACAAGAAGGATATGTATCTGACGGTGACGCTGCACGAAGGCGAGCCGTACACGATCAACAGCATCAAGCTCGCGGGCAATCTGCTCGATCGCGAAGCCGAGCTGAACAAGCTGATCAAGATCAAGCCGGGCGACCGTTTCTCGGCGGAAAAGCTGCAGGCCACGACGAAGTCGATCGTCGACAAGCTCGGCGAATACGGCTACGCGTTCGCGACCGTGAACGCGCTGCCGCAAATCGACCAGGAGCATCACAAGGTCGACCTGACGCTTCAGGTCGATCCGAGCCGCCGTGTGTACGTGCGTCGCATCAACGTGAACGGCAACACGCGCACGCGCGACGAAGTGGTGCGCCGCGAAATGCGCCAGCTCGAAAGCTCGTGGTTCGATTCGAACCGCCTCGCGCTGTCGAAGGACCGCATCAACCGTCTCGGCTACTTCACGGATGTCGACGTGACGACGGTGCCCGTCGAAGGCACGCCGGACCAGGTGGACGTCGACGTCAAGGTTGCCGAAAAGCCGACGGGCGCGATCACGCTGGGCGCGGGCTTCTCGTCGACGGACAAGGTGGTGCTGTCGGCGGGCGTGTCGCAGGACAACGTGTTCGGTTCGGGCACGAGCCTGTCGGTGAACGTGAATACCGCGAAGACGTACCGTACGCTGACGGTCACGCAGGTCGACCCGTACTTCACGGTCGACGGCATCAAGCGCATTACCGACGTCTACTACCGCACCTACGAGCCGCTGTATTACTCGACGGATTCGAGCTTCCGCATCGTCACGATGGGCGGCGACCTGAAGTTCGGCATTCCGTTCTCGGAAGTGGACACGGTGTACTTCGGCGCGGGCTTCGAGCAGAACACGCTGGACGTCGACGCAAATACGCCGCAGGCCTACAAGAACTATGTGCAGGACTTCGGCCGCGTGTCGAACAACGTGCCGCTGACGGTCGGCTGGTCGCGCGACGCGCGTGACAGCGCGCTGGTGCCGAGCCGCGGCTACTTCACGCAGGCGAATGCCGAATACGGCACGCCGATCGGCGGCACCGAGTATTACAAGGCCGACTTGCAGGCGCAGTACTATTATTCGTTCGCTCGCGGCTTCGTGCTGGGCTTCAACATCCAGGGCGGCTACGGCAACGGCATCGGCAACGCGTATCCGATCTTCAAGAACTACTACGCGGGCGGTATCGGTTCGGTCCGCGGCTATGAACCGAGTTCGCTGGGTCCGCGCGACAAGGTCACGAACGATCCGATCGGCGGCAACAAGATGTTCGTCACCAACGTCGAACTCACGTTCCCGCTGCCGGGCACGGGCTATGACCGTACGCTGCGGGTGTTCACGTTCCTCGACGCCGGTAACGTGTGGGGCGATTCGCGTCAGGGCGGCAATACGACGGTCGGCTCGAACGGCTTGCGCTACGGCTACGGTCTCGGTCTCGCGTGGATTTCGCCGATCGGGCCGCTCAAGCTGTCGCTGGGTTTCCCGTTGCAGAAACACGCGGGCGACCAGTATCAGAAGTTCCAGTTCCAGATTGGGACGGCGTTCTGATCGCGCGCTCGAGAACCGGAACCCCTTACAGCATCGAGAGGATGACTTTGCTAACTGGTATGTTTTCGAAACGTGTGGCGTGCGCAATGGCCCTGGTCATGACGCTCGGCGTGGGCGCAGCGAATGCCGCGCAGGCGCAGGAAGCGCGGATCGCCGCGGTGAATTCCGATCGCATCCTGCGGGAATCGTCGGCGGCGAAGGCGGCGCAGACCAAGCTGGAAGCGGAGTTCGCGAAGCGCGACAAGGACCTGCAGGATATGGCGCAGCGTCTCAAGTCGATGTCCGACTCGCTCGACAGGAACGGCGCGTCGATGGCGCCCGCCGATCGCGCGCAGAAGCAGCGCGATCTGTCGCAGCTCGACACGGACTTCCAGCGTAAGCAGCGCGAGTTCCGCGAAGACCTGAACCAGCGGCGCAATGAAGAGCTGGCAGCCGTGCTCGATCGCGCGAACAAGGTAATCAAGCAGATCGCCGAGCAGCAGCACTACGACCTGATCGTGCAGGAAGCGGTCTACGTGAGCCCGCGCATCGACATTACCGACCAGGTGCTGAAGGCGCTGGCGTCGTCGGGCAACGGCAGCAGCGGCAACTGATAAGCACTGAGGCGCGCAAGCGCAGCGCAATCCCCGCGCATATGCGGTGCAAGGCCGTCCCGCGAACACCCCCGGCGCGCGGTTCGGGCGCAAGGCAGGCAACTGAACAGCAGGAGCAGTACACGCATGGCATTCACGCTCGAGGAGATCGTGCAGCGGTTCGGCGGCGAAGTCGTCGGCGATCGCGCGCACCGCGTCGGCAATCTGGCGCCGCTCGACCAGGCTGGCCCGGATCAACTGGCGTTCCTCGCCAACCCGAAGTATCTGGCGCAGGTCGAAACGACGCGCGCGGGCGCGGTGCTGATCAACGCGGCGGATCTCGCGAAGCTCGCTTCGCGCGCCGGTCGCAACTTCATCGTCACGCCGAATCCCTACGCTTATTTCGCGCGTCTCGCGCAGGCCTTCATCGACATGGCCGCGCCGAAGGCGCAGCCGGGCGTGCACGCGAGCGCGACCATCGACCCCTCCGCGCAGATCGCCGCGAGTGCCGTGATTGGCCCGAACGTGACGGTCGAAGCGGGCGCCGCAATCGGCGATAACGCGCGGCTCGACGCGAACGTGTTCATCGGGCGTGGCACGAAGGTGGGCGCGGGCTCGCATCTGCATCCGAACGTCGCCGTCTATCACGGCTGTACGATCGGCGAGCGCGTGATCGTTCATGCTGGTGCCGTGATCGGCTCGGACGGCTTCGGCTTTGCGCCGGATTTCGTCGGCGAAGGCGACGCGCGCACGGGCAGTTGGGTGAAGATTCCGCAGGTCGGTGGCGTGTCGATCGGGCCCGACGTCGAAATCGGCGCAAATACGACGATCGACCGCGGCGCGATGGCCGATACCGTGATCGAAGAATGCGTGAAAATCGACAACCTCGTGCAGATCGGCCATAACTGCAAGATTGGCGCCTATACGGTGATCGCGGGTTGCGCGGGCATCGCCGGCAGCACGACGATCGGCCGTCACTGCATGATCGGCGGCGCGGTCGGCATTGCCGGCCACGTCACCCTGGCCGACTACGTGATCGTCACGGCCAAGTCGGGCGTGTCGAAGTCGCTGTTGAAACCCGGCATGTACACGAGCGCGTTCCCGGCCGTGAATCATGCCGACTGGAACAGGAGCGCCGCCTTGATGCGCAATCTCGACAAGCTGCGAGACCGTATCAAGGCACTCGAAGCCGTCGTCGCCAGCGCCTCCGGAGACAAGGCGTAAGCGCTGGCCGGCGGGAAGCGCCGGCGCATGCGGCCGACAGGCGGCGTGCGGTCGGCACAAGAACGGGCGGCAGGACGCGGTTCGTCATCGATGCGCCAGCACCCAGCATTCGCAGTCATCATCGCGCAACCAATGCGTGAGCAGAAACACCATGAGCACCGAAAAAATCAATCTCGACATTCACAAGATTCTCACGCTGCTGCCGCATCGCTATCCGATCCTCCTCGTCGATCGGGTGCTCGAACTCGAGCCGCACAAGAGCATCAAGGCGCTGAAGAATGTGACGGTCAACGAACCGTTCTTCATGGGCCACTTCCCGAAGCGCCCCGTGATGCCCGGCGTGCTGATTCTGGAAGCGCTCGCGCAGACGGCCGCGCTCCTGACCTTCTCGGAAGAGCCGCATGATCCTGACAACACGCTGTACCTGTTCGTCGGCATCGACAACGCGCGCTTCAAACGCGTCGTTGAACCGGGCGACCAGCTGATCCTGAACGCCACGTTCGAACGTCATATGCGCGGCATCTGGAAGTTCAAGGCGCGCGCCGAAGTGGACGGCCAGGTGGCGGCCGAAGCCGATCTGATGTGCGCCGTGCGCCAGACGGACAGCGAGTGACGGAAAGCAACAGGCCGTGGCGGGCGGACGGCAGACGGAAGGGGCTCATGCTCCGTTACGTCGCGTAACGCCGGCGGCAGAACAATCGAAACTTCGGGCTGTCACAAGATGGATTGCATCGTGACGGCTTGAACGTGCTGGACGGCGCCGCAGCGTCATCCGCGCCATGTAACGGAAATACAGCGGGAAATACAGCGAGGGCGCATGAGCAGGATTCATCCTACTGCGATCATCGAATCGGGCGCACAGCTCGACGAATCGGTCGAGATCGGACCGTACGCAATCGTCGGCGCGCACGTCACGATCGGTGCGCGCACCACGGTCGGTTCTCACAGCGTGATCGAAGGTCATACGACGATCGGCGAAGACAACCGCATCGGCCATTACGCGTCGGTTGGCGGCCGGCCGCAGGACATGAAGTACCGGGACGAGCCCACGAAGCTCGTGATCGGCAACCGCAACACGATCCGCGAATTCACGACGATCCACACGGGCACCGTGCAGGATCAGGGCATCACGACGCTCGGCGACGATAACTGGATCATGGCGTACGTGCATATCGGCCACGACTGCCAGATCGGCAGCAACGTGATTCTGTCGAGCAATGCGCAAATGGCGGGCCACGTGATCATCGGCGATTACGCGATTGTCGGCGGCATGTCGGGCGTGCACCAGTTCGTGCGCATCGGCGCGCATTCGATGCTGGGCGGCGCGTCGGCGCTCGTGCAGGACATTCCGCCGTTCGTGATCGCCGCGGGCAACAAGGCCGAGCCGCACGGCATCAACGTCGAAGGGCTGCGCCGCCGCGGCTTCTCGGCGGACGCCATTTCGGCGCTGCGCTCCGCGTATCGTCTGCTGTACAAGAACAGCCTGTCGCTCGAAGAAGCGAAGGTGCAATTGCGCGAACTCGCGACGGCGGGCGGCGACGGCGACGAGCCCGTGCGCGCGCTCGTCGAATTCGTCGAGCAGTCGCAGCGCGGCATCATCCGCTAACCGATGCCGTTGCCTACCAGTCCGCTGCGGCTCGCATTGGTGGCCGGCGAGCCGTCGGGCGACCTGCTCGCGGCGTCGCTGCTGGACGGGCTCGCGGCCCGTCTGCCGCACGGGACGCAGTACTTCGGCATCGGTGGCCCGCGTATGATCGCGAAGGGCTTCGACGCGCATTTCCCGATGGAAAAGCTGTCGGTGCGCGGCTACGTCGAAGCGCTAAAGCACATTCCCGAGATTCTCGGCATCCGCAACGAGCTGAAGCGCCAGTTGCTGGCTGAGCCGCCGTCGGCGTTCATCGGCGTCGATGCGCCGGATTTCAACTTCGGCCTCGAGCACCCGTTGCGCGATGCGGGCATTCCGACCATTCACTTCGTCTGTCCATCGATCTGGGCATGGCGAGGCGGCCGGATCAAGAAGATCGTCAAGGCCGTCGATCACATGCTGTGCGTATTCCCGTTCGAAAAGGCGCTGCTCGAAAAGTCGGGCGTCGCGGCGACCTATGTCGGCCATCCGCTCGCGGATGAGATCCCGCTCGAACCGGATATGGCAGGCGCGCGCCGCGTGCTCGGCCTGCCCGAAAGCGGTCCGGTGATCGCCGTGCTGCCGGGCAGCCGCCGCTCGGAAATCTCGCTGATCGGACCGACGTTCTTCGACGCGATGGACCTGATGTTGCAGCGCGAGCCGGGCGTGCGCTTCGTGATGCCGGCTGCAACGCCCGCACTGCGCGAACTGCTGAAGCCGCTCGTCGACGCGCACCCGAAGCTGCCACTGACGCTGACGGACGGCAACGCTCAGCTTGCGATGACGGCCGCTGACGTGATCCTCGTGAAAAGCGGCACAGTCACGCTGGAAGCGGCGCTGCTGAAGAAGCCGATGGTGATTTCGTACAAGGTGCCCTGGCTGACGGGGCAGATCATGCGCCGCCAGGGGTATCTGCCGTACGTGGGCTTGCCGAACATCCTCGCCGGGCGTTTCATCGTGCCCGAAATCCTGCAGCACTTCGCGACGCCCGAAGCGTTGGCCGACGCCACGTTGACTCAGTTGCGCGACGACGCAAACCGGCGCACGCTGACGGAAATCTTCACCGAGATGCATCACGTGCTGAAGCAGAACACGGCGCAGCGAGCCGCGGAAGCGGTCGTCAGCGTCGTCGAAACGCGCCGGGGGCGTCCATGACGGGCTCGACGGGCAAGGCCGCGCTGCGCCGCAAGGCGGCTGCGACGATCACGAAACAGGCCGGCCTCGATTTTTCGTCGCCGGAAGACGTCATTTGCGGCGTCGACGAAGCAGGGCGCGGCCCGCTCGCGGGCCCCGTGGTGGCCGCCGCCGTCATTCTCGATCCGACGAAGCCCCGCATCCGTGGACTCGGCGATTCAAAGGCGCTGCCAGCGAAAAAGCGCGAAGAGCTGTACGACAAGATCATCGAACGGTCGCTTGCGTATTGCGTCGCGTCGGCGTCGGTCGAAGAGATCGACACGCTGAACATCCTGTACGCGACGATGCTCGCGATGAAGCGCGCCGTCGAAGGCTTAAAGGTCGCGCCGACGCTCGCGAAGATCGACGGCAACCGTTGCCCGGTGCTGAGCATTCGCAGCGAGGCGATCGTCAGCGGCGATGCGCTCGTGCCGTGCATCTCAGCGGCGTCGATTCTCGCGAAGGTCACGCGTGACCGGATGCTGCTCGAACTGCATCAGACGTTCCCGATGTACGGCTTCGACGCGCACGTGGGCTACGGCACGCCGCAGCATCTGCTGGCGCTGCGCGACCATGGTCCGTGCGAGCATCACCGGCGCTCGTTTGCGCCCGTGCGGGACGCGTATCTGCGGCTCGGCATGGCCGTCGATTTGCCTGAGAATGTCGTAATCGTGCCGCCCGTCACCGATGATGACGATGTGCTCATCGCCGACGACAGCGCGCCGTTCTGACGCCTGGCAGAAACGACTCAAGCGCCTTCGGGCGCTTTTCTTTTCACCGCTTTTCTTACCGTACCGATACGGTCTTCGCTGCCAGTGAAAGCCATTACCTCGCGGGACAATCCGCTCTACAAACGTCTGAAGGCATTGGCCGGCTCGACGCATCAACAGCGCAGGAGCGGCCATGCGTTGCTCGAAGGGTTTCATCTCGCGAGCGCCTATCTCGATGTCGCGGGGCAGCCCGAGACGTGTGTCGTCATGGAAGGCGCGCTGCGCCACGACGAAGCGCAGGCCATCGTCGCGCGCATCGATGAGCGGCGCATCGTCACGCTGCCCGATGCACTCTTCGGACAACTGTCGAATGTCGTGAATGGCGTCGGCATGCTGCTGCTCGTCGAGAAACTCGACGTGGCGGTGCCCGAACGCGTGACGCAAGGCTGCATCGTGCTCGACGGCGTGCAGGATGCAGGCAATGTCGGCTCGATTCTGCGCAGCGCGGCGGCGGCGGGCATCGGCCACGTGTTTTGCGCGCCGGGCACCGCGTACGCATGGTCGTCGAAAGTGCTGCGCTCCGGCATGGGCGCGCATTTCCTGCTGCACATTCATGAGGATGTCGAACCGCAGACGCTGATCGAGCGGCTCGACGTGCCCGTCGCGATCACGGACTCGCACGGTGCGCAGGCGATTTACGACACCGATCTGTCGGGCCCGGTCGTGTGGGTGTTCGGCAACGAAGGGGCGGGCGTGTCGCAGGCGTGGCGCGACGCTGTCACGTATCGCGTGACGATTCCGCAGCCGGGCGGAATGGAATCGCTGAATGTCGCAGCGGCCGCCGCCGTGTGTCTTTTCGAGCAGTGCCGGCAGCAGCGCGGGCACGAGCCGCGCGCTTCCAGCTAACCTTCACAGCGGCTGCATCAATACGACGAGCGGTCGAGCCTGATTTCCTGCAGGATGGTCGTCGCAATTTCCTCGATCGACTTGTGCGTCGACGACAGCCACTTGATGCCTTCGCGCCGCATCATCGTCTCGGCTTCGTTGATCTCGTAGCGGCAGTTTTCCAGCGCGGCGTACTTGCTGCCGGGGCGGCGCTCGTTGCGGATTTCCGAAAGCCGTTGCGGATCGATCGACAGCCCGAACATCTTCGTACGATGCGCGAGCAGCGGCGTCGGCAGCTTGCCGCGCTCGAAATCTTCGGGAATCAGCGGATAGTTCGCCGCCTTCACGCCGTACTGCATTGCCAGATAGAGGCTCGTCGGCGTCTTGCCGCTACGCGACACGCCGACCAGGATCACATCCGCTTCTTCCAGATTGCGATTCGACTGGCCGTCGTCGTGGGCGAGCGAGAAGTTGATCGCCTCGATCCGGTTCTTGTACTCCTCGGTATCGGCGTTCTGGTGGCCGCGGCCCATCGCGTGGCTCGACTTCAGCTCCAGCTCCAGTTCGAGCGGCTCGACGAAGGTCTGGAACATGTCCAGCACGAGCGCGTTCGAGTCCTTCACGATCTGGTTCGACGCGCTGTTCACGAGCGTCGTGAAGACGATCGGGCGGCGGCCTTCGTGATGGGCGGATTCATTGATTTTTTCGAGCGTGGCGTACGCTTTTTCCGTCGAATCGACGAACGGCACGCGGACCAGGCGAAATTTCTGGTCGAACTGGGAGAGGATCGAATGCGCGAAGGTTTCGGCAGTAATCCCGGTACCGTCGGAGACGATGAATACGGTGGGCGGCATCAGTGGGGGCAGGGAACGCGAGCGTCAAAATCCGCTCAAATCAGACATCGCCGCGCGGCGCCCGCTGGCCGGCGGCTGGCCGGAACCTTGCAGCGGCGCCGTTCGAGGCGCAATTCTTGTCCGACTGTCACATTTCGAGAGTCGGCACGGTAGAATAGCGGCAACCTGTTGGATAAGCAATTGCAGCCAAATCGCGTAACTATCCGCTATCCGCACCTGGATTGCGTCGCGATTCGTTCGTATCTTGCGCGGCTAAGCCGCAAGTTCGTTCAATCTCCTGCTTCGTCGGGCTTCATGTCGAGCGCCAAGCCCTTCCGCGATTGCTTTTCCAACAGGTTGCGCAAGGCCATGAGCCCACGCTTCCAATGAGCGCCTCGTGTTCAAGCCCACTTGCGCAATCCAGCATTTTTTTCACACTTAGGGGCTTGTATGACTAACGCAGTTAACGTTGCTAAGGATCAGGCGTATGTAGTTCCATTCGAGCAGTTGCGAATGACCGACGTGGAAATCGTCGGCGGCAAGAATGCTTCGCTCGGCGAGATGATCAGTCAGCTCGCGGAAGCGGGCGTGCGCGTGCCGACCGGCTTTGCAACGACGGCGCTCGCATTCCGCGAGTTCCTGCATCACAACAACCTGACCGAACGCATCGCGCAACGCCTGGAGACGCTCGACGTCGACGACGTGAAGGCGCTTGCCGCTGCGGGCAAGGAGATCCGTCAGTGGATCGTCGATACCCCGATGCAGCCGCGTCTCGAGCAGGAAATTCGCGCGGCGTTCGAAACGCTCTCGAAGAGCTCGCCTGAGGAACTGTCGTTCGCGGTCCGTTCGTCGGCAACGGCGGAAGACCTGCCGGACGCATCGTTCGCGGGCCAGCAGGAAAGCTACCTGAACGTAGTCGGCATCGAAGACGTGCTCGATCGGATGAAGCACGTGTTTGCGTCGCTGTACAACGACCGCGCCATCTCCTATCGCGTCCACAAGGGCTTCACGCATGCTGAAGTCGCGTTGTCGGCGGGCGTGCAGCGCATGGTGCGCTCGGACGTCGGCGCAGCGGGCGTGATGTTCACGCTCGACACCGAATCGGGCTTCAAGGACGCCGTCTTCATCACGTCGAGCTATGGCCTTGGTGAAACCGTCGTGCAAGGCGCGGTGAATCCGGACGAGTTCTACGTCTTCAAGACGACGCTCGCGCAGAACAAATACCCGATCATCCGCCGCTCGATCGGCTCGAAGCTCATCAAGATGGAGTTCACGAAGGCCGGTGAACAAGGCCGCGTGAAGACCGTCGACGTGTCGCACGAGCAGCGCAACCGTTTCTCGATCACCGACGACGACGTGATCGAACTCGCGAAGTACGCGGTCATCATCGAGAAGCACTACGAGCGTCCGATGGACATCGAGTGGGGCAAGGACGGCCGCGACGGCAAGATCTTCATCCTGCAGGCGCGTCCCGAAACGGTGAAGAGCCAGGGTCACAACAAGGCCGAGCAGCGCTTCAAGCTGAAGGGCCAGTCGCAGGTGCTGGCGACGGGCCGCGCGATCGGCCAGAAGATCGGCGCAGGCCCCGTGCGCGTGATCCACGATCCGTCGGAGATGGAACGCGTGCAGCCGGGCGACGTGCTTGTCGCAGACATGACCGATCCGAACTGGGAGCCGGTGATGAAGCGCGCGTCGGCGATCGTCACGAACCGTGGCGGCCGGACCTGCCACGCGGCGATCATCGCGCGCGAACTGGGCGTGCCCGCCGTGGTGGGCTGTGGCGACGCGACCGACGTGCTGAAGGACGGCTCGCTCGTCACGGTGTCGTGCTCGGAAGGCGACGAAGGCAAGATCTACGATGGCCTGCTCGAAACGGAAGTGACGGAAGTCCAGCGTGGCGAACTGCCGGAAATCCCTGTGAAGATCATGATGAACGTCGGCAATCCGCAGCTCGCGTTCGACTTCGCGCAACTGCCGAACAAGGGCGTGGGTCTCGCGCGGCTCGAATTCATCATCAACAACAACATCGGCGTTCACCCGAAGGCGATTCTCGAGTACCCGAACGTCGATCAGGACCTGAAGAAGGCCGTGGAGAGCGTCGCGCGCGGTCATGCATCGCCGCGTGCGTTCTACGTCGACAAGCTGACGGAAGGCATCGCCACCATCGGCGCGGCGTTCTATCCGAAGCCCGTGATCGTGCGTCTGTCGGACTTCAAGTCGAACGAGTACAAGAAGCTGATCGGCGGCTCGCGCTATGAGCCAGACGAGGAAAACCCGATGCTGGGCTTCCGCGGCGCATCGCGTTACATCGCTGAAGACTTCGCGCAGGCGTTCGAAATGGAGTGCCTGGCGCTCAAGCGCGTGCGCGAAGAAATGGGCCTCGACAACGTCGAAATCATGGTGCCGTTCGTGCGTACGCTGAAGCAGGCGGAGCGCGTGGTGAACCTGCTCGCGAAGTACGGCCTGAAGCGCGGCGAAAACGGCCTGCGCCTGATCATGATGTGCGAAGTGCCGTCGAACGCGATTCTTGCCGAAGAGTTCCTGCAGTACTTCGACGGCTTCTCGATCGGCTCGAACGACCTGACGCAGCTCACGCTCGGCCTCGACCGTGACTCGGGCATGGAACTGCTCGCGGTCGACTTCGACGAGCGCGATCCCGCCGTCAAGTTCATGCTCAAGCGCGCGATCGACACGTGCCTGCGCCTGAACAAGTACGTCGGCATCTGCGGCCAGGGCCCGTCGGATCATCCGGATTTCGCGCAATGGCTGACGGACGAAGGCATCGCGTCGATCTCGCTGAACCCTGACACGATCATCGATACGTGGCAGGCGCTGGCGAAAACGACGGCGAAGTAAGCATTGCGCATCGTTTGCAGAGGTATGTAAAACGTACTTCAGCGAACGATAAAACGTCGACGCTTCATGCTATAAACACCCCGGTAGATCCGGGGTGTTTTGCTTTGTGGAGGCCGACGTGATGCATAGCGGGCTGTTCTGGTGGGTTGGCGCGGGCGTGCTGATCGTGCTCGAACTGATGCACGGCACGTTCTATCTGCTGATGGTGGCGCTGGGTTTTATCGCGGCGGCCATTGCGCGACTCGCAGGCGCCGACTTGCCGTGGCAGTTCGGCATTGCAGCCGTTGTCGCGCTCGGCGCGGTGCTCGTGCTGCGCAAGTCGCGCTACGGACGCAAAACGAAAACGCGCGCCGAAGCCGCACGCAATCCCGACGTCAATCTCGACATCGGCTCGACACTGACGGTGCCCGCGTGGCACGACGGGCGCGCTCGGACCAGCTATCGCGGCGCGTCATGGGAAGTCGAACTCTCACCCGGCGAGCCGGAAGACGCGAGTCTCTACGAAATCACTGCGCTGCGTGGCAACTGCCTGGTCGTTGTCGCAAGAAAGCACGCGGCTAGAACTTGAATAACGGAATCTGATTCAAGCGTCGTTCGGACGCAATTCGCGCGCATCGAAATGCGCACAACAATTCAAAAACAGATTGGGGGTGCAGGAATGGAACCGTCGAGCATCGTTGGGCTCGTGTTGCTGATCGTCGTGATCGTGACTGCCGCGAAGACGATCAAGATCGTGCCCCAGCAGCACGCGTGGGTGCTGGAACGGCTCGGCCGCTATCACGCGACGTTGACGCCGGGCCTGACGTTCGTGCTGCCGTTCATCGACCGGATCGCGTACAAGCATGTGCTCAAGGAGATTCCGCTCGATGTGCCGAGCCAGGTCTGCATCACGCGCGACAACACACAGTTGCAGGTCGACGGCGTGCTGTATTTCCAGGTCACCGATCCGATGAAGGCGTCATACGGATCGAGCAATTTCGTGTTCGCGATCACGCAGCTGTCGCAGACCACGCTGCGTTCGGTGATCGGCAAGCTCGAACTCGACAAGACCTTCGAGGAACGCGACTTCATCAATCATTCGATCGTGTCCGCGCTCGACGAAGCGGCTTCGAACTGGGGCGTCAAGGTGCTGCGCTACGAGATCAAGGACCTGACGCCGCCGAAGGAAATTCTCCACGCGATGCAGGCGCAGATCACGGCCGAACGGGAGAAGCGCGCGCTGATCGCGGCGTCGGAAGGGCGCAAGCAGGAGCAGATCAATATCGCGTCGGGCGGCCGCGAGGCGGCCATTCAGAAGTCCGAGGGCGAGCGCCAGGCGGCGATCAACCAGGCGCAAGGCCAGGCGGCGGCGATTCTGGCTGTCGCCGAAGCAAACTCTCAGGCAATTCAAAAGATTGCGGCCGCGATTCAATCGACGGGCGGCATGGAAGCCGTGAATCTGAAGGTCGCCGAGCAGTACGTGAATGCGTTTGCGAATCTGGCGAAGGCGGGCAATACGCTGATCGTGCCGGGCAACATGGCGGACATGAGCTCGATGATCGCGTCGGCGCTGACGATCGTGAAGCAGGGTAAGACGACTGCCTGAGCGTTTGGCGGGCGCGACATGAGCGCGCGTTTCACACCAGCATGGCGACAAGAAAAGGCCCGCATGTTACTGCGGGCCATCGTCCATCCGGTGATTGAAAAGGGCGCGCCGGCTCAGGTCGGCGTGCGCATCAGCCGCGCCTTTTCGCGTTCCCAATCGCGCTTCTTCTCGGTCTCGCGCTTGTCGTGCAGCTTCTTGCCCTTCGCGAGGCCAATCTCGCATTTGACGCGGCCGTTCTTGTAGTGAAAGTTCAGCGGCACGAGCGTGTAGCCGCGCTGCTCGACCTTGCCGATCAACTTGCTGATTTCTTCAGCGCGCAGCAGCAGTTTGCGCGTGCGGACGGGGTCCGGCTTGATATGCGTCGACGCTTCGGGGAGCGGGCTGATGTGCGTGCCGATCAGAAACAGTTCGGCGTTCCTGATCACGACGTAGCCTTCCTTGATCTGGCCGCGCCCGGCGCGCAGCGCCTTGACTTCCCAGCCCTCCAGCACGAGCCCCGCCTCGTAACGCTCCTCGATCGAATAATCGAAGAACGCTTTTCTGTTGTCGATGATGCTCATGAATGGAAACGGCCCAACTCGTTTAAAATCACGATTTTAGCAAAGCGGGCCGCCAAAAACCCGCTGCGGTGTCACTCAGTTGTCACGCGTTCGCTATTTCCCAATCACCGTTGCCACGCGCTGTTCAATTTATGGCAGATGTCCAGAAAACCGTGTTGATACGCCATTCGGCGGAACAGATGTTCGACCTCGTCACCGATGTCGCCGACTACCCCAATTTTCTTCCGTGGTGCGGCGGTGTCGAGATCCGCCGGCAGGAAGAAAATCTGATGGAGGCGAAGATCGACATCAACTTCAAGGGCATCAAGCAGCACTTCGCGACGCACAACACGCAGGAGCGTCCCACGCGCATCGACATGGAGTTCGCCGACGGTCCGTTTCGCAAGTTCACCGGCTACTGGCGCTTCACGCCACTACGCGCGGACGCATGCAAGATCGAATTCGCGCTGCACTACGAGTTCACGAGCGTCCTGCTGGAAAAGATCATTGGGCCGGTGTTCAACCATATCGCGAACACCTTCGTCGAATCGTTCGTGAAGCGCGCGGACCAGCGCTACGGCAAGGCATGAACGGCAATCTGACCATCGAAGTCTGCTACGCGCTGCCTCACGAGCAGACGCTGATCCAGCTCGAACTGCCGCAAGGCGCGACGCTCCGGCAAGCGATCGACGCGAGTGGCATCCTCGCGCAGCATCCCGATATCGATCTGACGAAGCAGAAGACAGGCGTGTTCGGCAAGCTCAAGCCGCTCGATGCCGTGCTGGCGGATCACGATCGCGTCGAGATCTACCGGCCGCTGATCGTCGATCCGAAGGTGTCGCGGCAGCGGCGTGTCGAGAAATCGCGCAGGGAAGGGTCTGTCGAGGGCCGCAAGTGGCTGCCCAAGGATTCGCGCTGACGCGAGGCTATCGAAGCAGCGTAAGAGCGTCAAACGGGCGCACCGCGTGACACGGTGCGCCGTTTTTTTCTGCTCGACGGCAGTGCGTCGTTTTTCTGGCCAAGTCGAAGGCTGAGTGCCGCGCGTCGTGTTCAGTGCACAGCCGCCTGGGCCTTTTCTTCGAGCGTCGAGCGGTCGGAACCGTCGCCTGCATGCTGGCGCACCGACCAGCTGACGCCCGCAACCAGCAGCACGATCGCCGCCAGTTCGAGCGGACGCGGCATGCGATGGTCGTAAATAAACGCGTAGAGCAGCGCGAACAGCGTCTCGAACACGATCAGCTGGCCCGACAGCGTGAGCGGCAGACGCTTGGACGCCGCGTTCCACAAGCCGTTGCCGAGCCACGACGCGCCGAACGCGAGCCCCAGATTCAGCAGCCAGAACAGATGCCAGCGCGTATCGGCGTGCGACGTATCGACAGTCGCCGATGGCAGCAACGCGACGACGAGCCATAGCAGCGCGCCGAGCAGGCCCGTGACGACGCCCCACAGCACCGACCATTCGTTGCCGCTGAAATGCGTCTGACGCTGCAGATAGCGCGCGTTTTCGACGGCAAACCACGTCCAGCAGGCGAGCGCGCCGACCGCGCAGGCAATCCCCACCAGCTTCGTCGCGATCGACACCGCCCCGGCCCCCGATGTCGTGCCCGACGCGCCGAACACATCGACATTGATGCACGCGATGCCCGCGACGACGAGCGCCAGCGGCCACACGAGCCGCGCGAGGGGCGCTGCGCCGTGGTCGCGCCGGCCGAGCAGCGTCACCGTGACGGGCAGCACGCCGACGATCAGCGAAGACGGCGCAATGCCGACGAGGTGAACGGCGCCCGTCAGCAGCAGGTAGTAAAGGAGATTGCCCGCGAGCGCGAGCTTGACGAGCGCGTGCAGGTCTTCGCGGGTGAGCCGGCGCAGCAACGAGCGCGCCGACGGCAACGCGGCGACGAGCGACACCACGCCGTACATCACGTATCGGCCGGCGCTCAGCAGCACGGGCGAAAAGTCCGGCAGCAGGCGCGGCACCAGAAAGACCATGCCCCACAACGCTCCCGCCAACATCCCGTACACCACGCCGCGCTGCATTGTCTGCCTCGAATCGAAAACTGAAAGTGTGCGAAGCATAGCGGGCCGCAGACGCCTGCGTCTTGTTCGATTCTGCACTTTGCAGGCATGGCAACTATGCTGATGAAAGCTCGCGCGCTCGAATGAGCAAACGAAACGCGATCGAACGCGAGCCGAACGCGGAAGCGAAATTCGGCCACCGCCCGATGCGAAAAAACGTTGAACAATTTCGCTAACTGACTGTTCGTGCAGTGAAAACCGGGGGTGTATCGCGTATAATTCGCTTTTGCGCCTATAGGATTTGCCATGCGTCTGATCCAAAAAGCACTCACGTTCGATGACGTGCTCCTCGTCCCGGCCTTCTCCGATGTTCTGCCGCGCGACACCAGCCTGAAAACCCGGCTGACCCGCAAGATCTCCCTCAATATGCCCCTCGTGTCCGCCGCGATGGACACCGTCACGGAAGCCCGCCTCGCCATCGCAATGGCGCAGATGGGCGGCGTCGGCATCATCCACAAGAATCTCACGGCGGCCGAGCAGGCTCGCGAAGTCGCGAAGGTCAAGCGTTTCGAATCGGGCGTCGTGCGCGATCCGATCACCGTCCCGCCGCAGATGAAGGTGAGCGACGTGATCGCACTGTCGCGCCAGCATGGCATTTCGGGCTTCCCAGTCGTCGAAGGATCGCAACTGATCGGCATCGTGACGAACCGCGACCTGCGCTTCGAAACGCGCCTCGACGAACCCGTGCGCACGATCATGACGCCGCGCGAGCGTCTCGTGACGGTCAAGGAAGGCACGCCGCTCGCCGAAGCGAAGGCGCTGATGCACAGCCACCGCCTCGAGCGCGTGCTGGTCGTCAACGACGCATTCGAGCTGCGCGGCCTGATGACCGTCAAGGACATCACAAAGCAGACGGAGCATCCAGACGCCTGTAAGGACGAGCACGGCAAGCTGCGCGCGGGCGCGGCCGTCGGCGTCGGAGCGGACAACGAAGAGCGCGTGTCGCTGCTGGTGCAGGCGGGCGTCGACGTGATCGTCGTCGACACGGCGCATGGCCACAGCAAGGGCGTGCTGGAGCGCGTCCAGTGGGTCAAGAAGAACTTCCCGCACGTCGAGGTGATCGGCGGCAACATCGCGACGGCGGACGCAGCGAAGGCGCTCGTCGAGTACGGCGCGGACGGCGTGAAGGTCGGCATCGGCCCGGGCTCGATCTGCACGACGCGTATCGTCGCGGGTGTCGGCGTGCCGCAAATCTCGGCGATCGCGAATGTGTCGGCGGCGCTCAAGGGCTCCGGCGTCCCCGTGATCGCGGACGGCGGCGTGCGCTTCTCGGGCGATGTCAGCAAGGCGCTGGCCGCGGGCGCGAATGCCGTGATGATGGGCAGCATGTTCGCCGGCACGGAAGAGTCGCCGGGCGACGTGTTCCTGTATCAGGGCCGCCAGTACAAGTCGTATCGCGGCATGGGCTCCGTCGGCGCGATGAAGGACGGCGCGGCTGACCGCTACTTCCAGGACAACTCCGCAAATATCGACAAGCTGGTGCCCGAAGGCATCGAAGGCCGCGTCGCGTACAAGGGCTCGGTCGGCGCGATCCTGTTTCAGCTGATCGGCGGCGTGCGCGCGAGCATGGGCTACTGCGGCTGCAACACGATCGACGAACTGCATGAGAAGGCCGCGTTCGTCGAAATCACGGCGGCGGGCATGCGCGAATCGCACGTGCACGACGTGCAGATCACGAAGGAAGCGCCCAACTACCACGTGGACTGATCGCCGATGAAGCCGCTGCTGCGTGCCGTACTGATCGTCGATGCGCTGATACTGCTGGCGTTCGGGCTGCTTTTCCTGCTCACGCCGTGGAAATCGCTGTACGACGCACTGCAGCTGGCGCAGACGGACCCTGTGCTGGTCGGTCAAGGCTTCGGCATCGCGCTGATAGGGCTCGCGTGGCTCGCGCTGCATGCGTCCATCGACGGCGCGATGACGGCGACGGCGGCCAAGGTCGTCGGCCATGTGAACTGGTTGACGGGCGTGCTGATGCTGGTCTGGCTGGCCGGGCTGCATACGCCGTCGCTGTCGGGCCTTGATCAACTGGTGGCAGTGGCGATGGGCGCGGTGCTGCTCGTCATCGGCCTGGGTGGCGTGAGGCTGGCGGGCGTCGTACGCCGGCGCGATCGGCTGGCGGGCACGGCGGCCGCCGAGCGTGCCGACCGCGTGGACGCTCGCGACAGCGCGAATGAAGCGCGCAAGGCCGATCGTGAACGCGAGCGCAACGCAGCGCGTCCTGGTGACGTCTATCCGGCGGGCGCGCCGCGTGCAGTCGAGCCGATGCCCGGCACGACGCGTTCCGGGAGCGCAGCGTCGCCCGTGAGTCCCGCGACGGGCCATCCCGTCGAACCGGATTTGACGGCGGCGGCGCCGGGCCCATCGGCGGCCCGGTCGCGTGAAGATGCGCTCGCGCGCGAGCGTGCGGCCGCTGCGGATGAAGAAGCCTCGGCGCGGGAGCGCGCCGCAGCCGACGCGAAGTCCGGCGCAACCCGGCCTCCGTTTCATGGCTGATCCGCGATACGACACGCTCTCAGCCGAAACAACCGGAATCCGTTTGCGCGAACGCCTTTTATTGATGGAGTTTCGCCGCTGCGAGTGCAACGCCGGGGCTTCGTCGATGATGCTTCGTCGCGATGTGCCCGTCATGTCGTCCGCACGACCGCTTGTACCAGCCGAGCCGGTCCGTTTTGAATACCACGCCGCGCGGTCGCGATGCGACTTGCGCGGCTTTCCCTATCCGTTCTTTTTAGATTCCGTCCGCTGCCATGCATGACAAGATCCTGATCCTTGACTTCGGTTCGCAAGTCACCCAACTGATCGCACGTCGCATCCGCGAAGCGCATGTGCTGTCGGAAATCCATCCGCACGACGTCAGCGACGAGTTCATCCGCGAATTCAAGCCGAAGGGCATCATCCTGTCGGGCGGCCCGAACTCGGTGACCGAGACGGACACGCCGCGCGCGCCGCAAGCGGTGTTCGAAGCGGGCGTGCCCGTGCTGGGCATTTGCTACGGCATGCAGACGATGGCCGAGCAGCTCGGCGGCAAGGTTGACAGCGGCCACCTGCGCGAGTTCGGCTATGCGGAAGTGCGCGCGCGCAACCATACGAGCTTCCTCGACGGCATTCAGGACTTCGCGACGCCCGAAGGCCACGGCATGCTGAAGGTGTGGATGAGCCACGGCGACAAGGTGCTGGAAATGCCCGCGGGCTTTCAACTGATGGCATCGACGGAATCGTGCCCGATCGCCGCGATGGCCGACGAAGCTCGCCATTTCTACGGCCTGCAATGGCACCCGGAAGTCACGCACACGGTGCAGGGCCGCGCGATGCTCGAGCGTTTCGTGCTGAAGATCTGCGGGGCGAAGCCCGACTGGGAAATGGGCAATTACATCGACGAGGCCGTCGAGAACATCCGCAACCAGGTCGGCGACGAGCATGTGATTCTCGGGCTGTCGGGCGGCGTTGATTCGTCGGTGGCGGCGGCGCTGCTGCATCGCGCGATCGGCGATCAGCTCACGTGCGTGTTCGTCGATCACGGTCTACTGCGGTTGAACGAAGCCGAACAGGTGATGGCGACGTTCGCCGATCACCTGGGCGTGAAGGTGATTCACGTCGACGCGAGCGAAGCGTTCCTGTCGAAGCTCAAGGGGGTGACCGATCCCGAGGCGAAGCGCAAGATCATCGGCGCGGAATTCGTCGAAGTGTTCCAGGCGGAAGCCGGCAAGCTGACGGACGCGAAGTGGCTCGCGCAAGGCACGATCTATCCGGACGTGATCGAATCCGCGGGCAAGGGCAAGAAGGCGGCGCACACGATCAAGAGCCACCACAACGTCGGCGGCCTGCCGGAAACGCTGAACCTGAAGCTGCTCGAACCGCTGCGCGAGCTCTTCAAGGACGAAGTGCGCGAACTGGGCGTGAAGCTGGGTCTGCCGCCGTCGATGGTGTATCGCCATCCGTTCCCGGGTCCGGGCCTCGGCGTACGGATTCTCGGCGAAGTGAAGCGCGACTACGCGGATCTGCTGCGCCGCGCGGACGCGATCTTCATCGAGACGCTGCGCACGTTCATCGACAAGGAAACGGGCAAGTCGTGGTACGACCTGACGAGCCAGGCGTTTGCGGTGTTCCTGCCTGTGAAGAGCGTCGGCGTGATGGGCGATGGCCGCACGTACGAATATGTCGTTGCGCTGCGCGCCGTGCAGACGCTGGACTTCATGACGGCGCACTGGGCGCATCTGCCGCACGATCTGCTCGGCCATGTGTCGAACCGGATCATCAACGAAGTGCGCGGCATCAATCGTGTCGTGTACGACATTTCGGGCAAGCCGCCGGCGACGATCGAGTGGGAGTAAGAAAAGAGGGCGCTGCGGCGCTCCTTCTTCGGAATCGCCGACCGGGAAAAGCCAACTGGCAGGCGAGCCCGCGCCTGTACATCGCATAACTTCCGAAGGCGGAGGTGAACGCAAGTAGTCCATCGAAAATGGACTTCATCGAACGGTTCGAGACGAAGGCGCCAGGTCTGCAGAATCATTCGCATGGCACTGCGTTCGCGGCATGTCGTTGCACTCGGATGCAACTGAACGCAGTTCCGGCTTGGCACTATTCTTCTGTTCATGTCCAGCGAAGCGGTACTTTGACACAAGTTCACAGCGGCATACCGGCGCGGTGCGATCATCGCGGCGCTCGAGCCCAACGACCACCAGAGAGGGCTCTCGACAACCGCTTCGTCTTCGCGCAGGACTTGATTGAATGACACCACATTCGGACATCAGACAGCTTTACGCCGCAGCCGAGCAGGCCTTCATCTCCGGTCAGAACGACATGGCGCGCGTGAACGCCGAGAGCATTCTCGAGGCGCAGCCCGAACATGCTGCCGCACTCCATCTGCGAGGGCTGCGTCAGTCGCGCATCTCGCGGCGGCGATGGGGCAAGCGCGTATGGCTGCTGAACCGTTACGCAGGATGCTGGCGCTGGCTGCGCGAGCGTACCGACAGTGCGTGGTATCCGGGGTTGCGCATGTTCAACCAGTCCGAGCGCGGCGATTGGAGCGACGTGCTGTCGAAGGTGATCGAAGCGCTGAAGGCGGAGCTTCCCGCGCGCGACGATTGCTGATCGCGCCTTGCTCATGCGCGGACACAAAACCCGGCGCGCACGAAAGCTCGGTGTCGGCTTGCAGTGCAGAGTGTTTGTGATCGCTGCGAGCCGGGGACAGTGCATGACGCCGACGCGCCGGCACGGCAACTGGGGTTCGCGTGGCGCGCCAGCATGATATTGCATGCGTTGAATGCGCGTCGCGGGCGTCCGACATAAGCGCGTACGCGCGGCACACATCAATCGGTGAATCAGTAGCGATCGAGCCGGTTGCCCGCGATGCGCACGCGGTCGCCCGGATGCAGGTCGCCGGGAGTGCTGACATCGAAAGCGCGCATTGAGCCGTCGTTCAGTTGCACGGAAACCCGATAACCGCCCGGCGACGACGCGCCCGCCTGTTGTCCAAGCTGGTTGCCCGCGACAGCGCCGCCCAGCACGCCGATAGCCGTCGCGGCATCGCGGCCATGACCGCGCCCGAACTGGTTGCCGATCACGCCGCCCACGACGGCGCCGATCACCGTGCCCGCGACGCCGCCCGCCGTCACGGCCCCCGGATTGGCCAGCGGCTGGATCGACGAAACGACGCCGTACTGCTCGCCGTATCCGTAGCCCTGCTGCGGTTGCTGATAGGCCTGGTTCTGGCCGTTCTGCCAGTCGGACTGATCGTACGCGGGTTGTTGTTGATACTGCGACTGTTGTGCGTAGGGCTGTTGATACTGCGGCGGCTGCGCGTAAGCCGGTTGGGCGTAGGCCGGTTGCCCGTAGGCCGGTTGTGTGGCGTACGACGAACCGTAAGCAGAACCGTAGGGCGCATTGCCGGGAACGACGCAGCCGGCAAGCGGCAGCGTGACGCAGAGCGCGATCAGCGACGTTCGGACGAGAGGGCGAGCAAAACGGGAGTGGGTCATGTTGCGTGATTGTCGTGGCGCCACCAGCTGTGGACGGCGACGAGTATAGGGAAACCCGCGTCGTTATTGACGAGCGCTCTGCGTAACAGTGTGTAAATTGCGCGTCGGAGAAAAACGACCGGGGCGATCGGGACGCACGAGCAGGAAACCGCAACGATATTTCGGCGCGGAACGCCATCCCATACGGGATTTCTTAAAACCTGACTGAGCATTCTAGGCGTCTGACAATTCCGTTTCGCGGCTCCTGATAAAATGCCCGAGCCGCAACGTAGTGGATTGCAAATGAGATTGCTTGATGCACTTGTCGAACAACGGATTGCCGCCGCAGTCGCGCGCGGCGAGTTCGACGATTTGCCGGGAGCCGGCGCGCCCCAGACGCTCGACGACGACGTACTAGTGCCCGAAGAAGTTCGAATCGCGAACCGCATTCTGAAGAATGCGGGCTTCGTGCCACCGGCCGTCGAACAACTTCGGGCGCTGCGCGACCTGCAGAACGAACTGGACGCGGTCAGCGACCGGTCCACCCGCTGTCGGTTGCAGGCGAAGATGCTGGCGCTCGACATGGCGCTGGAATCGCTGCGCGGCGGACCGCTCGTGATGCCGCGCGAGTACTGCCGCCGGATCGCCGAGCGTCTTTCGGAGCGTGCCGCCGACGCGGCCGCCGAGGCGGGGCCGGCGTGAGCATCGACGTCGATCCTTCCGCGTCGCGAACCGGTTTGCCCGCTGGTTCGCCGGCCCGGCCGGCCGCCGATCAGACGGGCGCACGGCCGCCGCTTGTCGTGCCTGCTACGGCCGCTCCGCACGCCGAAGCCGCCGTTCCTGCAGAGCTGACCAATATCTCCGAACGCGATCTCCACTTCATGGGCCTCGCACAGGCCGCCGCCGACGAAGCGCGCGCCGCGGGCGAAGTCCCCGTCGGCGCGGTGCTCGTGCGCGGCGACGAAGTGATCGCGAAGGGCTTCAATCATCCGATCAGCGGACACGATCCTTCCGCGCACGCCGAAATGGCCGCGCTGCGCGCCGCCGCGCAAACGCTCGGCAACTACCGGCTGCCGGGCTGCGAGCTTTACGTGACGCTCGAACCCTGCCTCATGTGCGCGGGCGCGATCATGCATGCGCGCATCGCGCGCGTCGTGTATGGCGCGCGCGACCCGAAGACGGGCGCATGCGGCAGCGTCGTCGATGCGTTTGCGAATCCGCAGCTGAACCATCACACGACCGTGATCGGCGGCGTGCTCGAAGACGAATGCGGCGATGCGCTGCGCTCGTTCTTCGCGGACCGCCGGCGCGCCGCGCGGGAACGGCGCGCAGCCGCCGCGCGCGACAGCGAACCCGGCGCGTCCGAACCGCTCCAAGACACCAATCCCGTCAACAGAACAACAGGCTGACATGGCCACGCATCGCACCATTGAACTGATCGCGCCTTCGGGCTATCCGCACGATCCGAACGCGATTCATCTCGCGCTGAAACGGTTGCGCGCGCAAGGACACCACGTCGAAAACGTCGGCGCGACGCAGCGGCGCTACCAGCGCTTTGCCGGCACCGACGGCGAACGCGCAGCGGAGCTGAACCGCCTGGCGGACCCGTCGCGCGAGTTGCCCGATATCGTGCTCGCCGTGCGCGGCGGCTACGGCGCGGTGCGCATTCTGCACGGGCTCGACTACGCGGGGCTGCAACGCCGCTTGCGCGATCAGCCGATCGCGTTCGTGGGTCACAGCGATTTCACCGCGCTCCAGTTGGCGCTGCTGGCGCAGGCGGGCGTGACGACTTTCGGCGGCCCGATGCTCGCCGTCGATTTCGGCGCGGAAACCGTCAGCGACTTCACGATGAAGCACTTCTGGCACGCGCTGACTTCGGATACCTACACGATTTCGGGCACGCTCCCGCAGGCGCAAACCGTCGATGTCAAAGGCACGCTGTGGGGCGGCAATCTGGCCGTGCTGGCGTCGTTAGTCGGCTCGCCATATATGCCGCCTGTCGAGGGCGGCATCCTGTTCGTCGAGGATGTCAACGAGCAGCCGTTCCGGATCGAGCGCCTGATCTATCAGCTGCATCTCGCGGGCATCCTTGAGCGGCAGCAAGCGCTCGTTTTCGGCGACTTTTCGGGCGGCAAGCCATTCGACTACGACAACGGCTACGATCTTCACGCGATGATCGAACAGGTGAGGTCGGTGATCGGCATTCCCGTCGTGACGGGCCTGCCGTTCGGCCACATTCCAGACATGGTGACGCTGCCCGTCGGCGCGCAGGCGCATCTCGTCGCGGGGACGCACGGGTTCAAGCTAACGGTGTCGGGACATCCCGTGCTCGGATAACGAACGTAAGGGACGGCGCGCGACGCGTCGCATTGCGTCGGAGCAAAGGCGAGGCGACTCGCCTTTGTTTTGGGCACCAGTCGCAACTAACGGTCTTGGCGATTCGCCGCCTGCCAATTCGCACCCGGCCGAAGTAGTTGCCAATTTTGTTGACAAAATGTTCGTCAGAGGAGGAGGGCTTTGACCGACGCGGTTGGTCGCTCAGCGGCACAGGGCGGCCATCAGAGACCGTTTCGGATAGTTTTTGGCGCGTCAGTCCAAACCGAAATTGTCGAAAATAGGCGGCCAAAATTGTTGACAATTTTTATGTCCGTCCTAAGATGGACTCCATAACAGCACGCTCATCATGTCAGAGACACCCAACGCCGCCGCAAGCAGCACGAAACCCGAAGCGATCGCCGAGCGCATCCGCGCCGCGATCCTCGAGCATCGGCTTGCGCCCGGCGCGAAATTGACGGAAGCCCAGTTGTGCGACGTGTTCGGCGTCAAGCGCGGACCGATCCGGCAGGCGCTGGCCCTGCTGGCCACTGACCACCTCGTGGATCTGGAGCCGAACCGCGGCGCATTTGTCGCGAGTCCGTCGCTGCAGGAAGTGCATGAAGTGTTCGAGATGCGCCGGATCATCGAGCTGGCCGTCGTCGACAAGATTTGCGCGAGTCAAGGCTCGCGGCGGTTGAAGAGCATCGGAGGGATGATCGCCCGCGAGCGCAGGGCGTTCGAGTCGCGTGACTTTCCAGCGTGGATCAGGCTGTCGGGCGAGTTTCATACGGAGCTTGCATCGCTGACGGGCAATACCGTGCTGTGCGATTGCCTGAACGGACTGGTCGCGCGTTCGACGCTGATCTCTGCGTTGTACGAATCGCTCGGCCGCAGCCCCTGTTCGTTCGAGGATCACGAAGCGATTCTCGCTGCGCTCGACGCGGGCGACGCGAAGACGGCGGGCGCGCTGATGTCGCGCCATCTGCAGAGCGTCGAACTGAAGATGCTGGATCGGCCGGCGAGCGGTGGAACTGATCTGCATGAAGTATTCGGCATGCGTGCGCCCAAGTTAGTCGTCGGCTGAATCGAAGTGCAAGCATGACGCCCGCCCGCGCTCGCAGGCGGTGCGCGCTGCACTGAAGTGAACTGTGTTTGATCGCAAAGTCGGCCGACAGGTCGACCGGGACATGAACCGATACGAGCCGCACCCGGCGCGTATCGAGACCGAAAGACCGTAAGGCGTGACCGCTCATCAAGCAGCCACGTCGACGCGGCAAAGCCTTGCAGGTATTCGCGGAGAGCCTGCCGGGCCATCAAAACAAGTACGTAAGTACGGAGACACCCGCGGCAACGTGCAAGCGCTGCGCATCGGCACGACCCATAGGGCGGGCCGGTCGCGCGCCTGGCATACACGATGCAGTGCTCGTCGATCCCCGTCGACGTTCCCACCTTAGGAGGAATCCATGGCTCAGTTCAGTGCAGCACCGGATAGTTCGGCAATTCCCGATTACGAGAGCGGCGCGCAAAGCGGTCACGCGCTTCCCGCGGGCTACAGCGAGCGTCTATACAACGAAGACCTCGCGCCATTGAAGCATCAGACGTGGGGCGCCTATAACATCTTCGCGTTCTGGATGTCGGACGTGCATAGCGTCGGCGGCTATGTGTTCGCGGGCAGCCTGTTCGCGCTGGGCCTCACGAGCTGGCAGGTGCTGATCGCGCTGCTCGTCGGCATCACGATCGTGAACCTGCTGTGCAACATGATCGCGAAGCCGAGCCAGCTGAACGGCGTGCCATATCCCGTCGCGTGCCGCGCGACATTCGGCGTGCTGGGCGCGAACGTTCCTGCAGTGATCCGCGGCCTCATCGCCGTCGCGTGGTATGGCATCCAGACGTATCTTGCATCGAGCGCGCTCGTCATCGTCGTGCTCAAGTTCTTCCCGCAGCTCGTGCCGTACGCGGACGTGCATCATCACGGCTTCATGGGCCTGTCGACGATCGGCTGGGCCGGTTTCATGTTGCTGTGGGTGCTGCAGGCATTCGTGTTCTGGAACGGCATGGAGACGATCAAGAAGTTCATCGATTTCGCGGGTCCGGCCGTGTATGTCGTAATGTTCATCCTGGCCGGCTACATGGTGTGGCGTGCAGGCTGGCAGAACATCGGCATCAACCTGGGCGGCGTGAAGTATCACGGCGCGGAAGTGATCCCGGTGATGATCACGGCAGTCTCGCTGGTGGTGTCGTACTTCTCGGGCCCGATGCTGAACTTCGGCGACTTCTCGCGCTACGGCAAGAGCTTTCGCAGCGTGAAGCGCGGCAATTTCTGGGGCCTGCCCGTCAACTTCCTCGCGTTCTCGCTGGTGACGGTCATCACGACGGCCGCGACGCTGCCCGTGTTCGGCCAGCTCATCACCGATCCCGTCGAAACGGTGGGCCGTATCGACTATCCGACGGCCGTGATTCTCGGTGCACTGACGTTCACGATCGCGACCATCGGCATCAACATCGTCGCCAACTTCGTGTCGCCTGCATTCGACTTCTCTAACGTCGCGCCGAAGCTCATCAGCTGGCGCGCAGGCGGCATGCTCGCTGCCGTCGCGTCGATCTTCATCACGCCGTGGAACCTGTTCAACAATCCGGCCGTGATTCACTACACGCTCGACGTGCTCGGCAGCTTCATCGGACCGTTGTACGGCATCCTGATCGTCGACTTCTTCCTCGTGAAGCGTCAGAAGATCGTGCTCGACGATCTGTACACGGTGTCGGCGAAGGGCGCGTACTGGTATCACAAGGGCGTGAACTATCGTGCAGTGGCCGCGCTGCTGCCGGCTGCACTGATCGCGGTGATCTGCGTGATGGTGCCGTCGCTGGACGGATTGGCGAACTTCTCGTGGTTCATCGGCGCGGGGCTCGGTGCAGTGTTCTACAGTGTGCTTGCCCGTAATCTGCAACGCGGTGCATGAACTCGCATGACAGCTCATCAAAGGGTGCAACAGGAGTTCCAGACATGCGTATCAAACTGATCAACCCGAACACGACGCAACGGATGACGGAGGCCATGGGCCGTTGTGCACGCAGCGTCGTTGCGCCGGGGACGGAGCTGGTGGCGGTGAGTCCGACGATGGGCCCGCCGTCGATCGAAGGCTATTACGACGAAGCGCTCGCCACGCCGGGGCTGCTGGCGGAAATCGAGGCGGGCGAGCGTGAAGGCTTCGACGGCTATGTGATTGCATGTTTCGGCGATCCGGGCCTCTATGCGGCGCGCGAGCTGGCGCGCGGCCCGGTGATCGGCATCGCGGAAGCGGCGATGCATGCGGCGAGCGTGCTCGCGCCGGGCTTCTCGGTGGTGACGACGCTCTCGCGCACCTGCGGGATGGCCTGGCATCTGGCCGAGCGTTACGGCATGAAGCGCTTCTGTCGCAACGTCCGCGCCACCGATGTCGCCGTGCTCGAGCTCGATCAGCCTGGCTCGGCGGCACGGCGCATCATTCTCGAAGAATGCCGCCGGGCGCTCGACGAGGATGGATCGGATGCGATCGTGCTCGGCTGCGCGGGAATGGCCGAATTGTGCGCGGAGATCGAGGACGCGCTGGGCGCGCCCGTGATCGAAGGCGTGACGGTCGCGGTCAAATGGGTCGAGGCGCTCGTCGCGTTGCGCCTCGCGACTGCGAAGCGCGGCGACTATGCGCGGCCGCTCCCGAAGCGCTACGACGGCGAGTTCGCGCGCTTCAGTCCGATGAGTGATGTGCCCGTCGACGCGGCACGCGAGCAACAAGCCGCGCCCGGCGTGAATGGTGTGACTGGCACGAACGGCGCGCTGCTGCGGGTCAACGCGAGCGCGCTGCGCGCCGACCCCGCCGCCGATATTGCGCCGCACATACATTCCGTCTGACACGCACTATCTGCCCGGGTGTATGGGCGCACCCGGGTGTTTTCGCTACACTGGTTCATCCCTGCCGGCCCTGCCGTAGCGCGTTTCCCCGCTTTCACGACGTTCGCCGGCGCAGACTCGCAATCGCTCACGTCAACCGCTGCGTCACTCACATCATGTCACTCGATTCGAACTATCCACGCGATCTGATCGGCTACGGCCGTTATCCCGTGCAGGCTGACTGGCCAGGACGCGCGCGCGTCGCGGTGCAGTTCGTTCTCAACTACGAAGAAGGCGGCGAGAACTGCGTGCTGCACGGCGATCCGGGCTCGGAACAGTTCCTGTCTGAGATCGTGGGCGCGGCGGCCTATCCGTCGCGTCACATGAGCATGGAGTCGATCTACGAATACGGCTCACGGGCCGGCGTGTGGCGCATCTTGCGCGAGTTCGAAAAGCGCGGCCTGCCGCTGACGGTATTCGGTGTCGGCATGGCGATCGAACGGCATCCGGAAGTCGCGCGCGCGTTTGTCGAGCTGGGCCATGAGATCGCGTGTCACGGCTATCGCTGGATTCACTATCAGGACATGTCGCCCGAACGCGAAGCCGAGCACATGCGCCTCGGCATGCAAGCGATCGAGCGTGTGACGGGCGAGCGGCCGCTCGGCTGGTACACGGGCCGCGACAGTCCCAACACGCACCGCCTCGTAGCCGAATACGGCGGCTTCCTGTACGACTCCGACTACTACGGCGACGATCTGCCGTTCTGGATGGACGTCGAAGTGACGGGCGGCGCGAAGATGCCGCAATTGATCGTGCCGTACACGCTCGACACCAACGACATGCGCTTCGCGACACCGCAAGGCTTTAATACTGCGGACCATTTCTTCACGTATCTGCGCGACGCATTCGACGTGCTGTACGAAGAGGGCGATGAAGCGCCGAAGATGATGTCGATCGGCATGCACTGCCGTCTGCTCGGCCGTCCCGGACGCTTGCGCGCGCTGCAGCGCTTTCTCGATCACATCGAAAAGCACGAGCGCGTCTGGGTTGCGCGCCGCGTCGATATCGCGCGTCACTGGCGCGAGCATCACCCTTATCAACCACAGGACAACCGCGGGGCGGCGGCATGAAGGCGATGCAATACACACTCGACCAATTGAACAGGATCTCCACCGACGCGTTCGTCGCGGCGCTGTCGGGCATCTTCGAGCACTCGCCGTGGGTCGCCGAAGTGGCAGCCGCGCAGCGTCCATATGACAGCATCGACACGTTGCACAAGACGATGTCGAACGCCGTCGAAACAGCGGGCGAAGCGGAGCAACTCGCACTGATCAACGCTCACCCGGAACTCGCGGGCAAGGCGGCCGTGCGCGGCGAGCTGACAGCCGAATCGACGCGCGAGCAGAGCGGCGCCGGTCTCGATCAATGCACGCAGGAAGAGTTCGACAAGCTGCTGCGGCTGAACGCGGCGTATCGCGAGAAGTTCGGCTTTCCGTTCATTCTCGCCGTGCGCGGCTATGACCGGCACGGGATCATCGCGAACTTCGAATCGCGTGTGAACAACAGCCGCGCCGACGAGCTGCGCGCGAGCCTCGACCAGATCTATCGCATCGCGCGTTTCCGTCTCGACGATCTGATCAGCGTGTGAGCGTCGCGCTCGCGGCGTGATCGGCATTCGCGTCGCGACACATCGCGCGCTCAAGGCACTCACACAAAGCAACAACCCGACAGCAAGGAAGACAACGATGGCACTCCCGATTCTCGATCCCAACGCACCCGAATTCACTCGCCGTTTCGTGAATCTCGCGGACCCGCGTCTTGGCGCACAGGCGCTCGAATCCAGCGACGATTTCTTCGCGCCGAAGGAGCGCATGCTGAATCCGGAGCCCGCAGTCTTCATCCCCGGCAAGTACGACGAGCATGGCAAGTGGATGGACGGCTGGGAGACGCGCCGCAAGCGCACGACAGGCTACGACTGGTGCATCGTGAAGCTCGCGCGTGCGGGCGTCGTCAAGGGACTCGATATCGATACGAGCCACTTCACGGGCAACTTCCCGCCGGCGGCATCGGTGGAAGCGGCGCGCGTAACGGATGGCGCGCCGAACCAGTCGACGCAATGGACCGGGATCGTTCCGTCGACGACGCTGCAAGGCAATAGCCATCACTACGTCGAAGTGGGCGACACGAACGCGTACACGCATTTGCGCGTGAACATCTATCCGGACGGCGGCATCGCGCGTCTGCGCGTGTACGGTCAACCGCAAGTCGATTGGGCGGGCGCGAGCCGCACCGATCTGTTCGATCTGGCCGCGATGGAAAACGGCGCGTATCTGGTTGCCGCGAACAATCAGCACTTCGGCGCGGCGTCGACGCTCTTGATGCCGGGCCGCGGCGTGAACATGGGCGACGGCTGGGAAACGCGCAGACGCCGCGAGCCAGGCAACGACTGGGCGATCGTCGCGCTCGCGCAGCCGGGCGTCATCACGAAGATCGAAGTCGATACAGCGCACTTCAAGGGCAACTTTCCCGATCGCTGCTCGCTCCAGGCAGCATACGTGACGGGTGGCACCGACAGTTCGCTGATCACGCAGGCAATGTTCTGGCCGGTGCTGCTCAGCGAACAGAAGCTGCAGATGGACAAGCAGCATTTCTTCGAAAGCGAGATCGCGGCGCTTGGCCCAGTCACGCATGTTCGCTTCAACATCATTCCGGACGGCGGCGTGTCGCGTCTGCGTCTGTGGGGCACGCTCGCATCATGAGGACATTCGCCATCGAACCGCTGACACGCGAAGCGTTCGCGTCGTTCGGCGACGTGATCGAACTGGAAGGCGCGAAGCAGATTCCGATCAATCTCGGCACGACGATCCGTTATCACGATCTCGCGAAAGTCGATGTCGCCGATCAGGACGGCCGCACGCTCGTCAATCTGTTTCGCGGGCAGCCGCGCGAGCTGCCGTTCGAAGTGAAGATGCTCGAACGGCATCCGCTCGGCAGCCAGGCGTTCATTCCGTTGAACGACAAGCCGTATCTGATCGTTGTTGCGCCGGCTGGCGCGCTCGACGAGTCGAAGATTCGCGCGTTCGTCACGAGCGGCTGGCAGGGCGTGAACTACGCGAAAGGTGTGTGGCACCATCCGCTGATCGCATTGGGCGAGGTGAGCGATTTCATCGTCGTCGATCGCGGTGGCGAAGGGCTCAATCTCAACGAGCAGGATCTCACGGCTTCGCTGTGGCTCACTGAAGAAGCGTTGAGCGCGGTAGCGGTTTGAAGAGGTGACGTGAAGCGCATCGCGTCGTGCGCGGTGCATCGGTGATGAACGAAAAGCCCATCGCGGATGAATGTCCGCGATGGGCTTTTTTGTTGGCGGGTGTGGGATCGGAGAAACCCGCCGTGTCGATTGCCTTCGACCTTGATGAGCCTTTTAACTGCATGCTCTTCTACGGGCTAAGCAGCGGCTGCCGGCGTATCGCGCTGCGTGTGGATTGGGCGCGATGAAAACTCGCTGCGGGGCAGATTGAGCAGCAAGCCGTCGAGGTTGTTGCTGTTGCCCTGACGAGATTTGCCGATTGTTGAAGTCGCGAGGGGCGCAATCCGAAACCGGCTTGTAGATCCAGGGCTGCGAAACCTCTGCTAAATGCGCGTGCTATAGCTTCGGGCTGCGAACACGCAGCGCATCGATTCATCCGCATGCAGACGTGCAGCCCCGCGCATTCGCCACACGCAAAAAAAAACGGGCTGCCGCTTGCGCGAACAGCCCGTCAACCTCGAAGAAACGGGCTTGCGCCCGTCATCGACACCTCGTCTGTTATTTCACTGCACCGCCCTGGAACCATGCGGCGATTTTTTGCCGTTCGCCATCGGTCATGTGCGTGACGTTGCCAAGCGGCATTGCCTTGAGCGTCACGGCCTGTTGATAGATGCGCTGCGCGTTCATCGAGATCTCGTCGGGCGTATCGAGCAGCACGCCGGCGGGGGCGCTTCCCATCAGCGTCGGATGCGCGGAGTGGCACGCCACGCAGCGTTGCTGCAACACGGGCACGATATCGGCCGTCTTCACGACGGGCGCATTCGCGGCTTCCGCGACGGGCACGACCGGCTTCGGCATCGTCCAGAACAGCGCGCCGAACATCAGCGCGACGCCGGCGAGGGGCAGATACCACAGCACCTGGCCGCGGTGACGCATCACGAAGAACTGGCGGATCATCGCGCCCGCCAGCATGATCACGACGAGCACGGCCCAGTTGTACGGATGCGTGTAGGTCATTGCATAGTGGTTCGACAGCATCGCGAACACGACGGGCAGCGTGAAGTACGTGTTGTGCACGGAGCGCTGCTTGCCGCGCTTGCCGTAGATCGGGTTCGGCGTCTCGCCCTTGAGCATCGCGTCGACCATCTTGCGCTGGCCGGGAATGATCACGAAGAACACGTTCGCCGACATGATCGTCGCGAGCATCGCGCCCATGATCAGATACGCTGCGCGGCCCGCGAAGATATGACATGCGAGGAAGGCGGCGATCAGCACATAAATGCCGACGCAGATGCCGAGCATCTTGTCCTTGTTGCCGAGGATGCGGCACAGCGAGTCATAGACGATCCAGCCTGCCGCGAGGAAACCGAGTGCCGAGAAAATCGCGACGACGGGGCCCATGTCGAGCACGTTCTTGTCAATCAGATACGTGTTCGGCGCGAACAGGTACAGCACCGTGAAGAGGCCGAACCCGGAAAGCCATGTCGTGTACGACGGCCACTTCGACCAGTGCAGGTCGTCGGGCATCTCGGGCGGCGCGACGGTGTACTTCTGCATGTTGTAGAAGCCGCCGCCGTGCACGTGCCACAGTTCGCCGAACACGCCGCGCCGGCGCTGGTTCGGGTCCGTTGGCGGCTTCAGGCTGTTGTCGAGGGCGACGAAATAGAACGACTCGCCGATCCAGGCGATTGCGGCGATCACATGAAACCAGCGAATCGCGAGATTCAGCCAGTCGGTAATAAAGCCTTCCATGAAACTCCTCCACTTCTGATTCGTTGTTCGCGCAGCATCTCGTGTACTGGACGCAATGCGGTGCTGTTGCGCCGCTGCATGTCCGCTAGGGGTTCAGTGCATGCAACGACAATAAGATGAACTCGGGTGCTGACGGATCGCGTCTGTCTGGTTTGCGCTTCGCGAATGTCTCCATGTCATCGGCGAAATGCACGCGCTGTCGCACGTGGCGCGACTGCGTTTCGCGTCAGCTGCCGCGATAGGTGCTGTACGACCACGGCGATACCAGCAGCGGCACGTGATAATGCGCGCCGGCTTCGGCGATGCCGAAACGCAGTACGACACGATCGACGAAGCGCGGCTCCGGCACTTTGGTGCCGATCGACGCGAAGTAGTCGCCTGCATGGAATACGAGTTCATATTCGCCGACGGTCATTGCATCGCCTTCGAGCAGCGGCTCGTTGCAGCGGCCATCGTGATTGGTGGTGGTGGTTTTGAGCGCACGGCGCGTGTCGCCAGAAAGCGCAAAGAGTTCAACCTTGATATCGGCGCCGGGACGGCCGTTTGCCGTGTCGAGCACGTGGGTAGTGAGCTTGCCCATTCGCGATTGTCCTTGTGTAGATGCGAGGTTTCAGCGGCGGCCCGATCCATCACAGTTTGCGGCGGATCGAGGCTCCACGTCAGTGGCTACATACCCGTCGGCGGATTGAAGCGAGCGCCGTGACATCCATTGTAGAAACATTGTTCATCTGCGCGGGCGAGCGATAGGAAAGATAATCGCTGCCGCATGACGGCCCACTGAAAGCCTCTGCATAGGTACGCCAGTGCAGTCTGGAACGGCATGGCTACGCGTGTCCGATCGTACCGGCGCCAAAAATACCGACTATATGCACTGCGTGAATCCGGGTATCGCAACCTCCCGGGTTGCCAGCGCAATTTTGTCGCCCGAAGGTTACGTCGATGCACGGCGCGGCCGTGCATCCCGAAGACGGCGGAGCACGCCGGGTAACCGGGCCAACTGCGTTCGAGCGGGACGCGGCGGCGCGGTGGCGTGCCGGCGACATCGCGTTCGAACGACTTTTGCACTCGCCCCGACTGCAGCGGACAGTGAGCACGCGCAGATCGATGCAGCAGGAACTGACAGCATGCAACCCTATGCAGTCGAATGCAGCGGCATCGCGCAGCGGCAAACAGGGCGGCACCGGAGAAACGAATGACGATGCAAACCCATGCAGCGGGCGCGGCGCGAGCAACCGGCCAGAGCGGCAAGACGATGCTGGTCCGACATGCCGACGTGCTCGTGACGATGGACGGCGAGCGACGCGAACTGCGCGACGGTGGCCTCTATATCGAGGACAACCGGATCGTCGCCGTCGGCAGGACCGCGGAACTGCCGGACACGGCCGACGAGATTCTCGACATGACGGGGCATCTCGTCATTCCCGGGCTCGTCAACACGCACCATCACATGTATCAGAGCCTGACGCGCGCAATTCCCGCCGCGCAGAACGCCGAACTGTTCGGCTGGCTGACGAACCTGTACAAGGTGTGGGCGAATCTCACGCCGGAAATGATCAGGATTTCGACGCTGACGGCGATGGCGGAACTGCTGCTCTCAGGCTGCACGACGTCGAGCGATCACCTGTACATCTATCCGAACGGCAGCCGTCTCGACGACAGCATCGCCGCCGCGCGCCGCATCGGCATGCGTTTTCATGCAAGCCGCGGCAGCATGAGCGTCGGACAGAAGGACGGCGGCCTGCCGCCCGATTCCGTCGTCGAAAGCGAAGCGCATATCCTCAATGACACGCAACGTCTGATCGAGACGTATCACGACGAAGGGCGTTACGCGATGCTGCGCGTCGTTGTCGCGCCGTGCTCGCCGTTCTCGGTGAGCCGCGACCTGATGCGCGAATCGGCTGCACTGGCGCGGCGCTACGGCGTGTCGCTGCATACACACCTCGCCGAGAACGTGAACGATATTGCATACAGCCGTGAGAAGTTTGGCATGACGCCGGCCGAGTATGCCGAAGACCTGGGCTGGGTCGGCCGCGACGTATGGCATGCGCACTGTGTGCAACTCGACGATGCCGGCATCGGCCTCTTCGCGCGCACGGGCACGGGCGTCGCGCACTGTCCGTGTTCGAACATGCGGCTCGCGTCGGGCATCGCGCCGGTAAAGAAGATGCGGCTGGCGGGCGTGCCCGTCGGGCTGGGCGTCGACGGATCGGCGTCGAACGATGGCGCGCAGATGGTCGCCGAAGTGCGTCAGGCGTTGCTGCTGCAGCGGGTCGGTTTCGGGCCCGGCGCGATGACCGCGCGCGAAGCGCTCGAAATCGCGACGCTCGGCGGCGCAAAGGTGCTGAACCGCGACGATATCGGCGCACTGGCTCCCGGCATGGCAGCGGATTTCGTGTCGTTCGATCTGCGCCAGCCGCTTTTTGCGGGTGCACTGCATGATCCCGTCGCGGCGCTCGTGTTCTGCGCGCCGTCTCAGGCATCGACGAACGTGATCGATGGAAGGATCGTCGTGAAGGATGGTGTGCTGACGACGGTGGATCTCGGCCCCGTGATCGAACGGCACAACAGTCTTGCGAAGTCGCTGTACGAAAGTGCCGGTTGAACGCGAAGCGGCACTTTTCAAATGCGAAGCGGCGGTTTCATAACCGCCGCCTGCAACATAGTGCTTTCTTGTCGCTTTACTTGTCGACGAGCGTCTTGGTCGCCTCCGCGACGAGGCTGCGCAACCAGCGCACTTCATCGGAGTAGTGCACGCGCTCGTGCCACAGCTGGTAGTACTGCATCGGCGGGAAGTCGAGCGGCGCGGGCACGACGGTCAGCGGCAGGAACTTCGCATAGTAGTCGGCGAAGAGGCGCGTCGTCGTGAAGATCAGGTCGGACTTGATCAGCACGTAAGGCGCGAGGTTGAAGTACGGCAGCGTGACGACGACATGGCGCTTCAGGCGCTCGCGGGCCAGATGGACGTCGATCGCGCCGCGCTGGCCGACGGAATAGGGCGTCGGCGCGAGATGCGGCGCGTTCAGGTACTGGTCGAGCGTCAGGTTGCCGCGCCGGGCGAACGGGTGCGTGTTGCTCATCAGGCACACGATCTGGTCGACGAACAGGTTCGACAGGTGCAGCTGCTCGGGCGGTTCCGGCCAGTTGCCGACGACGATATCGAGCTTGCCGTCCTCCAGCGCCAGTTCATAGTCGAACGCAGGCCCGAGCGAGTGGAACTCGAGTGTCGCGTTAGGAGCGGCCTGGCGGAAGCGCTCGACGACAGTCGGCACGAACAGCACGTTCAGATAGTCGGGACAACCGATCCGGTAGCAGCGGATCGACGTAGCGGGGTCGAAGTTGTGCTGCTGAAATTTAATGCGTTCGATCTCGCGCAGTGCATTCTGGACGGGTTCGAGCAGGCGCAGCCCATACTCGGTCGGCACCATGCCGGATTTGCCGCGCACGAGCAGCGGGTCGCCGGTGATGTCGCGCAGCCGTCGCAGCGCGGCGCTGATGGCGGGTTGGGACTGGTTCAGCTTGACGGCGGCGCGCGTGACGCTGCGCTCCATCAGAAGAGTGTGCAAGACGCGCAGTAGGTAAGTGTCGATCGCCTCGCGTTGTTGGCTCATGAATTCTCCGAAATATATGTTCAGGCTGATCGAGCTGGCATGGGGCTATATGCGTTTTAATATAGAGATAAGGAAGCGTCAAGGGAGGGATACCCGCAAACCGTGCATTGGCGCGGCTCCGCGGGAATTTTGGCGGCTCGACTGATGGGGTCGATTTCGGTATCGTCGATCGGCTGCGGCACCACGACACGCGCGTCCAGGCGGGCAATTCAATCGGGGAAGCGCGTGAGGCCGCGTGCTGGCGGGACCACGCGTAATACGGAACAACATGAGCGACACATCTTCAGTCAGCCCGACGGGCGGCAGCGCACACGCAAACGGCGCAAACCGTAGCGGCGGCGCCACACCGCGCCTCGCGCTCGCGGGCATCAGCAAGCAGTATCCCGCCGTGCGCGCCAACGACGAGGTCACGCTGATCGTCGCGTCCGGCGAAATCCACGCGGTGCTCGGCGAAAACGGCGCGGGCAAGAGCACGCTGATGAAGATCATCTACGGCGCGGTGCGGCCGGACGCGGGCGAAATCCGCTGGGAAGGGCAGCCCGTCGAGATCGCGAGTCCCGCTGCCGCGCGTAAGCTCGGCATCGGTATGGTGTTTCAGCACTTCTCGCTGTTCGAGACGCTGACGGTTGGCGAGAACATCGCGCTCGCTCTCGACGAGCCGTTCGATCTGAAGGCGCTCGGCAAGCGCATCCGCGAGGTGTCAGCGGACTATGGGCTCGACATCGATCCGCAGCGTCACGTGCACAGCCTCACGGTGGGCGAGCGGCAACGCGTCGAGATCGTGCGCTGCCTGTTGCAGAACCCGCGCCTGCTGATCATGGACGAGCCGACTTCCGTGCTTACGCCGCAAGCCGTGCGCAAGCTGTTCGAGACGCTGCGCCGTCTCGCGTCGGAAGGCTGCAGCATTCTCTACATCAGCCACAAGCTCGACGAAATCCAGGAGCTCTGCGACACGGCGACCGTGATGCGCGGCGGCAAGGTGACGGGCCACGTGAAGCCGCGCGAAGAAACGCACGCGTCGCTGGCGCAACTGATGGTCGGCCATTCGCTGCCCGATTACGAGCGCCGCGCGCACATGCCGGGCGACGTGCTGCTCGATGTGAAGCATTTGTCGTCATCGAGCGACGATCCGTTCGGCACGTCGCTCGACGATGTGTCGTTCAGCGTGCATGCCGGCGAGATATTCGGCATCGCGGGCGTGTCGGGCAACGGGCAGGCCGAGCTGCTCGCCGCGCTCTCGGGTGAGCACAAGGGCAACAACAAGGGACATCGCGCGGATGCCGTGACGATCTGCGGCAAGCCCGCCGGCAAGCTGGGCGCCGCGGCGCGCCGCAAGCTGGGCTTCGCGTTCGTGCCAGAAGAGCGTCTGGGACGCGGCGCCGTCCCCGCGATGTCGCTCGCGGAGAATGCGCTGTTGACCGCGCACCGGCAGCAGATGGTCCGCTCGGGCTGGATCGACGCGGGCGCGATGCGTGCGTTTGCGAAGCGCTGCATCGAAGCCTTCGACGTGCGCTGCGGCGGCGAGGGCGCGCTCGCGCAGAGCCTGTCGGGGGGCAATCTGCAGAAGTTCATCGTCGGACGCGAGATCCTGCAGGCGCCGAAGGTGCTCGTCGTCGCGCAGCCGACATGGGGCGTCGACGTCGGCGCGGCTGCATTCATCCGGCAGCAGTTGCTGGATCTGTCGGCGCGCGGCGTCGCGATTCTGGTGATCTCCGAGGAACTCGAAGAGCTGTTCGACATTTGCGATCGCCTTGCCGTGCTGGCGCGCGGGCGTCTGTCGCCGTCGCGCAAGACGGGCGACACGAACGCTGAGGAAATCGGCCGCTGGATGGCCGGTCTCTTCGGCGACCGCGAAGGTGCGCCGCCGTCGGCCGGCCAACCGGCGCATGCATGACAGTGCATGAATGACAATGCATGAATGACGAGGCGCATGCATAACGGCGCACGCAATCGGCACATGCACGATTCGACGCGCGTCACGCGAGCCTGCATCAAACCGCAGATACCCCATCGACCAGGCACACCATGATTCTTCCGTACCGACTCGAAGCCCGCACGACGCCCTCGCGAACGATGCAGCTCGCCGTGCCGCTGATCGCCGCGCTCCTGACGCTCGTGATCGGCTTTCTGATCTTCAGCCTCGTCGGCCGCGATCCCGTGCAGGCAATGGTCGCGTTTTTCGTCGAGCCGCTTTCGAGCGTCAACGGCTGGTCCGAACTGCTGCTGAAGGCGTCGCCGCTGTGCCTGATCGGCCTGGGTCTGGCGATCGGCTATCGCGCGAACGTGTGGAACATCGGCGCGGAAGGGCAGATGGTGCTGGGCGGCATCGCCGCGAGCGGCGTCGCGATCTACTTCGATCAGGCGACGGGCTGGTGGATCCTGCCGACGATGATGATCGCGGGCATGCTCGGCGGCATGGCGTGGGCGGCGATTCCCGCGCTGCTCAAGAGCCGCTTCAACACGAACGAGATTCTCACGAGCCTGATGCTCACCTATGTCGCGACGCAACTGTTGATCTATCTGGTGAGCGGCCCGTGGCGCGACCCGCAGGGCATGAACTTTCCGCTCTCCGAAATGTTCACGGGCGACGCGCTGTACCCGACGCTCTACGGCGACTGGCACTGGAAATTCATGCGCGGCACGCGGCTGAACGCATCGATCTTCGTGACGATCGTGGCGATCCCGCTCGTGTGGCTCTTCATGCGCAAGAGTTTTGCTGGCTTCCGGATGAACGTGGGCGGTCTTGCGCCGCTCGCCGCGCGCTACGCGGGCTTCTCGGACAAGAAGACGATCTGGACGTCGCTGCTCATCAGCGGCGCGCTGGCGGGCCTCGCGGGCATGGGCGAGATCGCGGGCCCGATCGGCCAGTTGCAGGCGACGTGGTCGCCGGGCTATGGCTTCACCGCGATCATCGTCGTGTTCGTGGGACGGCTGCATCCCGTCGGCATCGTGCTCGCGAGTCTGCTGATGGCGCTGCTATACCTCGGCGGTGAAGCCGTGCAGACGTCGATGCAACTGCCGCAGGCCTTGTCCGGCGTGTTCCAGGGGCTGCTGCTGTTCTGCCTGCTGGGCGCCGACCTGTTCGTCAACTATCGCGTGCGCCGTCGCGGCATCGCGGCATCGTAACAACGCTCGAAACGGGATCAGCATGGACATTCAACAAGCTAGCTCGCTGACGTCGAGCGCGGTCGTCGCGGCGATTCCGCTGATGTTCGCGGGCATCGGCGAACTCGTGACCGAGAAGTCGGGCGTGCTCAACCTCGGCGTCGAAGGAATGATGCTGATGGGCGCCGTGACGGGCTACGCGGTGACGTCGATCACGGGCAACCCGTGGCTCGGCGTGCTCGCCGCGATCGGCGCGGGCATTGCGATGTCGCTGCTGTTCGCGTTCCTCGTGCTGTCGATGCTTGCGAACCAGGTCGCCACGGGCCTCTCGCTGACGATCTTCGGGATCGGCCTTTCGGCGTATGTCGGCAAGCCGTACACGTCGGCGGCCGTGCGCGAGTCGATCGGCATTTGGGTCATTCCCGGTCTCTCGAAGATTCCGGTGCTAGGCCCCGCATTGTTCAGCCTCACGCCGCTCGACTATCTCGCGTTCGTGATGTTCGCCGTCGTCGGGTGGTTCCTGTACCGCACGCGCGCCGGGCTCGTGCTGCGCTCGGTCGGAGAGTCGCCGCAGGTCGCGCACTCCGTCGGTTTTCCCGTGATCGGCGTGCGCTACGGCGCGACGCTCTTTGGCGGCGCGATGGCGGGGCTCGCGGGCGGCTACTACTCGATCGTCAATCTGCACTTGTGGCAGGAGCAGTTGACTTCAGGTCGTGGCTGGATCGCGCTTGCACTGGTCGTATTCGCAACGTGGCGTCCGGGACGATTGTTGATCGGTGCACTATTGTTCGGCGCAGTGACGGGCCTGCAGTTTTACGCACAGGCGATCGGCGTTCCAGTGCCGACGCAGTTTCTTGCGATGCTGCCTTACCTTGCGACCGTTGTTGTACTCGTGCTGATTTCGCGCAATCCGAACACGATCCGCCTGAATGCACCTGCGTCTCTCGGCAAGCCGTTCTTCGCGGCGGGCTGAGCGCCTGAACGAATCCATACGCGGGGCCCATGCGTCCCGGTTCATCAATCGAAACCCAACGACAGGAGAAAACATGAAAAAAAGAACCATGCTGGGCGCACTTGCGCTGGCGGCTGCGTCGCTGGCTGCCAGCAGCGCGCTGACGCAGACGGCTCGGGCCGCCGATGTACCCGGCGTCGCATTCGTGTACCTCGGCAATCCGGGCGACGCGGGCTGGACGTTTGCGCACGACCAGGGATCGAAGGAAGCGGAAGCGAAGTTCGGCAACAAGATCAAGATCACGCGCATTGAAAACGTGCCGGAATCCGCGGACTCGGAACGAGTGTTCCGCGATCTGGCGAACAAGGGCAACAAGATCATCTTCGGTTCGAGCTTCGGCTATCAGGACTTCGAGTTGAAGGTGGCGAAGGACTTCCCGGACACCGTTTTCCTGCACGCAACCGGCTACAAGAAGGCAGCGAACTTCGGCACGTATGACGTGCGCATGTATCAGGGTGCATACCTCGCAGGCGTCGCTGCGGGCTATGTGACGAAGACGAATACACTCGGCTTTGTCGCGTCGGTGCCGATTCCTGAAGTGGTGCGCAACATCAATGCATACACGCTTGGCGCGCGCTCGGTGAATCCGAAGGTGCACACGAAAGTCATCTGGATCAACAGCTGGTTCGATCCGGGCAAGGAAAAGCAGGCGGCAGAAACGCTGATCGGCCAGGGCGCCGACGTGCTGCTGCAGAACACCGACTCCAGTGCGACGCTCGCAACGGCTTCCGAAAAGCATGTGCATGCATTCGGCTGGGATTCGGATATGAAGAAGTTCGGTCCCGATGCGCATCTCGGCTCGGTGGTCGCGCACTGGGGTGTGTATTACTCGGCCGCCATCCAGCAGGTGCTGGACGGCAAGTGGAAGAACGACCCCGTGTGGTGGGGCATTCCGCAGAAGGCTGTCAATCTGGAAGACCTGAACACGTCGGCGATCCCGGCCAATGCGCTGAAGGAAGTCGAAGCGAAGCGCACGCAACTGTCGGGTGGCAAGTGGGACGTCTTTACGGGCCCCATCAAGGATCAGACGGGTGCAGTAAAGGTGCCGGCCGGCAAGACGCTGACCGATCCTGAACTACAGCGCCTGAACTGGTACGTCGAGGGCGTGGACGGCTCGTTGCCGAAGTGACGTGATGAGGTGAATCGCGGAACTGACGTGCCGAAGTGACATGGCGATGTGAATCGAGCGCTGCATGCGGGGTTTGACGCGGCGCGTAAGTTTCCATGCACGTGGTTTCGCGCAGCGCGTGCGGACGCTGAGGCTGCATAGGGCTCCCGGTCCTATGCAGCTTTTTTCATGAGGTACGCGAATCGAGCGACAGCGTTTTCACGGCCGCATGCATGCAGGCCTACGCCGGCATCAATCCTCGATGCGCAAGCCAACCTTGAGCGTCACCTGCCAGTGCGAAACCTTGTTGTCTTCGATCTGGCCGCGCGTTTCGACGACTTCGAACCAGTGCAGATTGCGCAGTGTTTTGCTGGCCTTTTCGATCGCGCAACGGATCGCGTCGTCACTGGACTTCGTCGACGAACCGGTTAGCTCGATCTGCTTGTACACGTGGTCGCTCATGATTCACCTCCTTGTGGTCGAAAAGAGTATAGGCAATGCGTGTCGTGTGAACGAACCAGAATTCATGCCGCACGTCGCGTGCCCGGCACGATGCATTGCGATGCCGCCGGTATCATTGACGCTTCGTGTGCCGCACGACGACGGCTGTAATCCGGTGCGTTTGTTTGAATTGAACAGAGGAGAAACAAGTGGAGATCGGTTTTTGCGGACCGGGACTGATGGGTGCGCCGATGATCCGGCATCTGCTGAGTGCAGGACATGCAGTGCAGGTGTGGAACCGCACGCGCGCCAAGGCGGACGTGCTAGTGGCTGATGGCGCGACCGTCGCGTCGACACCTGCGGAATTGTCCAGTCGGGCTGAAGCCATTTTCCTGTGCGTGCTGGATGCACCGGCAGTCGAGGAAGTCGTGTTCGGCACGAACGGCGTGGTGCAGGGTGTCAACGAGTCGAACGGAGCGAGCCCTGTTCGCTGGATCGTCGATCACGGCAGTATTCCGCCGTCGGCGACACGCGTCTTTGCGAGGCGGGCCGCCGAAGCGGATATCGGCTGGATCGACGCCCCCGTGTCGGGCGGCGTTGCAGGCGCAATCGCGGGCACGCTCGCCGTGATGGCGGGTGGAGACGCCGCCGACGTCGAGGCGGTGACGCCCGTCATCGGGGCCTATGCGACGCGCGTCACGCGTATGGGCGCGGCGGGCGCGGGACAGACGACCAAGCTGTGCAATCAGGCGATCGTCACGTCGACGGTGGCGGCGATCGCCGAAGCCGTCAGTCTTGCGCAACGCAGCGGCATCGACGCCGCACATCTGACGCAGGCGCTCGCCGGCGGCTGGGCCGACTCGGTGCTGTTGCAGACCTTCGTGCCGCGCATGACACAAGCAGGCCAGCCGCCCATCGGCGCCTTGAGCACGTTCCAGAAGGACGTCGATACGATTGCAGCCGCCGCATACGAAACAGGCACTCCAATGCCGGTTTCTGGCACAGTGCAGCAGCTACTGCGCCTGGGTGCAGCCATGGGACTGGCGGACGCCGATTTGTCCGGTTTCATCGACGTGTTGCACACGCCGCGCAAAAAAGCGTAGCGGGGCACCGCGGTGGCCCGGGGAGCGGCGCGTTCCATGCGATAACCTGCTAAAATATTTGGTTTTTCGCCGATCTACATTCAAAGGGACGCGCCGTGCTGTCTACTGCCAACATCACCATGCAATTCGGGCCGAAGCCCCTGTTCGAGAACATCTCGGTTAAATTCGGCGAAGGCAACCGCTACGGCCTGATCGGTGCGAACGGTTGCGGCAAATCGACGTTCATGAAAATCCTGGGCGGCGACCTGGAGCAGAGCTCCGGAAATGTAATGCTTGAGCCGAACATTCGTCTCGGCAAGCTGCGTCAGGACCAGTTTGCGTACGAAGACGTTCGCGTGCTCGACGTCGTGATGATGGGCCACGCGGAAATGTGGGCGGCGATGACCGAGCGCGATGCGATCTACGCGAATCCGGAAGCCACCGACGACGACTACATGCACGCGGCCGAACTCGAAGCGAAGTTTGCCGAGTACGACGGCTACACGGCGGAAGCGCGCGCGGGTGAACTGCTGCTCGGTATTGGCATCGCGATCGACCTGCACAATGGTCCGATGAGCAATGTCGCGCCGGGCTGGAAACTGCGCGTGCTGCTGGCGCAGGCGCTGTTCTCGAAGCCTGACGTGTTGCTGCTGGACGAGCCGACCAATAACCTGGACATCAACTCGATCCGCTGGCTTGAGGACGTGCTGAACGAATACGACTCGACGATGATCATCATCTCGCACGATCGTCACTTCCTGAACCAGGTCTGCACGCACATGGCGGACATGGACTACGGCACGCTGAAGGTCTACCCGGGAAACTACGACGACTACATGCTCGCGAGCACGCAGGCGCGCGAGCGCCAGCAGGCCGCGAATGCGAAGGCGAAGGAGCGCGTCGCCGACCTGCAGGACTTTGTGCGCCGCTTCTCGGCCAACAAGTCGAAGGCGCGTCAGGCAACCAGCCGCCTGAAGATGATCGACAAGATCAAGATCGAGGAATTCAAGCCGTCGTCGCGTCAGAATCCGTTCATCCGCTTCGAGTACGAGAAGAAACTGCACAATATTGCAGTGGTCGCGGAAGAGATCACGAAGAAATACGATCGCACGATTTTCCGGAAGTTCAACTTTAGCGTGCAGCCGGGCGAGCGCATTGCGATCATCGGCGAAAACGGCGCGGGCAAGACGACGCTGTTGCGATCGCTGTATGGCAATCTCACAGTCGACCACGGCACGATCAAGTGGGCCGAAAACGCGAACGTCGGGTATATGCCGCAAGACACGTACGAAGAGTTTCCGGACGACGTCACGCTCATGGACTGGATCGACCATTACCGCAAGGAAGGTGACGACGAGCAGATGGTGCGCGGCACGCTTGGTCGCCTGCTTTTTAATGCAGACGACATCAAGAAGTCGGTGAAGGTGCTTTCCGGTGGCGAGAAGGGCCGGATGATCTGGGGCAAGCTGATGCTGGGCCGGCATAACGTGCTGCTGATGGACGAGCCGACCAACCACATGGACATGGAGTCGATCGAATCGCTGCAGATCGCACTGGAAAAGTACGACGGCACGCTGATTTTCGTTTCGCATGACCGTGAATTCGTGAGCGGCCTCGCCAACCGCATCATCGAAGTGAAGACGGACGGCACGCTGAACGATTTCGGCGGCAATTACGAAGACTTCCTGGCGAGCCAGGGCGTGCAGTAAGCAAGCGTTACCGCTTGGCTTCTTGCGGAAACCCGCTTCAGACGAAGCGGGTTTTTTATTTCGAGCGGTAACGCTATGGTGTTGCCCGGACCGATTAGTCTTGCGTGTGTCTGAATGCGTCCTATGCCGGCGAGTAAAATAAACCCATTATCCGGGCGACAGGACAGAAGACATGAAGACCTTTGAGCACTTCTACATCGACGGCAAATGGATCAAGCCATGTGGCACCGGCGCGATCGACGTGATCGATTCGGGCACCGAGGAGATTTTGGGCCGCATTCCCGAAGGCATCGAAGCGGATGCCGAAGAGGCGATCAACGCTGCGCGTGCCGCATTCGACAGTTGGGCGGCGACGCCACCCAGGGAGCGCGCCAGGTACCTGCAAAAGATTGCCGATAACCTGAAGGCGCGTACCGATGAACTCGCCGGCTATATCTGCGGCGAAGTCGGCATGCCGATCAAACTTGCGCGTGCGATTCAGGTGGGTGGTCCCGTGTACAACTGGAATGCCTACGCAAAGCTGGCAGGTGAATTCCTGTTCGAAGAGCAGGTCGGCAATTCGCTCGTCGTGCGAGAACCGGTCGGTGTCGTGGCCGCGATCACGCCGTGGAACTATCCGCTAAACCAGATCACGCTGAAGGTTGCAGCGGCGCTTGCTGCGGGCTGCACTATCGTGCTCAAGCCGTCGGAAGTCGCGCCGCTGAATGCGTTCGTGCTCGCCGAAGCGATTCATGATGCAGGACTGCCCGCTGGTGTATTCAATCTCGTCTGTGGGTACGGACCGGTTGTCGGCGAAGTGCTCGCCAGTCACCCGTCCGTCGACATGGTGTCGTTCACGGGCTCCACGCGCGCGGGAAAGCGCGTATCGGAACTGGCAGCGGCATCGGTGAAGCGTGTCGCGCTGGAACTGGGCGGCAAGTCGGCGTCGGTGATACTCGACGATGCGGATTTTGCAGCGGCGGTCAAGGGCACGGTGAACGCGTGCTTCCTGAATTCGGGGCAAACCTGTTCCGCGCATACACGCATGATCGTGCCGGAATCGCACTATGACGAAGTGCGCGAACTTGCGAAGAAGGCGGCCGAGGTCTTCGTGGCGGGCGATCCGCGTGCCGAGACGACGCGTCTTGGTCCGCTCTCTTCGGCTGCACAGCAAGCGCGCGTGCAGCACTATATTGCGCGTGGCATTGAGGAAGGCGCGGATCTCGTGACAGGCGGTCTGGGCATGCCGGACGGAGTGTCCAAAGGCTTCTTCGTCAAGCCGACGGTGTTCGGCCGTGTGCATCCGAAAGCAACGATCGCACAGGAGGAAATCTTCGGGCCCGTCCTGACGATCCTCACATACAAGGACGAAGACGAAGCCGCGCGCATCGCCAATGATTCGCTATACGGTCTCGGTGGTGCGGTATGGGCGGGCAGCGACGAGCGCGCGATCGGCGTCGCGCGGCGCATCCGCACGGGGCAGGTCGACATCAATGGCGGCGCATGGAACATGGCCGCTCCGTTCGGCGGCTTCAAGCAGTCCGGGCACGGCCGCGAGAACGGTACGTACGGACTCGAAGAGTATCTTGAGTACAAGTCGATGCAGTTAAAGGTCAACAAGCCTGCGTAGATCTGCACCTATCTGCATGAACGCGATGCGCTGCGATTTATCTCGTCACCGCATGCACTGCAGATGACGAAGCGCAACCAAAGTGCGTGTCCTCGACGGGCGCGCACTTTTGTTTGACTTCACTCAACATACTGCATTCGCCAGTTGCGACCATCGAGGCTTTGCGTCGAATCCCATCGACGACGGAGGCCTCTCATGTTTCCCTCTCATCCGTTTGCGCCGCTCGTGATTCGTGGGCGGTCGCTGTTGCCCGTCGTGCAGGGCGGCATGGGCGTCGGCGTGTCCGCGCACCGCCTTGCAGGCAGCGTGGCGCGCGAAGGTGCGTTCGGCACGATCGCAAGTATCGACCTGCGCCACCATCATCCCGATCTGCTCGAACGCTGCCGCGCGATACCCGATCGCGCGACGCTGGAAGACGCGAATCGCACCGCGCTTGCGCGCGAAATCGTAGCCGCGCGCACGCTGGGCGAAGGGCGCGGAATGATCGCCGTCAATGTGATGAAGGCGGTCAACGCCCACGCGGATTACGTGCGGATCGCCTGCGAAAAGGGCGCCGATGCAATCGTCATGGGCGCAGGTTTACCGCTCGATCTGCCGGATATGACACAGGGGCACGATATTGCATTGATCCCGATCCTGTCCGATAGCCGCGGCGTCGGCGTCGTGTTGAAGAAGTGGATCAAGAAAGGCCGCTTGCCCGATGCGATCGTTATCGAGCATCCCGCTCACGCGGGCGGTCATCTCGGCGTGACGAATCTCGACGACATGTACGATGCGCGCTTCGAATTCGCGCGGGTATTGCAGGAGATCGACGAACTGTTCAATTCGTTGCAGATCAGCCGAACTGAAGTGCCTGTGATCGTTGCAGGTGGCATCAACAGTCATGCCGCTGTGCGCACCTGTCTGGAGGCAGGCGCAAACGGCGTGCAGATCGGCACGCCATTCGCCGTCACCGAGGAGGGCGACGCCCATCCGAATTTCAAGCGCGTGCTGGCTGATGCTAAGCCCGATGACATCGTGGAATTCGTCAGCGTGACGGGCCTTCCGGCGCGCGCAGTGAAGACGCCGTGGCTCGATCGCTATCTGCGTAATGAGACCCGCATTCGCACGAAGATCGGTGCACTCAAGCGCGCGTGTCCGACTGCACTCGAGTGTCTGAGTGCATGTGGTTTGCGCGACGGCATCGAAAAGTTCGGCCACTTCTGCATCGATACGCGGCTGGCTGCTGCACTGCGCGGTGATGTAGCCAACGGCCTGTTCTTCCGTGGACGCGAAGCACTGCCATTCGGCAATGCAATTCGCAGTGTGCGGGATCTCCTGGAACTGTTGCTGACGGGTGTTGCGCGACCGGCTGTCGCAGGGCGCCTGGCATTTTCCCTGGGTTGACGGCGGTCAATGAGCGCACCCTGACGAGCTTCGACAATCGACCGCGCGTTACTACATTGGTCACGCAATCACAAAAAAATCAGGGTAGCTTATGACCGGAAACACTCGATTGATCGCGGCCACTCTCTGCGCAGCAGGGATAGCGCTGACGACTCCACACGCCTTCGCAGCAGACAGCGATTCGACTTCAGGCATTCATGCGGGCGACACACTCGTGCGCCTGCGCGCCATCACGATCGTGCCGCAGGTTCGCACCAGCGATATGTTGTCGACGCTCAACGTCGGCGTCAACAACGCAACCGTGCCTGAACTCGATTTCACGTACATGATCCGCGACAACATCGGCGTGGAACTGATTCTCGGCACGTCGCGGCATCAACTGACTTCGAGCCTCGGCGGACTGGGCGGTGTCAACGTCCTGCCGCCGACGTTGTTGCTGCAATATCACTTCAACCATCAGGGGCAGGTTCGGCCGTACGTCGGCGCGGGTGTGAACTATACGTACTTCTACAATAACGGGCTGCATGCGGGTGGTCAGGACATTTCGATCAAGCGCAGTAGTTTCGGTCCGGCACTGCAGATGGGCGTCGACGTGCAAGTGACGAAATCGGTATTCGCCAACGTAGATGTCAAGAAAGTCTGGATGAAAACGGATGCATCGCTCAACGGCACGCCGCTCGGCACGCTGCATATCGACCCGTTGATCGTCGGCGTGGGTGTCGGGATGAAGTTCTAAGCGCGACGAAGACCTCGATGCAATAAAAAACGCCGGCTCTCATACCAGCCGGCGTTTTGTTTTGTCGTCTTCACCGGGACCTCCTGCAAAAAACTGCATCGAGGTCCAGGCGAATCACAGCTTGTCGTACTTGAATCGCATTGCGGTGCCTTCGCGTTCGATGCGTTCCCACACGACGCGCTTCTCCTCATCGGTGAGGAACACCCAGTTCGACACTTCCTCCGCCGTACGGCCACAGCCCTTGCAGACCTCGTCGAAAAGCGTCGAGCAAACGCCGATGCAGGGACTATCAGGGAGGTCGTGCAGATTCGAAGACATCGAGTTACCTTGGATCGGAAATGCGTGCGGTCCGCTATGGTAAACCAAAAGCGCAATCGGCTTCCGGCGCCGCTTCGGTGCTGGCGGCGACTGCAATCGAGTGCTTCTAAGCATGGTCGACTCCGACTGCATCACCGATGCATCGCGCCACGAGCCGGTGCACGCGCAAGCACTCTCATTCATCCCGTCGCCGTCTCCCAGATCAGTGCGCCGTTCAGCGCGATGATCCCCGCCGCGCAAGCCCACGCGAGCGCGAGCGGCGCCCCGTGCACGCGCCAGCCACGCATCAGCCGCGCGTCCGACGCAAAGCGGATCAACGGCACCACCGCTAGCGGCAATTGCAGGCTCAGCACGACCTGGCTTGCCACCAGCAGTTGCGCCGAGCCGTGAGGCCCGAACAGGGCAACGGCCACGAGCGCCGGACCGATCGCCAGCGAGCGCGTCAGCAGCGCGCGCTGCCAGCGCGGCAGGCGAATCTGCAGGAAGCCTTCCATCACGGCCTGGCCGGCGAGCGTGCCCGTCACGGTCGCGCTGAGTCCGCACGCGAGCAACGCGGCCGCGAACAGAACCGCCGCCCAGCGCGAGCCGACGATCGGCGCGATGAGCCGGTGCGCGTCGGCGAGATCGGTGACGTTGTGATGCCCGCTCGCATGGAACACGGCCGCCGACACGATCAGAAGCGCAGCATTGATCACGAAAGCCAGTGAAAGCGAGCTGAAGGTGCCGAAGTTGACGCCGCGCAGCGCGCGGGCGATGTCGGCGCTGCTGGCGGAGCGCGCATGCGTCTTGACGAGCGCCGAGTGCAGATAGAGGTTGTGCGGCATCACGGTCGCTCCGAGGATGCCCGCCGCGAGCCACACCATGCCCGCGTCGCGTAATAGCGTGGGGCTTGGCGCTGCGCCCGCCAGAGCCGCGCGCCAGTCGGGCCGGGCGAGCGCCAGCTCGACCACGAAGCACATCCCGACGAAGATGATCAACGCGACCACGGACGTCTCCAGTGTGCGCCGGCCGTGCCGCTGCAGCGCGAGCATCGCGAAGGTGCCGACGGCCGACATCAGCACGCCTACTGTCAGCGACACGCCCAACAGCAGCTCCAACGCCACAGCGCTGCCGACCACTTCGGCGACATCGCACGCGATGATCGCGATCTCGCTCGTGACCCACAAAAAGAGCGTCGTGCGGCGGCCCGTGCGTTCGCGGCAGACCTGCGCGAGGTCGCGCCCCGTCACGACGCCGAGCCGCGACGAGACCCACTGCAGCAGCATGGCCATCAGACTCGAGATGAGCACGACGCTGAGCAGCTGGTAGCCGTAGCCTGCACCGCCCGCGAGCGCCGTCGCCCAGTTGCCGGGGTCCATGTAGCCGACAGCGACGAGCGCGCCCGCGCCGACGAACCCCAGCCAGTTTTTGGGGCGCGGCCGTCCCGGGTCGCCACGGCGTCGGCGGCGGGACGGATCGAGTGCGAACGGGTTCGTGTTCATCGCAGTGTGATGGGCTGACGGGCCCAAGCTTTCGGTGCAGCAAGCGTGCCTGCCACGTATTCTCGGTACGCCGCTTGCCTACCACTATCTGGGCTTATTTGACAGTCTATAGTGATGTTAAAAGACGCGTATCGAGCACCGGGCTGGATTGCGGCGGGGCGCGAGCGCCGTCGGCGGCCATGCGACACGCGATGTATCTGCCGTATCGGGAAGGAGGTTTTTTTCGGGTGGACAGGATGCGATAACCCGATAAAATTGCGGCCAATTTTGCAGCGGCGTGACAGCCGTTCTGGCGCGCTTCATGGCGAAGCAAGCGGGGCGCAGCGGCGATCGGCAAGTCATCGGCCGCAGTCGGGTGATGCCCGCGTCGATGCGCATGAGCGCACTGCAACCCTGAACGAAGGCCGCGCTGTACCCTTTGCGCGACATCCGGCGGTTTTTTTTGAATCGGGCATCGTTTGATGGTAGCTTTCGGGTTTTTCAAGGGTAGCCGCCTGTTGTACGGAGCGGCTTGAGGCGGGGTAAGCGACCGGTTTTCGCGCCGGTCAGAACGGAGAACGGAATGAAAAAACGGGTGGTGGGCCAACTGGCTGCGCTGGTGTTGTGCGCTACGCCTTTCATGTCGGCGGCGGCAAAAGATACGCAACTGAATGTGTACAACTGGTCGGACTACATCGCCAAGGACACGATTCCGAACTTCACGAAACAGACGGGCGTCCAGGTCAAGTACGACAACTACGACAGCGATGACACGCTGCAAGCCAAGCTGCTGACGGGCAACTCCGGCTATGACATCGTCGTGCCGACCAGCAACTATGCGGGCAAGCAGATCGCAGCGGGCATCTTCGCGCCGCTCGACAAGTCGAAGCTTCCGAACCTCAAGTACCTCGACCCGTCGCTGATGGCGCTCGTCGCGGGCGCCGATCCGGGCAACAAGTACGCGGTGCCCTGGGCGTACGGTACGACGGGCCTCGGCTATAACGTGACGAAGGCACAGCAGATTCTCGGCAAGGGCGTCGCGCTCGACAGCTGGGACATCCTCTTCAAGCCGGAAAACATTTCGAAGCTCAAGGCGTGTGGCGTGTCGGTGCTCGACGCGCCCGACCAGATGTTCGCGGCCGCGCTGCACTACATCGGCAAGGACCCGATGAGCACGAACCCCGAGGACTATCGCGCCGCGCTCGCGATGCTGAAGAAGATCCGTCCGTACATCACGCAGTTCAACTCGTCGGGCTACATCAACGACATGGTCGGCGGCGACGTCTGCTTCGCGTACGGCTGGTCGGGCGACGTCGTGATCGCCAAGCATCGCGCGCTCGAAGCGAAGAAGCCGTACAAGATCGACTACTACATTCCGAAGGGCGGCGCGCCCGTGTGGTTCGACGTGATGGCGATTCCGAAGGACGCGAAGAACAAGGAGGCCGCGCTCGAGTGGATCAACTACATCGAGACGCCGCAGGTCCACGCAGCCATCACGAACGCCGTCTACTATCCGAGCGCGAACCTCGAAGCGCGCAAGTACGTGGACAAGGATGTCGCGAACGATCCCGCCGTGTATCCGCCGGCGGACGTCGTCAAGACGCTGTTCCTGCTGAAGCCGCTGCCGCCTGAAATCCAGCGTCTGCAGACGCGGCTGTGGACCGAGTTCAAGTCCGGCCGCTAAACCAGTCCGAAACGGACGGCTGTGCAGGAATGCAGCATCATGAAGCCCTCGGCGTTCGGCCGGGGGCTTTGTTCGTCAAATGCAGGGAGAGAAGCAGCAGATCATGAGTGACCAGTCGAATGCACTGGCAGGGGCCGGCGTGTCGTCCTCGGGCAATTCCGCCGCTGCACAGGGGGCAGCGGATAACTTCGTGCAGATCATCGACGTCGTGAAGAAATTCGACGAGACGGTTGCCGTCAAGGGTGTGAACCTGTCGGTGAAGAAGGGCGAGCTGTTCGCGCTGCTCGGCAGTTCCGGTTGCGGCAAGTCGACGCTCTTGCGCATGCTAGCGGGCCTCGAAACGGTCACGTCGGGCAGGATTCTGATCGACGGCGAAGACCTCGCGCAGATGCCGCCGTACCGGCGGCCCGTCAATATGATGTTCCAGTCATACGCGCTCTTTCCGCACATGACGGTAGAAGCGAACGTCGCGTTCGGTCTCAAGCAGGAAGGCGTGCCGAAAGCCGAGCTGAAGGAGCGCGTGCAGACCGCGCTCGATCTCGTGCAGATGGGCCGGTTCGCGAAGCGCAAGCCGCATCAGCTGTCGGGCGGCCAGCAGCAGCGCGTCGCGCTCGCTCGCTCGCTCGTCAAGCGTCCGAAGCTGCTGCTGCTCGACGAGCCGATGTCCGCGCTCGACAAGCAGATCCGCCAGCGCACGCAAATCGAGCTCGTCAATATCCTCGACAAGGTCGGCGTCACCTGCATCATGGTCACGCACGATCAGGAAGAAGCGATGACGATGGCGAGCCGCCTCGCCGTGATGAGCGAAGGCGAGATCGTGCAGCTCGGCACGCCAAGCGAAGTCTACGAGTATCCGAATAGCCGCTTCTCGGCGGAGTTCATCGGCTCGACGAATCTCTTCGACGGCAATGTCATCGAGGACGAGCCGGATCACGTGTATATCGAAACGCCCGATCTGCCCGTGCGCATGTACGTGAGCCACGGCATCACGGGGCCGCTCGGGATGCCCGTGACGATCTCGGTGCGGCCCGAGCGCATCGCGCTCACGCGCAAGCCGCCCGAAGGCGCGTTCAACTGGGGCAAGGGAATCGTGACGAACATCGCGTACATGGGCGGCTACTCGCTGTACCACGTGAAGCTCGACGCGGGCAAGACTGTGATCGCGAACGTGTCGAGCCTCGCGCTGTCGGAAATCGAAACGCCGACATGGGGCGACGAAGTCTATGTGCGCTGGAGCGCATCGGCGGGCGTGGTGCTGACGTCATGAAGAGCGCGCTGCAATCCCTGATGATTTGGCCGGTGCGGCGCTTCAATTTGACGGGGCGCACGGCCGTCGTCGCGGGCCCGTTCGTGTGGCTGCTGCTGTTCTTCCTCGTGCCGTTCCTGCTGGTCGTGAAGATCAGCTTCGCGGATCTGCAACTGGGCATCCCGCCGTACACCGAACTGACGACCTTCAAGGAAGGCATCGTTCACGTCGCGCTCGACCTGTCGCACTACGCGTTTCTGCTGACCGACAGCCTGTACTTCGCGACCTACGTGAACTCGGTGGTCGTCGCGGCGATCTCGACGCTGCTCTGTCTGCTGCTCGGCTATCCGATGGCGTACTACATCGCGCGCTCGAACCCCGCGACGCGCAACATCCTGATGATGGCAGTGATGCTGCCGTTCTGGACGTCGTTCCTGATCCGCGTGTACGCGTGGATTGGCATTCTGAAGAACAATGGTCTGCTGAACAACTTCCTGATATCGATCGGACTGATCCACACGCCCATCGAGCTGTATCACACGAACACGGCCGTCTATATCGGCATGGTGTATTCGTATCTGCCGTTTCTCGTGATGCCGCTCTACGCGCATCTCGTGAAGATGGACCTGACGCTGCTCGAAGCCGCCTACGACCTCGGCGCGAAGCCGTGGAAGGCGTTCTGGCAGATCACGCTGCCGCTGTCGAAGAACGGCATCATCGCGGGCTGCCTGCTGGTGTTCATCCCGGCTGTGGGCGAGTACGTGATTCCTGAACTGCTCGGCGGCGCGAACACGCTGATGATCGGCCGCGTGATGTGGAATGAGTTCTTCGACAATGCGGACTGGCCGATGGCATCCGCGGTCACATGCGCAATGGTGCTGCTGCTGCTCGTGCCGATGGCACTCTTCCAGTACTCGCAGGCGAAGGAACTGGAGGAAAAGCGATGAAGCCGAATCGGATTCTGCAATTCATTGCACTCGCCATCGGCTTCGCGTTTTTGTATGTGCCGATCATCAGTCTCGTCGTGTATTCGTTCAACGAGTCGCAGCTCGTCACCGTATGGACGCGCTTCTCGACGCACTGGTATGCCGCACTGCTGCAGGACGACGAACTGATCAACGCCGCGTGGCTGTCGCTGCGGGTCGCGCTGTTGACGGCGTTCGCATCGGTGTTCATCGGCACCTGGGCGGGTTTCGTGCTCGCGCGGATGGGCCGTTTTCGCGGATTCACGCTGTACACGGGGATGATCAATGCGCCGCTCGTGATCCCCGAGGTGATTCAGGGCATTTCGCTGCTGCTGCTCTTCATCGAAATGGGGAAGTGGCTTGGCTGGCCGGCGGGACGTGGCATCTTCACGATCTGGATCGGCCACGTGATGCTGTGTATTTCCTATGTCGCAATCATCGTGCAGTCGCGCGTGCGTGACCTGCATCCGTCGTTGGAGGAAGCTGCACTGGACCTGGGCGCAACGCCTCTGCGTGTATTTTTCTTCATCACGTTGCCGCTGATTTCGCAGGCACTGGTGGCGGGGTGGCTGCTGTCGTTCACGCTCTCGATCGACGATGTGGTTCTGTCCGCGTTCCTGTCGGGCCCTGGGTCGACGACGCTGCCGCTGGTGGTGTTCTCGCGCGTGCGACTCGGCCTGAATCCGGAGATGAATGCGCTGGCGACGTTGTTCATTGCAGTCGTCACCGTGGGCGTAGTCGTTGCCAATCACTTCATGCAGCGCGCCGAGAAGCGGCGGCTGGCGATGGCGGTTTAGGAGCGCAAGCAGCGGGGCGAGCAGATTTTCGATCCGGCGCCGCGAGTCAACGCATGAGATAGAACGGCCGGTGCTTCCGATGAGCACCGGCCGTTCTTGTTTTGCTGCGACGTGCTCTTGCTAATCGAACGTTAGCGACCATTACCCGGACGACCCGTTGTCAGATCCGGTATCCGATTCTGAGTCCGCCCCAATGCCTGCCGTTCACGAAGATAGGCGCTGACGCATCCTTCATCAGCGCGTATTCGCCGCCACCCATGTCGCGTCGGTAAGTCTGCAGCAGGAAGCGTTTCGTGTTCGTTCCGGCAGCGAGGCCGGTACGATCGTTGAACAGCCGGCGATTCCGGCAGTTTGCTGCATTCCAGACGGGGTCGTTGCGCTGCGGCTGCGAGAACTTGAGATTGTGCGTCGGCAGGTAGCCGCGCACGTCGACGGCCGCGCAGAAGGCCACGCGTGGATCGAGGCCGAGCATCGGCTCCTGGATCGAAGGCAGCACGCGATCGGTGAACCCGGTGAAGCGCGTCACGAATTGCGTCGGGTTCGTGCCGGGCACGGGCACGTAGCGGTCGTCGAACAGATCGTTCATCGAGAGCTCGCCGCGCGCCACGGCAGTCTCGAACAGGTTGCCGACTTTTGCGGCAGCCTGCTCGACGGCGTCGATGAACGGCGTATCGGCCGTCTCGACGCCTGCTGCCGCCGTCAGTTCGATCAAGCTTTCCGATACGTCCAGCAAATGGCCGAGTCGATCCTTCGCCTGTACGAAGTTCTCGCCCGAATGCTCGACGTCCGATGCGATTTCCAGTACTTGCGACTCGAATGCATTGCATTTGTCTTCGATTTCACCGGAGAGCGATGCAATCTGGTTCGCCTCTGCATTCAATTGCATAATCGCGTGGCCCGTCGAGTGCACGACGTCGCCGATCATCCGCGTGCCTTCGCGTACGCGCTGCGCTCGTGCCGTGTTTTCGGCGCCCTCGGCGATCAGCCTCTCGGTTTGACCCGTGAGTTTCGCAAGCGTCGTCTCGATCTGTCCGGTGGCTTGTGCCGTCTTCGCCGACAGCGTCTTTACCTCGGCCGCGACGACTGCGAAGCTCTTGCCGAATTCGCCTGCACGCGCCGCTTCGATGGCGGCATTCAGCGCGAGCAGATGGGTCTGCCGGGCGATCAGCGAGATTTCCTCCGACACGCGGCTCACGTGCGACAGGGCCGCGCGCAACGCGCTGATCTGGCTCTCGATCACGGTCACGCCCTCGACGAGCCCATGAATATCGGACAGCGACGCTTCGAGCGTTTGCTGCGATTGCCCGACTTCGTCGGCAGCCCGGGCGGTGACGGCGTGCATTTCGCGCGCTGCGCCGGCGATCCGGTGATTGCCGGCGAGCGTTGCGGCAGCCGACTCGCGAAGCGTCTGGCATACGTCGGCCTGTCGATTCACGCGCGCCGCGACTTCTTCGATATGGCCTGACACGTCGCAGATTTCGATGCCGAGCTTGCCTGCCTGCGCAGCGATGTCGCCCACGACCGATGAAGCGCTGCCTTTGCGGCGCGTGCGCCGAGCGAAGAAACCCGTCATCGCGAAAGCTCCCGGACGGCGCGGCGATAGTGTTCGCGTCGTCGTCTCAATGTCCATTGAACGTGCACCTTCGTGCATGTGCCCCGTACGTGTGCTACATGCCGTGCGTCAGTTGCTGACGGGACGCGATGATCGACGCAACGGATGAACTGCGGCACATGAATTGCACATCTGACGCACTTTCATTTTTCTACGGCGCCTTACGGGGACGCTTGATAGGGACTATCCCGCAGTCGATTCGGGTAGGATCAAGTGCGTGCGCGAGTCGTAGCTCGCGCCTGTCGAATCAACCAACCAATGACCGATGATTGAATCCTTCGCGCGCGTGTCGGGCTGGGACCAACTGGTGTATCTGTGGGAGTTGATCGTGCTGGTCTGCAAGTTCCTGTGGAATCTGCTGCGCTTGCTAGGCGGCGGCTGAAGCGCGATGCAGTGCATTGTCATGCAATAGTAGATGAACCACGGTAACGTAAGCTGAAACCGATTGCACTACCCGCAGCGACCTGATGAAACGATCTTCCTCCGCGGCTCCCAATCACATGACACACGATTCCACTCAGCGCTTCACTGACCGCGTGACCGACTACGTGAAGTATCGGCCCGGCTATCCGCGCGAAGTCGTCACGTTCCTGCACGACACATGTGGGCTTGCAGAAGGCGCGCACGTTGCCGATATCGGCGCGGGTACGGGCATCTCGGCTCAGCTCTTGCTCGAGGCAGGGCATCCCGTCGTCGCCGTGGAACCGAATCAGGCGATGCGCGCGGCCGCCGATGCATGGCTTTCGCACTACGCCGGCTACGCGAGCATCGCGGGCACGGCCGAAGCCACGAAATTGGGAACGGCCAGTGTCGATCTCGTGATCGCTGCGCAGGCCTTTCACTGGTTCGATCCCGTCGCGGCGCGCGAGGAGTTCGCGCGCATTCTGAAGCCACGCGGTCTGGTCGCATTGTTGTGGAACAGCCGGCTGCTCGAAGGTAGTGCCTTTCTCGCGGGCTATGAAGCGCTGCTGCGCCGTTTCAGCGAAGACTATCAGTCCATCGCTGAGCGCTATGCCGACGACGAATCGATGGCCGAATGGTTCGGCGACGGCTTGACTCACAATGCGCGTCTTCCAAATGCACAGCGGCTCGACTTCGAAGGATTGAAAGGGCGTTTGATGTCGTCGTCCTATGCACCGAAGGTGGGGCATCCGAATCACGAACCGATGGTCGCCGCGCTGTGCGAACTGTTCGACCGTACCGCGCAGGACGGCACGGTCGAATTTGTCTATGAGACGCGCGTCTACGCCGGATCTGCACAGAGATAACGCTAGATCTGCAACGGACCGCTGCTAGCCCTCGATTGCACGAAAACCATCCGCAGGCCGTGCAAAACCGCGTTGTGGCGCTTCTTCCAACGAAATATGTCCAAGTCCCTCGTGCATAATCGAATGTGCACCGGGTACGCGGTGCGTGAACTCCGTCGCATGCGCTGGCGGAATTCAGCAGTCCTTTGCACGCCATGCCGCAAGAGGTTGTACTGCGTCGGTTCAACTGCTTTCCATGCACACTGCTAACGCGAAAAGATGTACTCGGCTGCACGCACGCGTCGCGTGAGCCGGCGGAAGCTGAACGTGAAACCAGGCCAGATCGCCGTGACCTTGCCGCTCTTCGTCTGGTAGTAACTGTGGCAGCCGCTAGTCCATACCGATCGCTGCATGTTGCGTTGCAGGCGTGCATTGAACCTGCGTTGCACGTCCGGGCGCAGATTCATCGTGCGTGCGCCGCGTCGCTGGAGTTCGCGCAAGCAGTCGGCGATGTAGTGCATCTGCGACTCGATCATGTAGATCATCGAGTTGTGGCCGAGGGCCGTGTTCGGCCCCGCAATCATGAAGAAATTCGGGAAGTCGGCGATGCTTGTGCCGAGGTACGCTTCGGGGCCATCACTCAGCCACAGTGCGTTGAGATCGGCCCCGCCGATGCCCGTCACATCGAACGGCGCGCCCGCGTCGTTCACCTGGAATCCCGTGCCGCAAATGATCGCGTCGACGGCATGATGCGTACCGTCTGACATCACGATGCCATCGCGCACGATCGCGCGGATCGGCGCGGTCACTACTTCGACGTTCGGCTTGCCGAGCGCCGGATAGTAGTCGCTCGACAGCAGCACGCGTTTGCATCCCAGCCGATAGCTGGGCATGAGCTTTACGCGCAGTGCAGGATCTTTAACGCGCCGCTCGAGATAAGCACGCGCGAATTTCATCGTCGGTTCCATGAGCTTCGGGTTGACGAAGAACGCGATGCCGCGCGACTCCATCTGCCAGTAGGTCGCGCTGCGTACCCAGCGCTGCGTAAATGGGAGATGCCTGAAGAACCAGCGCGCGCGTTCGCTGACCGGCTTGTCGGACTTCGGCAGGACCCACGGCGCGGTGCGCTGGAACAGAAGCAGTTTCTCGACGCGCGGCTGGATTTGCGGCACGAACTGGATTGCACTTGCGCCGGTGCCGACTACGGCGACGCGTTTGCCTTCGAGTGCATAGTCATGATCCCAGCTTGCCGAATGAAATATCTTGCCGCTAAACGTATCGAGTCCGTCGATTCCCGGCATCGCGGGACGCGACAAGGGGCCGCTCGCCGCAATCACGACATCTGCTTCGACCGACTCATGCACGCCGTTGCATTCGATATCGAGCCGCCACACGAGTTGCGTTTCGTCGAAGCGCGCTGCCGTCGCCCGTGCATTGAAGCGTATTCCACTATTGATGCCGTACTTGACTGCACAATGCTTCAGGTACGCGAGTATCTCGTGCTGGTGACTGAATGCGCGTGACCATGACGGGTTTGCTTCGAACGAGAACGAATACAGATGGGACGGCACGTCGCACGCGGCGCCCGGATACGTGTTGTCGCGCCAGGTGCCGCCCAGATCGCTCGCCGCCTCGTAGATCGTGAACGACGTGTAGCCGAGGCGCTTCAGACGGATAGCCATGCCGATGCCCGCAAAGCCGCTTCCGACAATTGCGATACGCAATTCTGCCCGACAGGGTGAGGGCATACGTGCAGTGCTCCAATGAGTCCGCGGAGTCAGCAAAGCTCCGCAGCGAATGAGAGGAAAGAAGAGTTGTCTATGTCCGTCTGTGACGGTTAAAGCGCAGGGTAGACAACTGTACACAGCCCGTCAAGATCGTTGTAAAGTGCTGACTCCGAGATCGCGACGCCCGTCGGCCTCAACGCATCGAACAAGACGCTCATGCAATCGACAACGGAACTGGAACTCGCACCAGGCAAGCGCAAGCTGATCGAGGCAGCGTTGCGCCTGACGGCGGGCGGCCGCAGCTTCGCGACGCTCGGCTTGCGCGAACTCGCGCGCGAAGCCGGCCTCAATCCCAATACGTTTTATCGGCACTTCGATACGCTCGACGATCTGGCGCGCGAAGTCGTCGGATGGGTCAGCCGTCGTCTGCGTCCGATGTTGCGGCGTGAGCGATGGCTGGCTGCGCACGATGAGCCGCACAGCGCGCCGCGTCGCGCATGTGCGGCGTTCTTCGCGTTCGCGCTTGAAAACCGCGAGGCGTTTCTGAGCGCGCTGGCCGAATATCACGGCACATCGGCCGCGTTGCGCGAGGCTGTGCGGGTGAACCTGCATGAGGTATCGGCGGAGATGGCCGACGACGTCGTGCAATTAAACCTGATGCCCGCGCTCTCGCGCGAAACGGTCGAGGAAATCTGCACGCAGATCGTGCTGCAGCTTTTCCATCTGTCGCATGAATACATCGGCAATGCCGCGCAGCGCGAGGCGCTGGTCGACTACGCGGAGCGTTTCGTCGTCAGGCTTTTCGTGGGCGCCGTCGCGCTCGCACAGCACGACGCGCAGGGTTCGATGTGATTGCAATGAAAAAGGGCTCCGGGAGGAGCCCTTTGCGTTTTCAGGCCGTTCGTCGAACGGCTTGCGCCGGTAGCGAAGCGAGCGCATATCAGGTGTCGTTCCAGCCGCCCGAATCGTCGCTGCCCATGTCCACGCCGCCGTCGCCGCCATCGCTCCAGTCGTTGGAGCCCTGGCCGAAGTCGACGGAGCTGGCATCGTTGCCGGCGCGCTTGCGCGCTTCGTCGTCGACGATCACATCGCGCTCGATCACGCGGTCACGCCCGGAACTCAGCGCTTCGCCGAGCAGCACGCCCGTCAGCAGACCGCCCATGCCGCCGCCGAAACCGCCGCCTTGCTGCACGACGACGGGCGGCTGTTGCTGCTGCGGATACGGGTAGGGCGCTTGCGGCGGATAACCTGGCGGATAGCCCTGTTGCTGGCCGCGCCCGAATGCCTCGTTCGCTTCGCGCGCATACGGGGACTCGCCTGCGCCTGTCGATGCCGCGGGCGCCGCGTTCGGATCGGGCCGGCCTTCGGCGCGTGCCTTCAGGCTCGCCACCTGCCGTTCGAGATCTTCTACCTGATACGGCGGCACCGGGTTCTTGCTGTTCGACAGCGCTTCGACCAGTTCACGCAGTTGCGTCTCCATGCCTTCGACTTCGCGTTCGAGCGCTTCGTGTCCGGGCGCCGTCGACAGCTTCACGTCCAGCTTCAGCGAACGCACGTCGTTGAGCAGATCGGTGGCGCGCTTGAGCTGCACGCGGCGATCGTCGTTGGCGCGCGTATCTTCCTGCGAGCGCGCGCGGCGCAACGTCCAGCGCAGAATCAGCGCGATCGCGGCGAGCAGCACGGCGATGCCGATCCACATGCCCATCGACGGGCCGTGGCGTTGCGGCGCCTGCTCGAGCGCGGACGGCGAGACGGGCGCGGCTTGCTGCTGCGCGAACGGATTGGCAGTGCGATGCGCGCCGTTGGCCGCGAGGCTGCCCGCCGTGCCGCCGCTGACGCGCGCGGCGTCGGCGCGCAGGCGCGCTTCCGTTTGCGCGAAACGGGCGGGATCGGTGAAGCGGACCTGCGGGTCGAGCGTCTTCGCCTGCTGAAGCTGCGCGAGTGCGTCGGCAGAGCGGCCTTCGCGATCGAGCACCTGTGCGTACAGATAGTGCGCGCGGGCGTTGTTCGGATGCGCCTTCAGCACTTCGTTCAACTGCGAATCGGCTTGCTGCCAGTTGCCTTGTTGAATCGACGTTTCGATCTGCGTCGCTGTCGGCAGCGCGAATGCGGCGCCCGACACGAGCATCAGCGAAACACAGGCTGCTGCGAGGAATTTTTTCATGATGCGGGCCGGGCGGATTGGCGCCCGTCTCCATGACTATCGAGTTGCCGTGCCGCGCGCCGGCCGATGCGCTTGCTGGCCGGCGCGCCGCACATCGCCTGCAATGCCGTTACTGCGCAGGCGTGTCCAACTGCTTCTTCAGCGCTGCGAGGCGGTCCTCGACAGACGGACCGCGATTCAGATCCGCGAGCTTGTCGTCGAGCGCCTTGCCGCTTTTCTCGTCGGCCGAATTCAGGCGCGCGTCCGAGCGTGCGTTCGACAGCGACACCTTGTCTTCCAGCTTCTGGAAATCTTCAGAAAGATTCTTGCCGCCGATGCCGCCCAGCGCCGTCGCAGCCGTGTCCTTGGCCTGCGCGATCTGCTGCTTCGCCTGCAAGATGTTCGAGCGTGCATTCAGATCATTGCGGCGCTCGCGCATGTCGTCGATCTGCTTCTTCAACTGCTCGACCGACGGCTCGAGCGTCGCGAGTTCCTTCGCGAGCGCATCGCGCTCCGCTTCGGCCGTCGCCTGGGCGCCGAGCGCCTCGCGCGCGAGCGCTTCGTCGCCGGCTTGCAGCGCGCGCCTTGCGCCGTCCTCGTACTTCTTCGCCTTGTCGGCGGCCACGTCATGCTTGCTCTGTTGCGTGGCGACCTGCGCCTGGATCTCGATCAGCGAGTTCTCCGCTTTCGCGATGCTATCGTCGAGTTCGCGCACAATCTGGCGCGCATCACGCGACGGGTCCTGCACGGAATCGGCCGCGTCGTTCAAGAGACCTTTGACCGTTCGCGTGATGCTGTCAAAAAGCGACATGAATACCTCCATTGGATGAAATCGACGCTGAATACCCGGCGCGCTGCATGGGGTGCGTAATCACGTCGACAGCACGTAGTTTACGCCGCCATGCGCGAGACTGCGGATCGTGCTGCATGCCATCGCAGATCGCGTTCATGCGCATGCTCACGACGACATCGGGGCGCGTGCACGGATTGCAATAGCGCCGTGAAAATTTAACCTTGTCGCGACGCCGTGTCCGACGCTTCGAACCGGTCCGAAGATCGACGCGAACGGGTATTCAACAGCTCGCGGATATTACACCACGCGTCCCCTTAAAACCGTCTTAAAGCACGATTTCGTGCGCGTTTCGGCCGGGCCGTCCGCAATGTTGTGCGGCCTGCGTGGTGAGCGCAATCGAAGAACGAACGAATACGCAGATTTGTCCAAATGAGATGAAGGTACTCTTTCGGATAGCCGACGATGCGTGGCCCTGCCCGCACACCACATAGGCAAGTGTCGACACATGGCGTTCACGCGAAGCGGCCGTTGCCTTCGGTGGGATCGATGTTCGGTTCGTCCTCTTCATGCTCGCGTTGGCGCTTGCTGGCGGCGCTGCGTTTCGACGACAGCAGTGTGGCAGTCCGGGATGGCGTACGCGTGTCGCTGCCCGTTGCCGGCGCCTCGTGCGTATCGTGTGCGATAGCGGCGGCTTTCGCGGCCGCCACGCGCGCAGCAACTTGCGCGGCTGTATCGTCATCCGCGCTGTCGAGCGCGCCGACGGCCGCGAGCACGGCAGCGGAATCGGCGGGGCGCGCGAGACCGATCGGCGCGAGCGTTTCGCGCGGCTTGCCGGACGTGGCGAGCGCGGCATCGTTTCCCGGCGATGCGGTCGGCTCGCGCACGGCGGAGGAGTCGGCCGAGGCATCGGCACGAGACACGGAAGCCGACGCGGCAGACGACGCGGCGCGAGGCTTGAGCGCCCACGGCGCCGCCTGTCGCATGCGGTTGCTCGAGCGCGCGACGCGTTGCAGCGCTTCATTCAGCGCGTCCGGTTCGCGCGGCGCGCGCAGCCGGTCGACGATGCTCGCCGCCTTGACCTGCTCGCTGGTCGCGCCGAAGCTCAGCACCGCACGCCGCATCAGCTCGCTGACGCTGATGCCGAGGTTGTCCGCTGTCGCGGAGATGGCGCGTTTCTGGGCGGGCGTCACGAAGACGACGATGCGTTCGCTGGGCTTGTTCATAGATCGGCTCGCGTTCTTTGTTGGTGTCGAACTGCGGAGGAATCCGGGCAGGGTGAGGGGCCTGCTTGTCGCGCGTCGAACCATCATAAGACTAAATCGTCGCGCGCGGTGGTGTGCCGCTGCAAATCGGGCGGCTTGCAAAATGGCTGTCACATCAATGGGTTGCCCCAGTTGCAGGGATATTGTCCACAGGGCTTTGCACAATTTCTGTTGATAACCGCACAGCCGCGCCACAGCGGGGTTCGCGCGGCGTTTTTGCACTTCAGGGCACGACCATGAGGGAATTCTTACAAAAAAATCACGATCCACGCGGCTTGATTTCTTTAAAATGCGCTGTTACGTTGCGCCGGAACCTGTTTGGGCGCGCTGTGCGACCGCCCGGAACGGGGTAAGCATACGGCGCCGCGGGGTGGCAGTCGCCAAGGCAGAAACGAGCGTCGCGCGCAGTATCATTGCAGCGCCGCCGGCAGCGCCGCACCCGGTGGCGCCGCGAAATCCGCGCGAACGCTGTCGCGTCGGCAGATCGGCGTCGCTCCGGCGCGCAACGGTGCCGCTGCCGCCCGTTCGGGGCGCGACGGACACCACGACCACGATTCGAGCGCACCGCGCGTGCATAGCCGGCGTGTAGGAAAGCGCCAATCATTCCAGTCATGCCAATCATCAAACGACCGCATTCTTCCCACCCTGGCCGCGAACCATCTTTCGGCAACAACGACAACCCGAGCCGCGACTATCGCTACGCGCAGCGCGAAGAAGACGACGCCGACGACCGCGACCGACGCGGTGGCCGCTCGATCTTCGGCACGATCGCGCTGTGGTTCGTCGGACTGTTCGCGACACTCGCGGTGGTCGGCGCGCTGATCGTCGGCTACGCGCTCGTCGTGATGGGACCGCAGCTACCGTCGCTCGACGCGCTGACCGATTACCGCCCCAAGGTGCCGCTGCGCATCTATACGGCGGATCACGTGCTGATCGGCGAGTTCGGCGAAGAGCGGCGCAGCCTCGTGCGCTTCCAGGACATCCCCGACGTGCAGAAGAAAGCCGTGCTCGCGATCGAGGACTATCGCTTCTACGAGCATGGCGGCGTCGACTTCATCGGCATCCTGCGCGCGGGCTTCGCCGACATCATGCACGGCGGCTCGTCGCAGGGCGCGAGCACGATCACGATGCAGGTCGCGCGCAACTTCTTCCTGTCGAGCGAGAAGACGTACACACGCAAGATCTATGAAATGCTGCTCGCGTACAAGATCGAGCGCGCGCTGACGAAGGACCAGATTCTCGAGCTGTACATGAACCAGATCTACCTGGGCGAGCGCGCTTACGGCTTCGCGGCCGCCGCGCGCGTGTACTTCGGCAAGGATCTGAAGGACATCTCGCTCGCCGAGGCGGCGATGCTCGCGGGCCTGCCGAAGGCGCCGTCGGCGTACAACCCGGTCGTCAATCCGAAGCGCGCGAAGATCCGGCAGGAGTACATCCTGAAGCGGATGCTCGATCTGCGCTACATCACGTCGGAACAGTACGACCAGGCCGTCAAGCAGGAAATCCACACGAAGACGGCGGGCAACGAGTACAGCGTGCACGCCGAGTACATCGCGGAAATGGTGCGCCAGATGATGTACGCGCAGTACAAGGACGAGACCTATACGCGCGGCCTCAGCGTCACGACGACGATCGATTCCGCCGACCAGGAAGCCGCTTACCACGCGGTGCGCAAGGGCGTGATGGATTACGAGCGCCGTCACGGCTATCGCGGTCCCGAAGGCTTCGTCGAGTTGCCCGCGGCCGGCGACGAGCGCGACGAGGCGATCGAAGACGCGCTCAACGAGCATCCCGACAACGGCGAGATCGTGGCCGCCGTCGTGACGTCGGCGACGCCTAAGGAAGTGAAGGTGCAACTGCTCGACGGCACCCAGGCGAGCGTCAAGGGCGACGGGCTGCGCTTTGCGGCGGCTTCGCTGTCGCCGCGCGCGGCGCAGGCACAGCGCATCCGTCCGGGCTCGATCGTCCGCCTGATCGCGGATGCGGACGGCAACTGGCAGATCACGCAGTTGCCGCAAGTTGAGGGCGCACTCGTGTCGATGACGCCGCAGGACGGTGCGATCCGCGCGCTCGTTGGCGGCTTCGACTTCAACAAGAACAAGTTCAATCACATCACGCAGGCGTGGCGCCAGCCGGGTTCGAGCTTCAAGCCGTTCATCTATTCGGCGGCGCTCGACAAGGGCCTCGGACCGGCAACGATCATCAACGACGCGCCGCTGTACTTCCCGCCGAGCGCGCCCGGCGGCGACGCATGGGAGCCGAAGGACGACGATCAGCCCGACGGCCCGATGCCGATGCGCCTCGCGCTGCAGAAGTCGAAGAACCTCGTGTCGATCCGCATCCTGTCGTATATCGGTACGAAGTACGCGCAGGACTACGTGACGCAGCGCTTCGGCTTCGACGCCGACAAGACGCCGCCGTATCTCCCCATGGCGCTCGGCGCGGGGCTCGTGACGCCGCTGCAGTCGGCGGGCGCGTATAGCGTGTTCGCGAACGGCGGCTACCGGATCAATCCGTATCTGATCGGCGAAGTCGACGATGCGCACGGTCAGCCGATCTCGCGCGCGCAGCCGCTGACGGCGGGCCGCGACGCGCCGCGCACGCTCGACCCGCGCAACGCGTACATCATGAACAGCCTGCTGCACTCGGTCGCGACAGGGGGCACGGGCGCGGGGACGAACGTGCTGCACCGTAGCGACCTGCAGGGCAAGACGGGTACGACCAACGATGCGAAGGACGGCTGGTTCGCCGGTTATCAGCAATCGCTCGTGGCCGTCGCATGGATGGGCTACGACCAGCCGAAGTCGCTCGGCAGCCGTGAATTCGGCGCGCAACTGGCGCTGCCGATCTGGGTCGACTACATGCAGCGCGCGCTGCGCGGCGTGCCGCAGGCCGAGCCCGAAATGCCGACGGGCGTGACGAGCGTCGATGGCGAGCTGTTCTATGCGGACATGACGCCGGGCAATGGCTTCATCGCGAGCATCGGCATGGATTCGGCGAATCCGCTGGCGAGCGGCGGCGATGCCGTCGGCACCGTGGGTCCGGCGGGCATGACGCCGCCTGCGCCGCCGCCTCCGAACGTCACGTCATCGGAGAAGAAGCAGATCATGGATCTGTTCGAGTCGAACAAGCCTTGATGGCTTGAGCCCGGATAGAAAAACGCGCCCGTGGTGAAAATCACGGGCGCGTTTTTTTGTGCGTGCGTCAGTCGGGGATTAAGGTGCGCGCTCAACGGGTTAGCGTGATTATCCAGGCGTTATCAACAAGCCTGTGCACGGAATCTGTTGATAACAAACGCGGACGCACCGCTGAGCGCTTTTCGGGCACGCGCTGCGCAATCTGCAGCGCGAGACAAAAGGGGGCAGCACGCAGTGCGGCTATTGCCGCTGCGTTGGACGGCAGGGCGGTAGCGGAACACGTTGCGCTGATCCTTTCGGTGATGTGGCGCTAGGCCGAGCACGTCTCGGGCATTGCCCGTAGCGAAGCGAGAAAGGCGCTGGCCGCGAAGGAAGGCGAAACGCAAGCCGGGGTGCACTGGTACACGACCGGCGGAAAATCATAGAGCGTGATTATTCAAGTGACTTGACGGGCGACGTGCTTTTCGAAGTTACCTCATGGACCCTCGCGCGCCGGGCTGTTTAGAGTGAGCCACTCTCAGCTGACCACAAATGGCTCGTTCTTAAAGAACGGGGTGGTCGGTTTCGCAGGTCCGCTGCAAGCGGGGGCCTTTTTTCTGTCCGCTTGCTGATGCGGGTCGCATGCCTTTCGCCCGTTCGGGCAATTTTCGAATTCTTCTGATATTGCCCGCGAGCTGTTTGCGGTTCAATCGTTATGAGCTGGAGTCTAAAACTAAAACAAAGGAATCCAAAATATGGCAGAAGCATTTGATGGCGACGATCTGCTATCCGGAGAACAGACCGGGAAGCAGGCATATTTTCTCGACGTGCCGGGCACGGACAGCG
>NZ_JBFRCH010000006.1:0-372345 GCF_040965635.1 Paraburkholderia phymatum
CGGATGTCGAGCCGCTGGGTAAAAGACGCGACCGGTAGTGGTCTGACGCCGTGCCAGTGATACCGCGATCCCTGTCTCGGGCGCTCGGCAGAAGTGCGATAAAAAAACGGGTTGTTCAGACCTTCCCTTACTTTCTTTGCGGCGGCAAAGAAAGTGAGTGCCGCCCCGCACAGGGGCAACGCCCGCGCCGCGAGGCGCATCGCGGATGCCAGCGACAAAGGCAAAAATCCAACCAGCGTCGCAAGCATCACCCCACCCCAAGCCACTCATGCATCACATCGGGACGCTGGCGAAACAGTTCGAGCGGCCCGTCGAACACGATCTCCCCGTGCCCCATCACAGCGACTCGGCTAGCGAGCCGATCTGCAATCACGAGCCGCTGTTCGATCAGCAGCATCGCGACGCCGCGTTCGCGCAACAGCTTCAACGCGGCCGCAAGCTGCTCGACGACCTGGCCCGCGAGCCCTTCCGTCGGTTCGTCGATCACGACGAGATCGGGATCGCCAAGCAATGCGCGCGCAACCGACAGCATCTGCTGCTCGCCGCCCGACAATGCGCCCGCCTTCGTGCGCGCACGTTCGCGCAACGCGGGAAACAACGCATAAGCATCGTCGGGCGTGAAGCGTGCCGCGCGCTGCATGCTGCGCGGCTTCAGGCCGAGCTGCAGATTCTCGCGCACGGAGAGCGTCGGAAACACGTCGCGCTGCTCGGGCACGTAGCCGATGCCGAGCCTCGCGATTTCGAACGCGCGCCGTCCCGCGAGCGATCGGCCCGCGAACTCCATCGCGCCCTGCGTGCGCACGAAGCCCATGATCGCCTTCGCGAGCGTCGAGCGACCCGAGCCGTTGCGGCCCGCGAGCGCCACGGCCTCGCCGGCTTCGATATGCAGGTTCACGCCATGCAGCACCTGGCTCGCGCCATACCACGCGCACAGATCGCGCATCGCCAGCAACGCGGTCATCGCGCGTCCCCTGGTAGCGCGCCGCCGAGGTACGCGGCGCGCACAGCGGGATCGGCGCGGATCGCGTCCGGCGTGCCCGTCGCGATCACCTGCCCTTGCACGAGCACGCTGATGCGATCCGCCAGTCCGAACACTACGTCCATGTCGTGCTCTACCATCAACAACGTGCGACCCGCCGTCGCCACGCGGATCAGCTCGACCGCGCGCGCTGCCTCTGCGCGGTTCATGCCCGCCGTCGGTTCGTCGAGCAGCAATGTGTGCGCGCCGCTCGCAAGCGCGAGCCCGAGATCGAGCGCGCGCTGTTCCGCGTAGCTCAGCGTTCCCGCGATCGCGTCGCGCCGCGCGCCGAGCCCGACGGCATCGAGCACTTCTTCGGCGTGCGCATCGGCGCCGCGCGTGACGGTGAAGCGCTGCCACCAGCGCGCGCGGTCGCGATTCGCGATCTGCGCGGCGCAGCGCAAATTGTCGAACACGCTGAGCTTCGCGAAGAAACTCGTCGTCTGGAAACTGCGCGCAAGACCGCGACGGCAGATCGCGGCGGGCGCGAGACGCGTGATGTCGGCGCCGTATAGTTCGATGCGCCCGGCGCTCGGCCGCTTTGCGCCCGCGATCAGATTGAAGAGCGTCGATTTGCCCGCGCCGTTCGGTCCGATCAACGCATGACGTTCGTGCGGCTCGATCGACAGATCGACGCCGCGCAAGATACGAGTCGCGCCGAAGCGCTTTTCGATGCCGCGCACCGCAATCGCGGGAATCATGTGCGGACTCCTGCGCGGGCATCGGCAGAAGTCCTTCTTTCGAAGCGCCGCGCGATGTTCAACGCGAGCCAGCCGATCGCAGCGAGACACGGCACGCCGATTGCCAGCCACGTGAAATCGATCGTCGAGAAGAACGCCGCCTGTTCTTCCGTGCCGAAGCGTCGCGCGTAGGCCCATTGCACGCACAGCGCGACCGCGAGCGACCACGCGCATGCGCTCGCCACTCGCAGGACGAGGGACGGCAGCGACGCGCGCCAGCCGTTGCGCGCGAAACGGGCCGCCTGGCGTTGCAACCATCCGGCGATGCCATCGGGCGAAGCCATCACGACGACGACGAACAACAGCCCGAGATACAGGAGCCATGCGCGCGTCGCGCTCGCGACGACGACGCTGAAGAACGCCAGCACGACGGCACCCGCGACGGGCCCGAAGAACGCGCCGCTGCCGCCGATCACCGTCGCGATCAGCACTGAGCCCGAGCGCAGCATGCCGACGCTTTCCGTCGATACCAGCTCGACATTGATCAGCCCCAGCGTGCCCGCGATGCCCGCAAAGAACGACGACCACACGACGACCTCGTAACGCATGCGCCCGGGAAAGCAGCCGATGGCCGCCGCGCGCACCGGGTTGTCGCGCACTGCATGCGCGAGCCGCATGAACGGCGTGCGCGACAGTGCGTACATTGCGAGCACGGACAGCGCGCACCATAGCGCGATCAGCGCGTACGCTTCGCGCGCGGGTCCGAATGTGAAGCCCGGCACCGCGACACCTGCCGTGCGATCGATCGCGACGCCCGCTTCGCCGCCGAACCAGTCCGGCAAGGTCCACGCGGCAGCCGCGACGAGTTCGCCGATGCCGAGCGTGATCATCGCGAATGTGGTGCCTGCGCGGCGTGTCGCGACGAGGCCGTACAACGCGCCGAACAGTGCGCCGCCGATGCCGCCCAGCAATGGCAGCAACGGCAAGGCCACGCCGATCCGATTGAACAGATGCGCCGCGATCAGCGCGCCGATACCCGACGATGCCGAATGCCCGAACGACAGCAGCCCCGCGCCGCCGAGCAGCAGGTTGTACGAGAGAGCGAACACGATCATCGACGCTGTCTGCGCGAGCCACGCGACGAGCCAGCTCTGCGTCGACACGCAAGGCGGCACGACGAGCAGCAACGCGAGCACGGCCCATGGCACGATGGCGCGCCAACGCAGCACGCGCGAAGAAGAACGCGGCGCATCGTGAACGTTACGCATCGTCTTCGCGCTGTCCGAAGAGTCCGCGCGACCGCACGGCGAGCGTCGCGACGAGCAGCAGATACGGCAAGAGCGGCGCGAGTTGCGCGACGGTCAGCGCGCTCCATGCGGAGGGCAGCGCGCGGTCGTAATCGCCGGGCAGAACACCCGGCAGAACGCCGAGCAGATCGCCGAGCGAGAGGTCGCTCGCGACGGCCAGCGTCTGCACGCAGCCGATCATGAGCGACGCGACGAGCGCGCCGCCCAGCGAGCCCAGTCCCCCCATCACGACGACGACGAACACGATCGAGCCCACTGATTCCGCCATCGCCGGCTCGAGCACGAAGAGCGGCGCGCCGATCACGCCAGCCAGCGCCGCGAGCGCGGTGCCCGCCGCGAACACGCAGGTGAACACGCGCGGCACATCGTGGCCGAGCGCCTGGACGGCATCGGGATGCGTGAGCGCCGCGCGCACGACGAGGCCTGCTTTCGACACGCGCAGCACCGCATGAAGCGCGACGAGCATCGCGACGGCCACGGCCATCATGAACGCGCGATAACGCGAGAACGCAATGCCGTACACGTCGAACAAAGGACCATCGAGCGCCTTGGGCACGACTGCGTTGAACGCCTGCAAGCCCCAGACGAGCTTCACGCCCTCGCCGATCAGATACGCCGCGCCGAAGGTCAGCAGCAGTTCCGCGAGATGTCCGTGCGGCCGCACGCGCCGCAGCAGCCAGCGTTCGAGCGCAGCGCCCATCAGCCCGACGGCGAGCGGCGCAACGACGAGCGCCCACCAGAATCCCGCGCGCGCCGCGACGGAAAAGCCGACATACGCGCCGAGCATGTAGAAGCTCGCGTGCGCGAAGTTCAGCACGCCGAGCATGCTGAAGATCAGCGTCAGCCCCGCCGATAGCATGAACAGCAGCAGCCCATAGCTGACGCCGTTCAGCGCATCGATGACGAACGACTGCACGCGTCAGTCCGCCCGCGCCTTATGCACGACGGGCACGTTGGGCACGACGAGCGGTTCGAGCGCAGCGCGCAGCTTCTCGGGCAGCGCGACGGGACGGCGCGTCTCGCGATCCACGTAGACGTGAACGAAATGGCCTTGCGCGGCGGGCGCGTCGTCGCCTTCCCTGAAGAGACCCACTTCGTAGCGCACGCTCGAAGTGCCGAGTCGCACGACGCGCAGTCCCGCGTCGATGCGATCAGGAAACACGAGCGGCGCGAAGTAGTTGCACTGCGTCTCGACGACGAGCCCGATCGTCGTGCTGTGCTCGATATCGAGCGCGCCCGCGCGGATCAGATACTCGTTCACGACAGTATCGAAGTAGCTGTAGTAGACGACGTTGTTCACGTGGCCGTAGACGTCGTTGTCCATCCAGCGCGTGCCGATGGCGAGGAAGTGCGGATAGGCGGCGCGCGCCGCGGGAACCGGTTTATTCATGTCGTGTGCTTCAGGCGTAAAAGTGGCGCGCTTACATCGACTCGATCAGCATCCGACGATAGTCGTCGGCCGTCGCTTCGCGTGGGTTCGTCTTGTGACAATGATCGGCGAGCGCGCCCTTGATCACCTTGTCGAACACGCTTTCGTCGACGCCCATTTGCCTGAGACCCGTCGGCAGCCCGAGGCGCGCCGTCATGTCGTGCAGCGCCTGCGCGAGATCGGCATTGTCCGGCAGGTTCATCACGCGCCGCATCCGCGCATAGCGCCGATTCGCGACGACCGTCTCCGCGCTTTCGTTGAAGCGCAGCACAGCGGGCAGCACGACCGCGTTCAGCGTGCCGTGATGCAGCGACGTGCGCCCGTTCACGGGCACGCCGCCGAGCGGATGCGACAGCGAGTGCACGCAGCCCAGTCCCTTCTGGAAAGCCATCGCGCCCTGCATCGACGCGCTCATCATGTGCAGGCGCGCGTCGCGGTTCTGGCCGTCGTGCGTCGCGAGCTCGATGTTCGCCCACGCGCGCTCCAGCCCGTCCAGCGCGATGCCGTCGGCGGGCGGATTGAACGACGGCGCGAGAAACGTCTCGATGCAATGCGCGATCGCGTCCATGCCCGTCGCGGCCGTCAGCGTCGAGGGCAGGCCGAGCGTCAGGCCGGGATCGCAGATGGCCGCCTTCGGCAGCAGATGCCACGAGTGAAACCCGAGCTTGCGCCCGTCGTTCAGAATCACGATCGCGCCGCGCGCCACTTCGCTGCCCGTGCCCGCCGTGGTCGGCACGGCGACCAGCGGCGCGGCCTTGTCGGTGATCCGGTTGCTGCCGCCTTCGACGGTCGCGTACTCCGTCATCGTGCCCGGATGCGCCGCCATGATCGCGACGCCTTTCGCCAGATCGATCGACGAACCGCCGCCGATCGCGACCAGTCCGTCGCAACCTTCGTCGCGATAACGCTGCGCGGCCGCCATCACCATCGCTTCCGTGGGGTTCGACGGCGTGTCGTCGAAGACGGGCACCCCGGGCACCTTCAGCGCGTCGATCGCCTGCTGCGCGACGCCCGCCGCCATCACGCCCTTGTCCGTCACCACGAGCGGCCGTTTGATGCCCGAGCGCTCGCATTCCGCAGGCAACTGCGCGAGCGCGTCGTAGCCGAGATGAATGTGCGTCAGATAGTAGATGTAGGCCATGTCAATGTGTCTCCTTTGTTATCGAAGATGAAGCACCGCTGCCTTTCAAAGAAGCCGCCGCGTGCGGCTACGACCCTCGCGGCGACGGGTTCTCGCGTGTTGCAACCGCTTGTTTGTCTCGTCTGCCAGATTCGACTAGCGGTTTCGTGGACGCAGCGCATGCTCGTGCTCGGGCTGCCCAGGGCCGGGTTCACGCGCATGCCGCGACCGCCGACGCGCCCGCTCACGCACACAGCGCGCGGACGTCGGCGGCGAAGCGCTCGACGGTCTCGGGCTGCGTGTCCCACGCGCACATCAGCCGGCAGCCGCCCGCGCCGATGAACTCATAGAACTTCCAGCCGCTCGTGCGCATCGCCTTCGCGGCGTGCGCCGGCAACTGCGCGAACACAGCATTCGATTCCGTCGGGAACATGATGCTGACGCCCGGAATCTCCGCGAGCCGCGATTCCATCAGCTTCGCCATCGCATTCGCGTGGCGCGCGTTGCGCAGCCAGACGTCGTTGTCCAGCAGGCCGAGCCACGGCGCGGAAATGAAGCGCATCTTCGACGCGAGCTGGCCCGCCTGCTTCAGCCGATACGCGAAATCGTCGGCGAGCGCGCGGTCGAAGAACACGACCGCCTCGCCGACGGGCAAGCCGTTCTTCGTGCCGCCGAAGCACAGCACGTCAACGCCCGCACGCCACGTGATCTCCGACGGATGCACGTCGAGCGCGGCAACCGCGTTCGCGAAGCGCGCGCCGTCCATGTGCACCTTCAGATGGCGGCGTTTCGCAATCGCCGCGATCGCGCGGATTTCCTCGACGCTGTAGACGGTTCCCACCTCCGTCGATTGCGTGAGCGTGACGACCTTGGGCTTCGGGTAGTGAATGTCGGCGCGGCGCGTGACGACGGCTTCGATCGCGTCCGGCGTGAGCTTGCCCGCGACGCCCGGCGCCGTCAGCAGCTTGGAGCCGTTCGAGAAGAATTCGGGGCCGCCGCATTCGTCGGTTTCGATGTGCGCGAGTTCGTGGCAGATCACCGAGTGATACGACTGGCACAGCGACGCCAGCGCCAGCGAGTTCGCCGCAGTGCCGTTGAAGACGAAGAACACTTCGCAGTCGGTCTGGAACAGGTTGCGCAGGCGGTCGCAGACCTGCTGCGTCCATGAGTCGTCGCCATAGGCCGGCTCGTGGCCGCTGTTGTTGGCGGCGATCAGCGCTTCGAGCGCCTCGGGGCAGATGCCGGCGTAATTGTCCGACGCGAAATGTTGCATGGCAGGCGGCGCACCCGGCGACAGGCGCGCGGAGATGACAGGAAAGCGCTCATTCTAGTGCGGCGGGTGCTGAATTTGTTTTTGTCGGATGCCGCCACCCGTTTCCTGCGCGCTTGCTTGTCCCTCCTGTCACGCCCTTTTTGCTCAGGCGCGCGGCCGCCGACGCACGAGTGCGACCACGACGAGGCCCACCGCGCCCGCAAGCAGAGCGCCCGCCGCCAGCAACAAGGCGGGCGTGAAAGAACCGGTGTGCGCGGCGATTGGCGCGGCGACAAGCGGGCCGGCGATCTGTCCGAGACCATAAGCGGCCGTCGCGTAACCCATCAGGCCCGCGGCGTCGTCGCCGTGCAAACGGCGTGCTTCGCGCATGGCGAACAGCGTGATCGCGGTGAACGGCAAGCCGATCAGCGCGCTGCCGATGGCGAAGCCGCCCGCCGTCGGCGATGCGATGCCCGCGACGATGCCGAGTGCCTGCAGCACATAGCAGCCCGCCAAAAGCGTGCGGTTGTCCCAGTGTCCGGGAAGTCGCGCGCCCGCGAGTGCGCCGACGACCAGCGCGCCGCCGAACATCGGCCAGAACAGATCCGGCCACGGCGAGCCTGCCGGCAGCGCCGCGCGGGCGATCACGGGAAGAAACGTCGCCGTGATGATGTAGCCGAAGCCGGGCACACCGTAGAGGACGATCAGCCAGAAAGCGTCGGCACGGTGCAGACGTGCGAGATGCGTTTGAGCGCGCGTCCGTTGCGCCGCATCGCGCGCATTGCGCGATGCGGCCGTCATGGTCGGCGTCGAAGCGAACGTGCGCCACACGAGCGCCGTCAGCACGGCCGACACGAGCCCGAAACCGATCCAGCCCGCCGACGCGCCGTATGCACCATGTGCGCCATGTGCGCCATGTGCGCCCGCCGCGCTGACGAGCAGCCCCGTCGCGGCAATCCCGACGCCCGGCCCCGTGTAGATCACGCCGCCCCACTCGTTTGCGCCGAGTTCGGCGAGCCGCCGCAAGCCCCATTGCGACGCGAACACGAAGGTCCACGCGCTGACGGCGCCCGCGACGAAACGCACGGCCGCCCAGATCCAGAACTGGTCCGTGACGCCCATGGCCAGCACCAGCAGCACCGTCAGCGCAAGGCCCGTCTTGACCATGCGCGCGGCATCGACACGCAATGCTGCGCAAGCGATCGCGCCGAGAAAATAGCCCGCGTAGTTCAGCGACGCGAGCCAGCCGCCAAGTCTGATATCGAGCGCGCCGCTATTAAGCATCAGTGGCAGGAGCGGCGTGAACGCAAAACGCCCGACGCCCAGTGCGACGGCCAGCGCCGCCATGCAGGCGAGCGCGGCGCGGCGGGCGGCGTGCGGCGACGCGTGAGGCTCAAAGGTATGGGCAGCGAAATCGGTCATCGTTGACAGCGTGATGGTGGCTCGCCGGCCGGATCGGCGGAGACGTGAAGCCGGCTTTTCAACGTCCCATCTTAGCTTGACCGTTCAATCTCATAAAATGAATAATAGGGATAGGTTGAATCTCATGGAGAGATCAATGGATCTTGCCGCCCTGACCATTTTCCGCGCCGTCGTGCGCGAAAACGGCGTGACGCGTGCAGCCGCGAAGCTCAACCGCGTGCAATCGAACGTGACGACGCGCATCAAGCAGCTCGAAGAGCAGTTGGGCACCGAGCTCTTTATCCGCGACGGACGCCGTCTCGTGCTGACGCCCGCGGGCGAAACGCTTCTGCCCTATGCCGAACGGCTACTCGCGCTCGCCGACGAGGCGCGGCACGCCGTCAAGGATGCGCGCCCGAGCGGACGTCTGCGGCTCGGCACGATGGAGAGCGTCGCCGCGACGCGACTGCCCGGACTGCTCGCGCAATACCATCAGACATGGCCCGACGTCGCGCTCGAACTGGAGACAGGCACGACGGGCAAGCTGATCGAGCGCGTGCGCGAATTCGAGGTAGATGCGGCCATCGTCTCCAGGCCGCTCGATCCTGCAGCGCTCGGCGGTCTGTTCGAGATCGTGCCCGTGTATCGCGAGGAACTCGTCATGCTGAGTCCGCGCGGACATCGCCCCATACGCGATCCCCGCGATATCGCGCTATCGACGCTGGTCGCGTTCGAACATGGCTGCGCGTATCGGATCTATGTCGAGAACTGGTACATGCAGCATGGCATCCGGCCAGCGCGCGTGCTGGAACTCGGCTCGTATCACGCGATCGTCGCGTGTGTCGCGGCGGGCGCGGGCGTGGCCGTCGCGCCGCGCTCGGTGCTCGCGCTGCTGCCCGAATCGAACGATATCGCCGTGCATACACCGGAAGGACTCGGCGGCATCGATACGCTGCTGGTCTGGCGACGCGGGCATTTTTCTTCGGCATTGAATGCGTTGCGCGGGATGCTGGTCGAGAGCAGCAATGCCGATGACGCCGTCACAACGACGATGGCGGTGGCCGTCTGATACCGGGCCAAGGCGCCGGATCGCTCGTCTGAAAGCAAAAAAGCCGCGAGTTTCATCGACTCGCGGCTTTTTATCGCTTGATGCGAATGCTGTCTAACGCGCTTAAAGCTGCGCCTCGACCCAGCCCTTCACGCCAGCCAGCGCGGCGGGCAGATTGGCCGGCTCGGTGCCGCCTGCCTGCGCCATGTCCGGACGGCCGCCGCCCTTGCCGCCGACCTGCTGCGCAACGAAGTTCACCAGTTCGCCTGCCTTCACCTTCTTGCTCGCATCGGCGGTGACGCCCGCGATCAGGCTGACCTTGCCGCCTTCGACGGACGCGAGCACGATGGCCGCGCTCTTGAGCTTGTCCTTCAGCTTGTCGACGGTTTCGCGCAGCGTCTTGACGTCCGCGCCTTCCAGCGTCGCAGCGAGCACCTGCACGCCCGACACGTCGATCGCCTGGCCCGCCAGTTCATCGCCCTGGCTCGACGCGAGCTTCGACTTCAGCGCGCCCAGTTCTTTTTCCAGCGACTTCACCTGATCCTGAACCTGCGCGATGCGCTGCGTCAGTTCCGCCGGCTGTGCCTTCAGTGCAGCGGCTGCGGCATTGACGCGCGCGTCCAGTTCCTGCACGAAGCGCACGGCGTTATCGCCCGTGATCGCCTCGACGCGACGGATGCCCGCCGCGACGCCGCCTTCCATCACGATCTTGAAGAAGCCGATATCGCCCGTGCGATGCACGTGCGTGCCGCCGCACAGTTCGCGCGAAAAGCCCAGATCGAGCACGCGCACTTCGTCGCCGTACTTCTCGCCGAAGAGCGCCATCGCGCCGCCCTTCACCGCCTCGTCGTACGGCATCACGCGCACGATGCCCGGCGCGTTCGCCAGCACTTCGGCGTTGACAATTTGTTCGACGCGGCGGATTTCGTCGTCCGTCATCGGCGCATTGTGCGCGAAGTCGAAGCGGGTCTTGTCCGCGTCGACGAGCGAGCCCTTCTGCTGCACATGGCCACCGAGCACCTCGCGCAGCGCCTTGTGCATCAGGTGCGTAGCCGAGTGATTGCGGGCCGTGCGCGCGCGGCGCACTGCGTCGATTTCCGCCTTCACGACTTCGCCGACTTTCAGCGTGCCCTGTTCCAGCGTGCCGTGGTGGCCGACGACGTCCGCCTGCACCTTCAACGTGTCGGCGACGGCAAAGCGGACGTTCGCGTTCGCGAGCACGCCCTGGTCGCCGACCTGCCCGCCCGATTCCGCGTAGAACGGCGTGTGGTCGAGCACGACGACAGCCTGCTGGCCCTTCGACACTTCATTGACGGGCGAGCCGTCGACGTACAGCGCCGTCACCTTCGCGTCGTCGAAGACGATCTCTTCGTAGCCGTGGAACGTGGTCTTCGCGCCCGTGTATTCGAGGCCTTGCGCCATCTTGAACTTGCCGGCCGCGCGCGCCTGTTCGCGCTGACGGGCCATCGCCTCGTCGAAAGCCGTTTCGTCGACGCTCACGCTCCGCTCGCGGCACACGTCCGCCGTCAGATCGAGCGGGAAGCCGTAGGTGTCGTGCAGCTTGAACGCGACTTCGCCGTCGAGCGTCTTGCCGCCCTTGGCTTCGAGATCGGCCAGCGCGCTTTCGAGAATCGACATGCCATGCTCGATGGTCTCGAAGAAGCGCTCTTCTTCCTGACGCAGCACGTCGGTCACGCGCTGCTCGGCGTCTTTCAGTTCCGGATACGCGCCGCCCATCTGCTCGACGAGGTCCGCGACCAGCTTGTGAAAGAACGAACCCTTGCGGCCCAGCTTGTAGCCGTGGCGGATCGCGCGGCGCACGATACGGCGCAGCACGTAGCCGCGGCCTTCGTTGCCGGGGATCACGCCGTCGACGATCAGGAACGAGCACGCGCGGATGTGATCGGCGATCACCTTCAGCGAGTTGTTCGACAGATCGGCGACGCCCGTTTCGCGCGCGGCGGCCTTGATCAGCGCCTGGAACAGGTCGATCTCGTAGTTGCTGTGCACGTGCTGCAACACGGCCGCGATGCGCTCGAGACCCATACCAGTATCCACGCACTGCTTGGGCAGCGGCGTCATGTTGCCCTGCGCGTCGCGGTTGAACTGCATGAACACGAGGTTCCAGATTTCGATGTAGCGGTCGCCGTCTTCTTCCGGCGATCCGGGCGGGCCGCCCCACACGTCCGGGCCGTGGTCGTAGAAAATTTCCGAGCAAGGGCCGCACGGGCCCGTGTCGGCCATCTGCCAGAAGTTGTCCGATGCGTAGCGCGCGCCCTTGTTGTCACCGATGCGGATGATGCGCTCGGGCGGCACGCCCACTTCCTTCGCCCACATGTCGTAGGCTTCGTCGTCTTCCTTGTAGACGGTGACCCAGAGCTTTTCTTTCGGCAGCTTGTAGACGCCCGTCAGCAACTCCCACGCGTAGTGGATCGCGTCGCGCTTGAAATAGTCGCCGAACGAGAAGTTGCCCAGCATTTCGAAGAACGTGTGGTGACGCGCGGTGTAGCCGACGTTTTCCAGGTCGTTGTGCTTGCCGCCCGCGCGCACGCTGCGCTGCGCCGTCGTGGCCCGCGAGTACGGACGCGATTCGGCGCCGAGAAACACATCTTTGAACTGCACCATGCCCGAATTGGTGAAGAGCAGCGTCGGGTCGTTGCCGGGCACGAGGCTCGACGAGCGGACGATCGTATGGCCCTTCGATTCGAAGAACTTGAGGAATTTCTCGCGGATTTCGGCGGCTTTCATAGCGTGCTTGGGGACGGTCCTGGCTTGAGCCGACGGCTGCGGAAGACTTACCGGCCGTCGCAATAGATTGTTTCCTGAACGGTCGATTATACGGGATCGGCGCCTCCGCGCGACGCCGCGGCGCGGCTTGCGCCCGGCATTGGCCATCCGGCCAGGTTTTCGACATGGAAGCGCCCGGAGCCAGGCCTGGCGGTCATTTGTCCTATGCCGTCAGGCCGAATGGGCGAGCCGCGTCCGATCGCTTAAGATGCACCACATCGATCGAATCGGGCGGCGCCCGTGCGGCGCGCCTCATCACATTGGAGACAGAGACACAACATGGGCGCACTCAGTCATATCCGCGTGCTGGACCTTACCCGCGTGCTCGCCGGTCCGTGGTGCGCGCAAACCCTCGCCGACTTCGGCGCCGACGTGATCAAGGTCGAGCGGCCAGGAGCCGGCGACGACACGCGCCACTGGGGGCCGCCGTACCTGAAGACGCCGGACGGCGCGGACACCCGCGAGGCGGCCTACTACCTCGCGGCGAACCGCAACAAGCGCTCGGTGACGATCGACATCTCGACGCCGGAAGGGCAAAAGATCGTCCGCGAGCTGGCGGCGCAAAGCGATGTCGTGCTCGAGAACTACAAGGTCGGGCAGTTGAAGAAGTACGGGCTCGACTACGAATCGCTGAAGGCCGTGAAGCCGGACATCATTTACTGCTCGGTGACAGGCTTTGGGCAGACGGGTCCGTACGCGCAGCGCGCCGGTTACGACTTCATCATCCAGGGCATCGGCGGCTTCATGAGCATCACGGGCGAACGCGACGGGCTGCCAGGCGGCGGCCCGCAGAAGGCCGGCGTCGCCATCGCGGACCTGATGACGGGCATGTACTCGAGCGTCGCCGTGCTGACGGCGCTCGCACATCGCGAGCGAACGGGCGAAGGCCAGTACATCGACATGGCGCTGCTCGACGTGCAGGTCGCGATGCTCGCCAACATGAACTCGAATTTCCTTGCGAGCGGCACGCCGCCCGTGCGCTGGGGCAACGCGCATGCGAACATCGTCCCGTATCAGACGTTCCAGACGAGCGACAGCTGGATCATCGTCGCGGTCGGCAACGATGGTCAGTTCCGCAAGTTCGTCGAAGCGGGCAATCGCGCCGATCTCGCCGACGACGACCGCTTTGCGACGAACCCCGCGCGCGTGCGCAACCGCGAAGTTCTGGTGCCGATACTCGCGGAGATGGTCCGCACGCGCGGCAAGCACGAATGGATCGACGCGCTCGAAGCCGCGGGCGTGCCGTGCGGCCCGATCAACGATCTGGGCGAAGTGTTCGACAACGAGCAGGTGGTCGCGCGCGGGATGCAGGTACAGTTGCCGCATCCGTCGGGCGGCACGGTAAAGCTGGTGCGCAATCCGATCCGGATGAGCGCGACGCCGCCCGAAGCGCAAGCCCATCCGCCGACGCTCGGCGAGCACACGGAGGCCATCCTGCGCGACGTGCTCGGCTACGACGATGCGCGCATCGAGGCGCTGCGGGAGCAGTCGGTGATCTGAGGGGGCGCCGGTGCGCCTGGAAGATGGCGTAGCCGACGGATGCGGCCGCGGCGCAACGCCTCAAGCCATCGTCGACGCGCCGGCGCAACGCGTCATGCGATCGCCGCATTCGACGCAGGTTGGCGCGAAGCCTCCGGCATCGATCTCAAGCCATCGACGCGAGCCAGCGCTGCCCTTCTTCCCAGTCGCCGAGCCCGCTATCGGCATTGATGTGGCCGCGCGGGCCGATGCTCTCCCAGCGGCTGCCCCATGCCGCCGCGCATGCCTGCGAGAACGGCACGCCACCGTACGGATCGTCGGTGCTGGCGACGACGATCGATCTGAACGGAAGCCTCTGCTGAGGCACGGCATCGAAGCCGCTTGCATCGGCGGGAAATTCAGGCCCTGCCGGATCGGGCACCGCGACGAGCAATGCGCCCGCCACTTTCGCCAGCGCATCCTTCGACGCATGGCGCGCCGCCCAGAACGCCACCGTCAGGCAACCGAGGCTATGCGCCGCAAAAAGAACGGGCCCCTTCGACGCGGCAACTGTCGCGTCGAGCGTCTCGCACCACGCGTCGCAAACGGGATGGTCCCAGTCGCGCATCGGCGCGCGGTCGAAATTCGGATACCGCGCTTCCCAGCGGGTCTGCCAATGCCCTGCGCCGGAATTCATATAACCCGGCAACACGATCACGTTCTGCTGCTCCAGCGCCATTCCTTTCCCCGTTATTCGTTTTGTTGTCGACAGGCGGCAGCGCGCCGCCAGCGCTATTGAATCACACGGCCCACGCCCGCGCCGCGCGGATCGGCGGCCGGCTGCGGCGTCGTGCCGTCGATGCGGATCATCTGCACGTCGCCGTTGAAGGTCTGGCCCTGCAGCGTATAGCCGCGCGCCTTCAGTTGCGCGGCGAGATCGCCGTCGATCGGCTGATACGGCTCGTAGTAGATCGTCTTCTGCGGCAGCAGCTGATGGTGAAAGCGCATCGCCGCGAGCGCATCGGCGGGCGGCATATTGAAGTCGTACAGGTTCGTCATCACCTGGAAGATCGTCGTGAGGATCCGCGACGCGCCCGGGGTGCCGATCACGAGCGACACCTTGCCGTCCTTGAGCAGGATGGTCGGCGTCATCGACGACAGCGGCCGGCGGTTCGGCGCGATCGTGTTGGCGTCGCCGCTCGTCACGCCCGACTGGTTCGGCACGCCCGCCTTCGCTTCGAAGTCGTCCATCTCGTCGTTCAGCACGAAGCCGCCGCCGTCCACCACCACGCCCGAGCCGAACGGCCCGTTCAGCGTGTACGTGTTCGAGACGGCGTTGCCCCACTTGTCGACGACGGAGAAATGCGTCGTCTGCGCCTTCTCCGGCATCGAGTCGCCGAGGCCCGGCTTGACGGATGCGGCGCCCAGCACTTCGTCGGGCGTGATTTCTTCGACGCGCTTCGCCAGGTAGGCGTCGTCGATCAGCCTGTCGACGGGGACGCGATACGAATCGGGATCGCCCATGTACTGCTGGCGATCGGCGAACACGCGGTCTTCGATCTGCGCGATCAGATGGATGTACGGCTCCGAGTTGAGCGCGAGCCCGTCGAACTGCGGCTTCAGGTCCGCCTTCATCTTCAGCATCTGGATCAGCCCGATGCCGCCCGAGCTGGGCGGCGGCGCGGTGACGATCCGGTAGCCGTTCCAGTCGGCCGCGAGCGGCTGACGCCAGACGGCCTTGTACTGCACGAGGTCCGTCTTCGTGATCAGGCCGTGTCCGTACATCTGCTTCGCGATCAGGTCGGCCGTCTGTCCCTCGTAGAATTCGCGGCCGCCGTCGGCAGCAATACGCGACAGCGTCTGCGCGAGTTCGGGCTGGCGGAACACGACGCCTGTCTTCAGGTTCGAGAAGTACGCGTCGAAATTGGTCTTGCCGGCGAACCCCTTCGCGGCAAGATCGCGGCGCTGCTGGAGCCACGCGTCGACAGTGAAGCCGTCGGTCGCGTATTTGATCGCCGGCGCGAGCACCTGCTTCCATTTCAGCTTGCCGAAGCGCTTTTGCGCCTCCCACATGCCGGCGACGGTGCCCGGCACCGCCACCGCACGATGCCCGACGAGGCTCAGGCCAGGGATCACATTGCCCTTCTCGTCCAGATACATGTCGCGCGTCGCGCGCTGCGGCGCCGTCTCGCGGTAGTCGAGAAAGTACGGCTTGCCGTCCACGTACAGCGTCATGAACCCGCCACCGCCGATATTGCCCGCGTCCGGATACGTGACGGCGAGCGTGAACGAGATCGCGACGGCCGCATCGACGGCATTGCCGCCCGCCGCGAAAATCTGCTGCGCGGTGTCGGCGGCATAGCGGTCGGGTACGGCAACGGCCGACGCGTCGAGCGCCGCCTTCGGTTGCGGCGTCTTTGCATCGGCGACGGGCGCGGCGACGAAGCCGGCTGTCAGTACGGCCGTCAGCGACAGGGCCGCCGCGACACTCGCGGCACGCGCGAGGCGCGCCGAGCGCCAGCTCACGTTCGAGCGGGAGTCGGCAAGGGCCGGTGCATGACCATCGGCGCAAAAACAGGCGCGGTCATCGGCATCAAAAAGCGCGCGAAATGCGCGCAGCGTCGGAAAAGACATCCGAGAAACTCCGGGCTCGGTGGACCTGTCCCTCGCGTGCGCAGCGGCAGAGGCTTCTTCAAGGCTCAAGGCGAGGACAGATCGCGTCATGCGGCTGGACCAGCCGCCGCGTCACCCGGGCGCAGCATGCCCGGGCCCTGGACAGAATAACGGAAACGCGGCGTTGGCCGGAAAGACGGCGCCCAGCGCGAAGGCCACGCGAATCGGATCATGCGCGGCCAGCACGCGATGGCGCGCGTCGCATGCTAAGCGTCTCCCGCCTGTGGCGCCAACGCGATTTACCTCCTGTTACAGCACCCGTTGCTGCCCCAAAAAGCGCCGATCCCGCGCCGATGTGGACCGCGCGCCGTACACGCAAGCCTAAAGACTGTCGTCGAATGTGTCGTCAGGTAGAATTGACAGACCAACGGACGCATATAGTGTCCACGACCGACTTTCTCCTTCTCGCATGAACAACGAACGCAAAGACGCCGAGCGCAACGACGCGCCGGTTTCCAACTTCATCCGCAACATCATCGACGACGACAACCGCTCCGGAAAGTGGGGCCAGCGGGTGGAAACGCGCTTCCCGCCCGAGCCGAACGGTTATCTGCACATCGGCCATGCGAAGAGCATCTGCCTGAACTTCGGCATCGCGCAGAGCTACGGCGGCGTCTGCCATCTGCGCTTCGACGATACCAACCCGGAAAAAGAAAGCTTCGAGTACGTCGAGTCGATCATCGACGCCGTGAAGTGGCTCGGCTTCGAATGGAACAAGGAAGGCAACGAGCATCTCTACTTCGCGAGCGACTACTACGACAGGCTCTACGAGTTCGCCGAGCTGCTGATCACGCGCGGCAAGGCGTACGTCGATAGCCAGACGGCCGAAGAGATGCGCCTGAACCGCGGCTCCGCGACGGAAGTCGGCAAGCCGTCGCCGTTCCGCGAGCGCAGCGTCGAAGAGAACCTCGACCTGTTCCGCCGCATGAAGGCGGGCGAGTTCAAGGAAGGCGAGCACGTGCTGCGCGCGAAGATCGACATGTCGTCGCCGAACTTCAACATGCGCGATCCGGTCATCTACCGCATCCGCTTCGCGCATCACTACCGGACGGGCGACAAATGGTGCGTGTACCCGATGTACGACTACACGCACTGCATCTCGGACGCGCTCGAAAACATCACGCATTCGCTCTGCACGCTCGAGTTCGAAGACCACCGGCCGCTCTACGACTGGATTCTCAACGAACTCGCCGACGCCGGCATCTTCACGCGTCCGCTGCCACAGCAAATCGAGTTCTCGCGTCTGAACCTCACGTATGCGATCACGAGCAAGCGCAAGCTGCTGCAACTGGTCAACGAAGGCCATGTCGACGGCTGGGACGACCCGCGCATGCCGACCATCGTCGGCGTGCGCCGGCGCGGCTTCACGCCGGACAGCGTCAAGCTGTTCTGCGAGCGCATCGGCATCACGAAGGTCGATTCGTGGATCGACATGAGCGTGTTCGAAGGCGCGCTGCGCGACGATCTCGACGAAAAGGCGCCGCGCGCGACGTGCGTGCTCGATCCGCTCAAGCTGATCATCGACAACTATCCTGAAGGCCAGACGGAAGCGTGCAGCGCGCCCGTCCATCCGCATCATCCCGATCGCGGCGTGCGCACGTTTCCGTTCTCGCGCGAACTGTGGATCGAGCGCGAAGACTTCAACGAGGCCGCGCCGAAGGGCTACTTCCGCCTGTTCCCGGGCAACCGCGTGCGGCTGAAGTACGGCTATGTCGTCGAATGCACGGGCGCGGACAAGGACGAGAACGGCAACGTGATTGCCGTGCACTGCAACTACTTCCCCGACAGCCGCTCGGGCACGGAAGGCGCGAACAGCTACAAGGTCAAGGGCAACATCCACTGGATCAGCGCCATCGAGGCCGTGCCCGTCGAAGTGCGCGTCTACGATCGCCTTTTCAAGGAAGCACAGCCCGACGCGGGCGGACGCGATTTCCTCGAAGCGCTCAACCCGGATTCGAAGCGAATCGTCAATGCGTACGTCGAGCCGGGCCTGCGCGACGTCGAGCCGGAGCAGCGCTATCAGTTCGAGCGTCACGGCTACTTCGTCGCGGACCGCTACGACACGAAACCGGGCAAACCCGTATTCAATCGCATCGTCAGTCTGCGCGACAGTTGGGGAAAGCCGGCGTAAGCCGCATGTCTGGCTGCCCGTCGCGTGTGTCGATGATCCGGCACTGTCCGGCATGCTGCGCCTGATGCGCCTAAGGCGCACGCATGCTGGCAAGCTGACGCCGCGCACGACGACACGCGGCGGGCGTCACGTTGCAGCCGGGTGATCGCCGCCGGCCCAGGGGGAACGATGAAGGTTGCAATCAAGAAAAAACTGGCGGCGATCGGGACTGTGGCAGCCGTGGCGCTGACGTCGCTCGCACCGTCCGCGCATGCTGACGAACTCACGGGCACGCTCAAGAAAATCCACGACGACGGCACGATCGTGCTCGGCGTGCGCGAAGCGTCGATCCCGTTCTCGTATGCGAACGGCGACCGCACGATCGGCTATTCGCAGACGATCGCACTCGCCATCGTCGACGAAATCAGGAAGACACTCGGCATGCCGAACCTGCGCGTGCGCGAAGTGACGATCACATCGGCGAACCGCTTTCTGATGCTGGTCAACAATCAGATCGACCTGGAGTGCGGCTCGACCACGCACACGCGCGAGCGCGAAAACGTCGCCGCGTTTTCTAACAGCTTCTTCCAGTACGCCGTGCGGATGATCGCGCGCAGGAACGCGGGCATCACCGATTTCGCCGATCTCGCGGGCAAGCCGGTCGTGACGACGGCGGGCACGTCGGACGAACGCCTCGTGCGTCAGCTGAACAGCGACAAGCAGTTGAACATGCGCATCGCGAGCGCGAAGGATCATTCGGACGCGTTCGCCGCCGTGAAGGCCGACCGCGCGGTCGCGTTCGTGATGGACGAACCGATTCTCTACGGCTTTCGCGCGACCGACCCGCGCCCAAACGACTTCATCGTGACGGGCACGCCGCTCGGCTATGAAACCTACGCATGCATGTTCCGCAAGGGCGACGAGCCGTTCCGCGAACTGGTGAATCGCGTCATCGCGAAGATGCAGACGTCGGGCGAGGCCGAGCGCCTCTACAACATCTGGTTCACGCAGCCGATTCCGCCGCACGGCATCAATCTCAACTATCCGCTGTCGGCGGAAATGCGCACGCTGTTCGCGCATCCAAACGACAAGGCGCTCGATTGACGCGCAGTTGTCTGGAACAACGGGTGTGCGTGAAGACGCGGTTATTGCGCGTCGAGTGTCCGGTGCAACTCGGCGAGCGATAGCGTCGTCTCAAAGAGCCGCGTGAGACTGCGGCTCGCGTAGTGCTCGACTTCATCGGGCGCGCACCAGCGGAACGCGTCCATCTCCGGAATCATCGTGCCGTCGAAGCGGCGCGGAAACATCGACGTGCACGTGCAACGCGTGAGGTCGAGTTCGTCGGCGCAGGCGCGCGCGGCGAACAGATGCAGGTCCTTGTCGCGCCGGTAGACGAAAAGGCCGAGGTCCTTCAGACGCCCGGCCGCCACGACGATGCCCGTTTCCTCTTCCAGTTCGCGCAGCGCGGCGACGTGCGGCGCTTCGCCCTCTTCGCCCTGGCCTTTCGGAATGTCCCAGTGATTGGTGTCCGTGGCGTGCGCCAGCAGCACTCGACCGTCCGGGTCGAGCAGCACGACGCCACAGGAAACCGTACGCGCGCTCAATGCTTCTTCTGCAGCACCCACGAGCCGCTGCCTTCGCGGCAGTACTGCGGGTTCAGGTTCATCGACTGCCCTTTGGCGCTCAGCACGACGCGCAGTGAACGGCACGTGCGGTCGCCCGTCTTCGACGTGGCGTCGGGCGTGATCTGCGCATCGATTTTCGTGCTGTTGCGCAGGCCGTCGTTGTTCCATGTGGCCGTTTCGCTGTCCTGCTTCTTGTTGAGCGCGTCGATGGCAGCCGCTCTCAAGGAGTCGATATCGGCCTGCTTCATGTACGACATCGGCGTGTCGTTCAGAAAACCGAGATTGGCAGCGTGCGCGCCGATTGCGCTCGCGAGCAGCAGCCCGCCCAGGGAAAGTTGAAACGCGGCTCGGGTTCGCATCGACATGAAGAGTCTCCGGAGAAGATCAGATTCGGCGGCAATTGGCGGCCATGCTACCGGCTCGCGATCTGGACCTCAAAAGAATAGCACGTGTGAATAGCTCGCCGCCGACACGCACGCTGCATGCGGACAGCCGTAGGCTCGCTCAGATCGAGCTTCGCGCGTAAGCGAAAACGAGATGTCGTTTTCGGCGTCGCGCCTATGCCGGTCAACCTCTTGAGCGCAATTTTAGGACACGTCTCATAGGCGCTGGAGCGGGCGATCCCTAACATGAGCCGCGTCAAATCCCGCAGCCGTTTCTGCTCGCGCGTCGAGACTCACGCTCATGGACCTCTTGTTCGCTCTCCAGTTTTTTGCCGCGATGCTGACGCTGATCTGCGTCGCGCTCGGCATCATCGTGATGCGTATCGAACCCGCGCCGATGCCGACCGTCGTGCGCATCCACGGCATGCGCCGCAGCAAGTGGCCATGCGTGGCGACGCGGGCAGGCCTCGTGTGTCTGCTCGCATCGTTCGCGTTGCCGGTCGGCGGCTGCTATTTGCTGCTGACGAGATGAGCGTCGGCATGTTGCTCGGGCGCGTCGGGCTGATAGCCGTCCGTCAGCGTCTTAAGGAACGCGACCACATCCTTGATCTCTGACTCATCCAATGCCGGCTTGTCACCCGGCTTGCGATCGAACGGCGGATCGGTATTCAGATTCGCCCAATACTTCTTCGGCAGATCGTCGAACTTCTGCACCTTCCCCTTCACGACCGGATAGAACTTTTCCGGATTCGTATCGCGCTGTGCGTAAAAGCGGACCACGTCTTCCAGCGAGTGATAAATTCCGTTGTGGAAAAACGTCTCGCGCAACGCGACGTTGCGCAGCGTCGGCGTACGGAAGATTCCGCAGTACTCGTCGCGTCCCTTCAGATCCGTACGCTCGGGACCGCATGCGCCCAGATCGTAGAAATGCGAATCGCGGTTCGCCGACAGCGCGCGATTGCGCGGCACGCCGATCGCGATCAGGCCGAAGTCGGTGAACGCGGGAGGCGCGCCGTCGAGTGCGCGCTGGCTCAGGTGACAGCTCGCGCAGTTGCCCTTCTTTTCATCGTTGAAGAGTTGCAGGCCGCGCATCTCGGCCTTGGTCAACTGCGCCTTGCCCGCGAGGTATGCGTCGTACTTGCTCGAATACGGATAGAACAGTTCCGGCGTCTGCTCGAACACTTCGAGCGCCTGTAGCACCGCCTTGAACGTCGCGTCGTCGCTGTCGAAGACGTGCTCGCCGAACGCGTCGCGAAACTGGGCCGCATACGGCGCGGCCTTTACGGCCGCCGCCACTTTCTGCGGATTGCTGCCCATTTCGAACGACGACATCAGCGGAAAGCGCGCCTGCGCATGCGCGCTATTCACGCGGCCGTCCCACATCAGGCCGCCCGTCGGCCCGGCATCGACGCTCTCGTCGCCTTCGTCGTCCGAATCGTGGTAGTGCTCGGTGAACGCCGGCACGTTCTGCAGATACTTGATGTTCGGCGCCGCGCGCAAACCCTGCTGGCGCATGTCGTGGCCGCCCAGTTGCACGGAGAGCGCATTCGGCGGGCCGAACGCATGCTGTGGGCTATGACACGACGCGCATGCCAGCTTGCCCGAGCCAGATAGCGACGGATCGAAGAATAGCTGCTTGCCGACAGCCGTCATTTTCCTGACGGACTCGAACACCTGGGCGCGCGTCTGGCCGCCTGCGGGCACGGGAGCAGCGCCGTTCGCCGCCACCTTTTGCGTCTGCGCGCCGCTCGCGTTCGCTGCCGCTACCACTGCCGCTGTCGCTGTCGCTGCTTTAGTCGACCCGGCCGCGCCGTCCTCAGATGTCGCTCGCGCATCGCACGCCGACAGCATCGCCGCGAGCATCGCGGTCAGGCAAGCCGCGCCGATCCATCCGGCGCGCCGCGCCCCTTCCTTCGACAACCACTCTTTCCGAATCCCCGTTACATCGCGCCACATGGTCTTGTTACCTGCTCGTTGAATCGACGCGACGAGCGTATTTCACGGACATGTCGTCCAAATGACATAAAGCCGACGCCGCACGGAAGGCCACAAGCTGAACAGAAGTTATATGTAAGAAATTAATCGTTCTGTCAAAAACGCTTGCGACACTCTCGCCGCCGGGCGTCCGACAAGGACTCGCCGCCGGTCCCCCTACGCGAGAGAGAGAAACCATGAACAAAAAACTGATCTGCGCGGCGCCTATTGCGCTCGCCGCAGCTGTCGGGCTGTACGCTTGTGGCGGTAATTCGGATTCCACACCGACGCTCTCGTCGGTCAAGAACGTCGTAGTCATCTATGCGGAAAACCGCAGCTTTGACAACCTCTATGGCAATTTCCCGGGCGCCAACGGCCTGCAGAACGTGACGGCCGCGAACTCGCGCCAGATCGACCGCGACGGCTCCGTGCTCGCGACGCTGCCGCAGGTCTGGGGCGGCCTGACGATCGCGGGCGTAACGCCCGTCATCACCCAGGCGATGACGGCGAACCTGCCGAATGCACCGTTCGCGATCGACGATCCGAACGGCTTCAACGTGCCGCTCAACGTCACGACGCGCGACCTATATCACCGTTTCTACGAGAACCAGATGCAGATCCATGGCGGCAAGAACGACATGTTCGCCGCGTGGGCCGATTCGGGCGGCCTCGTGATGGGCCATTACACGGCCAACGCCGACAAGCTGCCGCTCTACAAGCTCGCGCAGCAATACACGCTCGCCGACAACTTCTTCATGGGCGCGTTCGGCGGCTCGTTCCTGAATCACCAGTGGCTGGTCTGCGCGTGCACGCCGTTCTATGCGAACGCGAACGCGAGCCCGGCCAAGGGCTCGATCTCGGCAGTCAATGCCGACGGCGTGAGCCTGACGCTCGCGGCGACGTCCGCGGCATCGGCGCTGACCAACAAGCCCACCTTCGTCAACTCGGGCAACCTCACGCCGGATTTCTACGCGATCAACACGATGCAGCCGCCGTATCAGCCGAGCGGCAACAAGGCGGCGGCCGGCGGCGACGCGACGCTCGCCGATCCCTCCGCCGCGACGACGCTGCCGCCGCAGACCAGCCAGCACATCGGCGATCTGCTGAACAACGCGGGCGTCTCGTGGGCGTGGTATGGCGGCGCGTGGGGCCAGGCGCTGAGCGCGGCGCAAAGCGGCACGTCGGGCGTGATCTACGGCGCGAACAACAGCGCGCCTAACTTCCAGCCGCATCACCAGCCGTTCAACTACTTCGCCGATCTCGCGCCGGGCACCGACAACCGCGCGAAGCATCTGCTCGACGGCGGCGTGAACGGTTCGGAGTTCATCAAGGCCATCGACGCCGGCACGTTGCCGCAAGTCACGTTCTACAAGCCGCAGGGTAACCTGAACGAGCACGCTGGCTACACCGACGTCGCGCAAGGCGACCAGCACATCGCCGACGTGATCGCGCATCTGCAGAAGAGCCCACAGTGGAACAACATGGTCGTGATCGTCACGTACGACGAGAACGGCGGCTTCTGGGACCACGTCGCGCCGCCGAAGGGCGACCGCTGGGGTCCGGGCTCGCGGATTCCCGCGATCATCGTGTCGCCGTACGCGAAGAAGGGCTTCGTCGATCATACGCAGTACGACACGACGTCGATCCTGCGCTTCATCACGCAGCGTTTCAATCTGCCGGCTCTGCCGGGTCTGACGGCGCGCGACAACGCGCTCGTCGCCAACGGCGGCCAGGCGATGGGCGACCTGACGAACGCGCTCGACATCAAGAAGTAATCACGCAGGCAGGTCCGTCACCGGTAACGGGCACGCAACAGTCGCGCACTCATCCACGTTCGGTGCGCAACGCTTCGGGGCAGCTTCGGCTGCCCTTTTTTGTGGGCGCTCGCTGCTCGCTCGCGCGATGGACGCGGAGCGTGAAAAGACGTCAACGTTGGCAGAGAGGAGGAGGAGGAGGAGATGAATCTGCGCCGAACGGCGCAAGGACTGGATGGCCCCCCCACGAGGAATCGAACCTCGATTTCAGGTTTAGAAGACCCGTGTTCTATCCGTTGAACTATGGGGAGGCGAAGCCAAAATTTTAACCTGGCCAGCGACGGCAGGTTGAGCGCCAGACGCGCATCGGATATCGCGGGTTGCAAGCCCGAACATGCACGCGCCGGGTGACACACGCGTTCACGGCAGCGCGCTTCGACACACGGAATGTTGCGAAACGACGCGTCGCCCGAAAACAAAAACAAAAAGGCCCGGCGTCGCCGCCGGGCCCGCGATTATAACCGATCGCTTTAGCCGATCGCAGCAGTCGTCAGACCGGCTGTGGATGCGTCATGAACCAGCCGAGAAAGGCCACGCCCGCGAGCACGCAGTACACGCCGAACGACGCCAGCCGCCCGCGCCCTTCGAAATAGCGCATCAGGAAACGCACGCTCAGATACGCGGCGATGGCTGTCAGCACGCCGCCGAGCAACGCGTCGGCGAGCTGGTCCGGTGCATGGAAGAGCTTCGGCAGTTCGAGCACGCCCGCCGCGAAGATGATCGGCGTGCCGAGCAGGAACGAGAATTCGGCCGCCTTCTCCGCGGTGAGTCCGGCGCCGTTGCCGGCGATCATCGTCAGGCCGCTGCGCGAAAAACCTGGGATCAGCGCGCCGATCTGTGCAAGGCCGACCAGGAACGCCTGCTTGAACGTCAGCTTCTCGGGCGGACGATGCGCGCGTGCGCGCTGCAGGCGGTCGCCGAGCCACAGCAGGATGCCGTTGACGATCAGCGCGATCGCCACGATCCGCAGATCGTGGAAGACGCGTTCGAGCCGCTTTTCGAGCACCAGGCCCACCAAACCCGCTGGAACCGTCCCGATGATGAGGGCCCACATCATATGACCTTCGTCATTGCGGCGGCCCGACAGCGAGGCGAAAAAGCCGCTGAAAAGGGCAATCCAGCGATCACGGAAGTACCACAGCAGCGCGAACGCGGTGCCGAGATGCAGCGCGACGAGGAACGGCAGCAGTTGCGGCGCATGCTTGTCGATATGCATGCCGAAGACAGCGGGAACGAGCAGCGTGTGACCAAGGCTGCTCACGGGAAACAGTTCCGTGACGCCCTGCAGCACGCTCAAAAAGATCAAAAACGACAGGCTCACGCGTCGGTCCTTTTGAAAAGTAGGGAGGGAGAACAGCACGCCGGAGCAGGTGTCCGGCGTACGAAGTCGGGTCCGATTATGCCGGTGCGGCCTGGTCGCGCCAAGGACAAAAGTTCGCCTTTACGCGAACTTCGCCGCGCCGCAACAATTTCGAAAGACTCATTACGGCGATGAAAGCAAAAAGGCCCGCCTGGAAGGCGGGCCCGTGTGCGGAGGCTGCGTGGACCGTCGGTTCGTGCCGACGGCTCAACGTGGAATCTCGTCGCCCCGTTTCAGCGTGTAAATTTATAGAAGAAATAGATCGTACTGCCCGTAAACATGCCGAACAGTGCCACGCTCATTGCCATTGCGAGATCCATCGCCCCTCCTGAAAACCGAGTGTTCGCAACCGACGGCTACCCGTCGCAATACACATTATCGATTGCGCCGACTGTGCGGTAACACCCGCAATTTCCCCAGAAGGGTTTCCCCGTAGCCCAAAGGGGCGCAAAATCGGCGTTCGCCGCGCCGCTGCGTCGGAACCGTGTACGCCGACTCCTGTCTCAACCGCTTTCTATCGCCCATTGCCATGCCTCAATTCCAGCAACAGGACATCATCGAAATCGCCAGGGACGGCTCCCTGCTCCGCTTCGCGCCGCAAGCGGGCGGCCGCCTGCTGTCGTGGGACATCGACGGCCAGTCGGTGATCTTCTGGCCCGAGCGCGCCGACTGGAGCCAGCCCGCGCGCGTGCGCGGCGGCAATCCGCTGCTCTTTCCGTTTCTAGGACGGCATTTCGTCGACGGCCAGATCGGCCGCTGGAAGGACGCGCAAGGCACCGTGCGCGATCTGCCCATGCACGGCTTCGCGCGCGATCTGCCGTTCGAGGCGACCGTCGACGAAGCCACCCGCTCGATCAGCATGACGCTGACCGACGGCGATGCGACGCGCACGGGCTATCCGTTCAGCTTCCGCTTCGAAGCGACGTACACGCTCGTCGACGCGCACACGCTCGACGTCGATTTCGTCACGACCAACACGGGCGCCGCCGGCAGCGAGCCGCTGCCCTATTACGCCGGCCATCACTTCTACTTCACGCTGCCGCATACGCAGCGCGGCGAGACGGTGCTCGAGCTGCCGCGCACGGTGCGCCGGCACCAGGAGCCGGACGGCTCGCTCAGCGCCGGCGAAGCGGGCCAGCCGGATTACCGGCTCGACGATCCGGGCATTCTGGACCGCTTCCATTGCCTCGACGGCGCGCCTGACCATGTCGTGCGCGTGGTGGCGCTCGGCCTGAACCGCAGCATCACGATCGATCTGCAACGCCCCGGCTCGGTGCCCTGGTTCGCCGTTACGACGTGGACCGAAAAGCCCGACTCGGATTTCTTCTGCATCGAACCGTGGCTGGGTTTGCCCGATGCGATCCACAATCGTCAGGGTCTGCGCTGGCTCGAGCCAGGCGACACCGAAACGGCTTCGCTGCGTATCGTCGTCGGCATGCTGCCCTGAGCGCGCGATGCCGCGCTCGGCCCGTTCTTCGCGCCGCGCTGCGGCGAAAACGCGGCATGCCTTGCAAACCCGTTAGAATTGGACGTTTTTGCATCTGTCGCGTGATCGGGATCGCGCGCGGCAGCGTCTTGCGAGGTCCAATGTTGACAACAAGAATCCGACGGCTGGTCTGCGTGTCGATGATCGCAGCACTGGCCGCATGCGGCTCGGCCCCCGCGGGTCCGGGCTACTATCGCGTCGAACGGGGCGACACGCTGTACAAGATCGCGCGCAGCAACCGCACGTCGGTCCAGAACATCGCACGCTGGAACAACCTGTCGAACCCCGACTCGCTCGAGGTCGGCCAGGTGCTGCGCGTTGCGCCGCCGCCCGGAACGGCAACGGCGAGCACGGGCTCGGCAGGTTCGGCAAAGAGCAGTGGCAGCGCGGGAGCTTCGGCGAGTTCGTCATCGTCATCGACGCGCAGCGCCGCCGACGAGACGCCTTCGACACCCGCATCGTCGATCTCGCTAATCTGGCCGGCGAGCGGCAATGTGATCCGCAGCTTCGACGGAACGAACTCGAAGGGCATCGACATCGCCAACGTCGCGGGCACGCCCGTGTTCGCCGCGGCGGGCGGCACGGTCGTCTATGCGAGCAATGGTCTGCGCGGCTACGGCAACCTGCTGATCATCAAGCACAACGCGGACTACCTGACGGCGTATGCGCATAATCGCACGTTGCTCGTGAAGGAAGGCGAGACGGTGCAGCAAGGCCAGAAGGTCGCCGAGATGGGCGACTCCGACAACGACCGCGTGATGCTGCATTTCGAGCTGCGCTACGACGGCCGCTCGATCGATCCGGCGCGCTCGCTGCCGCCGCGCTGAGCGCGCAGGCCTGCTCGCGATGCAGCACAAGAGACGTCGCGCGCGGCGTGCGGCGCGCGTGGGACACAGACCACGGACGAGAGCCACGGGCTAAGGGCCACGGCAAAGACGCGCAACCGCGCGCACCGCGCAAGGTAACCCGGCGGCCCTTGCGCGGCTCCATCAGTCAGTCAGGCACGCGAGCACGTTCCGTGCGACGCGCGCCGGCACCGCGCGAATGCGCGCAACGATACAGAGAGGACATTCCGATGAAAAACGCCCTTGCGGCAGTTCGCGCGGTGGCGGCCAGCGCCGCGATCGTGGCATTGGCCGGCCTTGCGGGCTGCGCCAGCTCCGGCTCGACGACGCTCACCTATTTGCCGAACGGCGACACCGGCTTCGCGATCAACTGCAGCGGCAGCGATGCGAGCCAGAACTGGGGCGAGTGCTACAAGCGCGCCGGCGAAACATGCGGCGCGTACGGCTACGACGTAATCTCTAAGGACGTCGACAACGGCGCGACGGCGGGCGGATCGCTCGGCGGCGTGCTCGGCGCGAACGTGAAGAACCGTTCGATGGTGGTTCGCTGCAAGCAGTAGCGGCTAATACGTTAGCCGTCGCCGTATTGTTGTCTGATGTTTATCGCGCATGGCAAAAAAAGGCCCGGCGCAAAGGCCGGGCAAACGGGGGTTCGGCGCATATCGGCAAAGGACCGGTTCACCATGCGCCGAAACGAAATCTAGCAACGCGCCTATAGCCACGCAATCGATTAATTGTGCGAATAGTGTGAGTCGGCGCACGGTTTGAAGCCGGACTGAATGACGCGGCACTCAGTTTGGAAACCGAATCAACTCGACTCCTTTAGTCCGATGGTTAGTCCGAGCAATGGCCGATTGCCCGCAAACCCAGGCATAGCGGGCTTTCAGAAGTTCATAAAAATAGCGCGTGCGAATCGGCTGACACTGGCGCATTGCACGGATTCACGCATTTCACTTCGATGATGACATGCATGAAACTTGGTGCGCCAACGCACCCTTCCGTTGCGATTCTTTGCGGGATTTTTGTCAGATTTAATAAATGAAGATCTAGCGTCATTAGGCCATTCTCGTCGGTTATTGGAGCGGTATTAAAGCGCAAACGTTCGGCGGCTAATCGGCTTATTGACGTCGCAGTTCGAGCATCGCGCGGAACTGGCTTCGATATTGCATGGCGCTTCATGACGGCAAAGAAAAGCCGCGCGGCCAAAAGGTCGAGTCGTCGCCTATGGTTTATAGTTACGCCCGCCCGTGTCGGCGCTCGCCGCCCGCACGCCCAGTCACATCATGCTGTTCAACGATCGCCATGACTTCCTCCGATACGCCACAAAGCCCGCTCTACGAGAAACTGCTCGGTGAAACCGCGAAGATCGGCTGGACGGAACTCGAACGCTTCTTCGCGCGCGGCATGCTGTTGCGCGTCGCGCGCGATCTCGATCTCGTGAGTGTCGCCGAGGCGATCGCCAACGACGATACGACGCAGGTCACGCAATGGCTGTCGGCGGGCCTCGTCGAGCGTGTGCAGTCGGAGACGGCCGCTGACTTCGCCGCACGCGATCCGGACCTGTGGGCCGTCGTCGTGTCGCCGTGGGTTTGCGTGCAGGAACGCGATTGAACGATCGCGCGAACGATCGCGCCGAAGTCCCGGCCGCGCTGGACGCTCCGTCTGCCTCCGCCGTGCCCGCCGCCGTGCCCGTGCGCTGGCATCGGCGCGTGCTGACGCTTGCGTTTCCGATCGTCCTCGCCAATCTGACCCAGCCGATTCTCGGTGCTGTCGATACCGCCGTCGCCGGGCATCTGGACAGCCCGTCGTATCTCGGCGGCGTGGCCTTGGGCGGACTCTTCTTCAACTTCGTGTTCTGGGGATTCGGCTTTCTGCGCATGGGCACGACGGGGCTTGTCGCGCAGTCGTTCGGCGCCGACGATCAAGCCAGCCTGCGCATGAACATCGTGCGCGCGTTGCTGCTCGCATTCGCGATCGGCGCCGTGGTGCTGGCCCTGCAGGTGCCGCTGATCGACTTCGCGGTGCGCGCGATCGGCGGCAGCGATGAAGTGCAGGGCCATGCGCGCACCTACTGTCACGCGCGCATCTGGGCCGCGCCGCTCGCGCTCGCGAACTATGTCGTGCTCGGCTGGCTGCTAGGCACACAACGCGTGCGTGTCGCGCTCGTCACGCAGGTGTTCATCAACGCGGTGAACATCGTCGCCGTGCTGCTGTACGTGTACGCGTTCCATTGGGGCGTCGCGGGCATCGGCGCGGCGACCGCGACGGCCGACGCGCTCGGCTTCGCGTTCGGCGCCGTGCTGTTGTGGCAGATGCGTCCGCGCGGCCTGCCGCCGCTCGAACGCGCGGCGCTGCTCGATCGCGATGCGTTGACGCGCATGGTCGCGATCAACCGCGATATCTTCGTGCGCACGATGTGCCTGCTCGGCACGTTCGGCTGGTTCGCGCATCTCGGCGCGCGGCAAGGCGATGCCACGCTCGCCGCGAATGCGCTGCTGCTCAATTTTCAGACCTTCATGGCGTACGGGCTCGACGGCTTCGCGCACGCAGCCGAGGCGCTCGTCGGTGCGGCGATCGGCGCGCGCAATCGCGATGCGTTCCGCCACGCCGTCAAGGCGACGATGCTCTGGTCGGCGCTCGGCGCGCTGTGCTTCGCGATCGTCTACTGGGCGGCGGGAGCGTGGATCGTCGAGGGGCTCACCGACCAGCCCTCCGTCCGAGCGACGGCGCAAGCCTTCCTGCCATGGTCGGCGCTTTCGCCCGTCGTTTCGGTGTGGGGTTTTCTGCTCGACGGCGTGTTCATCGGCGCGACGCGCACGCGCGATCTGATGACGTCGATGATCGTGTCGCTGGGCGTGTTTCTCGCGGCGTCATGGGCGCTCGTCGGCGCATACGGCAACCATGGACTCTGGGCTGCGCTGCTGCTCTTCATGGCCGCTCGCGGCCTCACGCTGGCACGCTTGCTGCCGCGTCTCGCGCGCTGTGTCGGGCCCGACAGCGGGCCAGACACAGCGGGCCGTCACAGCTGAGCGGCGGCTGCCTCATGTCGATGCGAATCGCGCGCTCGGAGCGCGCTTCATTTCGGTGCGACGGGTGCGTCGATCATTGCGGGCGGGCGATCGTCGGTCGGCACGCCGTGATAGTCCGCCGGGTCCTTCGGCGGCACGCGATGATGAATGGTCGTATCGTCGGCACACGCCGATAGGGCGAACAGCGAAAACAGCGAGGCGGACAGCAGGAAGCGCTTCATAAACAGGTCGAAGAGATGTGAGCATCGACGGATGACGTTGGGGCCACGAGTCTACCCGCAAAGCGCATTGTGCGCCGCGTAAGCGGTCTTTATCCGCGTTGTGCCAACTGGCGGCGGTTGTTCTACTATGTAGCCATCGTTGCAGTCGCCGAAGGAGACAGCCATGGATGCCGAATCGATCGCAGGCCTGATTGGACTTGCCGTGGGATTGCTGGTGCTCGTCGCACTGTCGGTTTTCGAATCGCGCACCTATCGCCGTGAACATCACGGCGAAGGGATGATGCACCACTGGCTCGCCGAGCATCACGTCTTCGACAAGATGCACCGCAGGCACTGAGTCCGACGCGCCGCACTTGCGGCGCGCGTTTTTTGTTCGCCTGAATTTTCGCCGGGCGCGTGCGTCGGTCTGACGGGCGTACGATTCCGGCATGCTTGCGTCCGCGCTTGCCGAGCGCGGCGTTTATGCACGTTGAACGCGCGCTTTCCTCCCGCATTTCGCCTTCTCTCCCGTCGTCTCCGCTACACGTCGGGTATATGCCTTGCTCATTTGTAAGCCATGAAACGCGCATCGTGCGCGTTCGACGATCCCGCGGCGCGCGTCGTCATGCTGCTCTCGCGCACGTCGAGCGGTCTCCATTCGTGGCGCGGCCATATAAGGAGAGATAACATGACCCTTGGAACCATTCTGTTGATCGTGGTAATCCTGCTCCTGATCGGCGCCCTCCCAAGCTGGCCCTATAGCCGCGGGTGGGGCTACCGTCCGACGGGACTCGTCGGCGTGGTGCTGATCGTCGTGATCGTGCTGCTGTTGATAGGGCAGATATGACCGTCGTGCGACAGCGATCGATGTTAAGTGGTCCGTCGCCATCCCGGTCGTCTTTTCTGCCTTGCTTTGTGGGCTCGTTGCGGCCGAGATTGACGGGCGAACATCAATGCGGATAGAATCTCTGGCTCGCGTCGGAGCGTAGCGCAGCCTGGTAGCGCATCTGATTTGGGATCAGAGGGTCGAAGGTTCGAATCCTTTCGCTCCGACCACCAATAAAGCTGTCGATAAAACCCGTGTCGCCTTTGGTGCCACGGGTTTTTCTTTTTCGGCGTTGTCTGCGCGCGACGCTCGAAGCCGCCGACCGCATTCCCCGAAAACACCGACAAAACAAAACTCCCCTCACCGCACGTTGTCCATACTGTCGATATCAGCCGATACGTGTCTTGGAGACAACGCAATGAACCTGATCCTCTGGCGTCACGCCGAAGCCGAAGACGTCGCGTCGAGCGACCTCGCCCGCCAGCTGACGGCGCGCGGCCGCAAGCAGGCGCAGGCGTCCGCGAAATGGCTGCGCGCGCGCCTCCCCGACGATGCCGTCATCCTCGCGAGCCCTGCCACGCGCACGGTGCAGACAGCCGAATCGCTGACGGACCAATACCGTGTCGCGCGCGAAATCGCGCCGGACGCCAGCGCCACCGATATCCTCACGGCCGCCGGCTGGCCCGACGGCATCGCGCCCACCGTCGTCGTCGTCGGCCATCAGCCGACACTCGGCCATGTCGCCGCGCGCCTGCTCGCCGATAGCGGAGCGAGCTGGTCGATCAAGAAATCGGCGATCTGGTGGCTCGAAAGCCGCAACCGCGGCAATCACGAAACGGCCGTCCTGCGCGCGGTGATCGGCCCCGACTTTCTCTGATCCGCGCCGCGTGGCAGAAAAACAGCGAATGACCGTCGAAGGCCCCGCGAAAGCGTCGGCCTTACGACACGTCATCGAATCGTCATAGCATTGCCACGTGAGCGTCACCGGGCGTTACTACATTGGCGTCGAAGCGAATTTCACATTTTCGACCAGGAACGCCAATGCGAGAACTGCCGACGCCAACCCTGCCCTTCGCATCGATCCTCGAGCCGCGTCGCCGCCTGCCGCGCACGGAAGAAACGGTCACTGCCCAGCATCGTCTGCAAGTGTCGTGGGCGCGCACCGACGAGGAGCTTCGTGAAGCGCAGCGTCTGCGTTACCGCGTCTTCGCCGAGGAAATGGGCGCGCGCCTGTCCGGTCCCGCCGGCCTCGACGTCGATTCGTTCGACGCTTACTGCGATCACCTGATCGTCCGCGATCTCGACACGCTCAAGGTGGTGGGCACCTACCGCGTGCTGCCGCCGCACCAGGCGGCGCGCATCGGCCGCCTGTACGCCGAGGGCGAGTTCGACATCTCGCGCCTCACGCATCTGCGCTCGAAGATGGTCGAAGTGGGCCGCTCGTGCGTGCACCCCGACTATCGCAGCGGCTCGGTGATCATGTCGCTGTGGGCGGGTCTCGGCTCGTACATGCAGCACAACGGCTACGAAACCATGCTCGGCTGCGCGAGCGTCGCGATGGCCGACGGTGGCCACTACGCGGCGAACCTGTACGCGTCGCTGCAAGACGATGCACTGACCGCGCCGGAATATCGCGCGTTCCCGCACACGCCGCTGCCTGTCGACGAGTTGCAGACGGGCGCGAAGGTCGCGCCGCCGCCGCTCGTCAAAGGCTACCTGCGCCTCGGCGCGAAGATCTGCGGCGCGCCGGCATGGGATCCCGACTTCAATACGGCCGACTTCCTGACGCTGTTCCGCCTGTCGGAGATCAACTCGCGCTACGCCCGCCACTTCCTCGGCGACGCGCTGCCGCGCTGAGCGCCTTCGCGAACGTATTGCGCGGTTCGTCTCGCGCAATACGCAATACGCGCCATCGCGCCGCGTCCGCCGCATCGCAGCGAGACATTGAAGCGAAAAACAAAAGAGCCCGGTACCGACCGGGCTCTCTCGCTTGCAGCATGAGATGTGATGCACGCAGCAGCCTCCGCATCGGAAGCGCATGCCGCCTGAGCGATCAATCGTCCGTATAGACGACGCGATACGGCGTGCGAATCTTCTCCCACTCCGCCGCTTCCTGGATCAGGCTGTAGTCGGTCAGCGGATTGTTCGCGACCCACGAATTGGCCAGGCGCACTTCGTAGCCGCCGTTCGCTTGCGCGACGTGTATTTCCGGCAAGCCGGCGTCGGCACGGCGACGGCAAAACAGCGCCGCCAGCCGCAGACAGAACAGCAGCTTCCATTCGAGATCGCGCGTCTGCGCGAGCTTGCCGAGCTTGCCCGCATGACCGACGACGAGCGCCGCAAGGCGTGCCTGGTCCGTGCGCGAGAAGCCCGGCATGTCCGCGTTGCTCGCGATATACGCCGAGTGCTTGTGATACGCGCTGTGCGAAATCGATAGCCCGATTTCATGCAGCGCAGCGGCCCAGCCGAGGAACATCCGGTTCTCTTCTCGCACTTCCGCATCGGGCTCGTCGAGCTGATCGTAGAAGTTCACGGCGAGTTCGCCGATACGGCTTGCCTGCGCGCGATCGACGCCGTAGCGCCGCATGAAGCCTTCGACCGTGATCGTGCGCATGTCCTGATGCTGCGAGCGGCCGAGCAGGTCATACAGCACGCCCAGGCGCAATGCGCCGTCTGTCGTATCGACGTAGTCGACGCCGAGTTCGTCGAACACGGCAATCATGATCGAGAGTCCGCCCGCCAGCACGGGCACGCGGTCCGGCTTCAGCGCGACGAGCTTGAGCCGGTTGACGTTCTCCGCCTTGATCAGCGCGCGCTTCAGACGCTCGAGACCGCCGCGCGATATGCCGTGCGTGATGCCCGGATCGTTGAAGCCGTTCGCTTCGACGAGTTCCGCAAGCGCGCGCGCCGTGCCCGACGAGCCGATGCCCTGGTCCCAGCCCGTCGCCTTGTAGTCGGCCGAAATGATCTGGATTTCGCGCGAGGCCGCAAGCTCGGCCTGACGCATCGTGTATTCGTCGACGTTGCCCGACGGGAAGAACTGGCGGCTATGACTCACGCAGCCGATATACAGGCTCTCCATCCTGATCGGCGTGTAGTGCGAACCGATGATGAATTCCGTCGAGCCGCCGCCGATGTCGACAACGAGCCGCTTGCCCGCGCTTGCCGGCACCGAATGCGCGGCGCCCGCGTAGATCAGGCGCGCTTCTTCGCGGCCTGCAATGACTTCGATGGGGAAACCGAGCGCCGCTTCCGCTTCGCCGAGAAATTCTTGCGCATTCTTCGCGACGCGCAGCGTATTGGTCGCGACGGCGCGCACATGATCGGGATGGAAATCGCGCAGACGCTCGCCGAAGCGCTTGAGTGCATCCCAGCCGCGCACCTGCGAAGCACGGTCCAGCATTTTCTCGCGCGAGAGGCCAGCTCCGAGCCGCACCGGTTCGCGCAGCGCGTCCACCTGATAGATCTGGCTGCCCGCATCGGTTTCTTCGACGCGGCCCACGATCAGGCGGAAGCTGTTCGAGCCGAGATCGACGGCGGCGAGTAGTGGCGGAGTATTGACCATCGGGAAGGGGGACCTCATGCGCGCAGATGCTGCGCCCCTGGCGGGCACATTCGTCACCGCGTTGTTCAAAGTCGCCATTTTAAGCGTACTGGACATCGCGCTGTCACCTCCGCCATTGTCGTGCGCTATCGTCACATATAGTTACGTCATATTTACGACACGCGGAGTCAAAAGCGTAAAATTACGAAAACCTCAATTCACGCACCTGTCATCATACTGTGAGAATTTCCGAGCGTCCTTTCGAGTCACCTCCCGATCTCTCATTCTCACCGCCGATGTCCAACCGCTACCCTCTTTTGAATCGCGAGCTGGGCATTCTGGGATTCAACGAGCGTGTGCTCGCACAGGCTGCGGACCCGGCCGTACCTCTTCTGGAGCGCTTGCGCTTCATCTGCATCACCAGCAGCAACCTCGATGAATTCTTCGAAGTCCGCATGGCGGGGCTTCAGGAACAGATGCGCGACAACCCTGGCGCGCTGTCGCCTGATGGGATGTCGCTGCAGCATGTCTACGATCTCGTCGTCGAACGCGCGCAGAAGCTGGTGCATCGTCAGTACACGATGCTGCAGGACACCGTGCTGCCTGCGCTCGAAGACGAAGGCATCTACTTTCACGGCACGGAAGCATGGAACGAAGCGCAGACGCACTGGGCGCGCGACTACTTCTTCGATGAACTGCTGCCCGTCCTGACGCCGATCGGCCTGGACCCCGCACACCCTTTTCCGCGCGTGCTGAACAAGAGCCTGAACTTCGTCGTCGAACTGGAAGGCAAGGATGCGTTCGGACGCCAGGCCGTGATGGGCATCGTGCAGGCGCCGCGCGCGCTACCGCGCCTCGTGCGCATGCCGCAGGAACTGTCCGGGTATCCGCATGGCTTCGTGCTCCTCAGTTCGCTGCTGCAACGCTTTGTCGGCGAGCTGTTTCCGAATCTCGTCGTGCGCAGTTGCAACCAGTTCCGCATCACGCGCAACAGCGAACTGTTCGTCGACGAGGACGAAATCACGAACCTGCGCGTCGCGCTCCAGGGCGAGCTGCCCGCGCGCCATCTGGGCAATGCGGTGCGGCTCGAAGTATCGGCGGAAACGCCCGCGCATCTCGTGCGTCGTCTGCTCGATGAAAGCGGCCTCACGCAGAAGGACTGTTATTACGTCGATGGCCCCGTGAATCTCGTGCGTCTGATGCAATTGCCCGAGATGGTCGACCGGCCCGATCTGAAGTTCGTCCCGCATATTCCCGCCACGCCGCCGCAGATCGCCAACAGCGCGAGCCTCTTCGACGTGATCGATCAGGGCGACGTGCTGCTGCATCATCCGTACGAGAGCTTCCAGCCGGTGCTCGAATTGCTGTTGCAGGCCGCCAAGGACCCGAACGTCGTCGCGATCAAGCAGACCATCTATCGAACGGGCACCGATTCGCCGCTGATGGACGCGCTGATGCAGGCCGCGCGCAACGGCAAGGAAGTGACGGTGGTGGTCGAACTGCTCGCGCGCTTCGACGAAGAGACGAACATCAACTGGGCGTCGCAACTGGAAGCCGTCGGTGCGCATGTCGTGTACGGCGTGGTCGGCCACAAGTGCCACGCGAAGATGATGCTGATCGTGCGGCGCGTGTCCGAAGGCGGCAAGTCGATTCTGAAGCGCTACGCGCATCTGGGCACGGGTAACTATCATCCGCGCACGGCACGGCTCTATACCGACTTCGGTCTGATGACGGCCGACCAGAAGATCTGCGAAGACGTGCACCACGTGTTCCAGCAACTGACGGGCATCGGCGGCGAGTTGCCGCTGCACGAGCTGTGGCAGTCGCCGTTCACGCTGCATCCGAAGCTCGTCGACGCGATTCGCGCCGAGGCCGAGCATGCACGCGCGGGCAAACGCGCACGCATCGTCGCGAAGATGAATGCGCTGCTGGAGCCGACCGTCATCGCGGAACTGTACGAAGCCTCGCAAGCGGGCGTGAAGATCGATCTGATCGTGCGCGGCGTGTGCTCGCTGCAGCCGGGCGTCGAAGGGCTGTCGGAGAACATCACGGTGCGCTCGATCGTCGGCAGGTTCCTCGAACATCACCGCATCTTCTACTTCCACGACGACGGCCGCGAACAGGTCTATCTGTCGAGCGCCGACTGGATGGACCGCAACTTCTTCCGCCGCGTCGAAGTCGCGTTCCCGATCAACGACCGGCGTCTGAAGCGCCGCGTGATTGCGGAAGGCCTGTCGGCATTCCTCGGCGACAACCAGGCCGCGTGGCTGATGCAAAGCGACGGCCACTATCGCCGGCGTCGTCCGGGCAAGTCGTCGCGCAATGCACAGATGAGTCTCCTGACGAAGTTCTGCTCATAAGCGCCGCGATCAGGCGAACATGCAAAAGAGCCCGCAAATTGCGGGCTCTTTCGTTTCAACGGGCGGTGTCGCTGCCGGACGTTCGACTGAGTCTCAAGCGGCCGTCGTATGCAGCAACGCCGTGCGCGCGGCCGGAAAGCGCACCGTGAACGTGCTGCCGCGCCCTTCTTCGCTCTTCACGTCGAGTTGCGCGTCGTGCCGCTGCAGCACGTGCTTGACGATCGCGAGCCCGAGGCCCGTGCCGCCCGTGTCGCGCGAACGGCTGCGATCGACGCGATAAAAGCGCTCCGTCAAACGCGGGATATCCGCAGCGGGAATGCCGAGGCCGCTGTCGGCGACGACGAACGTCGCCTGTCCGCCTAGCGCACGCCAGCTCACGTTGATCGAGCCGCCATCCGGCGTGTAGCGGATCGCATTCGTGACGAGGTTGCCGAACGCGCTGAGAATTTCCGTTTCGACGCCCGTGACCGTGAGCGCTTCGTCGGCATCGAACGCGATCCGGTGACGTCCCGCCGACAGGCTTTCCGCATCTTCCTGCAAATGCCTGACCACCGCGCGCATGTCGACCATCTGATTGCTCGGCGGCTTGTTGTCGCCTTCGAGCGTCGCGAGCACGAGCAGATCGCTGACGATGTGCTGCATCCGCTGCGCCTGCTGCATCATCAGGTCGAGGTAGCGCGCGCGTTCTTCGTCGTCGAGCGGAATATCGCGCATCGTTTCGAGAAAACCGGCGAGCACCGTCAGCGGCGTCTTCAGTTCGTGCGAGACGTTTGCGACGAAATCGCGGCGCATCGCGTCGGTGCGCTCGAGTTCCGTGATGTCCTGCGACAGCACGAGCTTGCGGTTCTCGCCATACGGGAACACCTGCACGGAGAGCACGTTCTGCCGCTTGTCGCCCATGCCCCGCATGATCAGCATCTCATCGTATTGATGCGAATTCAGGTAGCGGACAAAGTCGGGATGACGCACCAGATGCGTGATGTGCTGACGCAAGTCGCGCTTGGCGTCGAGGCCGAAGTGCTGCTCGGAGATCGCGTTGCACCACTCGATCTGATCGTGATCGTCGAGCATCGCGACGCCGTTCGGCGATGCCTGGATCGCCTGAATGAAGCGCGAGTGCTGCTGCTCGACCTGGCGCACCTGCGCGTGCCAGCGCTTGGCGAGCTTGTGCAGACGGTAGTAGATTTCGCCCCAGATGCCGGGCGCGCTCGGCACTTCGCCATAGACGGGCGCATCGAGCAGCCGCCACAGACGCTGCTTGTGGAACGTGCTGAAGATACCCTGCGCGAGCAGCGCGATCACGGCGAGGCTCAGCGCCGCCTTCGTGTTGACGAATATGCCGACTGCCACGCACAGAACAGCGAGGAGCACGAGCGATACCAGGGAGCGCGCCCAGATGATGTTCATGTGTTCCTGCGATGTTAGAGACCTAACCTTGAGACATCAGAGACAACAAAGCGCGCTGCGGTGAGGCTTCGCAGCGCGCTTCGTATTGCCGGCCAGTTTACCTTATGCGCTCTTGGCCAGACGATAGCCGCTACCACGCACCGTCTCGATCATCGCATCGCAACCCGCGGGCTTGAGCGCCGCGCGCAGCCGCTTGATATGCACGTCGACCGTGCGCTCTTCGACGAACACGTGATCGCCCCACACCTGGTCGAGCAATTGCGTGCGGCTGTGCACGCGCTCCGGATGCGTCATGAAGAAATGCAGCAGGCGGAATTCCGTCGGACCGAGATCGAGCTTGATCTCGTTGCCTTCCGCATGCGCGGCCACGCGGTGCGTCGCCGGATCGAGCTTCAGACCGTTGATCGCAACGACGTCTTCCGTCAGTTGCGGCGCGCGACGGCGCAGCACCGCCTTGATGCGCGCCATCAGTTCCTTCGGCGAAAACGGCTTCGTGACGTAATCGTCGGCGCCGATTTCGAGGCCGAGCACCTTGTCCTGCTCGTCGCCGCGCGCGGTCAGCATGATGATCGGGATGTGCTTCGTGCGCTCGTTGTTGCGCAGGTCGCGCGCGAACGCGATGCCCGACTTGCCCGGCAGCATCCAGTCGAGCAGCACGAGATCGGGAAGCACATCGCTGATCAGGTTCTGCGCCTGTTCGGCGTTGTACGCACGAATCGGACAATGGCCCGCGTGTTGCAAATTGACCGAGATCAGCTCGGAAATCGCGGGTTCATCTTCGATAACGAGAATACTGCTGGGCATCGGCGCCTCTTGATAAACGTAATGCTATGGAAACGGTTTGCCGGATTCGATCGACTGCGTATCAAATGCACATCTCAGCTGAGCGCTTCGCGCTCGAGCGCGTCGCGCCCTTTGTGCCGTACGTCAGTGCCCTTCACGACATAGATGATGAATTCGGCGATGTTTTTCGCGTGGTCGCCGATCCGCTCGATCGCCTTCGCGATGAAGAGGAAATCGAGGCCCACGGAAATCAGCCGCGGATCTTCCGTCATGTACGAAATCAGCTTGCGGACGAAACCACGGAATTCCTCGTCGATCGCCTTGTCGTCGCGCACGATCTGCGCGGCGGCCACGGTGTCGAGGCGCGCGAACGCATCGAGCGCGCGGCGCAGGATGCTCACGGCCATCTCGCCCGACAGCTTGATTTCGGCGATGTTGATCGTGCGCGCCGCGCCGTCTTCCGCGAGGCGCTTCGTGCGCTTCGCGATCTTTTCGGCTTCGTCGCCGGCGCGTTCGAGATTCGTGATCGTCTTCGAGATCGCCATCAGCAGACGCAGGTCGCGTGCCGCCGGCTGACGGCGCGCGATGATGTTGCTGCACTCTTCGTCGATCTCGACTTCCATCGTGTTCAGGCGGTCTTCGGCTGCGATCACCTGATCGGCGATGCCCGTGTCGAAATCGTTCAACGCGTTCATCGCGGCGACGATCTGCGCCTCGACGAGGCCGCCCATTTCGAGCACCTTCGAGGACACCAGATTCAGGTCGGCGTCGAACTGGCTGGACAGGTGTTTATCCGTCATGTCGTACTCCCTAAGCACGTGCGCCGTGCGCTTAGCCGAAGCGGCCCGTGATGTAGTCTTCCGTTTCCTTGCGGACGGGCTTGATGAAGATCTTCTCGGTGTCGCCGAATTCGATCAGCTCGCCGAGATACATATATGCAGTGTAGTCCGAGCAACGCGCGGCCTGCTGCATGTTGTGCGTGACGATCACCACCGTATAGTCGCTCTTCAGTTCGGCGATCAGCTCTTCGATGCGGCCCGTCGAAATCGGGTCGAGCGCCGAGCACGGCTCGTCGAGCAACAGGACTTCAGGGCGGATCGCAATGCCGCGCGCAATGCACAGGCGCTGCTGCTGGCCGCCCGACAGGCCGTAGCCGCTCTGGCCGAGCTTGTCCTTCACTTCGTTCCACAGCGCGGCCTTCGTCAGCGCCCACTCGACGCGATCGTCCATCTCCGAGCGCGACAGCGTTTCGAACATCTTCACGCCGAATGCGATGTTGTCGTAGATCGACATCGGGAACGGCGTCGGCTTCTGGAACACCATGCCGATGCGCGCGCGCAAGAGCGAGATGTCGCGCTTCGACGTGAGCAGGTTTTCGCCGTCCATCAGGATTTCGCCTTCGGCGCGCTGCTCGGGATAGAGCGCGTACATCTTGTTGAACGTGCGCAGCAGCGTGGACTTGCCGCAGCCCGACGGGCCGATGAACGCCGTCACCTTGCCTTCGGGAATCTGCAGGTTGATGTTCTTCAGCGCGTGATACTTGCCGTAGAAGAAGTTCAGATTGTTGACTTCGATTTTCGGTTGCGCGGGCGCTGCCGCATGGCCGCTCTGGGCCGGGTCGAAACCAGCGGGTGACGCCGGGCGCTCGATGGGATTCAGGTGACTTTCTGCCATGTTCATCGGATCGCTCCGCCCTTACTTTTTCGAAAAGATCGTACGCGCGAGGATGTTGAGTCCCAACACTCCGAGCGTGATCAGGAATACGCCAGCCCACGCGAGCGACTGCCACTGCGCAAACGGGCTCATCGCGAACTTGAAGATCGTGACCGGCAGGTTCGCAACCGGCTGATTCATGTCCACCGAGAAGAATTGATTCGACAGCGCCGTGAAGAGCAGCGGCGCCGTTTCGCCGGCGATACGCGCAACGGCGAGCAGCACGCCCGTGACGATCCCCGCCACCGACGCCTTCAGCGTGATCGACAGCACCATCTTCCACTTCGGCGTGCCGAGCGCGAAGGCCGCTTCACGTAGCGCGTTCGGCACGAGCTTCAGCATGTTCTCCGTCGTGCGGATCACGATGGGAATCTGCAGCAGCGCCAGCGCGATCACGCCCGCCCAGCCGCTGAAGTGGCCCATCTTCGCGACGACGAGCGCATACACGAACAGACCGACGACGATCGACGGCGCCGACAGCAAAATGTCGTTGATGAAGCGCGTGATGCTCGCGAGCCAGCCCTTCTGGCCGTATTCGGCGAGATACACGCCCGCCATGATGCCGATCGGCGTACCGACGAACGTCGCGAGCACGACGAGCAGCAGGCTGCCGACGATCGCGTTCGCAAGACCGCCGCCGTCCGTGTTCGGCGGAGGCGTCGATTGCGTGAAGAGCTCGACGGACAGGCCACCGATGCCCAGACGCAGCGTCGTATAGAGAATCCACACGAGCCAGATGATGCCGAACGCCATCGCCGCGAGCGACAGCGTCAGCGCGACCACATTGACGGCCTTGCGGCGGTTTTGCAGCTTGTTGCGCATCGCTTCGAGCGCTGCGCTGTCGGTGCTGCCCGGCATGTTCAACGAGGGCTGGGTCATTTCGCGCCCTCCCCTTTCTCGAGGCGAAGCAGCATGATTTTCGAAATCGCCAGCACGATGAAGGTAATCACAAACAGGATCAGGCCGAGTTCCATCAACGCCGCCGTATGGAGCCCGGGGCTCGCTTCAGCGAATTCGTTCGCGAGCGCCGACGTGATGCTGTTACCCGGCGAAAACAGCGAAACGTTGTCGAGCAGGTTCGTATTGCCGATCACGAACGTGACGGCCATCGTCTCGCCGAGCGCGCGGCCGAGGCCGAGCATCACGCCGCCGATTACACCCGTCTTCGTGAACGGAAGGACGATCTTCCACATCACTTCCCACGTCGTGCAGCCGATGCCGTACGCCGATTCCTTCAGCAGCACGGGCGTGACTTCGAACACGTCGCGCATCACGGATGCGATGTACGGAATGACCATGATCGCGAGAATGACGCCCGCGCACAGAATGCCGATGCCGATCGGCGCACCCTTGAAGAGAGCCCCGATGACGGGCATGCCGGAGAGCAGCGAGCCGAGCGGCTTTTCGAACCACGTCGCGAAGATCGGCGCAAAGACGAGCAGACCCCACATGCCGTAGACGATCGACGGAATCGCGGCGAGCAGTTCGATCGCGATGCCGAGCGGCCTGCGCAGCCAGGCGGGCGACAGTTCAGTCAGAAAGAGCGCAATGCCGAAGCTCACGGGCACCGCGATGATGAGGGCGATGATCGACGTCGCAATCGTGCCGTAGATGGGCACCAGCGCGCCGAACTGCTCCGAAGGTGGGTCCCAGTCTGAGGTCCACAGGAAGGCGAGACCGAATTTCTGGATCGTCGGCATCGAAGCGACGATCAGCGACACGATAATGCCGCCGAGCAGCAGTAACGTGACGATGGCGGAAAGCCGCGCGAGGCCGCCGAAAATAATGTCGCCGGCTCGGCTGGGTGCCTTTTGCACCGTGCTGCCGGGCGGAGTCGACCGGGCCGCGTCAGAAGAGAGAGGGAGGTCGGACATGGGAGCTGATAAACCTGTTTCCGCGTTTCCGGTTGCCGCATGGCGTATGCCAGACGGCCAGTACTACGGCCGCCGGGCTTCATCGAAACCGGGCGGCCGGCCGCGCGCATCATGCACATCTCTTGCGCGCGGTAGATGCTGCTACGAGGTGAGGATTACTCGGCGAGCGACTTGCCCGATGCGTCCTTGACCTTTGCCTTCCATTGCGTCTTGATTTCCGACACGACCGATTCCGGCAGCGAGATGTAGTCCAGATCGTTCGCAGCCTGGCCGCCGTTCTTGAACGCCCAGTCGAAGAACTTCAGCGTTTCGGAGCCTTGCGGACCCTTTTCCTGCGTCGTGTGCAGCAGCACGAACGTCGCGCCGACGATCGGCCATGCGTTCTTGCCCGGCTCGTTCGTCAGGATCTGGTAGAACGACTTCGACCAGTCAGCGCCCGCTGCCGCTGCCTTGAACGTTTCCGTCTTCGGCTCGACGACTACGCCCGACGAGTTCTTCATGTCGACGTAGATCATGTGGTTCTGCTTCGCGTACGCCCACTCGACGTAGCCGATCGCGCCCGGCAGACGCTGCACGAATGCCGCGACGCCGTCGTTGCCCTTGCCGCCCGTGCCCGTCGGCCAGTTGACCGTCGTGCCTTCGCCGACCTTCGACTTCCACTCGGTGTTGACCTTCGACAGGTAGTTCGTCCAGATGAAGCTCGTGCCCGAGCCGTCAGCGCGGCGGACCACGGCGATGTCCGTATCCGGCAGCTTCGCCTTCGGGTTCAGCGCGGCGATAGCCGGGTCGTTCCACTTCTTGATCTTGCCGAGATAGATGTCGCCGAGCACTTCGCCCGACAGCGTGATTTCGCCAGCCTTCACGCCCGGAACGTTGACCACGGGCACCACGCCGCCGACGACCGTCGGGAACTGGAACAGGCCGTCCTTGGCCAGTTCGTCGTCCTTCAGCGGAGCGTCCGAGCCTGCGAAGTCGACCGTCTTCGCGACGATCTGCTTGATGCCGCCCGACGAGCCGATGCCCTGGTAGTTGACCTTGCCGCCGCCCGTCTTCTGATAAGCGTCAGCCCACTTCGTGTAGATCGGTGCTGCAAAGGTGCTGCCCGCGCCGGTGATGTCGGCGGCTTGCGCTGCGATCGCGAAGAGAGCGCCAGCCATGCCAGCGAACGCGGTTTGCATCAGTTTCATGTTTTCTCCGGTTGGTATGAGCGTGTGACACGACACCGCGAAGAATAGTGGCCGATTATGACGGTACTGTGACTATCCGTGACTTTCCCGTGACAGTCTTATTACGTACCCGAAAGGCGTCATGCCAGGGTTTCCACGGCCAAAACGAATGCGCCACGAATGGGCTGTATCTGACTCGAAACTGGCGAGCGACAACGTTTGCGCATCCGACGCATCGACTGCGCCGGCGCCCCGCGTTTTACCGCCGGGCGGACACGAAAAAGGGCGGCATGTGGCCGCCCTTCCGGTTGAAACGCTACGGCCGGAAATCAGGCGGTCGCCTGCTTCACCACTTCGGCGATCGTTTCGGCGTGGTACAAGGCATCTTTCTCTCGCGCGGCCTCGACCATCACACGCAGCACGGGCTCGGTGCCCGACGCACGGATCAGCACGCGGCCGCTGCCGTCGAGCGCGCCCTCCGCGGCGCTGATCGCGCGGCGAATCGCCTCGCTGCCCTTCCAGTCCGCGCCAGGCTGCATGCGCACGTTGATCAGCTTCTGCGGGAAGAGCGTGACGCCCTCCAGCAGCTGCTCGAGCGAACGGCCGCTGCGCTGCATCGCGGCCAGCACGAGCAGCGCGGATACGATGCCGTCGCCCGTCGAATGCCGATCCAGCGACAGAATGTGACCGGAGCCTTCCGCTCCCAGTTCCCAGTGATGCTCACGCAGCTTTTCGAGCACGTAGCGATCGCCGACGGCGGCGCGAACGAACTGCACGCCCGCCTTCTTCAGCGCCACTTCGACGGCCATGTTGGTCATCAGCGTGCCGACCGCCCCTTCGACCTTGCCTTGCGTCGCGATCCGGTCCTTCACCAGCACGTACAGCAGTTCGTCGCCGTTGTAGAGGCGGCCGTTCGCGTCGACAACCTGCACGCGGTCCGCGTCGCCGTCGAGCGCAATGCCGATATCCGCCTTGTTCGCGCGCACGGCGCGCACGAGCGCGTCGGGCGCGGTCGCGCCGACACCGTCGTTGATGTTGAAGCCATTCGGCGAGACGCCGATCGTGATCACATCCGCGCCGAGTTCATGGAACACGTGCGGCGCGACGTCGTACGCGGCGCCGTGCGCGCAGTCGATCACCAGCTTCATGCCGCGCAGATCGAACGCCTGCGGGAACGTGCTCTTGCAGAACTCGATGTAACGGCCTGCCGCGTCGTCGAGACGCCGCGCCTTGCCGAGACGCTCGGACGGCGCGCATTCGAGCGGCTTGTCCAGTTGCTCTTCGATCAGCGACTCGACTTCATCCGGCAGCTTGTTGCCGTCGGCGGAGAAGAACTTGATGCCGTTGTCGTAATAAGGATTGTGTGACGCGCTGATCACGACGCCCGCCGCAAGGCGCAGCGCGCGCGTGAGATACGCGACACCGGGCGTCGGCATCGGACCGGCCAGCATCACGTCGACGCCCGCTGCCGAGAAGCCCGACTCCAGCGCGGCTTCCAGCATGTAGCCCGACACGCGCGTGTCCTTGCCGATCAACACGGTGGGACGCGTGCCCGTTTTCGCCCACCTGTCGGCGCCCGCGAGCACCTTGCCGGCCGCATAGCCGAGCCGCAACACGAAGTCCGGCGTGATCGGCGCGTCGCCGACCTTGCCCCGTATGCCATCCGTTCCGAAATATCGACGTCCCATTGTGTTCTATTCCTTCCAAGCGTGGAGATCAGGCGCGTCGCACCGCGTCGCGCGTCGCTGCCCAAATTTTCAGTGCATCTACCGTCTGCGCGACATCATGCACGCGGATAATCGCGGCGCCCCGTTCGGCTGCGCACACGGCGGCGGCGACGCTCGCCGCTACCCGCTCCGGCGCGGGCCGGTTCACGACCGCACCCAGCATCGACTTGCGCGACATGCCTGCCAGAATGGGTAGCGGCGTACCGACGGTCGGCGCAAGCTGCTGCAGATGCGCAAGCAGCGCGTAATTATGATCGACCGTCTTCCCAAATCCGAATCCCGGATCGACGCTGATGCGATTTTTTGCAACGCCAGCGTTCAGCATCGTTTGGACGCGCTCGTCGAGGAACGCGCGGATATCGGCTACGACGTCGTCGTAGACGGGCTCCTTCGCCTGCATCGTTTGCGGGTCGCCCAGCATGTGCATTACACACAGTCCACACTGGCTGTCGCGGACGGCGTCGATCGCGCCGGGCATCCGAAAGCCCCAGATATCATTGATCAAATCAGCGCCTGCCGCCAGCGCACGGCGCATCACTTCGGGCTTGTAGGTATCGACGGAGAGCGGGACGTTCGCGTCGCGCAACTGCTCGACGAGCGGGATCACGCGCTCCAGCTCCTCATCGAGCGGCACGGGCGGTGCCCCTGGGCGCGTAGATTCACCGCCGATGTCGACGATATCGGCGCCGTCGAGCAGCATGCACTCCGCCTGGCGCAGCGCTTCGCCGCGCAGCACGTATCGGCCGCCGTCAGAAAAGGAATCAGGTGTGACGTTCAGGATGCCCATCACGAGCGGGCGTTCGAACGACAGCGTGAATCGGCCGCATTGAAGCGGTTCGGGGATCGGAAAAAGCGGGGAATCGGCGTTTGACACGAGACGTACTACGAAGAAGTTGGTGGGATCGCGACAGAACTGCAATGCGCGTAGCAGCATTAGAAATGAAAACGGGCCGGTGTGCAGCACACCGGCCCGTATAAACCACTCAACCCGTCATCAAGCGGGAGCCGTCGCGCTGCCCGGCTTCACTTCCGCACCCGGGCTGCTGCCACCCGACGATGCGTCGCCGGGAGAAGGCGTGCTCTTCGGCGAGCGCGGCGGACGGCCAGCCATGATGTCGTTGATCTGATCGGCGTCGATCGTTTCCCACTCCATCAGCGCGGCGGTCATTGCTTCGACCTTGTCGCGGTTCTCTTCCAGCAAACGCTTCGCGAGGTTGTACTGCTCGTCGAGCACGCGGCGGATTTCCGCGTCGACCTTCTGTTGCGTCGCTTCCGAAATCGAACGCGTGAAACCGCGACCAAACGGCGATTGCTCGTTCTCGTCGTCCACGTAGACCATCGGTCCGAGCGCGTCGGTCATGCCGAAGCGGGCGACCATTGCGCGGGCCGTGGACGTCGCCTTGTTGAAGTCGTCCGATGCGCCCGTGCTGATCAGGTTCAGAAACAGCTCTTCCGCTACACGGCCGCCGAACAGAATGGCGAGACGATCCAGCAGATAGTCCTTCGAATACGTTTCGTTGTCGTGCTCCGGCAACTGCCACGTCACGCCCAAGGCACGGCCGCGCGGAATGATCGTGACCTTGTGCACTGGGTCGGCCTTCGGCAGCAGTTTCGCAATCACTGCGTGGCCAGACTCGTGGTAAGCCGTCGCGCGCTTCGCGTCTTCGCGGATCACCGCCGACTTGCGCTCCGGACCCATGAAGATCTTGTCCTTCGCGTCTTCGAAGTCCTGCATCTCGACGATGCGCTTGCCACGACGCGCGGCGAACAGTGCAGCTTCGTTCACGAGGTTCGCCAGATCGGCCCCCGAGAAGCCCGGTGTGCCGCGCGCGATTACCGCCGCGTCGACGTCGTTCGCGATCGGCACCTTGCGCAGGTGCACCTTCATGATGTGCTCGCGGCCACGGATATCGGGCAGACCGACATACACCTGGCGGTCGAAACGGCCAGGACGCAGCAGCGCCTTGTCCAGCACGTCCGAACGGTTCGTCGCGGCGATCACGATCACACCCGAGTTCGCCTCGAACCCGTCCATCTCGACGAGCATCTGGTTCAGCGTCTGTTCGCGTTCGTCATTGCCGCCGCCCATGCCGGCGCCGCGATGACGGCCGACCGCGTCGATTTCGTCGATGAACACGATGCAAGGCGCGTGCTTCTTCGCCTGCTCGAACATGTCGCGCACGCGGGCCGCGCCCACGCCGACGAACATTTCAACGAAGTCCGAACCCGAAATGCTGAAGAACGGCACCTTCGCTTCGCCAGCGATGGCGCGCGCCAGCAGCGTCTTACCGGTTCCCGGCGGACCGACCAGCAGTACGCCGCGCGGGATGCGGCCACCCAGCTTCTGGAACTTCTGCGGATCGCGCAGGAAGTCGACAAGTTCAGAGACTTCTTCCTTCGCCTCGTCACAGCCAGCGACATCTGAGAAGTTGATCGCATTGTTGTTCTCATCGATCAGACGTGCCCGGGATTTACCGAACGAGAAGGCCCCGCCTTTCCCGCCCCCCTGCATCTGCCTCATCATGTAGAACCAGAACCCGATGATCAGGATTGTCGGCCCAAGATAGTACAACGCGGACACCAGCGCGTTCGGCTCGTCATCTGCCTTGCCGCTGACCTGCACGCCATACTTCATCAGGTCGCCGACCATCCAGATGTCACCCGGCGACACGATCTGATATTTCTGACCGTCGGCCGGCGTCACCGTGAGGTTGCGCCCCTGGACGATCACGCTCTTGACCTTGCCGCTTTTCGCGTCGTCCATGAACTGCGAATAAGAAACGCCTTCCTGGACGCGGGGCTTGTCGAACTGCTTGAACACCGTAAACAGCACCAGTGCGATCACAAGCCACACTGCTGCTTTCGAAAACATGTTGTTGTTCAAAGCACCACTCCTTCACTCATAGACAAGCGCCTACATTTGCCTTGCGGCACCACTCAGGCATTCTAATCCCTTCCGGGGACCCCTGCCATAAGCATTCGCTACCGCATAAATAGCGTACCGCGCAATCTCAGCGCTCTTATTTTCCGGCGTACCGGCATGCGGGCTCACATATCACTGGACCCTTTTCAACGTGGCCGTTTCAGATGCTTGCCCAGAATAAACGTCTCGGACGACTTGTCGCGGGACGCTTTCGGCTTGCGCGCGGCCACCGTCTTAAACTGGTGCTTGAACTTTTCGACAATCTGGCTATAACCGCTGCCGTGAAAACATTTGACTAAAAGGGCACCATCGGGTTTCAGGTGGTTTTGGGCGAATTCCAGTGCGAGGTCGCATACATGCTCGATTCGCGCCGCGTCCGCCACCGCCACTCCAGACAGGTTGGGCGCCATATCCGAAATTACAAGATCAACGGCGCGATCTCCGACAACTTCTTCCAGTTGCTGGAGGACATCGTCCTCGCGGAAATCGCCCTGGATGAAGTGCACATCCGCGATCGGCTCCATCGGCAGCAGATCGAGCGCGATAATCGTGCCTTCGATCCCGCCCTCACGCTGCGCGTCGCGCTGCTTGCCCTGGGCGAGCTTGTTGCGGACGTACTGGCTCCAGCTGCCGGGCGCCGCGCCCAGATCGACGATGATCTGGCCGGGGCGGATCAGCTTGTCCTGCTCGTCGATTTCCTTCAGCTTGTAGGCCGCGCGGGCACGATAACCCTCCCGCTGCGCCATTTTCACGTACGGATCGTTGATGTGGTCGTGCAGCCACGACTGGTTAAAGCGGTTTTTTGCCATTAAACGTTGAACTCTTGCTACGTGATGCCGCGCTTTTGGCGGATAATACGCGTTTAATTCGCGCGGCTGCTGCCTATGCCGTCTTCCGCGCTCGTGGTGCTGCTTGCAGTCCGCGCCGCCGTCCTGTTCATGCCGACGCCGGCGCCGTATTCATCGCAGTGTTCTGCGCAGTTTCTTTTTTCTCGCGCGCGCCCCGCTTATTCGTGGACCGTCGTGTCCAATCCAAGCCGCAGGCGATGCCATTTTAGTCGAGTCTTCCACTTCCCATGCCAGCCCTCAAAGTTTCTTCCGAACAACGCGCCGAGTTGCGCTCCCAGGCTCACGCGCTCAAGCCGGTCGTGATCGTCGGCGCCGAAGGGCTGACCGACGCCGTGCTGGCTGAAATCAAGGTCAATCTGAAGGCGCATCAGTTGATCAAGATCCGTGTATTCGGCGACGAGCGCGAAGATCGCATCGCGATTTACGAAGAGATCTGCAATCAGCTGAATGCGGCTCCCATCCAGCATATCGGCAAGCTGCTCGTGATCTGGAAGCCCGAATCAGCGCGGGCCGAACGTGCGCCTGCTGCGAAATCGAAGCGCGCCGCGCTGCCGAGCGCGCGCGAGGCCGTCTCGGAAGAGCCGTCGAACAAAGGCCGCGCGCCGCGCGTCGTCAAGGTCGTCAAGGCAACCGACAACCCGATGCGCCGTCCGAAGCCGCAAAAAGTACTCGTGCGCGGCAACGAGCGCGTGACGGCGGGCGGCAACATCAAAAAAGCAAAGAAACGCCAGACAAGCGCAAAGCGCATGCATCAGACGAAGTAAATCTGGAATGGCGCAGCGATCCGAATCGACGTTTGGACCGCGCTATTTGAACCAGAATCGCAGGCCGTCGCGTCGTCTCATGCGGCGATCGGCCGCGCTCCGTGGGGGACTTGCGAAATTAAATCAGCCTACGGGCCGAATGCGTCTTCTGCGAGTGCAGCTTATCCAGCCGTCCTGCCCGCTACGCGCCCCGCGCCCGGCTCCGCCGCGAGATTAGCGCCCGCCGGCAGCTTCCACGCGAGCACGATGCCCAACAGACTTTCGATCAGATAGAACACACTCGACACGCCGTGCAGCATGCCGAACCGGCTCGCATACACGGAGTGGCCGACGTCCGTGCCCGCCTCCTGCGCAGCGATGCGCAGCGCATTCATAAACGGCTGCAGCGCGAAGTAGCCAACCAGCACGCATACCAGCATGCCGGCGATCAGCCAGCGAAGACGCCGATACGCATCGCCGCCCCGCCGGATCAGCACATTGCACAACGCGAGCAGCAACACGCCACATACCACGCCGATTACGCCTTCGATCCGGAACAGCTGCGCCGCGACGGCGCCCGCCGTCATCCGGTCGAGTGACGTGAACAGCACGGGCGCCACTGCATAGCCGATGGTCAGCAGACTGCCAACCCAAACGACCGTCAGCAGCCTGAACAGACGATGCGGCATCGAAGACACGGCAGCAGCCTCAAACGTAGCGGACCGCGATGATTTCGTACTCGCGAACGCCGCCCGGCGCCTGCACCGCCGCGACATCGCCTTCGGACTTGCCGATCAGCGCGCGAGCGATCGGCGAGCTGATGGAGATGAGACCGTGCTCGAGATCCGCTTCATCGTCGCCGACGATCTGATAAGTCACCTCATCGCCCGAATCCAGATCTTCCAGATCGACCGTCGCGGCAAACACCACGCGGCCATCGGCCTCGAGCGCTGCGGGATCGATGACTTGCGCCGCCGCCAGCTTCGATTCAATTTCGGCGATACGGCCTTCGATAAAGCCCTGCTTTTCTTTCGCAGCGTCGTACTCGGCGTTTTCCGACAAGTCACCTTGCGCGCGCGCTTCCGCGATCGAACTGATGACGGCGGGACGCTCGACCGATTTCAGTCGCTGCAATTCGCCGCGCAGCTGGTCTGCGCCGCGCTTCGTCAATGGAATAGTGCTCATAAACAGCTCTTGTGGCAAAAAACAGCCATAAAAAAAATCACCGCGGTTAAGTGCATCCCATACCGGCGCTGGAGCGTGGCGCAAAGCCCGATCTGGCACCTCAGGGACGCCGCTTAACCGCGGCACTTACGTCTTTGACAGAACTCTGAAGCCTTAGTTTAGGCGAGCATGGAGTCCTTGTAAATCATAGACTTCCAGGTCCTTCAGATAACGCAGGCCTTCGACGGCCGCGCGCGCGCCCGACATTGTCGTGTAGTAAGTGACCTTGTTCGCCTGCGCGCTCATGCGAATCGAACGCGAATCGGCGATCGCGGCGCGCGTTTCGTCGACGGTCGTGAAGACGAGCGCGATCTCACCATTCTTGATCATGTCGACGATGTGCGGACGGCCGTCCTTCACCTTGTTGACGACGCGCACGGGTACGCCCGCTGTTTCGATCGCCGCCGCCGTGCCCTTCGTCGCGACGAGCGGATAGCCCAGCTCATGCAGCATGCGAGCGACCTCGACGGCCTTCGGCTTGTCGGCGTCCATCACGGTCAACAGCACCGTGCCCGATTCCGGCAGACGCGAACCCGCCGCGAGCTGCGACTTGAAGAGCGCTTCGCCGAACGTGCGGCCGACGCCCATCACTTCGCCCGTCGAGCGCATTTCCGGTCCGAGCACCGGGTCCACGGTCGGGAACTTGACGAACGGGAACACCGCTTCCTTCACGCTGAAATACGGCGGCTCGACTTCCTTCGTGACGCCCTGCTGCACAAGCTTCTGGCCGACCATCGCGCGTGCCGCGATCTTCGCGAGCGGCAGGCTCGTCGCCTTCGACACGTACGGCACCGTGCGCGAAGCACGCGGATTCACTTCGAGCACGTAAATGATGTCTTGCTTCGAGCCATCCGCTTGCGGGACCTGCTGGATCGCGAACTGCACGTTCATCAGGCCGACCACGTTCAGCGCCTTCGCCATCGCGCCCGTCTGGCGCTTCAGCTCGTCGACCGTTTCCTTCGACAGCGAGTACGGCGGCAGCGAGCATGCCGAGTCGCCCGAATGCACACCCGCTTGCTCGATGTGCTCCATCACGCCGCCGATGAACACCGTGTCGCCGTCCGAGATGCAGTCGACGTCGCATTCGATCGCATCGTTCAGGAAGCGGTCGAGCAGCACGGGCGAATCGTTCGACACCTTCACGGCCTCGCGCATGTAGCGCTCGAGATCGCGCGGCTCGTGGACGATCTCCATCGCGCGGCCGCCGAGCACGTACGACGGACGCACGACGAGCGGATAGCCGATTTCGTCGGCGAGCTTCAGCGCTTCGTCTTCCGCGCGCGCGGTGCGATTGGGCGGCTGACGCAGATTCAGGTCTTGCAGCAGCTTCTGGAAACGCTCGCGATCTTCCGCGGCGTCGATCATGTCCGGCGACGTGCCGACGATGGGCACACCGTTCGCTTCGAGATCGAGCGCGAGCTTGAGCGGCGTCTGGCCGCCGTACTGGACGATCACGCCGAGCGGCTTTTCCTTGTCGACGATTTCGAGCACGTCTTCGAGCGTCAGCGGCTCGAAGTACAGGCGGTCCGACGTATCGTAGTCGGTCGAAACGGTCTCGGGGTTGCAGTTGACCATGATCGTTTCGTAGCCGTCTTCGCGCATCGCGAGCGCGGCGTGCACGCAGCAGTAGTCGAACTCGATGCCCTGGCCGATCCGGTTCGGGCCGCCGCCCAGCACCATGATCTTCTTGCTGTTCGTCGGATTTGCTTCGCACTCTTCCTCGTAGGTCGAGTACATGTACGCCGTTTTCGTCGCGAACTCGGCCGCGCAGGTGTCCACGCGCTTGTAGACCGGGCGCACGTTCAGTTCGATGCGGCGCTTGCGCACGTCGTCGCCCGTCGCGCCGAGCAGCTTCGCGAGGCGGCGATCCGAAAAGCCGCTCTGCTTCAGATAGCGCAGTTCTTCCTTCGACAGGCTCGCAAGCGTGCGGCCTTCGAGCGCCTTTTCCTTGCGGACGATTTCTTCGATCTGCGCAAGGAACCACGGATCGATCGACGTCTCCTCGAACACTTCCTGTTGCGTGAGGCCCAGGCGGAACGCGTCGCCGACGTACCAGATGCGATCCGGACCGGCTTCGCCGATCTCGCGGATCACTTCATCGCGGCTCGTGGTCTTTTCGTCGAGACCGTCGACGCCGACTTCCAGGCCGCGCAGCGCTTTCTGGAACGATTCCTGGAACGTGCGGCCGATCGCCATCACTTCGCCGACTGACTTCATCTGCGTAGTCAGACGCGGATCGGCTTCGCGGAACTTCTCGAACGCGAAACGCGGAATCTTCGTGACGACATAGTCGATGGTCGGCTCGAACGAAGCCGGCGTCTGGCCGCCCGTGATTTCGTTCTTCAGTTCATCGAGCGTGTAGCCGACGGCCAGCTTCGCCGCGACCTTCGCGATCGGGAAGCCCGTTGCCTTCGATGCGAGAGCCGACGAACGCGACACACGCGGGTTCATTTCGATGACGATCATCCGGCCGTCTTTCGGATTGGTCGAGAACTGCACGTTCGAGCCACCCGTATCGACGCCGATCTCGCGCAGCACCGCGAGCGACGCGTTGCGCAGGATCTGATATTCCTTGTCGGTGAGCGTCTGCGCGGGCGCGACGGTGATCGAGTCGCCCGTGTGGATGCCCATCGGGTCGAGGTTCTCGATCGAGCACACGATGATGCAGTTGTCCTTCTTGTCGCGGACCACTTCCATCTCATACTCTTTCCAGCCGAGCAGCGATTCTTCGATCAGCAGCTCGCGCGTCGGCGACAGATCGAGACCGCGCTTGCAGATCTCTTCGAATTCCTCGCGGTTGTACGCGATGCCGCCGCCCGATCCGCCGAGCGTGAACGACGGACGAATGACGATGGGGTAGCCGCTGCCGCCCGTGAACGCGGCGATCTCCGCGTGCACCTGCATCGCTTCTTCCATCGAATGTGCGACGCCCGACTTCGCCGAGCCGAGGCCGATCTTCGTCATCGCGTCCTTGAACTTCTGGCGGTCCTCCGCCTTGTCGATCGCTTCCGGCGATGCGCCGATCAGCTCGACGTTGTACTTCTCCAGCACGCCGTGGTGATGCAGATCGAGCGCGCAGTTGAGCGCCGTCTGGCCGCCCATCGTCGGCAGGATCGCATCCGGGCGCTCCTTTGCGATGATGCGCTCGACCACTTCCCACGTGATCGGCTCGATGTACGTGACGTCGGCCGTGTTCGGGTCGGTCATGATCGTCGCGGGATTGCTGTTGACGAGAATGACCTTGTAGCCTTCCTCGCGCAGCGCCTTGCACGCCTGCGCGCCCGAGTAATCGAACTCGCACGCCTGGCCGATGATGATCGGACCCGCGCCGATGATGAGGATGTTCTTGATGTCTGTCCGCTTGGGCATAACGCTCTCGCTAATGTATTCCTGAGTTCTTACCGTTGGCGCGCTGGCGGTGTGCCGTTCGGACCTGGCCCAGATGGGCCAGCCGTTCGGCGTCGCGGGGCGCGCTCTTTCCCGTCGCTGCTCGCGAGCGGCTGCTGCCGGCGCTGCGCTCGACTCTTACGCCGCCGCCGACTTCTTGCCCTTCTGCTGGTCCATCAACGCAGTGAAGCGATCGAACAGATAAGCGATATCGTGCGGACCGGGCGACGCTTCCGGGTGGCCCTGGAAGCAGAACGCCGGCTTGTCCGTCAGCGCGAAGCCTTGCAGCGTGCCGTCGAACAGCGACACGTGCGTGACCTTCGCATTGGCGGGCAGCGTATCGGCGTCGACCGCGAAGCCGTGGTTCTGCGACGTGATCACGACACGGCCGTCGTCGAGATCCTTCACCGGATGGTTCGCGCCGTGGTGACCCGTTTTCATCTTCATCGTCTTCGCGCCGACGGCGAGACCCATGATCTGATGGCCGAGGCAGATGCCGAACGTCGGAATGCCGCGCTCGATGAACTCGCGCGTCGCGGCGATCGCGTAATCGCACGGCTCCGGATCGCCGGGCCCATTCGACAGGAAGATGCCGTCCGGGTTGAGCGCGAGCGCATCGGCCGCCGTCGCTTGCGCCGGCAGCACCGTGACCTGGCAGCCGCGTTCCGCGAGCATCCGGAGGATGTTGTACTTCACGCCGTAGTCGAACGCGACGACACGATAGCGCGGCGTGTTCTGCATGCCGTACCCGCTGTCGAGACGCCATTCCGTCTGCTTCCACTCGTACGGCTTTTGCGTCGACACGACTTTCGCGAGGTCCATGCCCGCGAGGCCCGGGAACGAGCGCGCGAGTTCGATTGCCTTCACTTCGTCATCCGAGCCTGCGAGAATCGCGCCGTTTTGCGCGCCCTTGTCGCGCAGCACGCGCGTGAGCTTGCGGGTGTCGATACCGGCGATTGCGACGACGCCTTCGGCCTTCAGGTAATCCGGGAGCGAGCGCTCCATGCGGAAATTCGACGCGAGAACGGGCAGATCACGGATGATCAGGCCAGCGGCATGGACTTTCGTGGCTTCGACGTCTTCGGCGTTCACACCGACGTTGCCGATGTGCGGATACGTCAGCGTGACGATCTGGCGCGCGTAACTGGGGTCGGTCAGGATTTCCTGATAGCCGGTGATGGCCGTATTGAAAACGACTTCACCGATCGTATGACCGGGCGCGCCGATCGAGTAGCCGCGAAAGACCGTGCCGTCGGCAAGCGCGAGAAGAGCGGGAGAAAATGACGGCAACACGGGAGACTCCTTGGGGGAGCACCCTGTTGCCGACCTGTCTATCCGACCGTGCGGGCCGCAGCGAGGCGCATCGGACGGTGCGCGCGCAGGCTCGCTAGCGTGTCGCTGTTCGTCGAGTCGCGTCAGGCACTGCAGAGCACGCAATCGGCCCATTGTGTAGGCGGACTGGCTGGCTGCGGGCCGCTGGCGACGGTAGCCGTTGCGTTCACGAAAACTTGACCGGAACTACAACCGGGTTGACTACCGGGTTGACTACCGGGTCGACTACCGGGTCGACTACGATACGCGGCGGATGAACGGTGTGGGAGAGGTAGGCGCTAGGGTGCGGGTTGATAAGCTCAAACCTTGAAATTATAGCCTGAAATGACCCTTCTCTTCAAATCCGAGATGGGCAACGACCTGGCCAACGCGGCCCGGACAAGCCCTGCAGGTACGAAGGACTTGCGATCCACGCGGCCTGCATGGCCGTTTCATTCGATATCAGAATACGCCTGCGAACTTTGAGGTTGGCGCTCGCCGTGGATGTGCGAAGGGCTTTTCGCGAGCACGCGGCTCGGCACCACGTACCAGACGGCGCTCGCCAGCTGCAGTGCAACGAGAATGCCCCACGCGGTCAGATGCGCAGCGGGCGGATAGTGGCCGCCGACGGGCGTCCAGATCGACAGAACCGCGCCCACGCCGATCTGAAAGCCGAAGATCAGCAGAAAAATAATCAGCGTCAGCGTCGTGTTGGCGCGGCCGATCAGATGCGACGGAAAGTGACGCGCGAGCACCGCGTAGCTCAGAATGCCCACGCCGCCGAAAATCCCATACGCCGCCCACAGCAGACCCGCCGGCAGCGGCGCGCGCAGCATGATCAACAGTTGCGTGACGACGAAGAGCGCCATGCCGACTCCGCAAAACGCATACAGCGACAGCCCGCGCCGCTCCATACTGCGCGCCGCCGCGCCGAAGCCCACGCAGCCCGCCATCATCGCGAAGCCAAGCACCGACACGAGCGCTGCCGCCTCGTGCGACTGAAAGCCCGATACGTCGCGCAACCAGGCGCCGACCCACAACGACTGCATCGCGTAGAACACGCCTTGCGTGACAACCGAGAACGATCCGATCTTCCAGAACGCCGCGCTGCGCAGGATGTGCCAGGTGCCCTTGAACTGGCCGACGAGACTCGCCTGACGGTGGGCCTCCTTCTTCTCGGGCGCGAACAGCCACAGCAGCGCGGCCACGACGATCGTCAGGACGACGAGCGCGAAACAGACGGCGCGCCAACTCGCGAAGGTCAGCACCCACGTCAACGGCGAGCCGACGACAACCCCGCCCAGACCACCGACGGCCATCACGAGCCCGTTCATCAGCGGCAGACGCGCGGCCGGAAAGTGCTGCGCGAGCGCCTTGAACGCCGCGCCCAGACACACCGACACGCCGACGCCGATCAGCAGCCGCCCCACCATCATCGCGCCGACACCGTGCGCCGCCCCGAACACGCCGATACCGGCGGCGGCGAAGAGCAGCATGCCCGCCGTGACGCGACGCGGGCCGTAGTGGTCGAGCAGGACGCCCGCCGGCAGTTGAGCGCCCGCGAAACCGAGGAAATAGAGACTGGTCAGCAAGCCAAGATCGGCGGCCGTGAGTCCCAGCTCATGCGTGATCAGCGGCGCAAAGCCGAGGTTCACGCCCCGAAACACATACGAGACGAAGTAACCGGCGGAGAACAGCAGGAAGACACGAAATGGCGTCGATGACATGAGGCATCAGCAGGATGGTCCGGCGGACCCGAGCGTGAACGATAGCGGCAATCGCGCCCATCGTGGCGCAAGACCGCGCGGTCCGTGCGGGAAACGCCAGCGGCCGTCAGTCGAAATGAAAAGCGGAAATGAAAAACGCCGTCACCTCAGGTGACGGCGTTCAGGAAAACGAGGAGAGATCGGAGCGCACTTCACGCGCTGCCCCCGCAGCGCACGTTCGGTCGTCCTCGAAAAGGCCGCTTGTTGTCTACTTGCTCTTCTTCGCGCTGGACGAGACTTTGTGGCGGCTCGCAGTCTCGCCCTTCGACGCCTTGCCCGCCCCTTCCGTCGAGACCTTCGTCATCTTGCCCTTGGCGGCCGCCGGCTTGCTGGACTTGCCGGCCGGCTCCGAAACCCTGACGACGCCCGAATGGCCGCGGCCCCGTTTCTTGTCGTATCGCGACTCGGAGCGCGAGTCGGCAATCTGGGCGCCAGTCCGCTCGCCGCCACCGCCGACAGGCACGGTCGCCAGCTTCTGCGGGCCCGGCTCGGCCGGCATCGCCTTGCCGACGGGCACGTGCAGCACGATCACCTGACCCGGCATCACGACGTCGCGCCGCGTACGGTTCCATGCCTTGAGCTGCCCGTTCGACACGCCGTAGCGATCGGCAATCAGCGCCATCGACTGCTTGCGGCGCACGCGGATCAGCATCTTGCGCGTGTCGGGCACGTCCGGCTCCATCGCGAGCACGGCGCTTTCGGCGACGTCGGCGCTGATGTCCTCGTCGTCATCGTCGGCGCGCGGCACGACGATCGTCGAGCCCGGCTTCAGGCGCATGCCCGCCGGAATCTTGTTGACGGCCATCAGCGTGTCGGCATCGACGCCGATCTTCTCGGCGATCGCCGCCGGACGCGAGCGTTCCGTGACCGTGTAGGTCGTCCACGACGACAGCGAGCCCGAGTACGACTTCAGATTGCGCTCGAAGGCGCTGGCGTTATCGAACGGCAGCAGGATCTGCGGCTGCGTCGCGCCGAGGATGACCGGCTTCTTGAACGACGGGTTCAGCGAGCGGAATTCGTCGGGCGTCATGTTCGCGAGCTTCGCCGCCGTGTCGACGTCGATGTCATGCGACGTCGTGACCGTCACGAAGTACGGGTGGTTCGGAATGGACGGCAGCGTGAGCCCGAACACCTGCGGATTCGTCACGATATTCTTGACGGCCTGCAGCTTGGGCACGTAGTTGCGCGTTTCCAGCGGCATGCGCAGGCTTTGATAGTCCGTCGGCAGGCCGGCCGCCTCGTTGCGCGCGATCGCGCGCTGTACGTTGCCCTCGCCCCAGTTGTACGCGGCGAGCGCCAGATACCAGTCGCCGAACATATCGTGCAGACGCGACAGATAGTCGAGCGCCGCGCTGGTGGACGCGAGCACGTCGCGGCGCTCGTCCTGCCACATGTTCTGCTTCAGGTTGTACGTGCGGCCCGTGCCGGGCACGAACTGCCACATGCCCGCGGCCTTCGCGACCGACAGCGCCTGCGGGTTGTACGCGGACTCGATGAACGGCAACAGCGCCAGTTCGGTCGGCATGTGGCGCGCTTCCAGTTCTTCGACGATGTGATACAGGTACTTCTGCGACCGCTCGGTCATGCGCTGGACGTAGTCAGGACGCTGCGCATACCAGTTCGCCTGCATGTCGACGAGGTCGCTCTGCAGGTCGGGAATCTGAAAACCACGGCGGATACGTCCCCAGAGATCGGAGTCCTCGCTGGTTAACTGGTCGACGGAACTCTGGTCGACGTTGATCGTTTCTTTGGCGGCGGCGGTCTTGCGAAGGGTGTCGGCTACGGCTTGCTGGCTAGCTGGATTGGAAGCAGTTGAAAGGCTGTTCGTCGTTGGCCCCTGGCTCGCGCATGCGGCGAGCGTCAGGACCAATAACGCGCTGAAGATAAATCTCATGAACGTCTCGGCTTCCAAAGGGCTGGAATTTGCAGCCGATAGTACGAAAGTGCGCCTTTTCCGTCAATCGGAAAAACGTGAAAAACGCCGCGAAATCTGAAGCTTGGCGTTTTTTTCTATGATTCGGATGAGCATGCCCCCATGGTTTACCTGGTTAGCTGAACCTGTTCTTCCATTCCCGCATCAGCGTGAATGCGGCCAGCCGGTCAGGCACCGATTCGTGTAATTGGTCGGCGAGCGTAGCCTGGACGGCCGGCTCGCCGGCGCGCAAAAACGGGTTGACGGCGCGTTCGTGCGCAATCGTCGTGGGCAGCGTCGGGACGTGCCGCGCACGCAGGGCCGCTGCTTCGTCGCGCCAGGCTTGCAGCTTCGCGTTGTCCGGCTCGCACGCGAGCGCGAAGCGGATGTTCGACAGGGTGTATTCGTGCGCGCAATGGACTTCCGTTTCGCCCGGCAACGAAGCAAGCGCGTCGAGGGACTTCAGCATCTGCGCGGGCGTGCCTTCGAACAGCCGTCCGCAGCCGCAGGCGAACAGCGTGTCGCCGCAGAACACGTGCGGCGTGCCGCGCGGGTCGGCGGGCTGGAAGTACGCGATATGGCCGCTCGTATGCCCCGGCACGTCGAGAATCGTGAAGTCGAGTGGCGGCGCGTCGATGTGCACGGCGTCGCCGTTTTCGAGCCGCGTGGTCAGCCAGGGAATCGCTTCTCCCGCGGGACCGTAGACGGGTACGACCTGGCCATCCAGCAGATCGGCCACTCCGCCGACGTGGTCGGCATGATGGTGGGTGAGTAAAATAGCGCTCAGCCGCCATCCCCGTTTTGCCAGATAAGACTTCACCGGGGCGGCATCGCCCGGATCGACGACCACGGCATGACGGCCGTCCGACACGACCCAGATGTAATTGTCATCGAATGCCGGGACGGGCACGTACTCGAGCGAATTCATAGGCGACGCATTCTTCAACATGTCTGACCGATCGATTATAGACTGGCCTGCCTGGACCACCTCCCCTCCCGGACGCTATGTGCTGGAGTGGGAGCAGGCGCAGCTCGACCGCGTGGTGTCCGACGTGTTCGGCTATCACGCGCTGCAACTCGGGCTGCCGCAACTCGATGCGCTGCGCGAGAACCGCATGCCTTGCCGCGGGCTCGTGCTCGACGCCGAAAGCGGCGCGAGCGCCCCGTACACGTTTCCGCGCGGCGTCGCGGGCGGCCAGCCCGGGCGCCACGCGCCACCCGGGCGCAGCTCAGTCTGGTGCGATCTGCTCGATCTGCCGTTCGAGGCGCAAAGCGTCGATCTGATCGTGATGCCTCACACGCTGGAGTTCACGCGCGATCCGCACCGTCTGCTGCGCGAAGCCGAGCGCGTGCTGATGCCGGAAGGCCAGCTGATCATTCTCGGCTTCAATTCGCTGTCGCTGTGGGGCGCGCGGCAGTCGGTCGGCAAGGTGACGGGACGTCCGTTCGTGCCCGCCGCGCACGATCTGATCGCCTTCACCCGCCTGAAGGACTGGATCAAGCTGCTCGGCTTCGATCTTGATCGCGGACGCTTCGGCTGCTATTGTCCGCCCCTCGTCAGCGAAAAATGGCTTTCGCGCTATCAGTTCATGGAAGCCGCGGGAGATCGCTGGTGGCCGATCTTCGGCGCCGTCTACATGGTCACGGCGATCAAGCGCGTGCGCGGCATGCGCCTCGTCGGCCCGCTGAAAGTCAAGAAACCCGTGCTGGCCCCCGGCCTGACACCCGCCGCCACACCCAACGCACGCAACAAACATCAATGAGTTCTGACCTGATCGAAATCTTCACCGACGGCGCCTGCAAGGGAAACCCCGGCCCCGGCGGCTGGGGCGCATTGCTGCGCTATGGCACGCAGGAAAAGGAACTGTTCGGCGGCGAAGCGAACACGACGAACAACCGGATGGAGCTGATGGCCGTGATCGCGGCGCTCGAGGCATTGAAGCGCCCATGCAAGGCAATCGTGCACACGGACTCGCAATACGTGCAAAAAGGCATCAGCGAATGGATTCACGGCTGGAAAAAGAAGAACTGGATGACGGCCGCAAAGGCGCCCGTGAAGAATGCCGATCTGTGGAAGCGGCTCGACGCGCTCACGCAGCAGCATGAACTCGAGTGGCGCTGGGTAAGGGGCCACTCGGGTCATCCCGAGAATGAACGCGCCGATGCGCTCGCCAATCGCGGCGTCGCGATGCTCGCGGATCTGTAACGGCTCTCACGGCAATCTCGCCTTTCGAGGCATCCAATCAACCAGGCAGAGCAATTCCGACATGCGCCAAATCATCCTCGATACGGAAACCACCGGACTGAATGCAAAGAGCGGCGACCGCATAATCGAAATCGGCTGCGTCGAGCTGGTTAACCGCCGGCTGACAGGCAACAACCTGCACTTCTATGTCAACCCGGAACGCGACAGCGATCCGGGCGCGCTGGCCGTCCACGGCCTGACGACGGAATTCCTGAGCGACAAACCCAAGTTCGCAGAGATCGCGGACGCGCTGCGCGATTTCGTCACGAACGCGGAGATCATCATTCACAATGCACCGTTCGATATCGGCTTTCTCGATGCCGAGTTCGCGCTGCTCGGCCTGCCGCCGTTCAGCGAGCATTGCGGCGAAGTGATCGACACGCTCGTGCGCGCGAAGTCGATGTTCCCGGGCAAGCGCAATTCGCTCGATGCGCTATGCGACCGCTTCGGCATCAGCAACGCACACCGCACGCTGCACGGCGCGCTGCTCGACTCGGAACTGCTCGCCGAGGTCTATCTGGCGATGACGCGCGGCCAGGAAAGCCTCGTGATCGACATGATCGGCGAAGCGGCATCTGGCGTTGCGGGCGGCACGAAGCGCATGAAGCTCGACGAGGTCGAGCTCGTCGTGCTCGCCGCCACCGGCGATGAGCTCGCCGAACACGAAGCGCTGCTCGACGGTCTCGACAAATCGCTGAAGGGGACGAGCGTGTGGCGCACGCAAGCGGCGGCGGAAGATGCCTCCGCAACCGCCGATGCGCAAATCGCTTAAAAAGTGCTTGTCGAAGCCTGAAAGACCTGACATAATGCACAGCTCTTCGGGTGGTTAGCTCAGCGGTAGAGCACTGCCTTCACACGGCAGGGGTCACTGGTTCGATCCCAGTACTACCCACCAGATTCGAAGAAAAGAAGGCCCGGACGGAAACGCCCGGGCCTTTTTCTTTTCCCGTTCTATTTCCTCGTTCGATTCTTCGTGCTGCTACGCGGCCGCCCCGATGCCGCGCGCCATACCCGAAGCGGCGAACACCATCACGATCAGCAGAATGGCTTGCCAGTGACCGATGCGCGCCAAGCGCCCGGCGCGAGTGAGATCCGGTGTATCGACTTGTTTGACGGCGATGCGCCAGCGGATCAGCGTCATCATCGGCATCACTTCGAGAACGAGGATCAGCACGAGCGCCGCCATCTTGATGTGGAAAAGCGGCTCGTGCAGGTAGTAATCGACGCCCTTCTCGAAGTCCCCGAAGACACGCATCAAGCCCGTGACGATCAGAACGATGGCCGCGATGCCCCAACCGGTGTCCGCTAGAAAGACGCGTGGCAGGTCGGTGGGACCGGACAGGCGGCGCAGCGCCCGTGTGCGTCCGATGATCGATGCGAGCGCGAATCCGTAGCCCAGCAGATGAACAGCGGCAAGCAACCAGCGGATCAGCATGGACACCTCCATGATCGATGCAAAGCGGCCGTTGATGCTTCGGGAAAACGACGGAGCGCGACTCGCGAGAGGCGCGCTCCGAAATCTCAGGACTGGCGCAGGCTTGCGTCGAGCGCTCGGGCCGCCACACGATCGCCTTCGGACGAAAGCGGCGTGCGAAATACCGTCTGCCGGTTATGACCGGCGGCGGCGGGCGAATCCCACATGAGCTCGACCTTGGGACGGCGCAGCAGGCCGCCGACGCCCGCGCGCTCGAGCGTCGCGTGACCGTTCGCGACAGGCGGCACCGTAGCGGGCTGCGCGCCGGACAGGTCGACGGACGCGACGGATGGCATCGCGCGCCTCACGCCGGAACCGCCCGACACCACATCGAGCCAGCGCAGCGACAGCTCGCGCGCATCGTATTGGCCAAGCTTGCGGCTTTCGGCCCAGACGATCGCCGTACGTGTAACGGCGTCGATCGAGATCGCGAAGCGCCCGATCGCGAAGCGGCGCGCAGCGATATTCGTGCGCCACAGCGCGCGCGGCCGGCAGATCCAGACGACGACGGCGTACAACGTAGGCGCCGCGATCAGCCAGCCGTTCGTCGCGGCGACGGCATTGAACGCGCGCCGCCAGTCGGCCGCCCAGACAAACGCGCCGACCGACCAGACGGCGAACAGCAGACCGAGAAACGCAAAGAGACGCAGCGCCTGACGCAGCCACTGCGGCAACGGATGAAACGGCCGCTCGGCGCGCGGCTTTGCGCCCGGCAGGAAAATCAGAAGGAACAGGAAGACGAGGTTGATGCACGCCCATGGCGACGACGCCATCGCCTGAAGCGCGGTCAGCGGCGCCATCTCGCCCATCGAAAAGAGCCAGCGAGCCAGTATTACGAGACCGATGGCGCGAAGCGCGAACATCGTGCCGGCACCGGGCACTGCGCTCGCACGCGTCTGTTTCGTTCTCGCCAAAGCACTCTCCTCATGTGGACGCGCCGCGCCGGATTTGCGGCACGGCCATTATAGGGATATTACGGATTCGTCTCACGGTTGCAGCGCCGGAACACGCGCTTTCGAACCATTCGCGCTCATGCTACACATCGGCGTGCAGCGTAAATGCAACAACGCCCCGCATGTTCGGCACATGCGGGGCGCTGGTCGTGAATCGCAAGGACGGCCACGGAACCCGGTTAGGGCGTCCCGGCGGCCCTCGATGCCGGCGATCAGCCTGCGTTGACTTCGCGCAGCACCGTGCGGCGCTTCGCGCGCAGCATCTCTTCGTACGTCTTCAGATAGTTCTGCGCCATCACCTTCGACGAGAAGCGCGATTCGAACGCGTTGCGCACCGTCGCGCGCGGCAGTTGGTCGAGGCGCTTGACGGCTGCGACAGCGCTGATTTCGTCTTCGACGACGAAGCCCGACACACCGTTTTCGATCACTTCCGGCACCGAGCCGCGCTTGAACGCGATGACAGGCGTGCCGCAAGCCATCGCTTCGATCATCACCAGACCGAACGGCTCCGGCCAGTCGATCGGGAACAGCAGCGCGTGCGCATTGCCGAGGAACTCGGTCTTCTCAGACTCGCTGATTTCGCCGATGTACTCGACGTGCGGCAGCTTCATCAGCGGCTTGATCACTTCGTCGTAGTACGCGCGGTCGGCCTTGTCGAGCTTCGCGGCGACCTTGATCGGCATGCCGGCCTGCTCGGCGATGCGGATGGCCGTGTCGAGACGCTTCTCCGGCGAGATGCGGCCGAGGAACGCGAGATAGCTCGGCTTGACGTCGGGGATCGGGGTCAACAGGTTTTCGGGCAGGCCGTGATACACGGTCGACAGCCAGTTCGCCTGCGGCAGCGGCTGGCGCTGGTTGTCCGAGATCGACACGACGGGCACGTCGTTGAACGTGCTGAAGATCGGCTGCAGTTCCGGCAGATCGAGACGGCCGTGCATCGTCGTCAGGAACGGCACCGGCTGGCGCGCGAACAGCGAGAACGGGTAGTAGTCGATGTGGAAATGCAGCACGTCGAATTCGTCCGCGCGGCGGCGCACTTCTTCGAGCAGCAGCATGTGCGGCGCCATCACGTCGCGGATCGTCGGGTCCAGACGCAGAGCCTGCGGCCAGAATGCTTCGAGCTTCGCGGAGGTTTGCGAATCGCCGCTTGCAAAGAGCGTCACGTCGTGACCCAGCTCGACGAGCGCTTCCGTGAGATACGACACCACGCGCTCGGTGCCGCCATAGAGCTTGGGAGGAACCGCCTCGTGCAACGGAGCGATTTGAGCGATTCGCATAATGGAGAACTCCTCGTAAAAGATCAGGCAAAAAGACTGCAGTTTGGTAAAAGCGACTTCGCGTGCTCGCCAGGGCGCTCGGTTCTGCGGGCAGCATTGAGCTGCATACAACACGAGCCTGATTCTTTCGAGAAATTCCTGCGATGGATCGCTTGGTAAGACGCCAGTTTGGTCAGTGTCAAGGTCTGTGCACTAGCGGTAAACGCGGCTCATGAACTGACGTTGACAAACTGTCAGATATTTCCTGACGGGACCGAGCATGCATTATCGATGCCTGTTCGCACGGCCGGCCCCGACATTTCAAAGTCTTTACGTTGTTACAGACGCGAAACACTTCGCAAACCCTTGTTTTCTCAAGGCGTTTTACAGTGGGAACCTTGCATTGGCACTGGCGCCGCAAGCCGTGTGACGACGGTCATCGATGAATCGTCGACGAGCGCGGAGCAACCACCGCGCCAGCTTCGTATGCAATCTGTAATTATATCTTGAAAATTCTCGCCGATGGCGTGAACCTCTTGACCCGCAACGGGTCCAGCCTGGGAAAGCTTACCGGTACATGTCGCAAAAATAATCGCTCCCTCATTGGTCTTACCGCCATGCGAAATGGCTTTTGCATGTTTACAATGCGGGGCCTACGCTGGTTGTTATGAGCCGCGCCAGGCACAGCCGTTGCACGATTTGAACCCGACCCAAACGACTCACTGAACAATTGGAACATCTGACAATCGCCCAGCGCAACGCCCATAACGCAAGGCTCTCCGGCTATGCGAACCGGCCGCTTGCATTCCTCTTTCGCTTTATTCGCCGCCACCCGGTCGCCCATCTGGTCGTCGTGAGCAGCGTATTCGCGGCCGTGGGTTGTGCGCTCGCTTCGCAATACGCGATCAAGCATCTGATCGACGTGCTTGGCGAAGGCCGTCATCATCCGGGGCCGCTTTGGGGCGCATTCGCGATCCTCGTCGGCCTGATCGCCGCCGACAACATGCTGTGGCGCGTCGGCGGCTGGGTTGCCGCGCACACGTTCGTCGCCGTCACGGGGGATCTGCGCAAGGACCTCTTTCAGTACCTGAGCGGCCATTCGCCGACCTACTACGCCGAGAAGCAGCCCGGCATGCTCGCGAGCCGGATCACCGCGACATCGAACGCGGTCTATACGGCCGAGAACACGACCGCGTGGAACGTGCTGCCGCCGTGTATCGCCGTGGCGGGCGCGATCGTGATGATCATTGCCGTCAATCCGCTGATGGCGCTCGGCCTGCTGACCTGCTCGGCGATTCTCTCCGTCGTGCTGTTCAAGCTGGCGGGTCGCGGCTCGGCGCGGCATCACAACTTCGCGACGAAAGCGGCCTCCGTCGACGGCGAGCTCGTCGACGTGATCGGCAACATGAGCCTCGTGCGCGCGTTCGGCATGACGTTCCGCGAACAGAAGCGCTTTGGCGCGACCGTGAAGTCGGAAATGGACGCGCGTCAACAAAGCCTGCTTTACCTCGAGAAACTCCGTCTGCTGCACGCGGTGATCACCGCGCTGCTGTCGGCGGGTCTGCTCGGCTGGGCGCTGTGGCTGTGGGATCAGGGCAAGGCGACCTCCGGCGACATCGTGCTCGTCAGCTCGCTGGGCTTCACGATTCTGCACGGCACGCGCGATCTGGCCGTCGCGCTCGTCGACGTGACGCAGCACGTCGCCCGCCTCGCCGAAGCCGTCAAGACGCTGCTCGAACCGCACGGCATGCCTGATCGCAACGATGCAACCGAACTCGTGCCGCAAGGCGGGCGCGTCACGTTCGAGAAAGTGACGTTCGCGTATCCGAAGCGGCGCCCGATTCTCGATCACTTCGATCTCGACATTCAGCCGGGCCAGCGTGTCGGCCTGATCGGCAAGTCGGGCGCGGGCAAGTCGACCGTGCTTGCGCTGCTGCAACGCTTCTACGAAACGCAGGGCGGACGGATCATGATCGACGGCCAGGATATCGCCGCGATCACGCAGGACAGCCTGCGCCACGCGATCGCGCTCGTGCCGCAAGACATCTCGCTGCTCCATCGCACGGTCTACGAGAACATCGCATATGGACGGCCGGAAGCAACGCGCGATGAGGTGATCGCCGCCGCGCGCGATGCCCGCTGCACGGACTTCATCGAAGCGATGCCGGAAGGCTTCGACACGATCGTCGGCGATCGCGGCGTGAAGCTCTCGGGCGGTCAGCGGCAACGCATCGCGATTGCGCGCGCGATCCTGAAGAACTCGCCGATCCTGCTGCTCGACGAAGCAACGTCCGCGCTCGACAGCGCATCCGAGGAAGCGATCCAGAAAGCGCTCGACCGGCTGATGGTCGGCCGCACGGTGATCGCGATCGCGCACCGCCTGTCGACGCTGCAAAACTTCGACCGCATCATCGTGATGAGCGCGGGCAGGGTCATCGACGACGGCAGCCCGGAAGAGTTGCGCAATCGTCCGGGCCTGTATCGCGATCTGCTTTCCAAGCAATTCGGCAAGCAGTCGACGCTGCACGTCGGCGGCAAGAAGCTCGATGAGCAGCATGTGGCCTGATGCGCGGCGCCACGCCGTCTGAACCCGCAATAGAAAAAGCCGCTTCGAAGTTCGAAGCGGCTTTTTTGTGCCCGCACGGTGCGCATGGAAGGTACGAAAGCCCGGAGATCAACCCGTCGCGGCTTCGTTTGCCACCCTCTCCTCGTCGCCGGACACCTGCTGCAAATCGCGCATGAAGTTGTCGCGCCACACGGACACGTTGTTCTCGCGCAGCTGCGCGATCATATCTTCGAAGCGCGCCTTGCGTTCGGCGAGCGGCATCGACAACGCAGTGCCGAGCGCGTCGGCCATGCCGTCGACGTCGACGGGATTGACGATCAGCGCGCCCGTCAGTTCGTGCGCCGCGCCCGCGAAACGCGACAGCACCAGCACGCCGGGGTCCTCAGGGTCTTGCGCCGACACATACTCCTTCGCGACGAGATTCATCCCGTCGCGCAACGGCGTCACGTAGCCGACATGCGCCGTGCGGAACAGCGCCGCGAGCACGGGCCGTTCATATTGCCGATGGATATAGCGGATCGGCGTCCAGTCGAGCTCGGCGAAGCGACCATTGATGCGCCCCGATTCGCCTTCGAGCTGCAAGCGGATTTCCTGATACGCGTGCAGATCGGAACGCGTCGGCGGCGCGATCTGCAGGAACGACACCTTGTCGCGATACGCGGGCGCATGTTCGAGCAGCCGTTCGAACGCACGAAAACGCTCGACGAGCCCCTTCGAATAATCGAGCCGGTCGACGCTCATGATCAGCTTGCGCGCGTGCAGCGTCGCTTCGATCGTGCGCACCGGCTTGTCGTGCTCACCCGCCTTGGCCAGCTCGGCGATCTCGTCGGGATACACGCCGATCGGATACGCCGCCGCGCGCAACGTGCGGCCGAATGCGTGGACGATGCTCGGCCCCTGCGCCGACGCATCGACGCTGCCGCTCGCTTCGTTGACGATGTAATCGCAGAACGCGCGCAGATCGGGCTTCGTCTGGAAGCCGAGCAGATCGAACGAACAGAGCGCCTCGACGAGCGCGCGGTGCGGCGGCACGGCAAGCAGCACTTGCGCGGCCGGAAACGGAATGTGCAGGAAGAAGCCGATGCGGTTCTTCACGCCCGCCGTGCGCAACGCCTGCGCGAACGGGATCAGGTGATAGTCGTGTACCCAGATCACATCGTCGTCGCGCAAGAGGGGCACCAGCTGCTGTGCGAGCCACGTGTTCACGCGGCAATAGCCCTCGAAATCGTGCCGGTCGAATTGCAGCAGATCCGGCCGATAGTGGAACGCGGGCCACAGCGTCGCGTTCGAAAAGCCCCGGTAGTACTGGTCATAATCGCGGCGCACGAGACCGACGGTCGCGAACGTTACGGGGCCGCGCTCTTCCAGCCTGATTTCCGGCTGGCCGGAACTGAGCACGTCGCCGCTCCAGCCGAACCACATGCCGCCCGTTTCCTTGAGCGCGTCATAGACGCCGACCGCGAGTCCGCCCGCTGCCGGCCCGCCCTCGGAGATCGGCGCGACGCGGTTCGATACGATGATCAGCCGGCTCATGGCGCGGGGCTTCCGTGCGGGACGAACGCCGTCGAGCAATGATGAGCGAACGCCATCATGCGTTGCGCGCCGACGCGACGACTTCGGACAGCCACTTGAGCAACGCGCTCACGGAGCCGATGTGCGCCGACGCGATCGTGTCGCCGCCACCGACCTTGATCGACAGGCCACCGCGTTCGTTGACGACCGCGAAGCCCTTCTCGTCGGTGAGATCGTCGCCCGCGAACACGGGCGTGCGGCCCGTGAACGGCGGCTCGTCGAGAAACGCGCGCAGCGCGCGGCCCTTGTCGACGTCCTTCGGCTTGATCTCGTACACCATCTTGCCCGGCTGAAGCACATAGGCGCCCGGATAATCGGCGACGAGCCTTGTCGTCGCTTCGCGCGCGACGGGCTCGCGATCGGGCGCGTTGCGATAGTGCAGCGCGAGCGCCGCGCCCTTGATCTCCAGCAGCATGCCGGGATTCGCGTTGACGATGTCGGCGAGCACCTGCTCCATGCGCAGCAGCCGTTCGTCATTGAAGCCGATGCGCTGCGTGTCGCCATTCGCATCGCGCCGCTCGGCGCCATGCAGACCGGCGACGGGCAGATCGGGCATGCCGAGAAACTGGTCGATGCTGTCGATGCCGCGACCCGACACGATCGCCACAGCGCCGTTCGTCAGGCGCCGCAACTCGGAGAGCAAGGCGATGGCCTCGGGTTGGACCAGCACGCCATCGGGTGTCGGTGCCAGATCGACGAGCGTGCCGTCGAAATCAAAGAAAAATGCCGTCTCCGTCGGAGACAGAAATGCCGGAAGTGCTTGCATCGGTGTACGTTGCCTCTCAGCTGCTTGCAGCCGGAAAAGTGTGCGCATCTTACCGCGCATCGGTCGTTTTTTCGAGAAAGTAAGTCTGCGCGTCGCGCGCGCGGGCGATCCGGACCGTCTAGCCGGCAGGACGGATTCAAAATCCGTCGATCCGGCTACAGGTGCCTTTCAGCACTCTGCGGCATATTGACCCGGCTTCCGCATCGAAAGTCCACGGTACAACGGCGCGCGCAAAATTGCGATAGAGTCCCAACGGCGCTGGCCCGGAATAACGGCATGCCGCAACGCGTATTACCGGCAAATTGCCGAACACGGCGCGCCGTTTGCGTCGCAGTCGACATGCTGTCTTGCAACGTGTTGGTCGCTCTTCTCAGTCGAGTCGTCAAAGCAGTCTTTGTTCCCGAAAGTCCTCGTGCCCCACTTGCCGCTCTTCGCTTCCCACGCTTTCCTCCGGCGACGTCTCGCCGCGCTGTGCATCGCGCTGGGTATGGCCCTCATCGCGGCGTTCGGCATCGCGGGCTGCTCGCATTCCAGCGAGCCGTGGCATCTGACGGACGTGAGCGGCCATCTGCCGGACCTCGATTTCACGCTGACAGGCGACGACGGCCGCCCCGTCGCGGCAAGCTCGCTCAAGGGAAGCACGTCGCTCGTCTACTTCGGCTATACGCATTGCCCGGACGTGTGCCCGGAAACGATGGGGCGGCTGATGCAGGTCATCGGCAAGCTGGGGCCGGATGCGCAGAAGGTACGCATCCTGTTCGTCACAGTCGATCCGGCGCGCGACACCCCGAAAGCGCTGCACGATTACGTCAGCGCATTCGATGCGCGGCATGCGCTCGGACTCACGGGCACGGACGCGCAGATCGAACAGCTGGCGAAGCACTATCGCATCGCGTATCAGATGGAGAAGCGCGATCCGGGCGGCAATTACGAGGTAACGCACAGTTCGGCCGTCTACATCTTCGACGCGCAGAATCACGCGCGCCTGCTCGCCACCGACCACGATACGCCCGACGTCATTGCCGAAGACGTGCGCCGTATCATCGAAGACCACTCATGATTTCTCACAGGTTCGCCATGACACAAAAAATCAAAACGCTTTCGAGAATCCACGCGCTAGCCTGCACCGCCGCCATTGCGTTCGTCGCGACGGGCAGCATCGCCGCGCACGCAGCCGACAGCAAGCAGGCCATCGCCGCGCAAAACGCATGGGTGCGCTGGCTGCCGAACAACCTGCCCGCGGCTGCGTATGTGACGCTGACCAATTCGAGCGACAAGCCCGTCGATCTCGTCGACATTTCGAGCGCCGACTACGGCAACGCGATGTTGCATCAGACGGTCTCCAACGGCTCGACGCAAAAGATGGTGATGGTCGACAAGCTGACGGTGCCCGCGCATGGCCAGGCATCGATCGCGCCCGGCGGCTATCACGTGATGCTCGAAGACGCGAAGCACAAGATCGCGCCGGGCGACACGGTTCACCTGAAGCTGCAGTTCTCCGACGGCGAAACGCTCGATGCGCCGTTCGCGGTCAAGTCCCCCGCGCAAGCGAAGTAACGCGATACGATGAACCTGCTCTACTGGCTCGAACCGTGGGAGCCGTCGCCGACCGTCGTAATCGTCATGCTGATCGCCGCGCTGCTGTTCGCGCGCGGCGTGCGCAAGGCGAAGGTGTCGGTGGCGCGGCAACTGTCGTTCTGGTTCGGGCTGGTCGCGCTCTATGTCGCGCTGCATACGCGGCTCGACTACTACTTCGAGCACGAGTTCTTCATGCATCGCGCGCAGCATCTGGTGCTGCATCATCTCGGTCCGTTTTTTATCGCGCTGTCGTATCCGGGCGCGGCGATGCGCGCGGGTATTCCGTTCGCCTGGCGGCAACGCTTTCTTCGACCCGCGTTGCGGATGCGCTGGGTGCGCATGACGCTCGACGTGCTGTTCCATCCCGTCGTCGCCGTCGTTCTGTTCGTTGGGCTGATTTATTTCTGGCTGCTTTCGCCGATCCACTTCGTCGCGATGCTCGACTGGCGGCTGTATCGCGTGATGAACTGGAGCATGGTGATCGACGGACTGATGTTCTGGTGGCTCGTGCTCGATTCGCGGCCCGCGCCGCCTGCGAGGCTGTCGCCGGGGCGTCGCATTCTGATCGTCATCGCAGCGATTCCGCCTCAGATCCTGCTCGGCGCATTCATTTTCTTTACGCCACGCGAGCTTTATCCGATCTATTCGATTTGCGGGCGCGCGTTCACATGGCTCAGTCCGATGCGCGATCAACAGATCGGCGGACTCTTGCTGTGGATTCCCGGTTCGATGATGAGCGTGATCGGCGCGCTTCTCGCGCTCAGGCACTGGATGAGACTGTCGGCGCGCACGCGCCTTCGCAACGAGAAACGCGTGCCGCAGACGGCTTCCGTTCAGTCGAAGTCGTCATCGCGCGCGCTGCCTGTCAGACAGCATTGAGACACTGCGCGCCTCAGGAAGAACGCATCCAGATATGCGGGATGCCATCCTCTTCGTGGACTTCCGAAATGGGCTCGAAGCCGAACGCACCATAGAACGCCTGCAGATGCGCCTGCGCATGCAGACGCACGGGCGTGCCCGGCCACTGCGCATAGATGTGGCCAAGCACGCGTTCGAGCATCGCGCTGCCGAGCCCTTGGCCGCGAAACTCCGCTGCCGTCAGCACGCGGCCGATGCGGATGTCTGCATCCTGGTCGTCGGGCAGCAGCACGCGCAGATAGCCGGCCAGCTTCGCGCGCGCGCCGGCTTCGGGCGCGCCGTAAGCAAGCAGATGCCAGGCGCCGCGATCAAGACCGTCGACATCGCCATACAGACAGTTCTGCTCGATCACGAACACGGCCGCGCGTGCGGCCAGCATGTCGTAGACCTCGACGTTCGTCAGGTCATCGAATGCTTTCCAGCGCCAGTCCATATGCGTCGTCTCTTTGCTGCCGGTAGATTGCCGCTCGTTCATGAGATTGTCTTGTGTGGGACAGACATCCGTTGGACGTCAACGGGCCGATTATGCCGCGACGATGGGGCGAAGGCGAGACGGCCGTTAGCTTGCCGCTCACGCTCGAACGCGCGCGGAAAAAAGAAGCGGAAAAAAGAAAGCGAACAAAAGAAAAGCCCCGACACGTCGGGGCTTTTCTTTGCTGGAGGCGCGAGCCGGAGTCGAACCGGCCTACACGGCTTTGCAGGCCGCTGCATAACCGCTTTGCTATCGCGCCGTAAGCGGACTGCGGACCGTACTCTGTTGCACTGGCAACGGCTCGCAGATTTGTGCATTGGCCCTAAGGCCAGTTGAGCTCAACGCTTCTGCTGAAGCATCAAACAAAAAGGGAAGCTTTGCTTCCCCATGTGTTTGGAGCGGGAGACGAGTCTCGAACTCGCGACCTCAACCTTGGCAAGGTTGCGCTCTACCAACTGAGCTACTCCCGCATGGACCTGCACTCGCAACGCCCTGCTGACTGCTGCAAAACGCTGCTTCAAATTCTGGAGCGGGAGACGAGTCTCGAACTCGCGACCTCAACCTTGGCAAGGTTGCGCTCTACCAACTGAGCTACTCCCGCGTTTTGCTTCTACTTCTTTCCAGTGTTTCGCGTTGTTTGTTACTGCGTTCACCGGAGAAACGAGATTATGTAGAAGGCGCCGAATCGTGTCAACCCTTTTTGTACGAGAGAATAAAAATTCTAGTAGTGACCGCTTTCAGGCCATTCCGCCGCGCTCGCGAATCTGCGGCCACGCGAGCTTCATGTAGTACAGCATCGACCAGATCGTGAGGAACGCCGCGAGATAGATGAGCCACAAGCCCCACACGCGCGTGTCGATCGCAAGCGCGCCGAGCGACAGCGGGCCGTAGAACAGCAGCATCGGAATGGCGACCATCTGGCAGGCCGTCTTGAACTTGCCGAGCGAGTTCACCGCGACGCTCTTCGATGCGCCGATCTGCGCCATCCATTCGCGCAGCGCCGAAATCGCGATCTCGCGGCCGACGATCACGAGCGCGATCGCCGAATCGAGGCGCGCCAGTTGCACGAGCACGAGCAGCGCGGCCGTGACCATCAGCTTGTCGGCGACGGGATCGAGGAACGCGCCGAACGCCGACGTCTGATTCCATTTGCGCGCGAGAAAACCGTCGAACCAGTCGGTCAGCGCCGCGAGGATGAAGATCGTCGCGGCGGCCAGATTGCGGTGGGCCGGGCTCAGCATCATGTCCGGCAGATAGAACACGCCCACGACGAGCGGAATCAATACGATCCGCAGCCATGTCAGGAAGATCGGAAAATTAAACGGCATGGGGCAGGCGCAAGGTTCTGAGATAAGAGATGCAATTGTGCCGGTTCACCGGACGAGCTACAAGCAACGCGCCCGGCGCGGGTCTGGGCCGAGCCGCTCGGGAAGCGACCCGCGCGCATCGGCGCGCGACTCGCCGTCGCACGGCAAGCGCATGTATCAATGCAACTGCCGATAGATCTGCTCGGCCAGTGCGCGCGAAATGCCTTCGACGCTTGCGAGATCGTCGACGCTCGCCGCCACCACGCCGCGCAAGCCTCCGAAGCGCGCAAGGAGCCGCTGCCGGCGTTTCGCGCCGACGCCTTCCAGCTCCTCGAGCCGGGACGTCTGCCGCGTCTTGCCGCGCTTCGCGCGCATGCCGGTGATCGCGAAACGGTGCGCTTCGTCGCGGATCTGCGCGACAAGCATCAGCGCCGCACTTTCCTTGCCGAGTTCGAGCGACGGCCGGCCGTCCGCGAACACGAGCGTCTCCAGACCGACCTTGCGCCCTTCGCCCTTCGCGACGCCGACCAGCATGCCCAGATCGAGCCCGAGCTCGTTGAACACCTGACGCGCAATCTCGACCTGACCCTTGCCGCCGTCGATCAGCACGATGTTCGGCAGCACACCGCCCGCGGCGACAGGTTCCGCGCCTTCGGGCGTGACAGCCGGATCGGCGGCGGCGTCCGGTTGCAGTTCCGCCGCTTCGTCGTTTGCGTTCGCCGCGGCCTGCGCCACCATCTTCTCGTAGCGGCGCGTGAGCACCTGACGCATCGCCGCGTAGTCGTCGCCCGGCGTGATGCCCGTGATGTTGTAGCGCCGGTATTCCGACGACTGCATCTTGTGATGGTGAAAGACGACGCACGATGCCTGCGTCGCCTCGCCCATCGTATGACTGATGTCGAAGCACTCGATGCGCAGATGCGCAAGGTCATCGCACTCGAGCGACAGTGTGTCGGCGAGCGCACGGGTGCGCGACTGCTGCGAGCCTTGCTCGGACAGCAAGCGCGCGAGCGCGAGACGCGCGTTCTGCTCGGCCATCGCGAGCCACGCTCGCTTCTGGCCTTGCGGCTGGCGCAGCAGCGTGACCTTGTGCCCGGCCTGCTCGATCAGCAGATCGACGAGTTCGCGGCTGGCGGGCGCGTGACTGACGACGAGCACGGGCGGCACGCGATTGCCGAGATAATGCTGCGCGATGAACGCTTCGAGCACTTCGGCTTCGATGCCGGCGCGCGGCTTCGTGTCGCTATCGGCGCCATCGTCGGTATCCTCGGAGGCTTCGACGCTCTCGTTCGTCCCGGTTGCATCCGAAGCGGCTTCGTCCACGCGTTCATCCGATTCTTCGCCCAATTCCGCTTCGATATCCACCAGCGCGGATGGCGCAAGAGCGGTTGCCTCGTCATCTTCGAGTCCGCCCTCCTCCGCCGTCAGCGCGCTTTCGACGTGCGTCGGGAAATAAGCCTTGTCGCCCAGATGCCGGCCGCCGCGCACCATCGCCAGATTCACGCAGACGCGTCCGCCAAGCGCGACGACGGCAAGAATATCGACGTCGCTCTCGCCGCCCACTTCGATTGCCTGCTGATGCAGCACAGTCGACAGCGAACTCATCTGATTGCGCACCGCCGCCGCCTGCTCGAACTTCAGTTCGCTTGCGAACGCATGCATCTTCTGCTCGAGTTCCTTCATCACTTCGGACTGCCGTCCGAGCAGAAAGCGCGATGCATTGGACACGTCACGCGCGTAATCCTCTTCGCTGATCGCGCCAACGCATGGCGCCGTGCATCGTCCGATCTGATGCAGCAGACACGGCCGCGTACGGTTGCTGAACACGGAGTCTTCGCAGGTGCGCAACTGGAACACGCGCTGCAAGATCTGGATGCTCTCGCGCACCGCCCATGCACTCGGGAACGGTCCGAAATACTGGTTCTTCTTGTCGACCGAGCCGCGGTAGTACGCCATGCGCGGAAACTGATGGCCCGTCAACTTCAGATACGGATACGACTTGTCATCGCGAAACAGAATGTTGTAGCGCGGCGCCAAAGCCTTGATGAGATTGTTCTCGAGCAACAGTGCTTCGGCTTCCGAACGCGTGACGGTCGTTTCGATCTTCGCGATCCGCGTGACCATCATCGCGATACGCGGCGACAGCAGCGTCTTCGTGAAGTAGCTCGACACGCGCTTCTTCAGGTCGCGCGCCTTGCCCACGTACAGCACTGCGCCCTGCGCGTCGTAGTAGCGATAGACGCCCGGCATATGCGGCAACTGGCGCAGCACTTTTTTCGGGTCGAACGCTTCGGCGGCGCTGTCGGGTGCGCCGGACTTCGCGGCGGCATCGGATGCGGATGAGGAATCGGATCGGGTCATGCAGAATCGGGCCGGGCGCCGGGCGTGGACGGCGCGTTGTGTGGGTCGGGTGCTCTCGCGTGCGTTTGCGTGCTTTAGAATCGCCAGTTTAGAACATTCCGCCCGCGCCCGAACCCAGGCGCCGCCATCATGTCCTCCGGTTCCACTCGACGGCCACAGCCCCCAGCGATCGCATGCGACATTTTCTGCGCGGTAATCGACAACTTCGGTGATATCGGCGTTTGCTGGCGGCTCGCGCGGCAGCTCGCGAACGAACACGGCTGGCAGGTGCGTGTGTTCGTCGACGATCTGCATGCGTTTCACAAGCTCAATCCATCCGTCGATGCCGAAAAGTCGCGGCAGACGCTCGACGGCATCGTCATCGAGCACTGGCACGAGCCCGCGCACGCGGGCGAGACGCTGCAGGTGGCCGACGTCGTGATCGAGGCGTTCGCGTGCGAACTGCCGCCCGTCTACATCGCGGCGATGGCGCGACGCAAGCGCGTGCCCGTCTGGTTCAACCTCGAATATCTGAGCGGCGAAGACTGGGTCGCGGATTTTCACTTGCGGCCGTCTCCACATCCGCGTTACGCGCTGTCGAAGACGTTTTTCTTCCCGGGGCTCGGCAAAGGCACGGGCGGCGTGCTGAAGGAGCGCGACCTCGACGCGCGCCGCGAGGCGTTCCTGGCGTCGCCCGACGCGCGCGCCGCCTGGTGGCAGGCGAAGACAGGCAGCGCGCCGCCGGAACAGGGCACAACCGTCATCTCGCTGTTCGCGTACGAAAACCCGGCCGTCGACAGCCTGCTCGCCCAGTGGCGCGACGCCAGCGGCGACACCGTCCTGCTCGTGCCGGAGGGGCGCATCTCGGGCGCGGTGGCACGGTTTTTTGGCTTGTCGTCATTCGCGGCAGGCGCGCAGGCATCGCATGGCAATCTGCGCGCCCATGCGCTCGCGTTCACGGATCAGCCTGGCTACGACGAACTGCTGTGGGTCAGCGACATCAACTTCGTGCGCGGCGAGGACTCGTTCGTGCGCGCGCAGTGGGCCGCGCGTCCGTTCATCTGGCACATCTATCCGCAGGCCGACGATGCCCATCTGCCGAAGCTCGACGCCGCGCTCGCGCACTATGCGCACGGACTTCCCGCGGCTGCGCGCGCGGCGCTCAGCCGCTTCTGGCACGCGTGGAACGGCAACGGCACGCCAGACTGGGCGGAGTTCCAGCGCCATCGCCCGAAACTCGCGGCGCGCGCGGCCGACTGGGCGCGCGATCTGGCGTCGATCGGGGATCTCGCTGGAAATCTGGCGGAATTCGCAAAAACTCAGTTAAAATAAGCGGTTATCCAACGGCCGACGACGCAAGCGCGGCACGACGGCGCGCCGCGGCAGGGGTTCCAGCAGGAGTTAGTTTTGTGGGCCTCCGCAGTTGCGCTGTCGGTGTCACACGAGTACGCGCCCGCTTCGGGTACAAAGAAGCAGACGGACGCTTCGGGTAAAGCAGCAAGGCAGAAGCAGACTGGCATGTAGGACGGAAGCAATCGGAGCGGTAAAACGCGCCTGCCCCGTCGACGCCGGCCCTGCTTACCGCGCAATCCAGTTTGATCCGCCTCATAGGGCGTCGAACGCGCGTCGGGCGCCGAACCCGCTTGCGCCGTATGCCGTTGAGCAAAAGTTGAAGCACCTTATTTCGTACAGGACAGTTTTATGAAGATCGCTCAGGAACTCCGCACCGGCAACGTCGTGATGATCGGCAACGACGCGATGGTCGTTCAGAAGGCCGAATACAACAAATCGGGCCGCAACGCCGCCGTCGTCAAGATGAAGTTCAAGAACCTGCTGACGGGCGCAGGCATGGAAACCGTCTACAAGGCGGACGACAAATTCGACGTCGTCGTGCTGGATCGCAAGGAAGTCACGTACTCGTACTTCGCCGACCCGATGTACGTGTTCATGGACGCCGACTACAACCAGTACGAAGTCGAAGCGGAAATGATGGGCGACGCGCTCAACTACCTCGAAGACGGCATGGCTTGCGAAGTCGTGTTCTACAACGAGAAGGCCATCTCGGTCGAACTGCCGACCACGCTGGTCCGCGAAATCATCTACACGGAGCCGGCTGTCAAGGGCGACACGTCGTCGGGCAAGGTCTTGAAGACTGCAAAGCTGAACACCGGTTTCGAACTGCAAGTGCCGCTCTTCTGCAACATCGGCGACAAGATCGAAATCGACACGCGTACCAACGAATACCGCAGCCGCGCCTAAGTTTGAATCGCGCCGCACGGCAATCGTCTTAAGCCCTGACTCACTTAGGGCTTCGAGTTTAAAAAGCGCCCATCTGGGCGCTTTTTCTTTTTTTCGCGACCGTGTATGGTGGTGGAAAACTTTACCGGCCAAGCATGCAATTTTGCCAAGTCGGTTGTGGCATCCGTGTTTTCAGACCGCGCCCACGTCGACTTTTCGGGATAGTTTGCATTGGCACGACTCCTGCTCTCCGAAGATTTCAGGCCCACGAGGCTTTTCGTTTTATTCGGAAGAAATAGGGAGAGGTGCCATGAACGACGATATCGCTGAAGGCAAGTGGAAACAGATGATCGGCAAGGCGAAAACCGCGTGGGGCCAACTCACGGACGACGAACTGATCAAGGCGAAAGGCCGCGCCGACAAGCTGGCGGGCCTGATCCAGGAGCGATATGGGAAGACGCGCGATGAAGCCGAACTCGAGGTACGCCGCTTCTTCGATCGCCACCGCGACGGGTGACGGGCGACCTGCGCCGGGCGATGTTTGTCCGGCGACTTCCGATGCCGTTGCGTCTGACCGGGAGCATTGGCCACTCAAGCCCACTCATCCAGCGCCCGCGCGCTCGGGACCGCCGCTGCGGCCCGTGCGCGTCGGGACTCCGTCAATATGAACAATTGCGCTCGTTATGCCACATGCCCTGATTGTCGAAGACGATCCCAATAGCCTGTCAGGCCTGTCCGCGATTCTTGCGGCCGACGGTTTTTCCGTCGACACCGCCATCACGCTCTCAGAAGCGCGCGCAGCGCTGACCCGCTTTATCCCCGACGTCGTGCTCGTCGACCTGAATCTGCCCGACGGCAGCGGCCTCGACCTGCTCCAGCACCTGCCCGCGCAGCCGCCCGGCGGCGCCTTGCCCGTGATCGTGATGACGGGCAACGCGACTGTCGAAAGCGCGATCGAAGGCCTGCGCCATGGCATCTGGGACTATCTGCTCAAGCCCGTCAATATCCCGCGGCTGCGCAGCCTGCTGGCGCGCATTCCGCGTCCCTACGAACTGACCGAGGAAGTCCAGGCGCTGCGCGCGAGGTTGCGCCGCATGGGCCGCTTCGGACCGATGATCGGCCGCAGCGGCGCGATCCAGCATGTGTACGATTCGGTCGAGCATATCGCGCCGACGGAAGCGGCCGTGTTGATATCGGGCGAAGCGGGCACGGGCAAGGAAGTCGCCGCGCGCACGCTGCACGAGATGAGCCGCCGGCGCAAAGGGCCGTTCGTCGTGCTCGATTGCCGCTCGGCCCAGGCGGTCGATAGCCGGCCGCTGGACAGCCTGCTGTTCGGCCACGAGCGCGGCGCGTTCGGCGGCGCGGAGCAGCGCGAGCCCGGCCTCTTCGAACAGGCGAGCGGCGGCACGCTCTTCATCGACGAAATCACGCTGCTTCCGCGCGCGCAGCAGGAAGCGCTGCTCGGCGCGCTCGATTCACAGACCTTCATGCGCGTCGGCGGCACGAACCAGGTGGCCACCGACTTCCGCCTGATTGCGTCGACGCGCAAGATGCCGCGCGCAGCCGTCGCCGATGGCAGCCTGCATCAGGATCTCGGCCTGCGGCTGGAAGCGGCCGCGCTGTCGCTGCCGCCGCTGCGCGAGCGCGGCGACGATCCGTCGCTCTTCGCGCAAGTGCTCGTCGACGAGCTGAACGATGAGGCGAACGCACGCGGCGTGGCCGATGCAACGAAGCTGATTGGACCAAATTTCGTCCGCGAGTGTCTTGCGTACGAGTGGCCCGGCAACGTGCGCGAGTTGCAAGAGCGCGTGCGGCGCGCGTATCACGCGTCGGGCGACGTGCTGGAGACGCTGCGCGCCGACGAAGGCAACAGCGTGGGCGGTCGCGATCTGAACGGTGGCCGCGTGCAGGTGACGGTCGGCACGCCGCTCGCCGATGTCGAGGAAATGCTGATCCGCGCGACGCTCGATGCCGTCGGCGGCACGCGGCATCGCGCGGCGTCGTTGCTCGGCATCAGTCCGAAAACGCTGTACAACAAGCTGCAACGGATGCGGCTGAACTGACGCATTCAACTCCACGCGCAAAAGAAAAGGACGGGTCGTGCCCGTCCTTTTGCATTCGCCCCCTGCGGAAGCTTCCAGTCAGGAAGCGAACACCGCGCGCAACAGCGCCTGAGCCTGCTGATACTGCGGCTCGGCGGCGAGCTTCTCCCACGACAACCCCTTGCCGCGCGGACGCATCCGTTTCAGGCGGCGCTTCGACTCCTTCGATTGCGTGAAGCGCAGCGCATCGAGCACCTTCCCCGCTTCGTCCGGCTGATTGCAGATCAGCACCATGTCGACGCCCGCTTCGAGCGCGGCCGTCGCCGCTTCCGTCAGCGTGCCCCCCTGGCGCGCGGCTTCCATCGACAGATCGTCGCTGAAGACCGCGCCTTCGAAGCGCAGCTTCTTGCGCAGGATGTCCTGGACCCACACGCGCGAAAAACCGGCCGGCTTGCTGTCGACCTTCGGATAAATCACATGCCCCGGCAGCACCGACGCCAGCGACAAGCCGAGCCAGTCATACGGCGCGACGTCCTCCTTGAGAATCTCGTCGAGCGTGCGTTCGTCGACGGGCACCGCGTGGTGCGAATCCGCCGACGCGAATCCGTGACCCGGAAAGTGCTTGCCGCAATTCGCCATGCCCGCGAGCGCGAGTCCGTGATTGAGGCTCTTCGCGAGCAGCGTGACGACGCGCGGATCGCGATGGAACGCGCGATCGCCGATCACCTGCGAGTTGCCGTAGTTCAGATCGAGCACGGGCGTGAAGCTCATGTCGATGCCGCACGCGCGCAACTCCGACGCGAGGATATAGCCGACGGCCGTCGTCACCTTGGTCGCGTGCAGCACGTCGTCGTCCCACAGCGCGCCGAGCTTGCCCATCGACGGCAGCACTGTGAAGCCGTCGGTGCGAAAGCGCTGCACGCGCCCGCCTTCGTGATCGACGGCGATCAGCAGATCGTCGCGCACGTCGCGGATCGCTTCCGTCAGCGCGACGAGTTGCGCGCGGCTTTCGAAATGACGCGCGAAGAGAATCACGCCACCCGTCATCGGATGAGCGAGGCGGCGCTCGTCGTCGGCGTTCAGCGTCTTGCCGACCACGTCGAGCATTACCAGGCCTGGAGTCAGTTTCATCGGGTCTATGAGAGCAAAAGTGAAAGACTGCTGCGCCGCTTGCGCGCTCGCGCCGCGTCGGGTTGATCAGACGGAACGATCGGCTGTTTCGGCGATCACGAACGACACCGCGTAATCGCGCTCGTCGGACAGTGTGACTTGCGACGTGATCCCGCGTTCCGCGAGCCACTCGGCGAGTTCTCCGGACGCCACGCAGACGGGACGGCCGCTCGCTTCGTTGAGCGTCTGCAGCGCGCGCCAGGTCATCGGCCAGCGCATGCCGAGTCCAATCGCCTTCGAGAACGCTTCCTTGACGGAAAAGCGCGTCGCGAGAAACGCAAGCCCGCGCGCCTGAGAGCGCGCATTGCGCGCGTGATAGATGCGCAGCTCTTCGGGTCCGAGCACTTTCTCGGCGAAGCGCCCGTTGGTGCGCTCCATCACCGCCGCGACGCGGCTCACCTGAACGATGTCGGTGCCGATGCCGTAGATCGCCATATGCGTGCCGCCGCTTTTGTGTCGTTGCGTGTCGTTATGAGCGCGCCGCGAGACGCGCGGCGACCATGATCGCCTTCATCTCGCGCACGGCGTTGTCCCAGCCCGCGAAGATCGCATGTGCGACGATCGCGTGGCCGATATTGAGTTCGACGATGCCCTCGATTGCCGCGATCTGCTGGACGTTCGTGTAGTGCAGGCCGTGGCCCGCATTCACCTTCAAGCCCAGCGACGCGCCGAACTCCACGCCGCGCACGATGCGCTCGTACTCGCGCTGCTGCTCTTTCGGATCGTGTGCGTCCGCGTAAGCGCCCGTGTGCAGTTCGATGACGGGCGCGCCCGCTTCGTGCGCGGCGCGGATCTGCGTTTCGTCGGCATCGATGAAAAGCGATACGCGCGAGCCGGCATCCGCCAGCTGCTTGCACGCGGCGCGCACCGCTTCGAAATGACCGGCGACGTCGAGCCCGCCTTCCGTCGTCAGCTCCTGACGCTTTTCCGGCACGAGGCACACATCGTGCGGCTGCACTTCGCACGCGATGTCGAGCATCTCCTTCGTAACCGCGCACTCGAGGTTCATGCGCGTCTTCAATTGCGGCCGCAGCGCGCGCACGTCGGCGTCGACGATGTGGCGGCGGTCTTCGCGCAGATGCAGCGTGATCGCGTCGGCGCCCGCTTCTTCCGCCTGGCGCGCGGCGCGCACGGGATCGGGGTATGACGTGCCACGCGCGTTGCGCAGCGTCGCGACGTGATCGATGTTCACGCCCAGGTCGATCACATTGGGGGAAGTCAGAAAGAAGCTCATAGGTTCTGCAGATCGATCAGAATCTGGCGCGTCGCGAGGGGCGTGCCGCCCAGATAGGTGTTGAGCAAAAAGCGCATCAGCGTCTTGCTTTGCGCGACGGTCTGCGCTCGATGGTAATCGTCCTGTTCCATGTCGAGCAAGGTTTGACCGCTGATGACGGGCCAGTTCGAAGGAAGATCGTCGGATGCTTCGCGCACGCCGCGCTCGGGGTCGAACACATAGCGCCCTTCGGGGATCACGGCTTTGCGCGTCACCGTGCGATTGAGCGACATCGCGTAGCCGGTTTCGCGCAGCAGCACGCGCTCGAACGAACGCAGCACCTGCACGGGCGGCTCGTCGTGCGCGAGGCGCGTCAGCGTGACGACGTAATGATGGAACAGTTGCGGATGCGGATCTTCGCGCGCGAGAAACTTGACGAGCAACTCGTTCACGTAGAACCCGCACAGGAGCGCGTCGCCCGTGAGCGGCAGCATTCCGCCGACCCACTCGGCTCCCGTCAGCGTGCGCATCTCCGACTTGCCGGACCATGCGAGCGACAGCGGCTGGAACGTCTGCAGAACGCCGCGCAGTGCGGAGTGCGGACGCTTCGCGCCCTTCGCGACGAGCGCGATACGCCCGTGATCGCGCGACAGCACATCGATGATCAGGCTCGTCTCGCGATACGGATAGCTGTGCAGCACGAACGCGGGCTGCTCGGAGATACGGAATTCGGATGCCGGCGCGCGCGGCACGCGCGAAGGTGCTCGGCGTGCCGTCGTCTTGCGCGGTGGTTCGGGCGCGCCGTAGTCGTCGGCGCTTTCTTCAATGTCGTTGTCGCTCGCGGTGCGCGAAACAGCGCGACGAGGGCCGGCGCTGCTGCGTTTCGCTGTGCGCACTGGCTTCGCGCGTCCGGACAGTTTTGACGACGCGGACGCCTCCTCGCCGCCGTGTGCGCGTGTGAAGTCGTCGTGATCGGCTTCCGGGTTGGCGTCCTTCCGCAGCGTCATCCACGCGTCGGATTGGGTGCCCGTCGCGCCGTCATTCGTAACCATAGGCGCGGAGTCCGGCTTCGTTGTCGGCCCAGCCACTCTTCACCTTGATGAACGTCTCCAGATACACGGGGCCATCGAACAGCTTCTCCATGTCGATGCGCGCTTCCGTGCTGATCTGCTTCAGCTTCGCGCCCTTCTGACCGATGACCATCGCCTTGTGCGAATCGCGCTCGACAAGAATCGTCGCGAAGATGCGACGCAGGCGCCCCTCCGTCTCGAACTTGTCGATGAGCACGGTGCTCGTGTACGGCAACTCGTCACCCGTCCAGCGGAACACTTTTTCGCGCAGGATTTCGGCGGCAAGGAAACGCTCGCTGCGATCGGTCAGGTCGTCTTCGCCGTAGATCGGCTCGCCCTCAGGCAAGTACGGCTTGACGGTCGACAACAGGCGCTTGATGTCGTCGGGATTCTTCGCCGACAGCGGCACGATTTCCTTGAACTCGCGCAGCGCGCTCATCTGCTGCATGAACGGGAACAGCGAATCCTTGTCACCCACGCGATCGAGCTTGTTCGCGATGAGCAGCGTCGGCGCCGAGGCGGGAACGAGGTCGAGCACTTTCTGGTCGTCGGGGCCGAAGCGTCCGGCCTCGATCACGAAAAGCACGGCATCGACGGACGTCAGCGTCGATGTCACCGCGCGATTCAGCGACCGGTTCAGCGCGCCGCTATGGCGCGTCTGGAAGCCGGGCGTATCGACGAAGATGTACTGCGCGTCGTCATGCGTGTTGATGCCCGTGATGCGATGGCGGGTCGTCTGCGCCTTGCGCGACGTAATGCTGACCTTCTGGCCGACGAGCGCGTTCATCAGCGTCGATTTGCCGACGTTCGGGCGGCCAACGATCGCGACCATGCCGCAGCGAAAACCAGTGGGGGTGGGAGCGTTCATATTCGGACTACGGCAGGTTCGTGTGGACGCGCGGTGAGGGCGCGTTCACGTCGGATTGCGTTCAATGACCGGCATCGGCCACGCGCGTTTGCACCGCGCCGGCGACGCCGGGTTCGAGATCGGTCGCGCCCGCGCCCGGCGCAGCCTCGCGAGCACGCGACGCGGATTTGTCGGGGCCGCGGGGACTGGGATCGAGCTTGTCGGCTGGCTTGTCGGCGGATTTTTCCGCGGACTTTTCAACCGGCTTTTCGATGGGGCGCGCCTGGGCTTCGGGCTTGTCGGACGGCTGGCGTTCGGGAAACCGCACAGCGGGTTCCGGTTTGTCGATGGCCTTATCTGCCCTTTCAGCCTTTCCACCCTTTTCCTGGGCGGGCCTATCCTGCGGTCCCTTTTCCTGGGCAGACTTTTCGGTGGTGGACTTTTCGGAAGCGTGCTTGTCGGCGATGGGCTTTTCGGCCGGCTTGTCGGCTGCTCGCGCCGGACGCTCGGCCTTATCGGCGCGCTCCGTCTTGTCCGCCGTCTCCTGACTGTATTCGACGTGAGCCGCGCGGATCACGGCCAGCGGCGCAGCCGCAGCGGCCTGGCCGGCGGACGGCGCATCCGGCGACGCCGGCTTCGCGTCACCGCGCGCGGCGCGCTCGGCCTTGCGATGATCGGGGGCGCGCAGATCGAGCGCCGCCTGCACGCCCGTCACGCCCGGCACGATTTCCGCCTCGGCTTTGGCCGCCGCTCGCGCGCCTTTCGAGCGCTTCGGCTTGGCAACCATGGCCGGCGCCGCCGCCATCACTTCGTCGAGCGCCTTCTTCGCCGCCGCCTGTTCGGCGGCACGGCGGCTCGCGCCGGAACCGGACACTTTCACATCCAGCTTGGGCACAGTGCATTCCACTTCGAATTGCTGATTGTGCGCTGCACCGTGCGTCGCGACGACGGTATAGGTGGGCAGCGGAATCTTGTGGCCTTGCAGATATTCCTGGAGCAAGGTCTTGGCGTCCTTGCCGAGCGTGCGCGGGTCGATGTGGTCGAGAATCGGCACGTAAAGACGTTTGATAACCGTCTGCGCGGCCTCGAAACCGCCGTCCAGGAAGATCGCACCGAGAATCGCCTCAAGCGTGTCGGCCAAGATGGACGGCCGCCGGAAGCCGCCGCTGCGCAATTCGCCCTCGCCTAGCCGCAAGCCCTCTGAGATATTCAGGGCCTGGGCGATTTCGTAAAGCGACTGCTGTTTGACCAGATTCGCCCGAACGCGGGACAGATCGCCCTCGTCGAGCTTGCCGAAACGTTGGAACAATAGCGCGGCCACCGCGCAGTTCAGAACGGAATCGCCGAGAAATTCCAGCCGCTCGTTATGCGTGGCACTGTGACTGCGGTGAGTTAAAGCCTGGCGCAGCAATTCCGCATTGCGGAATTCGTAGCGCAAACGGCTTTCCAACGGAGATAGGGGCATGTGCAGAGTATAACGCGGGCGCCACACGGGGCGAAAACGCGGCCCCGGCGCCGAAAAAGCGTGTTGTAGCGGCGTTACCGCGCGTTGTTAAAGTAGCGTGATAACACGCCGTGATCAGTGCGCGACGTGTTGCGCGGCTCAAATGCGCATCCGCATCGGGACGCGCAAAGCGCAATCAATGGAAGCTGCCGATGCGCTTCAGATTGCTGAAGTTCATCCAGATGAAGAACGCGCGGCCAACGACGTTCTTGTCCGGCGCGAAACCCCAATAGCGGCTGTCGGCGCTGTTGTCGCGGTTGTCGCCCATCATGAAGTAGTTGCCCGGCGGTACCTTGCATACGACGCCCTGCGCGTCGTACTTGCAGTTGTCGCGATACGGATAGTCTTCGGCGCCGACGATGAACGGCGGCACGGCAGGATTATTGAGAATCGCGTTCTTGCGGCCGTCGATGTCTTCTTCAAACTGCTTCGCGTAACCGATGCGCTCTTCGTCGAAGTAATCGGGCAGCGGCGCTTCCGGAACGGGCTTGCCGTTGATCGTGAGCTTCTTGTCCTGATACGCGACGATATCGCCCGGCAGACCGATCACGCGTTTGATGTAGTCGACGGATTCGTCCTTCGGATAGCGGAACACGACGATATCGCCACGCTGCAGCGGACGGCCCTCCGTGATCTTCGTATTCACGATGGGCAGGCGAATGCCGTAGTCGTACTTGTTCACGAGAATGAAGTCGCCGACCAGCAGCGTCGGCACCATCGATCCCGACGGAATCTTGAACGGCTCGACGACGAACGAGCGCACGACGAACACAACGAGTATCACTGGGAAAAAGCTCGCCGTGTATTCGAGCCACCACGGCTGACGGAGCTTTTCTTCACGCAGGTGCGCGCGCGTGGCGGGCGCGTTCTCATCGGCGAAACGCTCGCCGACGCGCGCCTGCTGACGATCGAACTCTGCGACGGCAGCCTCTGCCGCACGGCGCCGTTGCGGCAGGAAAACCAGTTTGTCTGCGACCCATGCCACGCCCGTAATGATCACGAGCACAAAAAGAATCAGCGCAAAATTCATAGGGTTCCAGTTCTTAGTCTTATTTGTCTTCGACGCGCAGAATTGCCAGGAAGGCCTCTTGCGGAATCTCGACGGAGCCGACCTGCTTCATCCGCTTCTTACCTTCCTTCTGTTTCTCCAACAGCTTCTTCTTACGCGTAATGTCGCCCCCATAACACTTGGCGAGAACGTTCTTACGCAGGGCCTTGATGTTCTCACGCGCAATGATATGCGCGCCGATCGCAGCCTGAATCGCGACGTCGTACATCTGGCGCGGAATGATCTCGCGCATCTTCGCCGCCACTTCTCGGCCGCGGTACTGGCTCTGCGAACGGTGGACGATCACCGACAGCGCATCGACCTTGTCGCCGTTGATCAGCATGTCGACCTTCACGACATCCGACGCCCGATACTCCTTGAACTCGTAGTCCATCGACGCATAACCGCGCGACACCGACTTCAGGCGATCGAAGAAGTCGAGCACGATTTCGCCCATCGGGATTTCGTACGTCAGCTGAACCTGGCGGCCGTGGTACTGCATATTGATCTGCAAGCCGCGCTTTTGCGTACACAGCGTGATCACCGAGCCGACGTAGTCTTGTGGCATGTACAGGTTCACGGTGACGATCGGCTCGCGCACCTCTTCGATCTTCGATGGGTCCGGCATCTTCGCCGGGTTCTCGACCATCAAGATCGTGCCGTCGCGCTGCACGACTTCGTACACGACGGTCGGCGCGGTGGTGATCAGGTCCATGTCGAACTCGCGTTCGAGACGTTCCTGGACGATCTCCATATGCAGCAGACCGAGGAAGCCGCAGCGGAAGCCGAAGCCGAGTGCCTGAGACACTTCCGGTTCGTACATCAGCGATGCGTCGTTGAGCTTCAGCTTTTCCAGCGACTCTCGCAGCGCATCGTACTGGTTCGCTTCGACAGGATAGAGGCCGGCGAACACCTGCGGCTTCACTTCCTTGAAGCCAGGCAGCGGCTCCGGCGCGGCATTCTTGACCGTCGTGACGGTATCGCCGACCTTCGCCGCCGTCAGTTCCTTGATGCCCGCGATGATGAAGCCCACCTGCCCCGCCGACAGCGCTTCGAGATTCTTCGACTTCGGCGTGAACACGCCGACGTGCTCGACGGGATATTCGGCGCCCGTCGCCATCAGGCGGATGCGGTCCTTCGGGCGCAGCGTGCCGTTGACGAGACGCACCAGCATCACGACGCCGACATAGTTGTCGAACCACGAATCGATGATGAGCGCCTGCAGCGGTTCGTCCGCGTTGCCCTTGGGCGGCGGCACCTTCGCGATCAGCGCTTCGAGCACGTCCTCGACGCCCATGCCCGTCTTCGCGCTGCAAGGCGTGGCGTCGGTGGCGTCGATGCCGATCACGTCCTCGATTTCGGCGATCGCGTTTTCCGGATTCGCAGCAGGCAGATCGATCTTGTTGAGCACGGGCACCACTTCGACGCCCAGTTCGATTGCCGTGTAGCAGTTCGCGACCGTCTGCGCCTCGACGCCCTGGCTCGCATCGACGACCAGCAGCGCGCCTTCGCACGCGGACAGCGATCGGCTGACTTCGTACGAGAAGTCGACGTGCCCCGGCGTGTCGATCATGTTGAGGTTGTACAGCTTGCCGTCGCGCGCGCGGTACGTCAGCGCGGCCGTCTGGGCCTTGATGGTGATGCCGCGCTCGCGCTCGAGATCCATCGAGTCGAGAACCTGCGCTTCCATTTCGCGGTCCGACAGACCGCCGCAAATCTGGATGATGCGATCGGCGAGCGTCGACTTGCCATGGTCGATGTGCGCAATAATCGAAAAGTTACGAATATGATCCATTCAGTGCCGATCAAGCGAAAAAGGCGCGCTCGGACGATTGCGGAGCACGCCTTGTAAGTAGGTGAGTAGGGTAGCCCCCCTTCCTTGCGGAAGAGGAGCCCCCTAAGAACCGTACGTGCGAGTTTCCTCGCATACGGCTCAAGCCCACGAGCAAAGTTCCATCTAAGATGGAACCGGCTTAGTCACGACAAGTTGTCCAGCGTGCACTTGCTGATGGCAGTGCGGGTGAAGCAATACCCGATTGGAGAGACGATCTGACCCGCCGTGCATTCGATACACCAAGTGGTGATCGTGCCAGCCAGTCTCGTCAGTCAGGGCCGAACCACAGTGTGCACAGAGCCCATTCTGTGAGAAATACAACGTCGCCCATTGCTTCCGGTAGCGTAGTGATTTCCACATGCGCGTCCGTCGCAACTCCTCTCCATACTGCTCCCACTTGGGATCAAAAGGATTGAATTCCCCTTGGATCCTGTCGTGGTACTCAATGGCTGTACCGCTAAGTTGGTACAGTTCAAGCAAACCCGGACTGCCGTCAGTCCGAGCGACGGGAGCAGCGAACACCCAATGTCGATTCCCGATAGTGTGGAAGTACCGCTTTCTCACCCATTCGCTTCTCTTCAGTGGATGCCGCCTCTTCGACCACCGCCAGAGCCGCCGAAAAATCAGCGACTCCATACGGCTGTACGCCTGCTTGGCTGATACGTGATGATGGTACTGAGCCCATCCTCGTAGCATCGGATTCAGCAGATTGATCAAATCGCCCTGCTTCATCATCTTGTGACCGCTGACAGTATCCGCCACCTTGCGGTAGAACGCTTGCGCGTTTTTCTTGCTCGGCGTGGTCAGGAGCTTTCCAGAGTACTTCCGGAAATTCCAGCCAAGGAAATCGAAGCCGTCATCGATGTGTGTGATGCGCGTTTTGGCCTCAGACAGTTGCAAGCCTCGAACAGCAAGGAACGCTTCCACCCAAGGTCGGACCACGTCAGCCAGCACCTCTTTCGAGACGCCAGTGATCACGAAATCATCCGCGTATCGCACCACATTCACTTTCAGCTTTCTGGCCTTACCGATTCCGAATGTCGCACGCAGGTGCGCAATCAGTTCACGTTCGAGCCCGTTCAGCGTCACGTTAGCCAGCGTCGGGGAGATGATTCCTCCCTGCGGCGTACCGGCCTCAGTCGCCTGTAGCTGACCCTTGTAAATCAGGCCAGCCTTCAACCACTTCCGGAGAATCTCCCTGTCCATGGGGACATGGTTCTCCAGCCAGTCGTGGTTGATGTGGTCAAAGCAGCCTTTGATATCGGCTTCCAGTACCCATCGGGACGAATCCTTCCGGGATGTGCAAGCGCGTACCTGACCCATAGCATCGGCCGTCGATCGGTTTATCCTGAACCCATAAGAGTTCGGGTCGCTCGTCGATTCCGACACCGGCTCCAACGCCAGCAGATACAGAGCCTGCATCGCCCTGTCCCGCATGGTCGGGATGCCCAGCGGGCGCTCCTTTCCATTGGCTTTGGGGATAAAGACTCTCCGTAATGGCAGAGGCTTGTATCCGCGCCGCTTCAACCTGCCGATGGCTTCCCACCGGCTCTCAGGCGAATCCCACAGCTCGCGATCGACTCCAGCCGTTCGCGCACCCTGGTTCTGCGTAACACGTCGTACCGCATACAGCTTTGCGGACAACGTGCGGGTTAGCATCCGTTGGAGGGCTTTCACCCTGCGCCAGTCACCTTCCCGCGTCGCCTTCGCAATTCGAATCTGCATCCCTCTCACGTTCCGTTCAACCCGACGCCAATCTACGGCGTACCAGTTATCCGGCGCGTGGGAAAGCGCAGACCCGGTCTTTCGACCAGATACTTTCATGCTGCTCTCCTACTTGGAAAAGTCCCCAGGTAGAAGGCGCATCTACCCCAGCGGGGCAGACACACCCCGCTGGGGAACAACAAACAAACTCAATGCAGGCGCATGCACCTGCATCTAACCAAGTTACAGAGGGTAGTCAGCCGTCATGCGACGGTAGACCAGACGGAAGTCTGCCCGCTTATCGCGTGGGGTAATGTCCCAACCCCTATCCGGACCATTACAGCCCGGCATTCGCTTTCTCCGTCCTCCCATACCTGCACAATCAACAGCGTCCCTTGCGGTTCGCCTGCCAGCCAAACAACAGCTGGCAACCATACAGGCTTACCACGTTCCCGGCGTGTCACACGACTGAGTTAGGTTCTACCTTTCCCCCGGCGATCCGATGACGACGTAACCCGAAGTTCCAGCGAGTTATCCGACCGCATACCGTTTTGGTCAGAGCCTGTCAGCAGATTTGGCTCATCAATAGTAACGAGGTTTATCAGCAGTTCACTTACATTAACCTTGTCAGCCAGCCTAGCTCCTCAACCCCGTCTCTGCTCGGAGTCTCCAAGTCGTGCCTTCACAGGCACGTTTGCCCACAACATCTGGGGGATACATTGTCAGAAGAGCTTCACACCCCATCGTTGCCAATGACGCATGTCTTCCTAGGCTACTGCTGGTCGTACAGCAGGTTCACTTCCCCAACCTGAGGCTGTTGCGGATGAACAATGACACTCCGAGCTTTTCGCTCGTATCGGTTTGCGAACCCCTGGCCGTTGAAAGCGCAGGGGAGTTGCATACATCATCCCCCCAGGTCGGCGGAGATGAAGCCGCTGACTGGGCGGGCCCTGACGGTAATCAGGGTAATACACTGCGTTCTAACGGCTTAGATACACCGCCTTCCGCTTCACATTAAATGGCCCCCGAGGAGGCTAAAGTACTATCTACTACGGTCGATGCTCGTAACGTGAGCGAACGGACACGAGCGTGCGTGTCGCACAAAACTTGTCTATTTTAGCCGAAAAGGGTGTCGACGGGCGCGTCTTGCGGGCGGCGGGAGTCATTCCGTGCTCTCTGGCCGGCTGTCGCGGCCTTATCTGCTGCGGCTCGCGGCGACCCATTCAGCATGCCGGCGTAGCGCGATGACCAGCTAGCGCCGCGCGCACCCGCGCTTCGTCGAGATGGTAGTGACACAACTCGACGCCCTCATGAACCAGCACGGGCACCCAGTCGTTGTAACGCGCTTCCAGCGACGGATCGGCGTCGATGTCGATCACTTCGACATGCGCACCGAACTCCGCCAGCAACGGCTCGAGCGCCGCGCGCATGTCGTCGCAGAGGTGGCACCACGCGCGTCCGTAAAGCGTCAGCGATGCCACGGTCGATTACTTCGCCGCGCGCGGGCGGATCGGCACGAACTGCGTGTTGTCGCCACGGCGAACCAGTAGCGCGACCATCTTCGACGAATCGAGATGCGAGGTCACTTCTTCGAACTGCTTCGCGCTCGTGATGTCCGTATCGCCGATGCGCAGGATCAGATCGCCACGCTGCAACCCGACGCGCGCAGCCGGACCGTCGACGGCGTCGACCTGCACGCCGTTGCGCAGCTTGAGCGACTTCAACTGGTCGGCGGGAATGTCGCTGACGGCGACGCCCAGCGCATTCGACGCGCGCGGCTTCGGCGCAGGCGGCTTCTTCTGCTCGGCCTTCGCGGTCTTGTCCGGCTGCATTTCGGCGACCGTCACGGGCACCTCGCGCGTCTGGCCCTTGCGCCAGACCGTGATCGTCGCCTTCGTCCCCGGCTTCGTATCGCCGACCATGCGCGGCAGGTCCGTCGCCGTGTCGACGTTATGGCCGTTGAACTTCAGGATGATGTCGCCCGGCTGCACGCCTGCCTTGTCGGCGGGACCACCCGGCTCGACGCTGCTGACGAGCGCGCCCTGCGCCTTCGGCAGGCCAAGCGAATCGGCCACGTCCTTCGTCACTTCGCCGATCGCGACGGCGATACGGCCGCGCACGACCTTGCCTGAAGCCTTCAGCTGATCGGCCACGCGCATCGCTTCGTCGATCGGGATCGCGAACGAAATACCCATGAAGCCGCCCGTGCGGCTGTAGATCTGCGAGTTGATGCCGATCACTTCGCCTTGCATGTTGATCAGCGGACCGCCCGAATTGCCCGGGTTCACGGCCACGTCCGTCTGGATGAACGGCAGATAGTCACCCGTGTCGCGGCCCTTCGCGCTGACGATGCCCGCCGTCACCGTGTTTTCGAGGCCGAACGGCGAGCCGATCGCGACGACCCACTCGCCGACGCGCACCTTGTTCGAATCGCCGATCGGCACCGTCGGCAGATTCGCCGCGTTGATCTTCACGACGGCCACGTCCGTGCGATCGTCGACGCCGATGAGCTTCGCCTTGAATTCGCGCTTGTCGGTGAGCGTGACGTAGATCGTGTCGGCGTCGTCGATCACGTGGGCATTCGTCATCACGTAGCCATCCTGCGACAGGATGAAGCCCGAGCCGACACCGCTGTTCTGCTCGGTGTCGCCACCGCCATCCGGCGACTGGTCCTGATCGTTGTTGCCACCTCGCGGAGAATTCGGCGAATTCGGCGTGCCCGGTGATTGCGGCGAGTTAGGCATCGGAATGCCGAAGAAGCGCCGGAAGAACTCCGACATATCGCCGTCGTCCATGCCGGGCGGCAAGCCGCGCGCCGAACTGGTGACCTTCGCCGTCGTGCGGATGTTGACGACGGCGGGCCCGACCTTGTCGACCAGATCGGTGAAATCGGGCAGATTGGCAGCAGGCGCCGCTGATGCCGTGTGCGGCATCAACGGCAGACAAGCCACCAGCACTGCGGCCGCGAAGAATTTGCGCACCGAAAGAGTCGTCATGTCGTAGCGAACCGAAGGATTTACCGGGAAGGCTTGTATTCTATGGCAGCCGCAAATTGCTGCAACGTGGCCTGAGGCACTTCCCCAAGCAATGTGATCCAGAAATCGCCGCGCCGCTTGACCAGCACGTGCGTTGCGCCGCTGTTTCCCGCCCCTTCCTTGCGTGTGCTTTTTTCGACCGGCTCGACAAAGATCGACAATGCCGCGAGGCCATCCGAGAACACCATCTGATCGACGGGAATAGGCGGATTGGACGGATCGGCCGCCGCCATCGGCCGGCGCAGCTCGCGTATCTTGTGGAAGCCCGCGACGGGCGGCGCGACCTGCCAGCCCTGCGCTTCCATATCGACGGGCTCGACGGGCGGCCGCACGACGGTCCAGCCGGCCGTGTTCTTGATGCCGTTCGCGATGGGTCCCTTGTCGGCGGGAACGCCGACGCGGATCTGCGAAAACGACATCTGTTCGAGCACCTGGCCACTCGGATCGAGCGTCTGCGCGCGCAGCAGCAAGCCTGTCTTCGTATCGGCCCACAACTTGTAGGCGAAGCGGTTGGCATCCTTCGGATCGAGCTCGATCACCTGGCTGTCGATACCGGCGACGCGGTCCGTGCCCAGCATCTTCGGGTCATAGACGGTCAGTACCTGATCGCCGCTTGCCGACAGGAGTGCCGGGAACGAATCCTTGTTCTGCCGCTTTTCGACGACGCACAGATGACGCTCAGGCACGAACGTGTACAACTCGTCGTTATGACGCAGCATCTTGCGAGGCTTGCCATCGAGGCTTTCGAGCGCTTCGAATTCGCCGTCGTTGCGCGTCGTGTAGTGCGAAATACGCGAGGACTGGACGAAATTGCCGCGCTGATAGACGAATGCGCCTTCGTAGTTCTGCTGCTGGGCGGCCTGGTGGATCCGGTTCAGCAGTTCCGCCGCGCTGTGCCGGGCGGCGGAATCGTCAGTTTGCGCAAAGGCGTGCGACGTTGCAGACAACATCACGGCCGCGCAGAAGAGGAATGCCGGCAGCCGCCCCCAGATAGTCGTTTTTTTCAACCGCAGACTCTGCATCAGACTATTGGCCCTGCGTCGTCAGGGAGGCCGCGCGGAGCAACGGCATCGAGCCCGACACGACAGGCTGCTGGCCGAACTGCTGATGCGCTTCCAGATATTGATCGAGGTTCGCGTCACGAATGATGTTGCCGTCCTGGGCATTGGCCTGCGCCGTGGTCGCGGCCGGCATCGAGGCCATCGCCACGCGCTGCATCGAGTCCGAATGCGGTGCGACCGACGCGACCTGCGTGACGCCCGAGCCCGCCGTGTTCATGCCCTGCAGTTGCGGCATCACGATCCACGTGAGCGTGGCGGCAGCCGCGGCGACGGCAAAAGCCGGAATCACGCGCCGGCGCAACGACAACAGGCGGCGCGCGACCGGGATCGAAGCAGGCGCCAGCACATGGGCCTCGCTTTCGAAACGGGCTGCGAAGCCGCTCATGAACGCGCTACTTGCGGCCGGACTGATAGCCAGATCGTCGGAACGCAGCGCGTCGCCGATCAGGTGATAGCACGACCATGTCGCACGGCCTTCATGGTCCAGTGCGGCAAGAATTGTGTTCGGATGCTCGCTGTCGACCAGTTCCCCGTCGACAAAAGCAGACAGACGCTCGCGATGCGAGCTTGCTTGCGCATTTGTTTGCATTGGCATCGAAACCGACCCCATGATGCTCCCCATCTTTACAGACGCCCCGTAGTGACACCACTTAACCCAGATACTGCGCCGCTGTCCGCGAGGCCGGCTAGCCGCTGTGTCCCACAGACGTTACCAGCGCTTGCCCTCGGGTGTGTCAAGCAACGGACGCAATTTTGCCGCAATGGCTTCGCGAGCGCGGAAAATTCTCGACCTGACGGTGCCGATCGGGCACCCCATCATTTCAGCGATTTCCTCGTAGCTCAGACCTTCAATTTCACGAAGAGTAATGGCGGTGCGCAGTTCTTCCGGTAAAACCGCCATCGCAGCATTGACCGTCTCTGCGATCTGTTTGCTCATCAACATCGACTCGGGCGTGTTGATATCCCTTAGTTGGTCAGCATCGGAGAAAGTTTCAGCCTCTTCAGCGTCCGCTTCGGTCGAAGTGGGCGCGCGCCGGCCCTGGGTCGCAAGGTAATTCTTGGCCGTATTGACGGCAATCCGGTACAACCACGTATAGAACGCGGACTCGCCGCGGAATTGGGGCAGCGCCCGGTATGCCTTGATGAAGGCATCCTGGGCCACGTCCTCGACCTCGGCGGGATCCCGCACGAGGCGCGAGATCAGCCGGATGATCTTGCGGTGGTACTTCGAGACCAGAAGCTCGAACGCGGCCTTGTCGCCGTTCTGGACGCGTTCAACCAGCACCTGATCTATTTCTTTTTCGCTCACCTGATAAATCCGTTAACTTTTGCGCGTGTGGTGGGGCACCATTGTAGCTTCCCCTTCAAGATGGCAAGTTACACGCGTAACAGCGGTTACAGTCTTTACAGTCAAGGCGCGGGGCCGCACTGACGGTCTCTCAGACGTGCGCGCTGCGCCTCGCGAACACGGCAAGCTCGCGAAAAAGGTCGGGCTCGAGCATGTCGGCTGCGATCAGGACCCGGTGTAATCTGCTGCCCTCGCCTTCCAGTGACAGCATCAGAAGACAGTCGCTCCATTGACTGCATCCAACGATACGGCCCTGAGCGAGCAATATTCCCGTTCGGATCCAGACTGATATCCCATCCGGCCCGATTTTAAATGCGTGCGGCTCGTTGCGCGCATGACGGACGGTTGCGAGCGCAAGAATGGCGAAAACAGCTGCACCCGTCAGCGCAGCCCGGAAGATGCCGAAACGGGGTGCGACGCTCGCCCAGACGGCGGCGACGGCCACGACGATGAACAGCGCCGTCACCAGATACAACGCGGCGGACCTTCGCAGCGCGATGCGCTGCGAAGGTCCGCCGTTCAGGGCGAGACGGGGAGCGTCCGCCGCGGAAGCATTTGCCGGACGGCCCGGCGGCGACGGTGAAGCCGTCAAACGCTCAGGCGCGCTTGAAAACCAGTGTGCCGTTCGTGCCGCCGAACCCAAACGAGTTCTTCAGCGCGACGTCGATCTTCATCTCCCGCGCCGTGTTCGCGCAGTAGTCGAGATCGCATTCCGGGTCCTGGTTGAAGATGTTGATGGTCGGCGGCGAAACCTGATGATGCACGGCCAGCACCGTGAACACCGATTCCAGACCGCCGGCGCCGCCCAGCAGGTGCCCCGTCATCGACTTCGTCGAGTTCACGACGATGCTCTTCGCGTGACCGCCGAATGCGCGCTTGATGCCCGTGGTTTCCGCGAGGTCGCCCAGCGGCGTCGACGTGCCATGCGCGTTCAGGTAGTTCACCGAATCGGGGTTCACGCCGGCGTTCTTCATCGCCGCGATCATGCAGCGGCGCGCGCCGTCGCCGTCTTCCAGCGGTGCCGTCATGTGGTACGCGTCGCCGCTCATGCCGTAGCCGCTGACTTCCGCGTAGATCTTCGCGCCGCGTGCCTTTGCGTGCTCGTATTCCTCGAGCACCATGACGCCCGCGCCTTCGCCGAGCACGAAGCCGTCGCGGTCCTTGTCCCACGGACGGCTCGCCGTCGCCGGATCGTCGTTACGCTGCGAAAGCGCGCGCGCGGCCGCAAAGCCGCCGATGCCGAGCGGCGAAACCGTGGATTCCGCGCCGCCCGCGATCATCACGTCGGCATCACCGTATTCGATCAGGCGCGATGCCTCGCCGATGCAGTGCAGACCCGTCGTGCAAGCCGTCACCATCGCCAGGTTCGGGCCCTTCAGGCCGTATTTGATCGACAGATGGCCCGAGATCATGTTGATGATCGACGCGGGCACGAAGAACGGCGAAATGCGGCGCGGGCCGCGATTCAGCAGTTCCGTCTGCGTGACTTCGATCATCGGCAGGCCGCCGATGCCCGAGCCGACCACCACGCCGACGCGCTCCGAATTCGCTTCGGTGATCTCGAGGCCGCTGTCCTGCATTGCCTGGATACCGGCCGCCACGCCGTAATGGATGAACGTGTCCATGTGGCGCGCTTCCTTGCCGGGAATGTAGTCCTCGACATTGAAGCCCTTCACTTCGCCGGCGAAGCGGGTGGAGAAGTTCGACGCGTCGAACTTCGTGATGTTGGCGATGCCGGACTTGCCTGCGACCAGATTGGCCCAGCCGTCGGCAACATTATTGCCAACAGGCGAAATAAGCCCCAGGCCTGTAACAACAACACGACGACGGCTCACGGTAACCCCTTTTCCATAGATGACAAAACAAAAGCCACAGTACCCACAGGAAAGCGTCCTGTGAACCCTGTGGCTGTTAACCTGACGAACGCTGACCTGCGCGCTGACGAATACGCTAACCGATACAGTGGTGCGAACACCAGAAACTGCATCAGTAAGCGCAATGACGAAAGAGCCGATAGCCGCTGCATCGGCCAGTGCACCTCGAACGGCGCCGTCAGGATCGCGCGCATGCGCATGGATGTCGGCGCCTGCCCTGCTTGCGCCGCCCCGCGGCACGACAGGGTGTCCGCGACAGCGGGCGCTGCGACGTTCGCAGCAGCCGAGGCAACCAGGCGGGCGCGAATGGCCTTAGGCCTTGACGTTAGCGCGAGCGTAGTCGATCGCCTGCTGAACCGTCGTGATCTTCTCGGCTTCTTCATCCGGAATTTCCATACCGAATTCGTCTTCGAGAGCCATCACCAGTTCAACTGTGTCAAGCGAGTCAGCGCCGAGGTCGTTCACGAACGATGCTTCGTTCTTGATTTCCGCTTCGGCAACGCCGAGTTGCTCTGCAACGATCTTCTTGACGCGCTGTTCGATATTGTCCATTACCCCTCCAAGGGAAAAAGTTCATAAATACAGGTGCGCGCATTTTATCAGGTTTGCATCTGTAAAAAAGCGACGCACACGGTTGCTGTAAAGCCGTCCTATTGGCGCTTTGAATTGCATCAAGGCGCGGATAGTAACCGAATTTGATTACGACATATACATGCCACCGTTCACGTGCAACGTCGTGCCGGTGATATAGCCGGCCTGCGGCGATGCAAGGAACGTCACAGCGTGTGCGATGTCTTCCGGGCTGCCGAGACGGCCGAGCGGAATCTGCGCCTTCAGCGCTGTCTGCTGCTCTTCGGGAAGCATCTTCGTCATGTCCGTATCGATGAAACCTGGTGCGACGCAGTTAACGGTAATGCCGCGGCTGCCGATTTCACGTGCAAGCGCACGCGTCATGCCCGCGACGCCCGCTTTCGCGGCCGCGTAGTTCGCCTGCCCGGGATTGCCCGCCGAGCCGACCACCGACGTGATGTTGATGATCCGGCCGCCACGCGCCTTCATCATCGGACGCAAGACCGCGCGCGACAAACGGAACACAGACTTGAGGTTCGTGTCGATCACGGCGTCCCAGTCTTCGTCCTTCATGCGCATTGCGAGCTGGTCTTGCGTGATGCCCGCGTTGTTCACCAGCACGTTGAGCGCGCCGAACTCCTTCACAGTGCCGTCGATCAACGCTTCCGCCGCTGCGGCATCGTTCACGTTCAGCACGGCGCCGCGGCCGTTCAGACCTTCGGACTTGAACGCTTCCGTGATCGCATTCGCGCCGCTTTCGCTCGTTGCCGTGCCGATCACCGTCGCGCCCTGACGCGCGAGTTCGATGGCGATTGCGCGGCCGATGCCACGCGAAGCGCCCGTCACGATCGCGATCTGTTTATCGAGAGTCTTTTCCATCATTGAATTCCGCAGTGCCCTGCAAATGCAGGGCTATTTGATTCGTTGCCGCCTCGCAAGGAGACGTTCAGGCCGTGACGAGCTTCAGCACTTCGTCGAGCGTTGCAGGATCGATGATCGACGCGCCGGCAAGATTGCCGTCGATACGCTTGGTCAGGCCCGCCAGCACCTTGCCTGGACCGCATTCGACCACGTGCGTGACACCCTGGCTCGCCATCGACCGCACGCATTCGACCCAACGCACGGGGCCCGCCGCCTGACGAACCAGCGCATCCTTGATGCCAGCAGGCTCGTTGACGACGGCTACATCGACGTTGTTCACAACGGGGAGCGACGGCACCTGCACTTCGACGCTCGCCAGATATTCGCGGAGCTGATCCGATGCGGGCTTGAGCAGCGACGAATGGAACGGCGCGGACACGGGCAGCGGCAACGCGCGCTTCGCGCCCTTTGCCTTAGCGACCTCGCATGCTTGTTCGACGGCAGCCTTGTGGCCGGCGATCACGACCTGTGCAGGCGCATTGAAGTTGACCGCTTCGACGACGCCCGCCGTCGACGCTTCCTTGCACACTCCGCGCACCGTGTCGTCATCGAGGCCGAGAATCGCGGCCATGCCGCCCTGACCGACGGGCACCGCGTTCTGCATCGCCTGCGCGCGAAAGCGCACGAGCGGCACGGCGTCGCGGAATTTCAGCGCGCCGGCGGCGACGAGCGCCGTGTATTCGCCGAGACTGTGGCCGGCGACGATCACGGGCGCCGGACCGCCTGCCGTCTGCCACGCACGAAAGATCGCGTAGGCAGCCGTCAGCATTACGGGTTGGGTATTGGTCGTCAGGTTCAGGTCTTCAGCCGGGCCTTCGGCGATCAGCTTGCCGAGGTCCTGGTTGAGTGCGTCGGAGGCTTCCTGGAGGGTTTCGCGCACGATTGCGTGATCGGCGAATGCATTGAGCATGCCGACCGACTGCGAGCCCTGTCCCGGAAAAACGAACGCAAATTTCATATCGTCCCCAATTCGATGAATTCAGTTTGTGCGTGGCGCGCGCAGGCCCGCGCAGCCGCTCTCGGCGGCGCACAGGCACGATCGCCCGGTCGTCGTCAGAAGCGGAAGACCGAAGCGCCCCACGTAAAGCCGCCGCCCACGCCTTCGATCAGCACGTTGTGGCCGCGCTGGATGCGTCCGTCGCGAACCGCAACGTCGAGCGCGAGCGGAATCGACGCGGCCGACGTGTTGCCGTGTTCGTGCACGGTGACGATCATCCGCTCCTGCGGCAGGCTGAGCTTGCGGCACGTGCTCTGCATGATGCGGATATTGGCCTGGTGCGGAATCAGCCAGTCGATCTGCTCGGGCTTGAGATCGGCCTTCTGCAGCGCTTCGATAGCGACCTTTTCGAGCACGTTGACAGCGAGCTTGAACACCGCCTGGCCGTCCATGTGCAGGAACGCGCTGCCTTGGACGATGCCGCCGTGGACATTGCCCGGCGTGCAGAGAATGTCCGAGTAGCTGCCATCCGCATGCAGCGCGCTTGCCAGCACGCCCGGCTGGTCCGATGCCTGCAGCACAACGGCACCCGCGCCATCGCCGAACAGCACGCACGTCGTGCGGTCGTTGAAGTCGAGGATGCGCGAGAACGTTTCGGCGCCGACCACCAGCGCAGTACGATGTTGCCCGCTTCGGATGAAGCTGTCAGCCGTCGCAACGGCATAGGCAAAACCTGAGCACACGGCCTGCACGTCGAACGCAGCACCGTTATTCTTGATGCCCAGCTTGTTCTGTAGCAGACAGGCCGTGCTCGGGAATACGAAGTCCGGCGTCGACGTGGCGACGATGATGAGATCGATCGATTGCGGATCGACGTCGGCTGCTTCGATCGCGCGTTGCGATGCGATCAGCGAGAGTTCGCTCGTCGTGACATCGGGATCGGCAAAGTGGCGCGCGTGGATGCCCGTGCGGGCCACGATCCATTCGTCGCTCGTCTCGATGCCATGCTTCGCGAGACGGTCAGCCAGATCCTGATTGGAAACGCGGTTGGGCGGCAGATAGCTGCCCGTGCCCAGCACGCGGGAGTAGATAGTGGATTGAGCCATTATGCCTTCGAGGATAGTGCGCTGTAGGGCTCGGCCGGTTGGCCAGAAATCGGACCCGCGATCGGGCTCGCCATCTGGCTCGCGGAACCCGCGCTGCCCGCTTCGCGCGTCGCCTGTTCGAGTGAACCCGCGTTCTCCTCCATCGCGCGGGCGAGACGTTCCAGAACGCCATTTTTGACGGCATCATACCCGCGTTTGATTGCCCACTCAAACGCGTAGGCGTCGGCCGAACCGTGGCTCTTGATCACGAGCCCGCGCAGGCCGAGGAGCGCCGCGCCGTTGTATTGCCGGTGATCGACGCGTTTCTTGAAACGCAGCAGCACGGGCAGCGCAAGCAATGCCATCACCTTGGTCATCCATGAACGGCCGAATTCTTCCTTGATGATGTCGGAGAGCATCTGCGCAAGGCCTTCGGACGTCTTCAGCGCAACGTTACCGACGAAGCCATCGCAGACGATCACGTCGACGGTGCCTTTGTAGATATCGTTGCCTTCCACGTTGCCGCGGAAGTTCAGCGTGCTGGTGCGCAGAAGCTCGCCTGCGCGCTTGATGGCGTCGTTGCCCTTGATGACCTCTTCGCCGATATTCAGGAGCCCGATGCTCGGGCGCTCCTTGCCTTCGACGGCCGACACCAGCGCATGCCCCATCTCGGCGAACTGCAGCAGATGCTGCGGCTCACAGTCGACGTTCGCGCCGAGGTCGAGCATGGTCGTGTAGCCGGTGGGATTGGGCAGCGCGAACGCAATCGCCGGACGTTCGATGCCCGTGAGCGTTTTAAGAACATAACGGGAAACGGCCATCAGCGCGCCGGTATTGCCGGCGGAGATACAGGCCTGCGCCTCGTCTTCCTTGACGCGATTGAGTGCAACACGCATCGACGAGTCTTTCTTCTTACGAAGCGCGACTTCAACCGGATCGTCCATTGCGACGATCTCGGAAGCGGGTACGACCGTGAGTGCCGGATCGTCTGCCGCCTTCAGCTTTTTCAGTTGTGCTCGAATCGCGCTTTCGATGCCGACGAGCATCAGATGCGCATCGGGATGCGAGCGAACGAAGTTGACGGCAGCGGGCACAGTCACGGACGGCCCGTGGTCGCCTCCCATGCAATCTATCGTGAGCTTTACAGTCATGGAATGCGACGAATTTCAGGCACAAAAAAGCGGCAGTTGAATGCCGCCTTTTCGATGAACCGGGAAAATGTCAAGCGAGCCGATCGCCACGCGAAACGCCAACGCGTTGAACCCCGCATGGGATACCCCAACTGAGCCCAACTGAGCGCAATACCGGGCGATTAGTCGTTTTTCGTCTTGACGACTTTCTTGCCGCGGTAGTAGCCGTTCGGGCTGATGTGGTGACGCAGATGCACTTCACCCGTGCTCGGCTCGACAGCCAGCGGCGCTGTGTTGAGGAAATCGTGCGAGCGATGCATACCGCGCTTCGACGGCGACTTCTTGTTTTGTTGAACTGCCATGATAACTCCTGAAAATTTTCCGAATTCTAACACAGCCCGATACGGCAACCGCCATAGGCCACATGGCTGAAACCATCGCGCCCGGCGCGCTCTATCGCGCTCCCATGCAACTGTTCAGTGCTTCTTGCCGCCGGTTCCGCCCGACTTCAGGCCTTCGAGCACGGCGAAAGGATTGGGCCGCTTGGGTTCTTCCCCCTCGCCGGCTTGGCCCTTGTCGGCATCTTCGCCTTCTGCCTTCGCGGCCTCTTCGCCCTCTAGCCCGCTAGCACCCGAGGCGAGGCTCTCGTGCACTTCGGGACAGACGTCATGCTTCGGCACGAGCGGCAACGAAAGCAGCAATTCCTCTTCGATCAAGTCGACAAGATCGAACTGGCGTGACCCAACGATCACATCGACTTCATCCTCGTCCAGAGGAAACTCTTCAGCTTCCTCTTCGGTTTTGACGATCCGGTAAGTCGCATCGACGTTGAACGCCTGCTCGTACGGAGACAGGCAACGCTGACATTCGAGCCATGCGACGCCGTGAATCGCGAGCCTCAGATACGGCTGCGGACCCTCGGTGCCGTCGTCCTGCAATTCCGGCTGCATCGCCCCTTCGGCTTGCCAGGTGAACGCGGTATCGCGATCTGGCGCTTCCTCCGGGACTTCGTTTAACATGCGCGGCAGTTGCGAGACGCGCACGGTACCCGCGGCATGACGTCCACTGCGGGCAAATTCGAACAGGTCGAGTTCGCGCGGGTCGACGAGACCAGCAGGTTTGCCAGGATGTTGAGTCATGTGCGCTCCTGCGTCGGCAAGGATTTCAGCCGGGTAAATCGCAATGCCTTGTTTTCTGTCGCCACCGACCTCACCGGCCTTCTTGAGTCCGCGTAGCGCGCCATACGACAAAGCATACCGATGAAAAGCCCAAAATCATATCCGTTTTGTCTTTTCGAGTCAAACACTTAAGACCGGCCATGCGAAGGCGTTTGCGCCCGCCTTTTTGCATTCGGTTTCACCTTCAGATCGAGGTCCCATTTCAGCATGCCGGATTTCCCCAAACGCCCGCCCCGCCTGATTCTGGCGTCGAGTTCGCCATATCGCCGCGAACTGCTCGAGCGACTGCGCATTCCGTTCGATATCGTCGTGCCCGCCATCGACGAAACGCCGCACGCAGACGAATCGCCGGAAGCGACGGCGCTGCGTCTCGCGCAAGCCAAGGCGCACGCGGTCGCCAACGGACTCTCCACCGGCGAGCCGGCGCTCGTCATCGGCTCCGACCAGGTCGCGACCTATGACGGACATCAGATCGGCAAACCCGGCACGCACGAGAGAGCGCTCGCGCAACTGCAAGCCATGCGCGGCCGCGAAGTGCTGTTTCATAGCGCGCTGTGCCTGTTCGACAGCCGCTCGGCCACAACGCAAAGCGCCGACGTGATCACGCGCGTACGCTTTCGCGACCTGCCGGATGCCGCGCTCGACGCATATTTGCGCGCCGAAAAGCCCTACGATTGCGCCGGCAGCGCAAAAGCCGAAGGCCTCGGCATCGCGCTCCTCGAAGCCATCGAATCCGACGATCCGACCGCGCTGATCGGCCTGCCGCTAATCGCGCTCACGCGGATGTTGCTCGCCGCAGGCTATCCGCTGCTGGAGGCACAATGAGCGGCGTGCTCTACCTGGTTCCGAACACGCTCGGCGACGGCGACGCCGCCGCGCTCGACGCAGTCCTGCCCGCGCCCGTTCGGGCCCGCGCCGCAGCGCTGCACTATTACATCGGCGAAAACGCGAAAACGACGCGTGCATTCCTGAAAAAAGTCGGAACGGATCGGCCGATCCAGGAAATCGAGATCCGCGAACTGAATGTCAACACGCCAGCCGGCGAGATCGACAAACTGCTCGCCCCCGTCCTGGCGGGAACGGACGCCGGGTTGGTGTCAGAAGCGGGTTGCCCGGCCGTCGCCGATCCGGGCGCGCTGCTCGTGCGGCGCGCGCATGAGCGCGGCGTCAAGGTCGTGCCGTTCGTGGGGCCGAGTTCCATCCTGCTGGCGCTGATGGCGTCGGGACTGAACGGCCAGAGCTTTGCGTTTCACGGCTATCTGCCCGTCGATGCCAACGAGCGCGTAAAACGCCTGCGCGACCTGGAGCAACAATCGCGCAAAGCCAGGCAGACGCAGATTTTCATCGAAACGCCCTATCGAAACCGCACACTACTCGATGCGCTGATCGCGACGTGCGCGCCGTCGACGCTAGTCTGTGTCGCCGTCGATCTGACACTGGAAAGCGAAACAATCGTGAGCCGGACTGTCGCGGACTGGAAGAAGAAGCCCGCGCCTGATCTGCATAAGCGCCCGGCGATCTTTCTGATTCTAGCAACCTGATGCCAGGAAAATGTGGCCAGCTTCCTGGCCACCGCAATGCAGACGCCTTATCTGAGGTTCAACTTTCCGATCGTCGCCATTGCACGCACGGCGCCGCTGCCGACCGCAGCGCCGAACTTCTTCGCCACGCGATCCGTAATGCTTTCCTTCACCGTGTAATCCACGACGTCCGGGGCCTTGATGATTTCTCGCGCGACGAAATCGGTGTCGCCGAAGCCGTCCGCGAGGCCTAGTTCGACGCCTTTCTCGCCCGTCCAGAAGAGGCCAGAGAAGATATCGGGGCTGTCTTTCAGCCGGCTGCCGCGACCCTGCTTCACTGCGTCGATGAACTGCTCGTGGATCTGATCGAGCATCGCCTGCGCATGTTCGTCCATCTTCGGCGTATCGGGCGAGAACGGATCGAAAAAGCCCTTGTTCTCGCCGGATGTGCGCATCCTGCGCTGGATGCCCAGCTTGTCCATCAGCCCGGTAAAGCCAAAGCCGTCCATCAGCACGCCAATCGAGCCCACGATGCTCGCCTTGTCGACGTAGATCTTGTCGGCGGCGGCCGCAGCGTAGTAACCACCCGACGCACACATGTCGCCGACGACCACATAGAGCGGAATAGACGGATATTTAGCACGCAGTCGACGAATATCGCGGTAGATAATGCCCGCTTGCACAGGGCTGCCGCCCGGACTGTTGCAACGCAGGACGATGCCTGCCGTGCCCGCGTCATCGAAGGCGCTTTCCAGCGCCGTATCGATGTCTTCCGCGTTCGCGTTTGTGTCTGCCGCGATTTCGCCGTCGAGCGTGATGAGCGCGGTATGCCGACCGGTGGTCGCGACCTTCTCACCGCTGAAATCGAAAATCGCCAACACGATGAGCACCAGCACGCCGAGGAACATAAACCTGAAGAAGATGCGCCAGCGACGGGCCGCGCGCTGCTCCTTGATTGCGGCAAGCGCAACCCGCTCGAGCGCGCCGCGCTCCCAGTTCAGCTCGTCGGCGGCTGCGCCGCGACGGGATTCGCGGCTCGATGCGGCCGGTTCCTGAGGATCGGGAGTGAGATTATCGGACATGCGTCGCCGCCAGATAGAACGGGTTTGGAAAGAATGCTGGGAAATCAGGCAGATGCGGGAAGCAGATCGCCGTCCGGGAGCCAGAACACCGCGCGGCCTTCGGGCGTGTCGCGTTCGTCGACCTGCACCGGGCGAAGCCTGCCGCCACGGCACGGACCGCCGACGCATTTGCCCGTTTCCGGCGCGTAAATTGCGCCATGCGTAGCGCACATCAAGTATAAACCGGACGATTCGAAGAACTGCCCCTCGCTCCAGTCCATCTCCATCGGCACGTGCGCGCAACGGTTCAAGTAGCCATATGCCACGCCGTCATAGCGGATGAAGAAGACGACGGCGTCGCCGCCCGCGTACGTCGCGTTGTGGCGGACGCCGATGCCGCCGTCGACAAGCTCCTCGGACGCGCAAATGCGCACGGGTTCCAGCGCGGCGTCCCTCATGCATGCTCCCGCAGCCAGCCCGACAGCGAAGCGACGCTGTCCGCGACGTACTTCGGCTCCAGCGCCGCCAGCGAATCGGCGGGATGCGCGCCATACGTGACGCCGATGCCCGAAACACCCGCATTGATGGCCATCTGCAGGTCGTGCGTGGTATCGCCGATCATGACCGTGCGCACCGGGTCCTGCCCCAGTTCGCGCGTCAGCTCGTGCAGCATGGCGGGATGGGGTTTCGAGAACGTCTCGTCTGCGCAGCGCGTGCCGTCGAAAAGGCTCGTGAGCCGCACCTGGTCCAGCGCCCGATTCAGCCCGACGCGGCTCTTGCCCGTCGCGATCGCGAGCAGATAGCCCTGATCGCGCAAATCGGCCAGCATTTCGCGTACGCCCGCAAACAGCTCCGTCGTCTGATCCTTCACCAGATAGTGGAAGCGGTAGCGCTCGGCGAGCCGCGGATAGTCGGACGGATCGAGCGTCGGCGCAGCGATCTGCAGCGCGTCGCGCAAGCCGAGGCCGATCACGAAGCTCGCGGCTTCGTCGGCGGGCACGGGCAGGCCGAGATCGCGGCACGCGGCCTGGATGCTGCGGGTGATGTGGACGGTCGAATCCATCAACGTGCCGTCCCAATCGAAGACGATCAGATCAAATTGCTGCCTAGCCATGCGTTCCCGTCTCGTTTCGTGGTTGTCCGCGCTGCGCCGCGTCTCGCGCGTCGTCGTGCGCTTCGTGCTGTTTCGATTGGCCGCGGCTCTCGCGCTGTTGCGCGCCCAGTTCGGCGAGCTGCTCGACGAAGCGCCGGCAGTCGGCCGGCAAAGGCGCTTCGAATTGCAGTGTCTCGCCCGAGGCCGGGTGCGTCAGCTTCAGCCGGTACGCGTGCAGGAACATGCGTTTCAGTCCAGGTTGAGCGTTGGCGCGCGCGAGCGCCTTGTTCAGCGCGAAATCGCCGTATTTTGCGTCGCCGACGATCGGCAGCCCCAGATGCGCCAGATGCACGCGAATCTGATGAGTCCGCCCCGTTTTCAGCTCGGCCTCCAGCAACGCGTAGCCGGGCCAACGGTCGACGAGGTTGAAAATGGTGTGCGATGGCAAACCGTCCGGCTGCACGCGCACGCGCCGCTCGCCATCGGGCAGCAGATATTTGTGCAGCGGCTCCTTCACCGCCCGCCGGCGGCCCCAGTCGCTCGCCCATTCGCCGTGCACGCACGCGTAGTAGCGCTTGTCCATCCGGTTTTCGCGGATCTGCTCATGCAGATTGACGAGCGCCGCGCGTTTTTTCGCCAGCATCAGCACGCCCGACGTTTCGCGATCCAGCCGATGCACCAGTTCCAGAAACTTCGCCTGCGGGCGCGCGGCGCGCAACTGCTCGATCACGCCGAACGCGACGCCGCTGCCGCCGTGCACCGCGACGCCGGCCGGCTTGTCGATGACGAGCAGGTGATCGTCCTCATACAGGATGTCGAAATGCGCGGACGGCACAGGCGCGTTCACGGCCGGCTCGTCGGCCCGCGCGACGCGCACGGGCGGCACGCGCACCAGATCGCCATGAGCGAGCCGGTACTGCGCATCGACCCGACCCTTGTTCACCCGCACTTCGCCGCTGCGCAGGATTCGATAAATATGGCTTTTCGGCACGCCTTTACAGACGCGCAACAAGAAGTTGTCGATACGCTGGCCAGCCGCGCTGTCGTCGATTTCGATCATCGACACCTGATCGCTTGCGACCGCGCTCGCGACCGATTTCTGGGATGTTTTGCCTAACTCTTTCATTCTGAATATAATTTGCCCAGCAGTCTGCGGCGGCCGACTATATAGGATCGGCGCATTAAACCGAATCGCGGGTGGATTGTGCAGGTGCAAGCGTATAAAACGCTATTTTACTTGTGCCGGGGGCTGGTTGCTCGCCCTGAAAATGAGATGCAACAAGTTGCACGCACGGATCACGACACGGCAGGGACGGCGCCCACAGGCACGTTCGGTCACTGTCGGCTCCGTCGGTAACGGAATTTTGGTCAAAAAGAATTTGACTGGCGAGCTTCGGCAGCGGATGGCTTTGATGTCCCTTTAGCGCGAAGCGGCCAGTGGCGAAAATACGGCGTGCGCCCGAGGCGTCCCGCAGAAAGTGCGGGACATGGCGACGTCAAAATGAGGCGAGACACCCCGAGCGGGCGGAGCACGCGTTGTGAGCGAGCTTCCCCGCTGCGGCAAGACCGCAGCCTTCGAACCTGTCCGGACGCGCGCCCAGCTGGCGCGCCGGCGCACGTGGACGAAGGCGTATGCAAGTCGGCTGCAGGACCCGCGGCGTGTCGGGCCATTATTTGAAGCCGTGTTCGCATGTGCCCTGCGGCAGCGCGTCCAGTTTCCGTCGGACGGCGCCCATTCAAGGCAATTCTCCCGCCATCTTTCCCGCTCCAGCGTGCTTGTGAAAACACAATAAGGCGCGGCATGCCGCTGCCGTTGCCGTCGGCTGGCCGGGTTCGGTCCCGCGCGCCGTCGGCTCGGACAGGCAGAGCTGCTCTGGAGCCGTTCAATGAAACGCATGTTGTTCAATGCGACGCAGCAGGAAGAACTGCGCGTCGCCATCGTCGATGGGCAAAAACTCATAGACATCGACATCGAAACTGCCGGGCGCGAACAGCGCAAAGGCAATATCTACAAGGGGATCGTGACGCGCATCGAGCCGTCGCTCGAAGCCTGCTTCGTCAACTACGGTGAAGACCGCCACGGTTTTCTCCCGTTCAAGGAAGTCGCCCGCCAGTATTTCCGCGAAGGCACCGACATGCGCTCGGCGCGCATTCAGGACGCCCTCAAGGAAGGGCAGGAACTGATCGTTCAGGTTGAGAAAGAAGAACGCGGCAACAAGGGAGCTGCCCTCACCACGTTCATCTCGCTCGCCGGCCGCTACCTCGTGCTGATGCCGAACAATCCGCGCGGCGGCGGCGTTTCGCGCCGGATCGAAGGCGACGACCGCCAGGAACTGCGCGAAACGATGGCGCAACTGCAACTGCCGGAAGGCATGAGCATCATCGCGCGCACGGCGGGTATCGGCCGCAGCGCCGAAGAGCTGCAGTGGGATCTCAACTACCTGATGCAGCTGTGGCGCGCGATCGAAGCCGCGTCGCAAAGCGGCACGCAGGGTCAGCCGATGCTGATCTACCTCGAATCGAGCCTTGTCATCCGCGCGATTCGCGACTACTTCCAGCCGGATATCGGCGAAATTCTCATCGACACCACGGAAATCCACGATCAGGCGCGCGCCTTCATGGACATCGTGATGCCGGACAATGTCAACAAGGTGAAGCGGTATCACGACGACGTGCCGCTTTTCTCGCGCTTCCAGATCGAGCACCAGATCGAGACGGCGTACTCGCGCACGGTGCCGCTGCCGTCGGGCGGCGCAATCGTGATCGACCACACGGAAGCGCTCGTCGCGATCGACGTGAACTCGGCGCGCGCCACCAAGGGCGCCGACATCGAGGAAACGGCCACCCGCACGAACCTCGAAGCCGCCGATGAAGTCGCTCGCCAGCTGCGTCTGCGCGACCTGGGCGGCCTGATCGTGATCGACTTCATCGATATGGAGTCGGCGAAGAGCCAGCGCGAAGTCGAGCAACGTCTTAAGGACGCGCTCAAGCACGACCGCGCGCGCGTCCAGATGGGCAAGATCTCGCGCTTCGGCTTGATGGAGCTGTCGCGCCAGCGACTGCGCCCGGCGCTGTCGGAAGGCAGCCACGTGACGTGCCCGCGCTGCAATGGCACGGGCCACATCCGCGACACCGAATCGTCCGCGCTGCAAGTGCTGCGGATCATTCAGGAAGAAGCGATGAAGGAAAACACCGCGGCGATCCACTGCCAGGTGCCCGTCGAAGTCACGGCCTTCCTGCTCAACGAAAAGCGCTCGGAAATCAACAAGATCGAGTCGCGCTTCAAGGTCAACGTCGTGCTGGTGCCGAACAAGCACCTCGACACGCCGCATTACAAGCTCGAGCGTCTGCGTCACGACGATGCTCGCCTCGACGATCCGCGCGCCTCGTGGAAGATGGCCGAAGAAGCCGCGCGCGAACTGGAATCGGAAACGGGCTACAGCAAGCGCGCAGAGGACGTGAAGCCGAAGCAGGAAGCGGCCGTGAAGGGCATCACGCCGGAGAAGCCGGCGCCGAGCGCCCCCGTTCGCACGCCGGCGCCCGCAGCCCCTGCACCGGCCGAGATGAAGCCCGCGACGGGCGGCTTCATCGGCTGGCTGAAGGGTCTGTTCGGCATGCAGCCGGCCGCGCCTGCATCGGCTCCGGCACCCGTCGAGAAGACGGCGAAACCGGCGCGCGCCGAGCGTACCGAGCGCGGTGAGCGCACGGGCGAGCGCGGCGGCGACCGCAACCGTAATCGTCGCGGCGCAGGTGGCCGCGACTCGGCACGTGGTGAAGGCGCGGCAACGCAAGGCCGTCAGGGTCAGCCGTCGCAGCGTCGCGAGGAACGGGAACCGCGCGAAGCACGTGAACCGCGTGGCGGCCGCGAACAGCGCGAAGGCCGCGAAGCACGTGAGACGCGTCCGGAGCGCGTCGAGCGCGGTCACGAGCGCGCGGAACGCGCGGAAGCCGCCGAAACCGCGACGCGCGGCGAGCGTCAGGAACGCCAGGACCGCGGTGAGCGCCGTGAACGTGGCGAGCGCCCGGAACGTGGAGAGCGCCGCAAGCCGCAGCAGGAAGCCGCTGAGGCGCTGAACCAGAACGAAGCCCAAGCGGACGTCGCCGCGCAGGCGCAAGCGGGCCTGACGGGCGGCGCTGCCCCCGTCGAGGAAGCGCGCGATGGCGAAGAGCGTCGTCGTCGTCGCCGCGGTCGCCGTGGTGGCCGTCGCGAGCGCGACGAGGAAGGCGTGAACGTGAATACGGCAGCGGACGTGGCCGAAGCGGAAGGCGAAACGGCAGGAGCCGCATCGGCGGAAGCTCCCGTTCGCACGCCGGAGCACACGGGCCGTCACGAAGCGCAGCCTCAAGCAATGGCTCCCGCCGGGCAGGAACCGGCGGAAACCGTGAAGCCGGTCGAAGTCGTTGTGGCAGCCGTCGCGACGGGTGCAGCCGTGGTCAGCGAACTGCATGCGTCGGCCGAAACGCCGTCGCTCGCCGTCGAAAAGGCGGCGAAGGCAGAAGCCGTCGTGCCCGCCGATGAAAGCCCCGCTGCGCCGCAGGCACAACCGGAAGCGCAAGCAGCCGAACCCACGGCCGCCGAGCCGCAGGAAGCTGCGCCCGCCGCCCCTGTCGAGCCCGCCGTCGAAACACCTGCGCCGGATGAAACCGCCCCGGCAGCCCCGTCCGCCGAGGCGCCCGCGCCCGCCGCAGCCGAGCCTGTCGCCGAGCCGGTGGCAGCAACACCTGCTGCTCCCGTCGCGCCCGCTGCGGAAACGGAGCCGGTCGTCGAAGCACCCGTTGCAGCCCAGCCGGAAGCCCAACCGGTCGCCGAGCCCGTCGCGCATGCGGCCCAACCCGAGCCGCAGCCGGCAGCAGCCGCGCCCGTGACGACGGCCGCCGAATCGCACGGCGCCCGCACGAACGGCACGGCGTCGGCTGCGCTGTCGAGCGAAGGGCTGAAGTCGATGCTGGAAAGCGCCGGCCTCGTCTGGGTCAACACCGACTCCGACAAGCTGCGCGCAGCCCAGGAAGCCGCCGCGCAAACCGTCAAGCCGACGCGCGTGCCGCGCGAGCGCAAGCCGCTGCCGCCCGTCGACACGACGCCGATGCAGCAGGTCGAAACGGCGAAGCATCCGCAGTAAGCGGTCGCCGACCCAGCCTGCGCTGCAACGCCAGGCACCCGAAAAGCCCGCCCTCCAAGGCGGGCTTTTTGTTGCACGTCGTACCTGTGGACCGCGCGTTCGCCCTACTGTGTCGGATAAGGCCTTCCGCTAGAATGAAGGCTGATATTTCAGAAACGTCATCATGTCCCGACGCATCATTCCCGTTGCCGATGTCAGTGCCGTTCCGAACGTCGCCGGCCCCGTTCGCGTGCCGCGCGGCGAATTGACAGACACGCTGTCGCGCCCGCTGCGCGATCTGCGCATCTCGGTGACGGACCGCTGTAATTTCCGCTGCGTCTACTGCATGCCGCGCGCGGTGTTCAACAAGGACTATCCGTTCCTGCCGCACAGCGCGCTCCTGACGTTCGAGGAAATCGAGCGCATCGCGGCGATTTTCGTCGCGCATGGCGTCGAAAAAATCCGCCTGACGGGTGGCGAGCCGCTGCTGCGCAAAAACCTCGAATTTCTGATCGAGCGCCTCGCCCGCATGACGACGGCGACCGGCAAACCGCTCGATCTCACCCTGACCACGAACGGTTCGCTGCTCGCGCGCAAGGCGCGCAGCCTGAAGGACGCCGGCCTGAATCGCGTGACCGTCAGCCTCGACGCACTCGACGACGCGCTATTTCGCCGCATGAACGACGCGGATTTCGCGGTGCGCGACGTGCTCGAAGGCATCGACGTCGCGCAATCGGTCGGCCTGACGCCGCTGAAGATCAACATGGTCGTCAAGCGCGGGACGAACGACGGCGAGATCGTGCCGATGGCGCGGCACTTCAAAGACTCGGGCGCCGTGCTGCGGTTCATCGAATACATGGACGTCGGCACGTCGAATGGCTGGAACATGACGGAAGTGCTGCCGTCGGCGGAAGTCGTCGCGCGGATCAGCGAGCACTATCCGCTGACGCCGCTCGAACCGCACAGCGCGGCCGAAACCGCGCAACGCTGGGGCTACGCGGACGGCACAGGCGAAATCGGCGTGATCTCGAGCGTGACGCGTGCGTTCTGCGGGACGTGCACGCGCGCGCGGCTCTCGACGGAAGGCAAGGTCTATCTGTGCCTGTTCGCGTCGTCGGGCCACGACCTGCGCGCGCTCGTGCGCAACGGCACGAGCGATGAAGGCATCGCGACCGCCATTGCCAACATCTGGCACGCGCGCGGCGACCGCTACTCGCAATTGCGCGGCAGTGCGAGTGCGGCATCGGCGGAAGAACGGCGCGTCGAAATGTCGTACATCGGCGGCTGAATCCGCGCACGTTCATGACGGTTTCCCGGGACGACATCACAGGCCTGCTGCTCGCCGGCGGACGCGGCATGCGCATGGGCGGCGCCGACAAGGGCCTGCAAACGCTGCGCGGCGAACCGCTCGCGCTGCATGTGCTGAGGCGTCTCGCGCCGCAGACGGGGCCGCTGCTGATCAGCGCGAACCGCCACGTGCCGCGCTACGAGGCGCTCGGCGCGCCCTTCCATGCGAAAGTCATCGGTGACACGCTGCCCGATTTTCCCGGCCCGCTCGCCGGCCTGCTCGCGGGCTTGCGCACGGCGCGCACGCCGTTCGTGCTGTCGGCGCCATGCGACACACCGGGCTTGCCCGACGATCTCGCCGAACGCCTCGCATCCGCGCTCGACACACGGCACGCCGACATCGCCACCGTCACGACCACGGACGCCCAGGGCAATGCGTCGATCCATCCCGTGTTCGCGCTGGTGCGCACGTCACTTGCCGACGATCTCGAAGGCTTTCTGCAAGCGGGCGAGCGCAAGGTCCGCACGTGGTACGCGCGCCACAAGGCCGTCGAAGTCGCCTTTCCGGACGAGCGCACGTTTTACAATATCAATTCATTGCAGGAACTTGCCGACCTCGAACGACGTTGAAGGTTTCTGCCGTCATTTGCCGCGATCGCCCGGCCGCCGCCGCACCGCATCCCGTCGCGACGCTCCCCTTTCATGACCACGCTGAACGAAACCTCGAGTTGCGTCGCACAGTACGACGCTCAAGCCTTGCCGGTATCCGCCGCACAGGCGATCGTCCGCGAATGGGCCACGCCCGTCACCACGATTGAACGGGTCCCGCTGCACGACGCGCTGAACCGCGTTCTCGCGCAGAACATCGTGTCGCCCATCGACGTGCCCGCGCACGACAACTCCGCGATGGACGGCTACGCGTTCTCCAGCGCCGCGCTCAGCGGCGCGGAAAGCGAGATTGCGTTGAGCGTCGCGGGCAAGGCGCTCGCAGGTCATCCGTTCACCGGCGAGATCGCTGCCACGCAATGCGTGCGCGTGATGACGGGCGCGACGATGCCTCCCGGCTGCGACACCGTCGTGCCGCAAGAGAACGTCGCGCGCGACGACGACGCGATCCGTTTCTCCACGCAGACATTGAAGGCGGGTGCGAACCGTCGCCTCGCGGGCGAAGACCTCGCGTGCGGCGCAGTCGCGCTGAAGGCGGGCCGCATCGTGCGCGCATCGGACCTCGGGTTGCTGGCGTCGCTCGGCATTGGCGAGGTGCCCGTGCGGCGGCGCCTGCGCGTCGCATTCTTTTCGACGGGCGACGAACTGCGCTCGATCGGCCAGCCGCTCGATGCGGGCTGCGTCTACGACAGCAACCGCTACACGCTGTTCGCGATGCTCAAGCGCCTGCATCTCGATCCCATCGATCTCGGCGTGATCCGCGACGAGCCCGCCGCCCTCGAAGACGCGTTGCGTACGGCTGCGGCAAGTGCCGATGTCGTGATAACCTCCGGCGGCGTTTCAGTCGGTGAAGCGGATCTGACAAAGCAGATGCTGCGCGTGCTGGGCGACGTCGCGTTCTGGAGTCTCGCGATGCGCCCCGGCCGGCCACTCGCGTTCGGCCGCATCTGGTCGGGCGGCAAGCCCGGCGTGGGCGAGCCGGCCATCTTCTTCGGCTTGCCCGGCAATCCCGTCGCGGTGATGGCGACGTTCTACCAGATCGTGCGCGAAGTGCTGCTGCTGATGTCCGGTGCGAACGTGTCCGCGCCAGCGCTGATCCGCGCGGCATGCCGCCAGCCGATCCGCAAGCGGCCGGGCCGCACCGAGTTCCAGCGCGGCGTCGCCGAACGCGACGCGCAAGGAGACTGGCACGTCACGCCGACGGGCTCGCAAGGCTCCGGCGTGCTCAGTTCGATGAGCGAAGCGAACTGCTTCATCGTGCTGGCCCACGAACAGGCCGACCTCGATCCCGGCGACGCCGTCGACATCATGCTGTTCGACGGCCTCATCTGAGCGGGCGCGGCCGGCATGCTTTTCACGCAATCCAATACGACTACGGGTTTGACATATATGAAAAAACAGATCTCGTTCATTGCACCGGGGCAAACCGCAAAGGCGCTGATCCTCGTGTACCTGACGTTCAGCGTGCCGATCGTTTTGCTCGGCGTGCTGGTCGCGTTCATCCGTTACGGGTCGGTGGAACTGAGCACGGTGTTCAGCGCGCTGCTGCTCAACGCGATTCTAGGCTTCATCCTGCTGTGGATTGCGTGCCACGCCTACAACTGGGTGGCGTCGCGTTTCGGCGGCATCGAAATCCATCTGAGCGACGTGCCGGAGGAAGCGTGATGTCAGCGACGATCCGCGCGGCCACACCCGCCGACGTCGGCGCAATGCTCGCGCTGATGCGCGAACTGGCCGAGTTCGAAAAGCTCACGCATCTGTTCATCGCGACCGAGGAAGGCGTACACGACGCGCTGTTCGGCGCGCGGCCTTCGGCGGAAGCGCTCGTCGCCGAACGCGACGGCAGGATCATCGGCTACGCGCTCTTCTTCCACAACTACTCGACGTTCCTCGGACGGCGCGGCCTGTATCTCGAAGACCTGTACGTGCAGCCCGCCGAGCGCGGCACGGGACTCGGCTCGAAGATGCTGCGTCATCTGGCGGCATTAGCCGTCGAGCGGCAATGTGGGCGGTTCGAATGGTCGGTGCTGGACTGGAATCAGCCCGCCATCGATTTCTATCAGAAGATGGGCGCGACCGTGTTGCCGGACTGGCGCATCGTGCGCGTGACAGGCGATGCGCTCGATCAGCTGGCGGCGAGCGCGGGTTGATCCGCTGCATATAGCCGCGAATCAGAAATCGCTGTTGAGAAATCGCGAGGCATAACCGATCCGGCGATGCCTCGCCAGCTTTCCCTCCCGTCCCTATACCTCCGTCAAGACTCGTCGGCATCCGCGCCGGATAGCGAGTCCCCGAGCAAACCCGCAGCCCGTTCTTCGGGCAATGCCTCGACATCGCGCAGCTTGCGGTTCATCTGACGCGTGCGCACTTCCGCCGCCTCGATCGAACGCGTGACCGTTTCGAGTTGCGACTTCGTCTTCGCCAGCACGTCGCCGAACTTGCCGAACTCGGTCTTCACGGCGCCCAGCACCTGCCACACCTCGCTCGAACGCTTCTCGATCGCGAGCGTGCGGAAACCCATCTGCAAGCTGTTCAGCAGCGCCGTCAACGTGGTCGGTCCGGCGATCGTCACGCGATAGTCGCGCTGCAACAGATCGCTGAGCCCCGGACGACGGAGGATTTCCGCGTAGAGCCCTTCCGTCGGCAGGAACAGGAGCGCGAAGTCGGTCGTGTGCGGAGGCGACACATACTTCTCCGCAATCGTCTTCGCTTCCGCGCGAATCCGCCCTTCCAGCGCGCGCGACGCCTCTTCGACTGCGACGGGATCGGCACGCTCCTGCGCTTCGATCAGACGTTCATAGTCCTCACGCGGAAACTTCGCATCGATAGGCAGCCACACAGGTGTCGCCGCCGCTTCCGGCGACGGTTGACGCCCTGGTAGCTTGATCGCGAATTCGACGCGATCGTTGCTCTTCGGAATCGTCGCGATGTTTTTCGCGTACTGATCGGAGGTCAGGATCTGTTCGAGCAACGCCTCAAGCTGCACTTCGCCCCACGTGCCGCGTGTCTTTACGTTCGTCAGAACCTTCTTCAGATCGCCTACGCCCGCCGCCAGCGTCTGCATTTCACCGAGCCCGCGATGCACCTGTTCGAGACGATCGGACACGAGCTTGAACGATTCACCGAGCCGCTGTTCGAGCGTCGCGTGCAGCTTTTCGTCGACGGTGCGGCGCATTTCTTCGAGCTTCGACGCGTTGTTGGTCTCGATGTCCTTCAGACGCTGCTCGATGGTCGTGCGCACCTCCGCGAAGCGCCGGTCGTTCGCTTCCGTAACCTGCGACAGTTGATGCTGCAACGTTTCGCCGAAGCGCCTCAACGTCACGCTGTGTTCGTCGCGCGCCTGCTGCGCCTGCTGCTGCAGGCTCTGACGCACGGCGTCGAGCTGTTGCGCGTTGGTCTCGGTGAGCTTGACGAGTTGCTGCGCGAAGCCGTCGATCTTGCCCGCCTGCACCGTCGTCATGCTCGTGAACTGCGATGCGAGCGTTTGCTGGAACTGCGAAAAGCCGCCGCTCAGTTCGGAGCGCGACACGCGCGCGGTTTCGGAAATCTCACTGCGCAATTCGCGCTCGAGCCGCTCGGTCGAGCGCGCCTGCACAGCGGAGGCCGCCTCCAGGCGCTCGCCGAGCTCGGCGAAATGCATCAGCTGATGCGCGCCATTGCTGCCGCGCATCAGCATAACCAGCGCGATCACCAGCGCGACGGCCAGAACGGCGACAGCCGCGATCAACACCATCGTCATGAGCGCGCCTTCCCGATCACGTCAGGGTTGATCGGATTCGGCGGGCGTCCCGCGCGTGGACCAACGCCCAGCGCCGCGATCAGATTGTCGGCGGCGAGATTGGCCATCGCGCGACGCGTCGCTTCCGTCGCGCTCGCGATATGCGGCGTCAGCACGACATTCGGCACCGTCAGCAACGCCGGATTCACCTTCGGCTCGCCTTCGAACACATCGAGGCCGGCAGCGCCAATGCGCTTCTCGCGCAGCGCAACGGCGAGCGCCGCGTCGTCGACAATGCCGCCGCGCGCGATGTTCGTGAGCGTCGCGGTCGGCTTCATCAGCGCGAGTTCTGCAGCGCCGATCGTGTGATGGCTTTCCGACGTGTACGGCAGCACGAGCACGACGTGATCGGCGCGCCGCAGCAACTCTTCCTTCGATACATATTGCGCATTCAGTTCGGCCTCGATCCCGGGCGCGACACGCGAGCGGTTGTGATAGATGACGTTCATGCTGAAGCCGCGTGCGCGCCGCGCAAGCGCCTGCCCGATGCGCCCCATGCCGATCACGCCGAGCGTCGAGCCGTGGATATCCGAGCCGAGAAAGCCGTCGTACGACCACTTCTGCCACTTGCCCGCGCGCAGCCAGTGCTCCGATTCCGCGATACGGCGCGCGGTCGCCATCATCAGCGCCCAGCCAAAATCGGCCGTCGATTCGTTGAGCACGTCAGGCGTGTTCGTGCCGAGCACATTTGCCGCGTTGAACGCGGCCATGTCGAAGTTGTTGTAGCCGACGGCCATGTTCGACACCACGCGCAGTTTCGGCGCTACGGAGAGCACCGACTCGTCGATGATGTCGCCCGCCGTCAGCGCGCCGTCCTTGTCGGCGATCCGGCGCTTCAGTTCGTCGGCGGGGAGCACGTCGCCGTCGTTCCAGTCGACTTCGAAGTGCTGCTTGAGCCGCTCGATCACATCCGGAAAGATGGGACGCGCAACCAGGATCTTTTGCATTGCCATTCTCCGAGTATCAGGCCGCGACGCGCGCATGTCCGCGCGCGCAGCGTTAAAAGAATATCCACGACGTCGCGATGAACAACGGTATCAGCACGACCCCCGACCACGCGAGGTACGCGAAAAAGCTGGGCATCCGCACGCCACGCGATTCGGCAATCGCCTTGACCATGAAATTCGGCGCGTTGCCGATATAGCTGTTCGCGCCCATGAACACCGCGCCCGCTGAAATGGCCGCGAGCGTCGAGGCACCCGAGGCCATCAGGGTCTGCGCGTCGCCGCCCGCGAGATTGAAGAACACGAGATACGTCGGCGCGTTGTCCAGAAACGAAGACAGCAGCCCCGTCGCCCAGAAGTACATGTCGTCGCGCGGCTGGCCGGCCGTGTCGTTCACTAGATGCACGATACCGCTGAACGCACCCGCCTCGCCTGCGCGCAACATCATAATGACGGGCGCGATCGTCACGAAGATGCCTGCGAACAGCTTCGCGACCTCTTCGATGGGCGCCCAGTTGAACGCGTTGCCCTCGCGCGCCGCGCGCGGCGTCACGATCAGCGACAGCACCGTGAGCGCGATCAGCGCCCCGTCGCGCACGACATTCTGCAACGCGACGTGCGTGCCCGCCACATCGAACGCTATGCCGGGCGTCCAGATGCCGCTCATCAGGACGAACGCGATCACCAGCGCAAGCAGCACGAAGTTGATCTTGCCTTCGATGCCGATGGTCGGCGTGTCGGGCGACGGATCGACGTGAAGCAGTTCTTCGCGCCGCCGGAAATAGTACGAATCGAGCGCGTAGAACACGACTAGCAGCACGGCACAGACGAACAGCATCGGCAGCGCGAGATGGATCGTCGTCCAGAAGAAACCGACGCCGTTCAGAAAGCCGAGAAACAGCGGCGGATCGCCCAGCGGCGACAGTGAGCCGCCCACGTTCGCGACCAGAAAGATGAAGAACACGACGACATGCACGACGTGCTTGCGATTGTCGTTCGCGCGCAGCAGTGGCCGGATCAGCAGCATCGCCGCGCCTGTCGTGCCCATGATGCTGGCGAGCGCCGTGCCGAGCGCGAGCAGCGCCGTATTCAGTCGCGGCGTGCCGTGCAGGTTGCCCGTCACGCAGATGCCGCCCGCGACGGTATAGAGCGCCGTCAGCAGCACGATGAACGGCACGTATTCGTCGAGCAACGCGTGGATCAACGTGCCGAGCGCCGCCGACGAGCCGAACGCGAACGCGAACGGCACGAGGAACGCGATGGCCCACGCCGCCGAGACCTTTCCGTAGTGGTGATGCCAGAGCTTCGGCGCGAAAAGCGGGAGCATGGCGATCGACAACAGGATGCCCGCGAACGGCACGCCCCACCACGCGGAAAGCGATGCGCCATCCACTGTGGCCGCCGATGCCGCCAGCGGCCACCACGACAGCGCGAACGCGAGCGCCAGACCCGCGATCCACACGAACTTCAACCGGTTCGTCACTGCTCGCGCGTCACGGCCATGCGTGCGCGGAACATCAAGCGCCACGCACGACAATCGCATGCACGCGATAAGGACCGTGCGCGCCGAGCACGATGGTTTGTTCGATGTCGCCCGTACGCGACGGACCGGAGACGAAGTTGACCGCGCGCGGCAGCTCGCCGCGTTCGCTGCGGATCAGGTTGAACGCTTCTTCGTGACCGGCGACGATGCGCGACACCGGCACGATCGCAATGTGCGTCTCCGGCAGCAAGCCCGCCGACGCATACGTCTGCGGCCCGGACAGCAGCACTAGCGTTCCCGTTTCAGCCGTCGCGCAGAAACAGCCCGTAATACCGACGCGGTCTTCGTCCTTCGGCTTGCGGAATTCGACTTCGATGCCGGAACCGGCCCACGGCAACGTTTCGAGCGTCTGCCAAGCGATGGCCTGGGTCGGAAGATCCAGTTCGGCGAGGTAGCGATGCGCGGCAGCGGGCACGTCGGAGAGCGACTCGACGGTGTCGACGGTGGTCGCCATCTTCCTGGCCTGCTCAATGAAATGCGCGACGAGATCGGCGGGAATCGGCGGACGCGGCCCTTGCGGATGGCTTGCGACATACGCTTGCGCCGCCTCGCGCTCGGACTCGACCGGCTCGGGCTCACGCCCTTGCGCTGCGCGAATGCGCGCCAGGATGTTGCGACGGGCGGTCGATGTATCCATGAGCCATATCCTCGTGCCGGTGATCATGTCGATCTTGTTGAATGCGCAAACTGGTTGCGCGTGCACTGCGCACATTGACCCCTGAATTATACCGGCCACCCTGTGCGCGAACACCTGGCCGAACGGCTAATGGCGGCGCTCGAACGAAGCGCAGACAATAGCCATCATGCGCTTGCATGCACCTGGTGACACAGCCACGAAATGGGCCGCGTTACTTGCCGACTTCTTCCTCGGCGGGCTGCTCGATGCCGAACACCTGACGCAGATAGGCCAGGTACGCCTTGTCTTCGCACATGTTCTTGCCCGGCGAGTCCGACAGTTTCGCCACCGGCTGGCCGTTGCACTTGACCATCTTGATGACGATCTGCAGCGGGTTGTACCCGAGGTCGTTGGTGAGATTCGTGCCGACGCCGAACGCGAGCTTGCAGCGGCCGCGAAAGCGTTCGTACAGTTGCAGCACCTTCGGAATGTCGAGCGCGTCGGAGAACACGAGCACCTTCGTGCGCGGGTCGCAACGGTTCGCTTCGTAGTGAGCGATCAGGCGCTCGCCCCAGTCGAACGGGTCGCCGGAATCGTGGCGCGCGCCGTCGAAGAGCTTGCAGAAGTACATGTCGAAATCACGGAGGAACGCCTTCATGCCATATACGTCCGACAACGCGATACCGAGGTCGCCGCGATATTCCTTCGCCCACATCTCGAAGCCGTAGATCTGCGAATCGCGCAGACGCGGACCGAGCGCCTGGCAGGCCTGCAGGTATTCGTGCGCCATCGTGCCGAGCGGCGTGAGGCCGTGCTTCATTGCATAGAACACGTTGCTCGTGCCCGCGAACTGCTCGCGCAGCCCGTCCTTGAGCGTGAGGATCACCTCTTCGTGCCAGCGTCCGGAGAAGCGGCGACGCGTGCCGTAATCGGCGATCTTGCAGTCGGCGAACTCGGGGCGCGCGCCGAGCAGCTGGATCTTGTCGCGCAGACGCTCGCGTCCTTCGCTGTAGTCGGGCTGCTGCTGCGTGTTGCGGAAATACACTTCGTTGACGATCGCGAGCACGGGGATTTCGAAGAGGATCGTATGCAGCCAAGGCCCCTTGATATAGATGTCGATTTCCCCGTTGCCTTTCGGCGAAGGCGCGATCGAAATGTACTTTTCGTTCAGATGAAAGAGCGCGAGGAAGTCGATGAAATCGCTCTTGATGAAGCGCATCTGGCGCAGGTAGTCGAGTTCGCCTTCATTGAACCGAAGCTCGCAGAGCTTGCGCACTTCGCGGCGAATCTCGTCGACGTACGGCACGAGGTCGACGTTCGGCGTGCGGCAGCGGAACTTGTATTCGACGTTGGCGGCCGGGAAGAGATGCAGGACCACCTGCATCATCGTGAACTTGTACAGGTCGGTGTCGAGCAGCGAAGTAATGATCATGATCTTGCAAACCGGGACTGCATAAAAACGGAAGACGTCAGGCCTCGTGCGCCCTCGTCCATTTTCGTACGCCGTGTGCGCTGCGAGCCTCGCGCAAAACGGGAGAGCTCGCGAAGACGCTGTCGCATGTTACCCGAATGCGCGCCGTCCGTTGCTTCACTGCGCCACGCGCCGGCGGGCGGCAAGGCGCGTTCGACCCAAACCCGCCCCGCCATAAACTAATCACCAAACGATATAAAAGCCCCGACGGCGATCGCGTATGCACTACTTGACGTTACGTTACAATAACGCTTTTGGCGTCTTGCCATCTCCCCACTACCAAAAGATATCGTTTGCAGGAGTTGCCTGAATGACTCACGTTGTGACCGAAAGCTGCATCAAGTGCCGCTATACCGACTGCGTCGATGTGTGCCCGGTGGACTGCTTTCGCGAAGGTCCCAACTTCCTCGCGATTGACCCGGACGAGTGCATCGACTGCGCTGTGTGCGTTGCGGAGTGCCCGGTGAATGCGATCTACGCGGAAGAAGACGTGCCTGGCGACCAGCAGCACTTCACGCCGTTGAACGCCGAACTGGCGAAGGCATGGCCGAGCATCACGAAGACCAAGGCGCCGCTGCCCGAAGCCGACGAATTCAAGGACGTGAAGGATAAGCTCTCGCTGCTCGAGCGTTGATGGCCGCAGCAGACCTGTCGCTCCTGCCCGGGTTAGTCGCATTATATTGAAATGAATCACGGGTATTGACAGCTTCTGCTCCACCTCCTACAATTTCGCTTCTCTGCTGTTGTTGTTCCCCGATAGCTCAGTCGGTAGAGCGCCGGACTGTTAATCCGTAGGTCCCTGGTTCGAGCCCAGGTCGGGGAGCCAAAAATTGCAAAGGCCCGTTAACCACGACGGGCTTTTTTATGTAGTGACACGTTGTATTGCTGTTCCCCGATAGCTCAGTCGGTAGAGCGCCGGACTGTTAATCCGTAGGTCCCTGGTTCGAGCCCAGGTCGGGGAGCCAAAATTCGAAGGCCCGCATCCGTGCGGGCCTTTTCTTTTTCTACGATCGTTTTTCAGCGGTCCTTCCCCGTCGATCGCCCTCCTCGGACGACCGACGGAGCCGATGTCCGTCGCTCGGGCGCTTACGGCCACGGTCAGCACACGCAACCAGGTTACGATGACGCACTCACGGGCAATCGCCCCGACTGCCTTCACATTTCTTCCGGTCACCTGATGAAAATCGCTCCGCACTGCGCACGAGCCGCGCGCGCCGTCGTCTTCGCCACGTCCGCTGCTTTCGCCACATTCGCGTCTGTGCCGCTCGCGCACGCGGAGGAAGTCGCCAGCGTCAACACGAACTTTCATATCACCGGCTCGGACCGCGTGGTCGTCGAAGCCTATGACGATCCCGCCGTGCAGGGCGTCACCTGCTATGTGTCGCGAGCGCGAACGGGCGGCATCAAAGGGACGCTGGGCATCGCCGAAGATCCGACCGAGGCATCGATTGCGTGCCGTCAGGTCGGTGCCGTCAAGATCCCCGAACCGCTGCGGCAACAAGCCGACGTGTTCACGGAACGGATGTCGCTGATCTTCAAGACGCTGCACGTGGTACGGGTCGTCGACACGAAGCGCAACACGCTCGTCTATCTGACCTACAGCGACCGCGTCACGACGGGCAGCGCGAAAAACAGCGTGACAGCCGTGCCGATGCCCGCCGGCACGACGATCCCCGTCCGCTGACGCAGCGGACCGCGGCACGCGATGCGCGGTAAACTGGCAGGTCCACCCGGACATCGATCATGACTTCGACCCGCTTCCGCGATAACGCCCGCTACTGGCGCACGCCGCTTTTGCCCGGCGCGGACCTGCTCACGGCCGAATATCACGATCACGAGTTCACACCGCACTGGCACGATGCGTACACGATCCCCGTCATCGAAGCGGGCGCGGAGACCTATCGGTATCAAGGCTCGCATTACGTCGCCGAGGCGGGCAGCGTGCCCGTGATCAATCCGGGCGAAGTGCACACCGGCTCGCGTGCAATCGACGAAGGCTGGCGTTACCGCGTGCTGTACGCGCCCGTCGACTTCATCCATGCGCTCGCCGAAGACGTCGCGGGCCGCGCGCAGGCACTGCCGTGGTTCGACGCCGACGTGATCCGCGATCCGGACCTTGCCGTTCGGCTCGCTCGCGCGCACCGGTTGCTCGAATCGAACGACGATCCCCTCGCCGCGGAAACGGCGATGCTCGACGCGCTGTCGACGCTGCTCGTCCGCTACGGCCGCACCCGCGCAGACATTCCGCCACCCACCGCCGCCGATACCCGCGTCGCCACGATGAAGGAACAGTTGACGGGCGATCTTGCCGCGCCGCTCAAGCTCGTGGAACTGGCCGATGCTGTCGGCCTGTCGCCGTTTCACGCGGCCCGCCTCTTCACGCGTGCGACGGGGCTGCCGCCGCACGCGTGGCGCAATCAGATCCGTTTGCAGCGCTCGCTGGCGCCGTTGCGCGCGGGCGCGTTGGTGGCCGACGTCGCGGCGGCGAGCGGCTTCACCGATCAAAGTCACTTCACGCGCCATTTTCGCCGCATGTTCGGCGTGCCGCCGGGCCGCTGGCAGTCGTCCTGATACCCGCACATGCGCGAGCGCAAGGCGCGAACGCGCGAAGGTCGACTCGCATCGCTAGAATCCCGCGCGACAACCACGCATCCGCAAGCGACTCGCGAACCAGGCGAAACGCGCGCCACGAACGCAAGCCCGAACACACGCGCAAACGCAAACTCAAGCGCAAGAACGTACAAGCCGGCCCGCCCCTCGCGCGGCTATGCTCGGCCGTATCGAGGAGAAAAGATTGACTCACCCAGCACAACCCACTCACCGGCTCAATGAGCTGATGGCGGGCGCGCGCGACACGATTCCGATGATCGTCGGTGCGGCGCCGTTCGGCGTCATCTTCGGCACGCTCGTCGCATCCGGCCCGCTGCATCTGTGGCACGGCCAACTGATGTCGCTGATCGTATTCGCCGGCTCGGCGCAGTTCATCGCGCTCGGTCTGATTGCGGGCCATGCGAGCTACGCCGTCGTCTGGGCGACGACGCTCGTCGTGAACGCCCGCCACGTCCTCTACAGCGCGACGCTCGCGCCGTATGTGTCGCATCTGCCGTCGCGCTGGCGCTGGGCGCTAGGCGGCCTGCTCACCGACGAAGTGTTCGCCGTCGCGTGGGCGCATTACCGGCTGCATCCGCCCGGCTCGGTCGGGCCGTACTACTTCCTGGGCTCGGGCCTGTCGATGTACGTCAACTGGCAGATCTGGACGATCGTCGGCCTGCTGTTCGGCGCGGCGTTCCCCGGCCTGCAGTCGCTCGGGCTGGACTTCGCGATGGTCGCGACGTTCATCGCGATCGTCGTGCCGCAACTCGTCGCCGTGCGTTATCTGGCTGCGGCAGCCACGGCCGGCGCGCTTGCGTTCTTCTGGCAGGGCTGGCCGTACAAGCTCGGCCTGCTGGGCGCCGTATTCGCGGGCGTCACGGTCGGCGTGCTGCTGTCGCTGCCGGCGCTGCAGCGCACCCGTACGGCGGAGGCGTCGCAATGAATTACGTGCTTCTGATTCTCGGCATGGCCGTCATCACATGGCTGATCCGCGCAGCCGTGTTCGTGCTCGGCGACCGCATCGTGTTTCCGCCGCTCGTGCGCACCGCGCTCGGCTTCGTGCCCGTCACCGTGCTGACGGCGATCATCGTGCCGATGGCCGTCTCGCCGCATGGTGCGGAAGCCGAATTGACCTGGCGCAACCCGCAGCTCGTCGGCGCGCTCGCCGCCGTCGCCGTCAGCGCGCTCACGCGCCGGCCGCTGCTGACCATCGCCGTCGGCCTCGCCGCGTTCTTCCTGTGGCAGGGCGTCGTCCTGAAGTGACCTCGTCGCCGTACGCGCGCCGTTTGCCCGGACGATGCGCGCCCTCAAGTTCCCTTTCAATCCGCCGATAAACACTCGTGGCCCGCGAGCCAGGCTGCGTCCGCCGACGCACAACCGGCACGCCAGGCCGAACCGCGCCGGACATCGGTGCCGCCAGCGCACGGGGGCGGCGGCACAGGGACGAACGCCTCGACGGCGCCCGCGCGGTCGACGAAACGGGATAAGAAATGGGTCAGATTACCCTTCACATCAAGGACGAAACGCTCGCATCCTTGCGAAAGGATTTCGAGGCGTTCGTGCGGGTCTCGCTCAAGCTGGACCCGCAGTTCGCGACGCCGTCGTTCGAGGATTTTCTGCGCGCCAAGCTCCTCGACAACATGGTGCCGCTGACCGAGCACGCCGTGCAGCGGATGCTGCAGGGCGGCCAGTACGCATGGGCCAAACGCACGCTGGACAAGGAGTTTCCGGACGTCGTCGCGATCCTGATGAAGCAGGCGAACGAGTTCGGTTTCGGCTTTGCTGCGCGTTCCGAATGGACGCCGGAGGAACTGGCCAAGCAGAGCCGCGAATGGGCGGCCGCGATCGTCAAGGAAGCGGATGGCGCGCCTGCGCTGATCGATCCGCTTGCCGCGCAGATCAAGTCGGCGGCACAGGATATCCAGGCGCTCGAGGAAGTGATGCAGACGCCCGCGTGGCGACTTGCCGAATCGCTGCGTCAGCGGGTCTACGAGGCGAAGGTCGCGTGCGAGACGAGCGTCGGCAGCGCGGCGCGCGAAAAGCTCGGCGAACTGCGCGGCCTGTTGCGCCTGGGCATTTCGCACGGTTCGTTCCAGAAGCAGGAAGCGCAGCAGATCATGGAGTACCTGCGGCTTCTGAAGCCGGAAATTTTCGTCGAAGAGCCGTACGACGTATTCACGCGGCTTGCGGCGTGGCTGCGCAACTTCTTCATGCCGCCGCCGAGGCCGCAGCAACAACAGCGGCAGTCACGCTAGGCGGCATTTGCGCGGCGGTCTTCACGGCATATTCAATTGCGGCACCGCTTGGGCACCGCGCGCGCCATCTACGCTTCACCCGCATCGCGGCAAGCTCAGTCCCACATCTTTCTGAGCTTCGCCGCGATTTCTATTTTGGCCTGCGCGGCGGCCGCGAGCCCCGCGGGCGTCGGCGCCGCCGCGACGGGCACGGGCGGCCACGCATGCGAGTCGAACAGCGGCAACAGATGCGGCGCAATGAAGCGCGTGCGCGGCGCCCACACATGCCGGTCGCCGAGATGCGTCTGGTTGTGAACGTAGAACCGTTGCGGCATCACGATGTGCAGGTCTTCCTTCGCGCGCGTCATCGCGACGTACAGCAGGCGCCGCTCCTCGTCGATTTCCTCTTCGCTGCCCGTGCCGAGATCGGACGGAATGCAGCCGTCGACGCCATTGAGCACGAACACGTTGCGCCACTCCTGCCCTTTCGCCGAATGGATGGTGGACAGGATCAGGTAATCCTCGTCGATCAGCGGAACGCCGGACTCGTCGCTCGTGGCGTCGGGCGGATCGAGCGTCAACTCGGTCAGGAAGCGCTCGCGCGACGCGTAGGTGCCCGCGATGCTTTCCATCTGCACGAGATCGGCCTGGCGAACCGACGCGTCCTCGTGATTGCGTTCGAGATGCGGCTCGTACCAGCGGCGCACCATCTCGAACTCGGCGGGCCACGGCGTCTGCCGTGCGCACACTGACGACATCAGCGCGACGAACGGATGCCAGTCTTCGAGCGCGCGCGCCGGCGGCGCGAAGGCGGCGAGCGCATTGGCCGTGCAATGCGACACGCCGTGCGCGGCATCCAGCGCGCCGCCCGAGCCGGACGAGTCGGCGCGCGAGGCGATGTCGTCGAGCACGCGCGCGGCCGTCGCGGGCCCGACGCCGGGCAGCAACTGCACGACGCGAAAACCGGCGACGCGGTCGCGCGGATTCTCAGCCCAGCGCAGCACGGCCAGCACGTCCTTCACATGGACGGAATCGAGAAACTTAAGGCCACCGAACTTCACGAAGGGAATATTGCGCCGCGTCAGCTCGATTTCGAGCGCGGCGCTGTGATGCGCGGCGCGAAACAGCACCGCCTGCGCCTTCAGCTTCATGCCCGCCTCGCGCGCCGCCAGCACCTGCTCGACGATGTAGCGCGCCTGGTCGGCTTCGTCGGCGACGGTGACGAGATGCGGGCGCTGCGCCGACGCCTTGTCGGTCCACAGATTCTTCGTGTAGCGCTCGCTGGCAAGGCCGATCACCGCATTCGACGCTTCGAGGATCGGCTGCGTCGAACGGTAGTTGCGTTCCAGCGTGACCTGCTTCGCGGGCGGATCGAAGTGCGCCGGGAAATCGAGGATGTTGCGCACGGTCGCGCCGCGAAACGAATAGATCGATTGCGCGTCGTCGCCGACCACGGTCAGCCCACGCCCATCGGGCTTCAGCGCGAGCAGGATCGACGCCTGCAGCCGGTTGGTGTCCTGATACTCGTCGACGAGCACGTGATCGAAGCGGCCGGACAGATCGGCGGCAATCGCGGGCTCCGCCGCCATGTGCGACCAGTAGAGCAGCAGGTCGTCGTAGTCGAGCACGCTCTGCTTCTGCTTCGCGTCGACATAGGCGGCAAAGAGAGCGCGCAAATCGGCTTCCCACTCGCGGCACCAAGGGAACGCGCCATTGAGCACATCGGCCAGCGAAGCGCCCGTGTTGACGACGCGCGAATAGATCGCGAAGCACGCCGACTTCGACGGAAAGCGCTTTTCCTTCGCCGAGAAGCCGAGCTCGTGACGCACGAGATTCATCAGATCGGCGGAATCTTCACGGTCGTTGATCGTGAAGGTTGGCGACAGGCCGATCAGATCCGCGTACTCGCGCAACAGCCGAGCGCCGACGCTATGGAACGTGCCCGACCATGTCAACCCCTGCGCCAGCGCCGCGCGCGTGCCGAGGGCCGCGCCGGCGATGCGCGTGACGCGCCGGGTCATTTCGAGCGCGGCGCGGCGCGAAAACGTGAGCAGCAGAATGCGGCGTGGATCGGCACCCTTCACGACAAGATTCGCGACGCGATGCGCGAGCGTATTGGTCTTGCCCGAACCCGCGCCCGCGATGACGAGGAGTGCACCGGCTGGCCGTGCGATGTCGTCCGTGCCGTATTCGACGGCTTCTCGCTGGGCGTCGTTGAGCTTCGCCAGCCAGTCGATGGCGGCCGCCGGCTCGGGCGAGCCTGTCGCGGCTGACGGCGATGAAGACAGGGAATCGGCGACGGAAAGCACGATTGGCGGGTCGGGAAGTGAAGGCGACGCATACTGTATATCCATACAACCCGCGAGGACAAGCGCCCCATTTTCGACGTCACATCCCTGAAAGCCAGCCAACCGCTACCAGCAGTTTCGGGCAATTCCGATCGTGTCAGGCGCCCCTCGCATCCGGTACGGAATATGTGCTCGATTGGCCGCTGTCCATTTTGTACCTGGCCTTGATTCCATCTCCCGACGATATCGAATCGGATAGCGTCCCCTTTTCCACCCAGACGTGCACGACGACATTCCCGTTCATATCCTTTGTGATGACCGCTTCTGCGGTACCCACCGTGGCCTTGCCCGGGTCCCGCTCGAAATAGTTGAATGCCGTGCTCTGGTTCGCGGAATTGCCTGGCGTTCCGGGCTCCAGAATCTCGGATCTGTCACTGTAGACAATCACTGAAAACGGATATTGCTGACCCACAGCAACGAGGTCGTTGCCGCCGGCGACGGGACGTACCGGCACTGGCTGATCGGGGCGCATTGCATTATGAGCTGTCACGATAGACGCTGCGCCATCGGTGTTCGTCCGCCAGTGTGGGTCTGGAGTGCTGGTGCCAGCGTGGTAAGCGTAAAACCCCTGCTGGTTGGCCGCCATCACCACCGTGCATCCGGACAGCATGCCGCCCGTCACAATGACCGTCCCGCCGGGCGGAATTTTTGAGAACGGCACCTCGATCGCCCCAACGCCTTTTGCGGCCGTTATCGATCTTTATCACCTGAACCGTGTCTGAAAGTGACCTGCCCTTTTTGTCCCAGTAGTTCCCCGTGGACAACCGCGATCTGCTGTCGCGCGAGGTCACGTCAGGAGACGTCCCAACCGTCAGGACTTCGCGCCGGTTCTCGTATGGAACGTCGCTCGCAGCCTGGGGTTCCGTCATCTGGACGTCCCCGTCGCTCCTGAAGTACTGAAACGGAACCCGCGCAGCATTTATCCGCTGCTGATCCTCGGCCTGGCCGCTGGCTGGCCTAAGATTGATTGGCCCGTTTCCCCTCATTTTTTTGACCTCGCGCCGGCCGAGCCACGCCGCGGGCTCACTGGACCCAACGGTCCCGCTGGCGCCGGCACCGGACGAACCAGCTTGTTGCGGGCCTGGCAGGCGAGGCGGCTTTGTCGGACCCAGCGGATAGCCCGTGCGGCCGTCGGGAATCCGTCCCGGAGGATGGAAGTGCCGCGGCCTCTTGTGCCGCGGCGTTTTCGGTGTTCCCGTAGCGGGCGGCAAAGCTGGTGTGTTTCCATGCTTTCTCGGCGGCGCGCTGGGCCGCAGATTCAACACTTCCAGCATTTCCCTCGCCAATGCTTCTGTCAGCGGCTTTCCCTCGAGGGTCTCTCCGAGCGCACCGAAGGTGACGCCCGCAGCCCGCATGCGCACGCCTCCGGGCGTCAATGCGGTGATCTGGTCGACGATACCGGCGTACCGTTCGACGACGGCTGCCTCTTCACCCGTCAGCGCCTCGCCCCGATTCAGCTTCTTTGTCAGATCCATCGCACTACTGATAAACGAGGCGAAGGGCTTTTTGAAAGCCTCCGACGCTATTTCAGCCACCTCTGGCGCCGTATAGTCCGTCCTGACCCGGACGTCGCCGATGTATTGAAACTGCACGTCATCATTACCGGGAGCGGGATCGATCAGCATTTGCTGCAATTTTGGATCGATGCGCGCAAAGTAATCGATCAGGATGCCAAACCGTCTGAGTGCAGAAACCTCGTCAGCCGTGAGCCGTTTGCCCTCGCGCAATTTGGCCTCGATCCCGAGAACGGCATCGCCGAATTGGCGAAAGCCTTCGGTGAGCAACTGCGCGATGCGATTCCGATCGAGGGAAAGCCATGTTCCTCCCTTTATGGAAACGTAAAAGCCGGTTGGTGTTTGCCGCGTGAACACGTCCTGGCCGTGATAGGCAGGCGGCGTCCATCGCCCTCCCTGAACACCATCGGATGGCTGTGTATCCGTCGTCTGCGACGTGCTTCCTTGATCATGACCGGTCGGTTCACGCGGCGGTGCGCGATGCTGGCGTCGGCGCTTATGGCGCAGGAATGCGTCATGAGCGCTACCCTCGCCCGCCTCCGGCAGCGTTCCGCTGCCAACGCCAGGAGCCGGCGAACGGGCGTGTCCGGACTGGGACCCCAGTAGCACCGGCACGCCGTCCTCTGCGTTCATCGACAACTGATCGCCCTCATCCCCTGACACATAAGATACGTTGTGAAACTGTCCGCTTATCCGCATGATGCCCCCTTAACGGAAGGCGAGTTCCATACTCGCCCGTTGCAGGTTCAGCTTACGGAACACGTTCCGACCATGGTAATGCGCGATCAACACACGGAATCGGCGGAGCAGCCGGCCGCTACCGGCCGCTACCCGCCGCTGACGACGGCGCCTGCTGGTCCGACCGTACTGGAATCGGGCGCGCCTCGTCGGCTCTGCGCGCCGCGCGCCGCCTGCTTGCGCGCAGAGCCGCCCGACCGTCAGTTATGCGCCTCGCCCGACGCCGCCGCGCCCGCCGACTGACCCTGCATCTCGGACTTCAGTTCGTTCGATGCAGCCGCCCGATCGGCCTTTTTGTTCAACCGGGCGTTGCGGACCTGGTTCGTGTACTCGTCCTTGGCGGCCTTTTGCTGCTCCTTCATCTGCGCCTTCGACGTCTTCTTCTGCGCGCGATATTCGGCGTTCGCCTCGGCGTCCGCGTTGCGCTTCTGGACGAGCGGGTCCGTCGAACCCGGCGCGGTCAGATTCTGCGGCGCGGGCGACGGCATCTGGACGCCTTGCGCAGCGGGGGCCTCGGCGGGCGCCTGCGTCTGGACCTGGGCCTGGCCGGACAGGCCAGCAGCCGGTTGAGCAGGCGTCTGGGCGAATGCGGCCGTCGACGCAAACGCAGTCAGGGCGGTACCGATCAGGAGCGTACGGAGCTGGGTCATGGTTATCCTCTCTGAGGGTTGTCAGTGTCGGCATGCGGACGTCGTGTGGCTGCCAGTCGGCGGCGACGCGCCCGCGCTGTTCGCCCATTGCAAAATGCAGCAGGCTATTCCACAGACCGGGCCTTCGCGAGTGAAGTTCGCCACGAAAGCAGGCTGTTACCCAACGTTTCATTTCCTGACAACGTAATAACATCTGCTTGCACTTGCCCGGTCCGACGTCACGCGCTCGCTTCGGGGCGCCGTGCGCAACGCAATGGCTTATCATGCGAAGCGCTTTTCCACGCGCTTTTTCCCCTCGTTTTTCCACGCGCTTTTTCCACCATTTCGCCGACGCCCCGTCCATCGCAACCGATATGCCCAACCTCGATTTCACACTGACCGGCGATTACGTCGAACTCCACAACCTGCTGAAGATCACTGGCCTCGCAGACAGCGGCGGATCGGCGAAGGTGATCGTCGCGTCGGGCGCCGTCACCGTCGACGGGCAGGTCGAAACGCGCAAGACCTGCAAAATCCGCGCGGGCCAGGTCGTGCTGCTCGGCGATACGCGGATCGCTGTCCACGAGGGATGACGCTCGCATGCGTCGTCCGCGAGGCCGCATGAGCGTGCAGCCCGCATGCAGGCGCTCCACAACCGCACCAAAAATGTGCCTGTTGATCGACAGCGCCGCGTTCCCGCAATAAGCTGTCCGCTTGCACAGAAAAAATATCCCGCGCGCGCTTCACCCGTTCAATCCGCCTGATCCGGCCGACCGGTTTGGCGCGCGTTTCGCGCTTTCGCGCATCCTGCACCCGGAACCATGAATCCAACCGGAATCTCCCGCGCGCTCAGCGGGCCGCCCACGCTTTCGCGCCACGCCGCCGATACGGCGCGCCTTGCCGCTCCGCTCGCCATCGCGCAGCTTTCGCAGATGGCGATGAGCGTCACCGATACCGTCCTTCTCGGCTCGCTCGGCCCCGATGCGCTCGCGGCGGGCGGCCTCGGCGCGAACCTGTTTTTCGTCGTCGTGACGCTGCTGCAAGGCGTGCTGACCTCCGTCAGCGTGAGCGTGTCCCATGCGCGCGGCGCGCAGGCCGAGCACCGCGTGCCGCACATCTACTGGACGGGCTTTCTGCTGTCGCTGCTGCTGACGGTGCCCGCGTTCGTGCTGCTGTCGTTCGCCGCGCCCATCCTGATGGCCTTCGGCGAGCCAGCGCTGCTCGCGCACAACGTCGGCGAATACTGCGCGGTGCTGCGCTGGGGCGCGCCCGGCAGTCTGATCGGCATCGGCCTGATGCGCTCGTTCCTGCCTGCGATCGGCGCGGCGCGGCGGCTGTTGTGGGTGTCGATCGGCGGCGTGTTCGTGAACGCGTTCCTGAACTACGGGCTGATCCATGGCGCTTACGGGCTGCCGCGCCTCGGCTTCCTCGGCTCGGCGGGCGCGACGACGATTACCGTGTGGCTCACCGCGCTCACGCTGATGGGGCTGCTGCATCTGCGCCCGCGCTTCCGGCATTTCGTGACGGCCACGCGCCCCGACGTGCCGCTGATGGGCGAACTGTTCGGCATCGGCTGGCCGGTGGCGATCACATACGGCGTCGAATCGACGCTGTTTCTCGCGACGGGCCTGATGGTCGGCCTGCTCGGCGAGTCACAGCTGGCGGCGCACCAGATCGCGCTGAACGTCGCGTCGGTCGCGTTCATGGTGCCGCTCGCGATCGGCCAGGCGGCGAACGTGCGCGTCGGCTTCTGGTCGGGCGCCGGGCAGCCGCTTGCCGCGCGCCATGCGGGCTTCGTCGCGCTCGGGCTGGGCGTGGGTTTCATGAGCCTGTCCGGCTTGCTGCTGATCACGGCGCCGCACTTCATCGTCGGGCTGTATCTGCATCTCGACGATCCCGCCAACGCGCCGACCGTCGCGCTCGCGAGTTCCCTGCTGGGCGTGGCCGCCATTTTCCAGATCGTCGACGGCATGCAGACGGTCGGCTCCGGCTGTCTGCGCGGGTTGAAGGACACGCGCATTCCGATGATCGCGGCCGCGTTCGGCTATTGGGGAATCGGCTTCCCGACGGGCTATACGCTCGCGTTTCACTTCGGGCTCGGCGCGCGCGGCCTGTGGTGGGGACTCGCGGCCGGGCTCGCCAGCGTCGCGCTGCTGATGACGCTGCGCTTTCACAAGATGAGCCGGCACGCAATGAACCGTCGCGAGCCTGCGTCGGCGGACTGAGCGCGGACGCTGAGACGTCGCGCGCCATGCGAGCGCGCGCACGCATTTTTCGCGACGCGCCTTCTCGCGGCAGCTCAATTGCGACGAGCGTCGACAGCGCGCTGATCGTGACCGACGGCGCGACGTCGCCGCACGCCAGATAGATCATCACGTTCGATGCGGTGCCGACCAGTACCTTCCCCGCTGCAAGCCACCGCGCGCAAACCAGGCACGCGCGTTGCGTATCCGTTACCGACCCTCATTACGGTTTCCTCGTAGAATATTTTCAGGCGGAACCGACGACGCCACGACGACCATCCGTGCCGATCAAGTGGAGGAACAAGCGTGTCGGCCCATAACACCAACGACGCAGCCGCATTGCAGCATTACGAAGAGCAACCTGGTACCCGCATCCCGCGCAACGCGCCACGCCCGATGCCGATACGCGCGGTCGCGCTCATGGTCGCGGCAACGCTGCTGGCCGCCTGTGCGACGCGCCCGCCCGTCGCCGCATTCGATCGCCCCGTCACGCACGCATTGCCCGCGACGGAACGCACGCCGCTCTCGATGGCGCTCGCGGCGCCCGAGCGCGCGCATCCGGGGCAGTCGGGCTTTCGCGTGCTGTCCAACGGCACGGAAGCGCTGCAGCTGCGCATCGCGCTCGCGCGCGCGGCGACGAAGACGCTCGACATGCAGTACTACATCGCCGAAGAAGACACGACGGGCAAACTGCTGCTCGCCGCCGCGCTCTATGCGGCGGATCACGGCGTGCGCGTGCGGATGCTGGTCGACGATCTGAACTTCAAGGACATCGATCGCGTGATGGCCGCGCTGAACACGCACGACAACATCGAGATCCGCGTGTTCAATCCGTTCGGCAGCGCGCAAGCGAGCTTCTATCAGCGCAGCGAGAACTTCTTCACGGAGGTCGGCGCGTTCACGCGGCGCATGCACAACAAGGCGATGATCGCCGACAACCAGATCGCGATCGTCGGCGGGCGCAATCTCGGCGACGAATACTTCAGCGCGAGTCCGACACTGCAGTTCCGCGATATCGACGTGCTCGCCACCGGCCCGATCACGGCCGATATCTCCGCGAGCTTCGACAGGTTCTGGAACGACACCAGCTCGTATCCGCTGCGCGCGTTGAACAAGCAGAAGTTCGATCCGCACGATCTCGACCAGATGCGCGACGAATTGCGCGCGCACTGGCGCACGAACGCGGACCCGTACAACGCGAAACCGCTGAACGCGACGCCGCTCGCGTCGCAGATCGCCAGTGGCGAACTCGGGCTCACCTGGGCGCCCGCCGAATTCAAAGTCGATGTGCCTGAAAAAATGCGGTTGCCCGTCGATCAGTACAAGAGCCCGCCAATAATGCGCCTCGTCGAATTGATGCGCGACGCGCAAAAGGAATTCCTCGTCACGTCGCCGTATTTCGTGCCGCACCAGGCGGGCGTCGATGCGCTCGGCAAGCTCGTGCAGCGCGGCGTGACCGTCAAGGTGCTGACGAATTCGCTCGCGGCAACCGACGCCGTCGCCGTGCAGGCCGGCTATAGCCCGTATCGCGTGCCGCTGCTCGAACATGGCGTGCAGTTGTACGAGTTCAAGCCGACACAAGGCGAGGACACGCAGGAGACGGGCCTCTTCGGCTCGCGTTCGAAAGCCAGTCTGCACGCGAAGTCCTACGTGATCGATCGCAAGACGCTCGTGATCGGCTCGTTGAATCTCGATCCGCGTTCCGCGCATCTAAATACGGAGCTTGCGCTCGTGATCCACAGCGCGCCAATCGCCGAAGACGTCGCGCGGCTCTTCGACCGCGCGACGTCGCCCGCCGTGAGCTATCGCGTGACGCTCGCGACGCCGGCGGAACTGGCCACGCTTAAGGCTTCGGCGACGCCGCAATCGCAGCTCGTCTGGACCGACGAGGAGAACGGCCTGATTCACCAATACAACCTCGATCCCGGCGCGGGCTTTTACCGCAATGCGCTGACGGGTCTATTCTTGTTGCTGCCAGTCGATGAGCAGTTGTGACGCCCATCCAATCACCAAGCGGAGTACAACATGACTGAAGATGTACGCATGGAACGCGATACGTTCGGCGAAATCGCCGTGCCGGGCGCGAAGCTGTGGGGTGCGCAAACGCAGCGCTCGCTGCAGAACTTCAAGATCTCGACGGAGAAGCAGTCGCCCGAGCTGATCACGGCGCTTGCCATCATCAAGCGCGCCGCCGCCGAAGTGAACCTGGGCCTCGGCGTGCTCGACGCGACCAAGGCGAAAGCGATCATGGCCGCCGCCGACGAGATCGTCGAAGGCAGGCACACCGACGAATTTCCGCTCGCCGTCTGGCAAACGGGCTCCGGCACGCAGAGCAACATGAATCTCAACGAGGTCATCGCGAACCGCGCGAGCGAGTTGATGGGCGGCGAGCGCGGCGAAGCGCGCCTCGTGCATCCGAACGATGACGTGAATCGCGGGCAATCGTCGAACGACGTGTTTCCGACGGCGATGCACGTGGCGGCTGCTATCGGCATCGCGAAACATCTGCTCCCCGCGCTGAAGACGCTGCGCGATACGCTCGACAACAAAGCGAAAGCGTTCGCCGACGTCGTCAAGATCGGCCGCACGCATTTGCAGGACGCGACGCCGCTCACGCTTGGCCAGGAATTCTCAGGCTATGTCGCGCAGCTCGACCAGTGCGCGAAGCACATCGAATCGGCGTTGCCGCATCTGTATGAACTCGCGCAGGGCGGCACGGCCGTCGGCACGGGGCTGAACGCGCATCCGCAGTTCGCGGACCAGGTCGCGGCGGCGATCGGCAAGCTGACGGGCCTGCCCTTCGTGTCCGCGCCGAACAAGTTCGAGGTGATGGCGGCCGCCGATGCGCTCGTGTTCGCGCACGGCGCGCTGAAGACGCTCGCGGCGAGCATGATGAAGATCGCGAACGACATCCGCTGGCTCGCTAGCGGCCCACGCTGCGGTCTCGGCGAACTGTCGATTCCCGAAAACGAGCCGGGCAGTTCGATCATGCCGGGCAAGGTGAACCCGACTCAATCCGAAGCGGTGACGATGCTGTGCTGCCAGGTGTTCGGCAACGATGTGGCCGTCAACATGGGCGGTGCGAGCGGCAACTTCGAGCTGAACGTGTTCCGGCCGATGATCGCGCACAACGTGCTGCAATCGGTTCGCCTGCTTGCCGACGGCATGCACAGCTTCAACGACAACTGCGCGGTCGGCATCGAGCCGAACCGCGAGCGAATCGACCAGTTGCTCAACGAATCGCTGATGCTCGTGACGGCGCTCAATCCGCACATCGGCTACGACAAGGCCGCGCAGATCGCGAAGAAAGCGCACAAGGAAGGCACGACGCTGAAGGCCGCGGCGCTCGCGCTCGGTCATCTGACGGAGCAGCAGTTCGACGAATGGGTGCGGCCGCACGACATGGCCGGCGACACGAAGCGTTAAAGCGCTTCGTTAAAGCCCTTCTCTGCCGCCCTTAACCGCAAGCCCGCGATGCTCTCTTCGCGAACGCGAAGAGAGCATCCGGCGCGGCGCGTCAGACCTTGCCCTGCGCGACTTCCTCGGGCTTCAGATCGACGATCGCATCGAGCGCGGCCTTCACGTCCATCGCGTACTTCGCGAGACGCTTCTGCTCGTCGGTTTGCGGCACGAACGACGGCACGGGCACGGGCGTCCCGTTCTCGTTGACGGCGACCATCACGACGAGACAATCGGTGGTTTGCAACAGCTCGCCGCCTTTCGGATCGCCCGCGTGCACCGACACATGGATGTGCATGCTGGTGCGCCCCGTCGCGACGACGCGCGCGCGCAGCTCGACCAGATTGCCGACGTGAATCGGCCGGCGAAAACGGATATTGCCGACGCTGACCGTCACGCAATAGCGGCCCGACCAGACAGCGGCGCACGCATACGCGGTTTCGTCGATCCATTTCATCAGCGCGCCGCCGTGCACCTTGCCGCCGAAATTGACCGACGTCGGCTCGGCGAGGAATCGGAACGTGGTTTCTGAACGATCCAGCGGCGCTGCGGAAGGCGTGCTCATCTTGACTCCGGTCAAACAAACTATCGAAAGGAGCCGATTATACGAGCGCAATAAGGCGACCGCTGTGCTATCCGGCGCTGCGTATGGCGTGGGCGGACGCAACATTGCTTTGCATCGTGCGTAAGCATGCCGGGCGTGCCGCCGCAACTCAGCGCAGCGCCGACGAAAAACGCTCGCGGTAATCGAGCGGCAGCACGCCGAAGCTGCGCATGAACGCGCGCCGCAAGTTCTGCTCGCTGCCGAAGCCGCAATCCAGCGCGATCCGCTTCAGTGGCCGGCGCGATTCGGCAAGCGCCCTCGACGCCGCTTCGAGCCGCAACGCGGAAACGGTCTTGGCGGGCGTGCGGCCCACTTCGTCGACGTAGCGGCGCGCGAAGGTGCGCGGACTCATGCGCGCCTCTTCCGCGAGGCGCTCGACGGACAGGTCGCCGTTCAGGTTCGACGCGATCCAGCCGTGCAAGCCGTCGAACGCGCCGCCCGCCGACGCCTGAGCCGCCAGCGCCGCGCTGTACTGCGATTGCCCGCCCGGTCGCTTGACGAACACGACGAGCCGCCGCGCGACCTGCATCGCGACGTGATGCCCGTAATCCTCCTGAATCAGCGCCAGCGCGAGATCGATGCCCGCCGTCACGCCCGCCGACGTCCACACGGCCCGGCCGCCACCGCCCGGCAACGGCTCGCGGATGAAGATCGGCTCGGCGTCGACGCGCACGCGCGGAAAGCGCTCGGCGAGGCGAACGGCATCGCGCCAGTGCGTCGTCGCGCGGCGCCCGTCGAGCACGCCCGCCGCGGCCAGATAGAACGCGCCCGTGCACACCGAGCACACGCGCCTCGCCTGCGGCGCGCGCCGCGCGAGCCAGTCGATCAGCGCCGGCTGCAGTGAGCGGCCGTCGTCGACGGGAATGCCGGGAATGATCAGCGTGTCGATCGGCTCGTCGTCGAGCGCGTCGAGGCGCTGCGTGACGACGGGCAAGCCGGGAAACGTGTCGAGCTCGCCGCCGTCGATCGATGCTACCGTCGTGCGATACGCGACGCGCTCGCGCGATCCAGGCAACACGCGCAGTGCGTCCCGCACCGTCAGCTCGGCGCGATGAAACGCTTCGAGCGGGCCGCTCGCGTCGAGCAGCACGAGTTCGGGCGCAACGGCGAACACGACGTGGCGAACCTGCGGCGCGAGCGCGTCGTGTTCCGGGGCGCGGATTTCTTCGTGATCGGTAGCGTTCGAAGCGTCGCTCATCGTGTCGTCCTTGTTCATGGGTAAAGGAATCCGTTCACATGCCCGACGCCGGCAGCGGCGAACGTCTTTGCGACCACGCGAAGGCCAGCGTCGCCAGCGCGGCGAGCGCGAGGAACGGAAAAATCGCCGCGTTGATGGCCGTCCAGCCAAAATGCGCGAGCATCTGGCCCGCGCACAGCGAGCCGAGCGCCGAGAACGCGAAAGTGGTGAACTCGCTCGTCGCCTGAGTCTTCGCGCGCTCGGACGGCCGGTACGATTGCGCGAGCAGCGTCGTGCCGCCGACGAACATCAGGTTCCAGCCGACGCCCAGGCACGCGAGCGCCACGTAGAAATGCGGCAGATCAGTCGAGCGAAGCGCGAGCACGCCGCACAGCGCCGACAGCACGATGCCTGCGCCGATCATGCGCAGCACGCCGAAGCGCGCGATCAGGCGCGCCGAGAAGAGCGACGGCGCAAACATGCCGACCAGATGCCACTGGATGATCTGCGCGCCATCGCCGATGGTGTGCCCGCACGCGACGGCGGCGATCGGCGTCGCCGTCATCACGAACATCATCACCGCATAGCCGAGCGCGTTGTTCGCGAGCGCGGCCACGAAAATCGGTTGCCGGACGATCATGCGCCAGGGCCTTGCGGGCTCTCGCCGCGCGGCGACGTCCGCATGCGGCGCGGCATCGCGATACAGCGCGGCGACGAGCGCCATCGACAGCAGTGCGAGCACTGTCACCAGCGCATACGAGCCGGCAAACGCGACGGGCGCGAGCCAGTCCTTGCTCCACGCGGCCAGAGCCGGACCGAGCACGGCCGCGACGACGCCGCCCGTCAGCACGGTCGAGATCGCGCGGCTCTTGGCGTCGGCGGAAACGGCGTCTGCGGCGGCGAGCCGGTAGTACTGCGCGAAGGCCTGGAACACGCCGACGGTGGCCGTGCCCACGCAGAACGCCCAGAAACTGTGGTGAAAGATCGCGTACACGGAAACCGCGCCGCCCGCCGCGCCGATGCCCGCGCCGAACATGAAGCCCGCGCGCCGGCCGACGCGCGCCATCAGGAACGACGCGCATACGGTCGTCAGCGCGGCGGCGACGGTGATCAGCGAGAACGGCAGCGTGGCGAGCGACTTGTCGTCGGCAAGCGTGTAGCCGACGAGGCCCGTCAGCGTCAGATCGATCGACACCGACGACGTGTAGAGTGCCTGGCAGACGGCCAGCACACGCGCGGCGCGGCGGCCATGTGGATCGGCGCGGCCCGTGGCGCGGCTGCGGACATCGGAAGCGGCAGAAGGTGACGGCATCGGTGGCCTCGCGGCGGGGTGACGATGCGCACATCGTCACATCGGCCGCCTTTGCAGAATGGCCAATGATGCATCAATTTCTGCCACGCCGCGCGCGCGATCATCGGCGCGCTTTTAGCGATCGCGCCGCCGGAGACGTCAGTTGTGGACGGTGACGCCTTTGTCGATCGTGCCGTACATCGTGATGCTGCCGGATCCCGCCGACGACGGACCCGCCCCGCGCTGCGCGCATGCGCTGCACAGAACGACGGCCGCGACCACGGAGAAGAGAATTTTCATGACTGCGTCGTTCGCTCGAAAACTGGAGAAAGCGCTCCGATTCTAGCCTGGCCGCGTTTACGCCCGCAGATCGACAGGGCGCGGCGGCGCACGCGACAGTTCACGACACACTGAAACATCGAATGCGCATCGCGGGTAGAGTGAACGCATGACCCGATTGGCTACGACAGATTTGCATTGGCTCGAATAAGCGCTAACTCTGGTCCACCGATTTGCGTGCGACCTGTGTCAGCGCCAAAGGACAACTCAGGTAGACAGCTTTTCATGGGACCCGGGCAAGTGCTCTGCATGGGGCTGGCGTAACTGCTAAAGCACTAACTGCAGCCGACAGCCAAAGCGCTATCTCGAGTCGACCGCTTTGCATGGGACCAGACAGGAGATCCACATGGCCGCACTGCTTCCTTCCGAACCGAATCATTTTCCGGGCCTGAGCCGCATCGGCGCACTGCTTGCCGACCCGGGCCGCGCCGCGATGCTGTGGGCGCTGATGGACGGCACCGCGCGTCCCGCAGGCGAACTGACGCTGATCGCGGGGCTTTCGCCATCGGCGGCAAGTGCGCACCTCGCAAGGCTGACCGACGGCGGACTGCTCGCGCTCGAAGTGCGCGGGCGGCATCGCTATTTCCGCATTGCGTCGGCGGAGGTCGCCGCCACCATCGAAGCGCTCGCCAACGTCGCCGAAGCCACTGTTCCGCAGCGCCCCGTGCCGCGTCCGGCGCGCACGGTGCCCGTCGATATGCGCTACGCGCGCACCTGCTACGACCACATGGCGGGCGAACTGGCCGTGCGCGTCTACGAGCGGCTCGTGGGCGGCGACCTGCTGACCGTCCACGGCGATTCGCTCGACGCGACGCCGGAAGGCGCAGCGCTCCTCGGCGATTGGGGTATCGACGTCACGCGGCAGCGCACGCGCCGCCGGCGCTTTGCATGCACTTGCCCGGACTGGAGTGAGCGCAGGCCGCATCTGGGCGGCGCACTCGGCGCGGCGCTGCTCGAGTCGTGGTCGTCGAAAGGCTGGGTCGAGCGCACCGAGCGGCCGCGTATCCTGCGCGTGACACCCGCCGGCCATCGTTATTTCGACGCGTTTTTGACCCATTGACGACCGATTTGTCTGACAAGTGATTGGACGGGACAACTTTTGTTACAGCGCCGCCGAACTGGCTTACAAATGAGACCGCCTTGAAACAGGCGCCACGGGTAGAGTGATTTCGCAGGGTGCCGCGCCGCGCGCGCCCGATGGAGCGACAACCATGAAAAAATTCACCACGCCCGACCGCACCTTCGGAAGCGCCGACGATCCGACGCGCCACGCGATGCACCGTTCGTCTCTCGTCGCGCTCGCCGTCGCGGGCGCGTTGGCGACGCTCGCCATGCAGACAGCGTGGGCGCAGGAAGCGCCGCCGCCCGCGAACGTCGCACAGTACGCACCGCAATCTGCGCCGCAGTCGGCGCCGGATAGCGACCCGCCCGGACGCGTCGCGCGCCTGAACTACATGGCAGGCACGGTCACGACCGAGCCTGCGGGCGCGTCCGACTGGTCGTATGCGCAGGTCAACCGGCCGCTCACGACGGGCGACCAGCTGTGGAACGACATAAACGCGCGCTCGGAACTGCATATCGGCTCGACGGCCGTGCGCATGGGCCAGCAAACCAGCCTCGACATCCTCAATCTCGACGACAACAGCACGCAGCTGAAGGTCGCGCAAGGCACGCTGTCGACGCACGTGCGCGCAATCGCGCCCGGCTCGTCGTATGAGATCGACACGCCGAATCTGGCGCTGGGCGTCAATGGGCCCGGCGACTACCGCGTCGACGTCGCACCCGACGGCACCAGCACGACAGTCACGGTCCGTAGAGGCAGCGCGACCGTGTACGGCGACAACGGCCAGGTACCCGTCGCCGCCGGACAGCAGATCACCTTCGCGAGCACGAACCTGCAGCAGATGGCCGATAACGGCACGCCCGGCGCCGATCCGTTCGATCAGTGGGCGGCCAGCCGCGACGCCGCCGAGGACCGCTCGGTTTCGGCGCGCTATGTATCGCGCGAAATGCCCGGCTATCAGGACCTGGACGCAAACGGCACGTGGCGCAGCTCGCCGCAATACGGCGAGGTATGGATACCGGATCAGGAGCCACAGGGTTGGGCGCCTTATCGCGACGGCCACTGGGTCTGGCAGGCGCCGTGGGGCTGGACGTGGGTCGACGACGCGCCGTGGGGCTTCGCGCCTTACCACTACGGCCGCTGGGCCTACGTCGACGATGCGTGGGCGTGGGTGCCGGGGCACGTCGTCGTCAGCGAGCCGCCCGCGTATGCGCCCGCTCTCGTTGCGTTCGTCGGCGATGGCGGCGGCAGTGACTGGAACGTGAATCTCGCGATCGGCGGCGTCGCGGCGGCGGGGGTCGCGTGGTTCGCGCTCGGCCCCGACGAGCCGTGGCATCCGCACTGGGGCCGCGATCACGACTGGAGCCCGCGCTATTACGAGCGCGTGAACAACACGGTCATCGTCAACAACCGCGTCGATATCCATAACAACGTCCGCAACACGTACGTCAACTACCGCGCGCCGGGCGCCGTCACGGGGATGCCCGCAACGGCATTCGTCCACGGACAGCCGACGAACCATTTCGGACAGCGCGTCGATCCCGCGCAGTGGCGCAATGCGCGCTTCAACGCGGGCGCGCCGAATCTCGCGCCCGTCAGACAGAGCTTCGGACCGGGAATGCGCAACGCCGCCTACCGGCCGCCAGCGAACGTGATGGCGCGGCCCGTCGTCGGCACGCGCAATCCGGGCGTGCCCGCGGCCTTCCACGACAGGCTCGCGCAGAACTTCGCGCAAGGCGGACACGGACGCGTGGCGGGCGCGGGCGAACCGATGGTGAGAACCTCGGTGCCCGCTCACTTCGGCGGACAGACGCTGAATGGCAACGGCCCCGTTGCGAACGTGCGAGTGGTGCGCTCGCACGTACCGGGGCAGATGCCCGGCGCCATGCCGGGCGCGCCCGTCGCCGGTGCAGGTGCGCCGGGCGGCCAGCGGCCGGGTGGCGAGCCGCAGATGAACGAACAACAGCACGTCGGGCCGGGCCAGCCGGGGCGCGGCGGTGCGCCGGGGCCGATGGCTGGCCAACAAGCCGGGCGGCCCGGACAGTTTGAACACTCCGGTCAGCCAGGCAATGGCGTGCCGCGTCCTCCGCAATTCGCGGGCTTCCGTCCGATGAACGGCATGCAGCCTCAACCGGGCCAGCCGGCCGGCGCGCAGCGTCAGGATCTGGCTGCGGCCCAGCCGCCCGCGTGGACGCAGCATCATGTGCCGATGGCCCAGCGTGGGAACCCGCAGTCCGGCGCAGCGCAGCCGCAAGGCCCGGCGATGCAGCAGAACAGTCAAGCGTTACAGCAACACGAACGGGTGCCCCGCCCGGCGAACGGTTTCGCCGGCGCCGCGCCGGATCAGCCTCAGCACGGACCGGAGATGCACACGCAGCCGGCACCGGCTCCGACGCAACAGGCGCAGCAGCAGGGACGTGAGGCGTTTCATCCCCAGCCGCAGCCTCAGCAACAGGCACGTCAGGAGTTCCATCCGCAGCCTCAGCAACAGGCACGTCAGGAGTTCCATCCGCAGCCTCAGCCGAGACCGGAATTTCACCCGCAACCGCAGCCACAACAGCAGGCGCGCCAGGAGTTCCGTCCTCAGCCTCAGCCGAGACCGGAATTTCACCCGCAACCGCAGCCACAACAGCAGGCGCGTCAGGAGTTCCGTCCTCAGCCTCAGCCGAGACCGGAATTTCACCCGCAGCCTCAGCCGCAACAGCAGGCGCGTCAGGAGTTCCATCCGCAGCCTCAGCCGCAACCCCAGCCGCGCCCGGAATTCCACCCACCGCAGCAGGCGCAGCAACCGCATCCACAGCCTCAACCCCAGCCTCAGTCGCATCAGGAACAGCGCGCGACGGGCGGCGGAGGCCACGAAGAGCACCATCGCGGGTGAGTCCCGGTACGCACGCCGCGCCACAAACGAAAAACGCCCACCGCGATCGCGATGGGCGTTTCCACATCACATCAGGGATACCGTGCGCCGGAAGACCCGCTGCGCGTCAGATCGCCATTGGCGCCGTCAGCGGTTCGTGGTGCCGGTAGCCGACCAGCGAGAAATCGGAGGGCTCGATCTTCTCCAGCCATTCTGGTTCGTAGACGCCCGTCTTCGCGAACTCGGGCACGCGGTCGGCAATCGCGAGCGTCGGACTTTCGTAGGGCTCGCGCGTCAACTGCTGCTGCAGCATGTCGAGCTGGTTCTCGTAAATGTGTGCATCGCCGATGAAATACGTGAACCAGCGCGGCGTATAACCCGTCAGCCGGCCGACGAGATGCAGCAGCGCCGCCCCTTCCGTCAGGTTGAACGGCGTGCCGAGCCCGACGTCATTGCTGCGGATATACAGGCACAGCGAAATCTCGCGCTTCGATACATTCGGCAGAAACTGATACAGCAGATGGCAAGCCGGCAGCGCGATTTCCTCGAGCACGGCCGGATTCCAGGCGTGAAACAGAATCCGCCTGTCGGAAGGGTTCTTGATGATCGTGTCCAGGCACTGGCGGAGCTGGTCGATCGCCTTGTACAGCAACACCTTGCGCACGCCGCCCTCCTCGAACCCGGTCACGGGCGTGTAGCCGCGCGACGCCGCGTCTTCGAGCCTGGCGCTCGCCGTCGTGTCGAGCACCTTGTAGGCGGGCCACCGGCGCCATTGCACGCCGTAGACATCGCCCAGATCGTCCGTGCCTTGCCGATAAGGGTTCGCGAGCCATTGCGCGTTTTCGTTCGCGTTTCCATCCCAAACCTTGCAGCCGAGCGCGCGAAAATCGGCCGCGCTGCGCGACGCGCGCAAAAAGCCGACCAGTTCACCGATCGCCGACTTGAAAGCGAGCTTTTTCGTCGTCACGGCGGGGAAGCCCTGCTGCAGATCGAAGCGCAACATCGCCCCCGGCATGCTGATCGTGCGGACGCCGGTACGGTTTTCCTGCGAGCTGCCGGCATCGAGGATCGTGCGGACGAGGTCGAGGTATTGTTTCATGCGGATTCCTTCGGCCGTGCGCCTGGCGCACCGGAGGTTTTTGGGAGACTACGATTCTAGCAAGCCGCATGAAGCCGGGTGCTTGCGCCGCTTTGCGCGCAACGCGTGCTGCCTGCACGTCCTTCACCTCGCGCGGAAGGCGGCGTAAGGAGCCGGCAACGCAAACGGGAAAAGGGAAACGGCGCGTCCAAAGCAAAGAAGCCCGGCCAACCGGCCGGGCTTCCCGATGTCTCGTCGCGAGCAGGCGTCAGAGATGCGGCATCGTCGACGGCATCTCCGCCGCGTGCTGCGCGAGCGGCTCGCTTTCCATATGCCGCATGCCGTGCGAGCACAGCAAACGGTACAGCGTCACGCGCGAAATGCCGAGTTCCTGCGCCGCGTCGCCGAGACGCCCGCGATGGCGCAGCAGCGCCAGCTCGATCGCTTGCCTTTCGGCTGCCTCGCGCGCCTGCGCGAGCGAGACGGGAACGATTTCGACATATTCCGCGAGTTCGAGATCGCGCGCCGTGATCGCGCGCCCTTCCGACATCACGATCGCGCGCCGCACGCGGTTGATCAGTTCGCGCACGTTGCCGGGCCAGCTGTAGTTGTGAAGCGCGGCGATCGCGTCGGGCGCAAAGCCGCGCAGCCGGCGGCTCGCATCTTTCCTGAAACGTTCGAGCATATGCCGCGCGAGCAGCTCGATGTCCTTGCCGCGCGCGCGCAGCGGCGGCTCGTCGATTTGCAGCACACAGAGGCGGTGATACAGGTCCGAGCGGAACCGGCCTTCGATCATCGCCGTGTTCATGTCGACGTGAGTCGCGGAGATGATCCGCACGTCCACCTCGATCGCGCCGTGTCCGCCCAGCCGTTCGACCTTGCGCTCCTGAAGAAAGCGCAGCAGGCTCGCCTGGCTTTCGAGCGGCAGATCGCCGATTTCGTCGAGGAACAGCGTGCCGCCGTTTGCCGCTTCCACGCGGCCGATCTTGCGCTGGTTCGCGCCCGTGAACGCGCCGCGCTCGTAGCCGAACAGCTCCGATTGCAGCAGATGCGGCGGAATCGCGCCGCAGTTGATCGGGATGAACGGCGCGTTGCGGCGGGCCGAGCGCTCGTGGATCGCGACGGCCGTCAGTTCCTTGCCCGTGCCCGATTCGCCGGAGATGAAGACGGGCGCGTCCGTCATCGCGACCTTGCGGATCGAGCGGAAGAGCGCGAGCATCGCGTCGCACGACCCGACCATCTCGCCCTCGGAACCGCCCGGCGACGCGTCATTCGATGCCGGCTCGCCAAGCGAGACCATTCCATATGCATGCCCGACGGAATCGACGATCCGGTCGCCCGAATAAGGCACGGTCACATAATCGAAACAGTAGTCGCGCACGAGCCGGCGCAACGCGGCGTCCTGCAACTGGCCGGCCATCGTGGTCGCGACCCAGCCGACGTTGGGCATCGTCAGGCACGACTCGAATGCGGCAATTTCGTGCTGCTGGAAGCAGCTCGACAGGTCGAGCAGACCGCCCGCCGCCATCCCCGCACGCACGGCGCGGCGCGCATCCCGGGCCGAGCCGACGACTTCGACATGCCAGCCGCGCTCATGAAAACGCGTGTTCAACTCGGCGCTGGGATCTCTTGATACGTATATCAGTTGCCGTGTGGCGGATTCCATTATTCAGATCCTCTCGTCAACGAACGTTAAGGATGACGGCATGTGCTGATCTGCATTTAGCTTTCAGGCACGCCTATTCGCACGGGATTCGCAAACGGCGAAAACCGAACGGCCATTCCATTCCGTACGGACAGCTGATCCCCGAAAAACGGCGCGTGTATTGAAACGACCTAGTAGTGGGTTTTTTAAAATCGTGTGCTGTGGATGAGAGCTTACTATACGCGCGAGCCGTCGAAAACAAATATGCGAATTAAATCGTCAGGCCTTATGCAGCAAGGGTTTGCCAGTGCCAGGCAATCTCATTGGGACCCGATTAATTCGCCTGGAAGCGCATTCACCATACTTTTTTATCAACGTACTCCCGTAGCGTTGCATTTAGCGCACCGATTTGAAATCAGCGTGTTTTTTGGCGAGGTTTCAGACCTGAAACGTTTACGGCCGATTTTCAGCGGCGGGCGCCGGATCGATTTTGGCCCGACCAATCGCATCAATGGATTCGCACGGATGGCACACGTTTCGCTAAATCTCCCGCACCAAGGAGAGACATCATGCGACTCGCTTTCGGCATCGACTCGAACCCGATCCGGCGACTGCCAGCCAGCGCCGCCCTGTGCGTCGCGCTCGCTCTCGTCGCGCTCCCGGCAGGCGTGAGCGCGCAGGAATCTGTCGCGCCGGAGCAGCTCGCAACGGCAGCGCAACCAACGCCTGATTCCGCGGATGAAACGTTTGCGACCACCGCCGATGCCGGCGCGGAACCGCAAGCAGCGACGGAAGACGAGTCGACACGTGCCCTGGTAATCGACGAACCCGACGACGGCGCATCGACGAGCAGCGTCGTGCTCGACGACCAGGTGCTGTCGCGTCAGCGTGGCGGCGCGGCGGGCATGGTGATGGTCGCGACGACGCCGCAGCTGGTACGCGGCAATAGCGTGACGCTGTGGGACGAGATCGCGCCGCCGTCGCCGCTGCCGATCCCCGTCGACGCCGCGCGCGCCGCGCAAGGCAACGTAGCGAACTACCAGCGGAAGTAGGAAAAGCAGCAACGCACCCGCAGCACGTTAAGCGCAACGAAGAGCAGGCAAAGTGTTTCGGACTCCGTATCGGGAGCACGCAAAATGATCGCTTCATTAGCGACGCTGTACAGCCGCGCAACGCGCGCGACTACCCTGGCCGCAATTGTCGGCGCATCCGCCGCCGGCTTCGCGGGCGTGGCAGCCGCTCAGGTGGTGAATCCCGGCGACATTGTCGTCGAGAGGGAAGTCACGCCTCGCATCGCGTACGACTCGGTGCCGCGGGACCAGGACCCCGTGACCTCGCGTGTCTCGACCTTCCCTGCCAACACGTTCAACCCGACGATGGCGCAAGTCGCCTCGGACGCCGACCTGACCAACGCGCACGGCTCGACGGGTCTCGACAGGAACGTTGCCGGCAACGCGGGCTTGCAGGCCGTCACCCGCATCCTGACGGGCAGCACCACCAACAACAACGTCGCGCTCAACTCCGGCGGCATCGGGCAACCGGCGCCGGGGCTCGGCGGCAGCATATCGGCGTCCGTGACGGGCGCGCTCGCGCCGCTATCGACGGCGTTGGGCGGCGCGCTCGGAGGGCTCAACAAATGACCGCGCTCTTTCGTTCGCCATTGCAGGTCCGGCGCATCCCGGCGCGCGCCGGCGCCGCGGCCTTCGCGCTCGTCGGGCTTGTAGCAATGCACGCCGCCTGCGCGCAACAAATGCCACAACAGATGCCGCAGCAGATGCCACAACAGACAGCGCGCGTGACGGGCGACGCGGGCATCGCGACGGGCGCAGGCGTCGGCGCGACGGGCGCGCTCACGGTGAGCCAGGCGGCGGGCCTGAACAACGCGCAGCTCAACCAGTTGACGATCTCGAACGGCGACGCCGCCGGCAACGACAACGCCAGCGTCCAGAGCGCCGGCGCGCGGGCCCGCGTGCCGAGCGCGCGCGCGTCGATCGAAGGCAACGCATTTTCGAATACGTCCGGAGCGGTGATGGTGAACCAGTCTGCGGGCGCAGGGAATCTCCAGCGCAACAGTGTGCAGCTCGGCACTGCTGCGCCAGGAGTCGAGGCTGTCTCGGACGGCGTGCTGTCCGCGACGGCCGCGAAGAACGGCGGTCAGGGTCAAGCGACCGGGGTTCAGACCGTGCGCGAGACCAGCATCTCCAACGACGCCTTCAAGAGCGTCAACGGAATCGTGCAGATCAACCAGACTGCCGGCGCCGGTAATGCCACGGCAAACAGTTTTGTGCTCCGTCCCCCGGCGGGCACTCTTTTCTAACTGACCACAACGAGTATCGGAGCGAAACATGAAGCGCACTCTCATTGCAGCAGCCGTCCTCGCAGCCGCTTCCTCCAGCGCCTTCGCGAGCCCGCTGAAGAACCCGTTCATCTTCAACGCGACGCTGGTGGGCGAAGCCGTCGGCATCGAAGGGTTCGTCACGCTGTTCGGCTGCGTCGGCGTCTCCAGCACGGCGGGCGCCGTCGTCAACAACACGCAGCATGCTTACGCGAACGCATCGCTGAGCCCGAACGCGCAAACGTACACGTCCGGCTTCGTGACGACGCGGATCGACAACAGCTATGACTCCGTGAAGGGCGGCGGCTACGCGTGGGCCTCGGTGTCGACGTCGCACTCGTCCTCTTCGTATCGCGCGCAGGGCTTCCAGGAATCGTCCAGCTACAAGTACGCGAACCAGAGCAGCTCGATCAAGGGCGGCGGCTTCGAGTTCAGCGCGCAGGCGGCCGAGATCAACGGCAGCTTCAGCCATGACAGCCAGAACGCCGGCGGCCATATCTCGGCAGGCGGCCATGCGGGCGGCAGCTATGAGTACGCGTCGTTCAACACCCCGCACTTCGGCTTCGGCGAAGCACATGTGCAAGGCGGCTTCTCCGCCGGCTACAAAGAGTCCAGCTACAGCAACAGCAACCACCTGTCGGGCGCATTCGGCGCGGTGGAAGGCTCGGGCCAGGGCAAGGTGTGGGGCTTCAAGGCCAACCAGGGTTCCGGTTATCAGGCCTTTCGCGAGCAGTCGAGCGGCTATGAAGTCGAAAATTCGAAGACGCACGACAGCGTAGCGGCGCAATGGGGCTTCAGCTCGACGGTAGACAGGACGGATGTCGACGTGTACGGCAGAGTCACCGAGCACATCAACACGCAGAAGGCGGGCAACCTGACGGCGACGACGGGCGCAAACGCCGCGCAGAACGTCAGCGGCAACATCGGCGTCAACATCGCGGAAGGCGTGAACAACGCGCAGAGCAACGACGCCGCACTCGCTTCCGTCGATGCCGGCAATGTGTTCGGCAACGCACAGGTCTTCAACGACCAGAGCTCGGGTGGCCGCGCGAACATCAACAACTTCAAGGTGAACGCATCGGTCGGCGACAACTCGCTGCAGTACGCATCGGGCAACGTCGGCGTGAACGTGGCATCGGGCATCGGCAACGTGCAGAACAACAGCATGGCCGCTTCGACGTCGACGGTCTCGCGCAACCATGCCAGCGCGGCGATGGTCGCCACGGATGAATCGTCGCAGTCGGCGGGCGTGTCGTTCCACGGCTCGTTCGAAGGCACTGCGATGCTCGGCGCGGGCGCACTGAGTCACGCAACCGGCAATATCGGCGTGAACATCGCGGGCGGCGCGGGCAACGTGCAGCACAACGGCCTGGCGATCGCTTCGATGAACACGAGCCACTAAAACACCAGCCATAAGGGGATGCGCCGACGGGCTGAACAGCCGCCGGCGCGACCTGGCAGCGGCGATGTTGCATGGGACCAGGGCACGCATGCGACGGGAACGGGCACCCAAGCTCCAATCCCGCCGACATGCGGGCTCTGGTCGACCGCTGTGCATGGGACCCGGGTAAGTGCTCTGCATGGGGCTTGAGCAAGCGCTCTGCGTGGGCTGGCGTAAGTGCTAAAGCACTAACGCCAGCCGACAGCTAAGCGCTAACTCCCGCCGACAGCTGAAGCGCTAACCCGGGGCGACAGGAGACCAGCATGTCCCGGTTCGACCGGTATCCGGCGTTTCGACTCGCCGATGCCGCCGTTGTGTTTGCAACTTGCGCGATGTGTGCGACAGGGCACGCACAGGCGAGCATCGACACGTCTACCCTCGCAGGTGTTCCGCTAACCAAGACGGTGCATTCGATGAGGGAGCTCCGCTACCGCCATATCGTCAGCCAGCAGTTCGACTACAGCTGCGGCGCGGCGGCGCTCGCGACCCTACTCAAGTACGGCTACGGAATCGACATCCCCGAGACGGAGCTGATCCGCCGGATGATGGCGTTCTCCACGCCGGAAGTGGTGGTCAAGAACGGCTTCTCAATGCTCGACATGAAGAAGTTCGTCGAGACGATCGGGCTGCGCGGGCGAGGTTTCAGGGTCAACACGGATGCGCTGTATCACCTCCAGATCCCCGTCATGGTTCTGATGAACATCGACGGCTACGAGCACTTCGTGATCGTCAAGCACGCGCAGGACGGTCGCATCTTCGTCGCGGACCCCGCCCTCGGCAATCGCATCCTGCTCGAGGAGGACTTCGCGAAGACGTGGAATGGGCTCGTGTTCGCAGTCGTCGGGAAACCGTTCAGGGAGGATTCCCCGCTGTTGCAGGACAACGAGTCGCTGGCGCTGCGTTTGCGCGAGCGCGCGCTTACCAACGGTACGGCCGCGACTCCCTTTGTCGAATACGGCTTGATCAAGGCAGACCTGTTCTGACCACCCATGAAGCACTCCCTCTCACAGCCCGGCCGCACGTGTCTCGCGATTTTGCTTGCCACGACGTGCGGTCTCGCGACCAGCGCCTACGCCTCGGACCTGACGACGTTCCGCGACGTGGCGCCGGCCGCCATCCAGTGGCAAAGCGTCGGGGACGATGTGCTCGCCCAGCAGACCGGAAAAGGCGCGGGCGGACAGATGATCTCCGGTTTCGTATTGAACGTGCTCTCGCAATGGCAGTTGCCGAACGGCGCCCATGCGCTCGCGCAAGGCAGTCTCTCCGTCGCGCGCGATGCGGCGAACGCGCTGACGGCCAACGTCAACACGCTAGCGAGCGTCACTGACGGCCACGGCAATCCGGGCGCGAACCCGCATGCCCACGCCGGCGGCGGACAAAGCATCTCCGTCAACGGCGTATCGCAGGTCACGCAGGTAGCGGGCGATCGCAACGTCGGCTTCAACACGGCGCAGATCGACTTCAACAACAATCCGCCACTGCTGGCGGGCGGCGCGAATGCGCAGAGCGCATCGGCGTCGAACGCGGCGGGCACCATCAAGGCGGGCATCGCGTTCGGCAACGGCGGCGTGACTGTCGCGCTGCAGACGCCCGCCGGCATCGCATCGCAAACCATCGTGCCCGGCAACACGCAACAGGCGGGCGCAATCGCACAACTGCTGCAGATCGCAGGCAATAACCAGCAAGTCGCCAACCAGTTGCAGCTCTCCTTGCAGACGGCGCCGATGTCGTCCGCGATGCTGCGCCAGGCAGGCGTCCTCCAGGCCCTGCAAAACGCGCTTGGTTCAAGGAGATGAAGGCAGGCCGCCAACCTGCCGGCTTTATGTCACCAGGAGGAGAAGTCGCGACGAAACGCGGCAGCGCAAAGCACAAGAACCCGCCAGGCGCTGCCCGTTTCACCGGGGGAACAACAATGATGACCTATACAACAAACAGGAGGCCGCGCGCCCGGCTCGCGGCCATCCCTGCTGCCGCAATGCTGTATGCACTCTCGCAGGGGGCGGGCGCGCAGGCGCTCAACAACCAGTCGCTCGAAGAACGGCTCAATACGCTGATGCGCGTGGTCGACGAGCAGCAGCGGCAGATCCAGTCGCTCGAGCGGCAGGTGACCAATCTGGAAATGGCGCAGCGCGGCCGCGGCGCGCCGGGCTATGGCGCGAGCGCCGGCAGCGAAGCCGTCGCCGAGCAGCCGGGCGCGGACGGCCTGCCCGTGCCGCTGCCGCCGCTCGCGCAGGTGACGCCGGGCGCGCCCGCGCCGGGCAACGCGACGGGCACCGCGACGGGCGTGCCCGTCAATCCGCCCGCGCCGGAGGGCGCATCGGCGGCCGGCTCGCCGGGCACGAGCAACCCGAACGCGCAGGCGAGCGGCCCGGGTCTGCCGGAAGGCGCCGTCGGCCAGACGCAGAAGGCAGCCGAGCCCGTGCGCACGCAGGCCGAAGAGGCCGTCGTGCAGCGCGAGCACGCGCCCCTCTTCGATCACAAGCTGACGCTGGACTGGGGTATCAGCGATACCTACTACGATCGCCGCCAGCTTCAGCTGTCGGGCTTTCTCGCGCTCGACGCGATTTTCCTCGGCAACATCAATCTGGGGCAGACCAAGTCGCACCAGATCATGGCCGATCTCGACACGCGCTACGGTCTGACGGACCGCATCAGCGTCGACGTCGACGTGCCGTATGTGTACCGGCACAGCCAGTTCATCGTCGGCGGCGCGGGGGGCGCGGCCAATACGCTGTCCGATGCGTCCGTCAATTCGAATGCGATCGGCGACGTCAACTTCGGGATCTACTACCAGTTCCTGAAAGAGACCAACAACATCCCCGACGTCGTCGGCAGTCTGCGCGTGAAAGCGCCGACGGGCACCTCGCCGTTCGGCCTCAAGGTCGTGCAGCTCGACCCCGACAACACGAATCTCGTCGCGCCGTCGAAGCTGCCCACGGGCACGGGCTTCTGGAACGTCACGGCGGGCTTGTCGGTGCTGAAGACCTACGACCCCGTCGTGCTGTTCGGCAGCCTCTCCTACACGTACAACGTCGCGCGCTCGTTCGAGGACATTTCGTCGGTGGTCGGACAGACGCAGCCGGCGACCGTGAAGCTCGGCGACATCTTCCAGCTGGGCGCGGGCGTGGCGCTTGCATTCTCCGACAAGGACTCGGCCAGCATCTCGTACACGCTCGCGCTGCAGCCCTCGTCGAAGACGAAGGCGCCGGGCGGCGACTACGTGAAGGTGCCTGGCAGCGAAACGACGGCCGCCGTGATGAATTTCGGACTTAACCATGTGGTGAACAAGCATCTGACGATCAACGGTTCGGTGTCGATCGGCATGACGCCCGACGCGCCGAACTACGTGATCGGCGTGCGCTTTCCCTACACCTTTTGACGTGACACTGATACGAGGCAGATCGTGCGCGAAACTTCTCATCTGAGCCCCGTTCCTGCGTCCGCCGGCGCAGGGCTGCGCCTGGCGGCGTCGCATGGGTCCACGACACCCACCGCACCCGATGCACCCGACGTGGCTCCGACGGCCGTCGATACGCGCGTCGCGACGCGCATCCTGCTGTACGTCGCGCGCGCGCCTGACGACGCGCTCGTCGAGCATCTGAAAAGCCGCGGCTGGAACGTGCTCGTCGCGCGCTCGGCGCACGAGGTCGGACGGCTCGTCAAGCCCGCGACCATGTGCGCGGGCATCGCCGACATGGCGAGCTTCGCGGTGCGCGAGCTGCCCGGCCTCGAGCCGAGCCTGCGCGCGCAGCAGGTCGGCTGGATCGCGCTGGCGAATGCCGAGCGGCTCGCCGATCCTGACGTGCGGCGGCTGATTCGCCACTACTGCTTCGACTACGTGAAGATTCCCGTGGCGAACGCGACCATCGACTATCTGGTCGGCCACGCGTACGGCATGGTCAATCTGTGCGAACCCGACATGCCGCCCGACACCACGAGCGCGAGCGACGACGAAATGGTCGGCACCTGCGAAGGGATGCAGCAACTGTTCCGCACGATCCGCAAGGTCGCGAACACCGATGCGAGCGTGTTCATCTCGGGCGAATCGGGCACGGGCAAGGAGCTGACGGCGCTCGCGATCCACGAGCGCTCGCCGCGCCGCAAGTTTCCGTTCGTCCCGATCAACTGCGGCGCGATTCCGCATCACCTGCTGCAATCGGAGCTGTTCGGCTACGAGCGCGGCGCGTTCACGGGCGCGAACCAGCGCAAGATCGGCCGCGTCGAGGCGGCCAACGGCGGCACGCTTTTTCTCGACGAAATCGGCGATCTGCCGATGGAAAGCCAAGCGAGCCTGCTGCGCTTTTTGCAGGAGGGCAAGATCGAGCGCCTTGGCGGCCATGAATCGATTCCCGTCGACGTGCGCATCATCTCCGCGACGCACGTCGATCTCGAAGATGCGATGAGCGACGGGCGCTTCCGCTCGGACCTGTTCCATCGGCTGTGCGTGCTGCGCGTCGACGAGCCGCCGCTGCGCGCTCGCGGCAAGGACATCGAGCTGCTCGCGCATCACATCCTCGGCAAGTTCAAGACCGATAACACGCGCAAGATTCGCGGCTTCACGCCGTCGGCGATCGAGGCGATGTACAACTATCACTGGCCTGGCAACGTGCGCGAGCTGATCAACCGCGTGCGCCGCGCGATCGTGATGGCGGAGAACAAGTTGATTTCCGCCGAAGACCTCGACCTCGCGCACTTCAGCGAACAGCAGACGATGAGCCTCGCGCAGGCGCGCGAAGCCGCCGAGAAGCGCGCGATCGAAGCCGCGCTGCTGCGGCACCGGCACCGGCTCAACGAGGCGGCGGCGGACCTCGGGATTTCGCGCGTGACGCTTTACAGGCTGTTGGGCACGCACGGTCTGCGCGATACGTCGAATGACGACAAGGCGGGCTTCAAGGGCGACGAGAAAGAACTGTACGCCAGCGACGCCAACGATCACGACGAGCGCGAGTAGTGCCTGTGCGCCCGATCTGAGCGGCCCAAAGCGATGCGAGCGGCGCACGCCGTCTCGCGCGCTGCGCGGCGTGCCCGGCCGGGCCGCGCGCGCTCGGGTAGAATCGGCTTCGGCTTTCCGCTACCCGTTCCATACTTTCTCGCATGACGACGCTGACCCTGATCGTCGCTCGCGCCCGCAATGGCGTGATCGGCCGTGACAACCAGCTGCCCTGGCGGCTTCCCGAAGACCTTGCTTTCTTCAAGCGCACGACGATGGGCGCGCCCATCGTGATGGGCCGCAAGACGCACGAATCGATTGGCCGCGTGCTGCCGGGACGGCGCAACATCGTCGTCTCGCGCGATGCGCAGCGCCAGTTCGCCGGCTGCGACACCGTCACGAATCTTGACGACGCGCTAGCGCTCGCGGCGCGCGACAATGCGTCCGAGGCGTTTCTGATCGGCGGCGCGCAGTTGTACGAGGAAGGCTTGCGGCGCGCGGACAAGATGATCGTCACCGAAATTCACGCGGACTTCGAAGGCGACGCGACGTTCCCCGCGCCCAATCCCGCGCAGTGGGAAGAAGTCGCGCGCGAGACGCATCGCGCGAAAGAGCCGAATGACTTCGAATATGCATTCGTGACGTATCGGCGCAAGACGCGTTGAGCCGCTGGCCCCTGGCCGGTGCAAAGAAAAAAGCCACGGAATCGCTTCCGTGGCTTTTGCATTTTTGAAGCGGCTTACGCGTCGATGTACGGTTTATTGCCCCGCTACAGTCATCCGCTCGATCAGCACCGAGCCCGTCTGCTTGGTGCCGCGCACGATCGTATCCGCGCCGATCGCGACGATATGCCGGAACATTTCCTGCAACGTGCTCGCGACCGTGATCTCCTCGACCGGGTACTGGATCTTGCCGTTCTCGACCCAGAAGCCCGACGCGCCGCGCGAATAATCGCCCGTCACGTAATTGACGCCCTGCCCCATCAGTTCCGTCAGCAGCAGGCCCGTGCCGAGCTTGCGCAGCATTTCCTCGAAGTCGTCCGTGTCTTGCGTGAGCGCGCTGCGCAGCGACAGGTTGTGCGAGCCGCCCGCGTTGCCCGTCGTCGGCATGCCGAGCTTGCGCGCCGAGTACGTCGACAGGAAATAGCCTTCGACGACGCCATCCTTCACGACGGCGCGCTGCTTCGTGCGCACGCCTTCTTCGTCGAACGGCGCGCTACCCATCGCGCGCGGCACATGCGGGTCTTCGACGATCTGCACATGCGGCGCGAACACCGGCTTGCCGAGACTGTCGACAAGAAACGACGTCTTGCGATACAGCGCGCCGCCGCTGGTCGCCTGCACGAACGCGCCGAGCAGGCCCGCCGCGAGCGGCGCCTCGAACAGCACGGGCACCTTGCGCGTGTCGAGTCCGCGTGCGCCCATGCGCGCGAGCGCGCGCTCGGCGGCGTAGCGGCCTACGGCTTCCGGGTCGGCCAGCTCGCCTGCGCTGCGCTTCGACGTGTACCAGTCGTCGCGCTGCATGTTGCGGCCGCTGCCCGCGATGGGCGCGCACGCCACGTAGTGACGCGAGTACGGATAGCCCGACAGAAAGCCGCGCGACGTGCCCAGCACGAACTGCGAATGCTGCGCCGATACGCTCGCGCCTTCCGAGTTCTTGATCAGCGCGCTCGTGGCGAATGCGGCATCTTCCGCGCGGCGCGCGAGTTCGACGGCTTCGTCCGCATCCAGATTCCACGGGTGATACAGGTCGAGATCGCGTGGATCGGCTTCGAGCAGCTCTTCTTCGGCGAGCCCCGCGCAGTCGTCTTCCGCCGTGAAGCGCGCGATGTTGTACGCGGCCATCGCCGTGTCCTTCAGCGCTTCGGACGAAAAGTCAGACGTGCTCGCGTTGCCGCGCTTGTTGCCGATGAAGACCGTCACGCCGACCATCTTGTCGCGGTTGTGCTCGATCGTCTCGACTTCGCCGCGCCGCACGGAGACGGACAGGCCGTCGCCTTCTGAGATTTCGGTTGCCGCGTCGGTTGCGCCGAGCGACTTTGCGTGGCGAAGAATGTCGGAGGCGATTTCCTTCAGTTCGTCCTGCGTGTGCGGGAAGAAGCGTTGCCTGACTTCCGTGTCTGCTGCCATTGTCGTTTGCCGTCCTGAGTTGCCGTGCGGTCTGGGCCGAAGCCCGCGAGAGTTCGTCGTTGCAAGTGCGATGCCTCGCCGGCCTGTGCGCCGGCGCATCCCGCGATCATAGCAAGCTCTACGCTGGCGTACCTGGCAATCGCAAATGCCTCGCGGCGATGCGATGCGAGGCGCGTGCGGAGCTGTTGGCGCGACCTGCAGCGGGCTTGGCGACAGGCCCGGCAAGTTACAATACCGCGCATGACACGCAAAACCCGCATTCAACCGATGACACCCGCTGACGTCGACGACGACAACGGGTATGACCGTCCCAGCAAGTCGCAACTGAAGCGCGAAATGCACGCGTTGCAGGCGCTGGGCGAAGAACTCGCCGCGCTGCCGAAAGACGCGCTGAAGCGCATGCCGATGCCGGAAGCGCTCGACGAAGCGATACGCGAGGCGCGCCGCATCACCGATCACGAAGGCAAGCGCCGCCAGATGCAGTATGTCGGCAAGGTGATGCGCGGCCTGACCGACGACGAAACCGGCGCGCTGCGCGAGGCGCTCGACAAGTACAAGGGCGTCAACAAGGCCGAAACGGCGCGCCTGCACTGGATCGAGCGCACGCGCGAACAGCTGCTCGCCGACGACGCCGCGCTGACGGAATTCATCCGCGTGCATCCCGACGCCGATCCGCAGCAAGGCCGCACGCTGATCCGCAATGCGCGCAAGGAAGTCGAGCAAGGCAAGCCGCCGCGCTATTTCCGCGAGCTGTTCCAGTGGATCAAGAACGCGGACGGCGCCGGCGCGGACGACGACGAAGCCGCTACCCACGATTCGGACGACGACGATGACGATTCCCACGCGTAATCATCCCGACGAACTGATCGTCGGCCTTGTGTCGATCAGCGACCGCGCGAGCACGGGCGTCTACGAGGACAAGGGCATACCTTCTTTGCAGGAGTGGCTCGGCGGCGCGCTGACGTCGCCGTTTCGCACGGAAACGCGCCTGATCCAGGACGACGCGCCGACCATCACGAAGACGCTGATCGAACTGGTCGACGAAGCAGGCTGCGATCTCGTGCTGACGACGGGCGGCACGGGCCCCGCGCGCCGCGACGTGACGCCCGAAGCGACGCTCGCGGCCGGGACGAAGGAAATGCCGGGCTTCGGCGAGCAGATGCGGCAGATCAGCCTGAACTTCGTGCCGACGGCGATCCTGTCGCGTCAGGTGGCCGTGATCCGCGAGACGGCCGAACGCGCCGCGCTGATCATCAATCTGCCGGGGCAGCCGAAGTCGATCAGGGAGACGCTGGAAGGCCTGCGCGACGAGGCAGGCAAGGTGAAGGTGCCGGGCATTTTCGCCGCCGTGCCGTATTGCATCGATCTGATCGGCGGCCCGTACATCGAGACGAACGCCGACGTCGTGCCGGCGTTCCGGCCGAAGAGCGCAGTGCGCGCTCCGCGGCAGGGCTGAGTTACTTTGCTGGCGCGTCGGTGGACGGCGCGTCGGCGGCCGTGCTCGCGGCCGGGATCAGAAAATGCTCGCGGTAGTAGCGCAGTTCGTCGATCGATTCGTGGATGTCAGCGAGCGCCGTATGCATCGCGCGCTTCTGAAAACCCTTGTAGATCGCCGGTTGCCAGCGGCGGCACAGCTCCTTGAGCGTGCTGACGTCGAGATTGCGATAATGGAAGAACGTCTCCAGCTCGGGCATCCAGCGCGCCATGAAACGGCGGTCCTGGCAGATCGAATTGCCGCACATCGGCGACTTGCCGGGCGGCACGTACTGGCCGAGGAACGCGCGAATCTGCTCCGTCGCGTCGGCTTCCGTCACCGTCGACGCGCGCACGCGGTCGATCAGCCCCGAACGGCCGTGCGTGTTCTTGTTCCAGTCGTCCATCTTGCCGAGCGTCTCGTCGCTTTGGTGGATCGCGAGCACGGGGCCTTCGACGAGTTTATCGAGCGTCGAATTGGTCACGACGACAGCAATTTCGATGATGCGGTCGTTGTCGGGATCGAGCCCCGTCATTTCCATGTCGAGCCAGACGAGGTTCATGTCGCTGCGCACGAGCGGCGGCTGATCGACGGATTCGATAATGTCAGTCATTGAAGGCAACCTTGGTTTGGAACGGCGCGAGCGGGTCAGGCGACAACCGCAATGGGCCAACGATGGCGCGCTCCCGCCCGCAGACAGGAACAAACATATAATTCTCGCATAGAACCCACGGATTCCCCGGATGCCTACTCTGTACTTCACCGTTCTGTTCGTGATCGCCGTGGCGGCGATGGTCGGCATGAAACTCTGGCTCGCGTCGCGCCAGGTCCGCTTCGTCGCGGCGCATCGTGAAAGGGTGCCGCAGCAGTTCGCGGGCACGATCGCCCTCGCCGCGCATCAGCGCGCCGCCGACTACACCATCGAACGCACGCGGCTGACGATGATGGAGATCGTCGTCGGCGCGGCCGTGCTGATCGCGCTCACGCTGCTCGGCGGCGTGCAGATTCTCGATCTGGCCATCGGCGACTGGTTCGGCCAGGGCTACATCGGGCAGATCGCGCTGGTCGCGGTCGTGATCGCGATCACGGGCGCCGTCGACCTGCCGTTCGAGTACTACCGCCAGTTCGTGATCGAACAGCGCTTCGGCTTCAACCGGATGACGAAGCGCATCTTCTTCGTCGACCGCATCAAGGGCGTGCTGCTCGGCGCCGCTTTCGGCCTGCCGCTGCTGTTCGTCGTGCTGTGGCTGATGAACCAGGCGGGCGCGTACTGGTGGTGGTGGGCGTGGGTCGTCTGGGTCGTGTTCCAGATGCTCGTGCTGGTTCTCTACCCGGCCTTCATCGCGCCGATGTTCAACAAGTTCGAGCCGCTGCGGGACGAAGCGCTCGTTCATCGCATCGACGCGCTGATGAAGCGCTGCGGCTTCGCCGCGAAGGGACTGTTCGTGATGGACGGCAGCCGCCGCTCGGCGCACGGCAATGCGTATTTCACGGGCTTCGGCTCGTCCAAGCGCATTGTGTTCTTCGATACGCTGCTTTCGCGCCTGTCGGGCGGCGAGATCGAAGCGGTCCTCGCGCACGAGCTCGGCCACTTCAAGCGCCGCCATGTGATCAAGCGGATGATCGTCACGTTCGCGATCAGCCTTGCGATGCTCGCGCTGCTCGGCTGGCTCGCGCAGCGCACGTGGTTCTTCGAAGGCCTCGGCGTGCAGCCGTCGATGACGGGCAGCAACAACGGGCTCGCGCTCGTGCTGTTCTTCCTCGCGGTGCCCGTGTTCCTGTTCTTCGTGACACCGCTCGGCAGCCTCTTCTCGCGCAAGCACGAGTTCGAAGCCGACGCGTTCGCCGCGACGCAGACGGACGCGAGGGATCTCGTCAACGCGCTCGTGAAGCTGTATGAGGACAACGCGTCGACGCTCACGCCCGATCCGCTCTACACGGCGTTCTACTATTCGCATCCGCCGGCTTCGCAGCGGATCGACCGGCTGCTGCGTCACGCATGAGCGGCCGCTCACCGAAAGCTTTGCGCGCGGCAGCCGCCAGCGAGCGCGCGCAGGAACGCACGCGCGGCCTCGTGATCGCCGCACATGGCCGTCACTACATCGTCGCGCCAGAGGACGGCGGCGCGATGCTGCAATGCTTCCCTCGCGGCAAGCGCAGCGAGATCGCAGTCGGCGACCAGGTGCTGTACGAGCCGACTTCCGCTGATCAGGGCGTGATCGTCGAGATCGGCGAGCGGCGCAACCTGCTCTATCGCTCGGATCAGTACAAGTCGAAGCTCTTCGCGGCGAATCTCGATCAGTTGCTGATCGTGCTCGCGACCGAGCCGCATTTCAGTGAAGACCTGCTCGGACGCGCGCTCGTCGCCGCGGAAGAGAACGAGCTGAAACCGCTGATCGTGTTGAACAAGATCGACGTCGAGGCCGCGTTGCCGCTCGCGCGCAAACGGCTCGAACTGTATCGCGGACTCGGCTATGCCGTGGCCGAAGTGTCGATCAAGATGCAGCCCGAAGCCGCCCGCGAGACGCTCGCCGAACATCTGCGCGGACACTCGACGCTGCTGCTCGGCCAGTCGGGCATGGGCAAGTCGACGCTCGTGAACCTGCTGATTCCCGATGCGGAAGTGGCGACGCGCGAAATCTCGACGGCGCTCAATAGCGGCCGTCACACGACCACGTTCACGCGCCTCTACCCGCTTCCCGACGGCGAAGGCGCGCTGATCGACTCGCCGGGCTTCCAGGAATTCGGCCTGCACCATCTGACGGAGGGCAAGCTCGAGCGCGCGTTTCCGGAGTTCAGGCCGCTCTTGCCGAACTGCCGCTTCTACAACTGCCATCATCTGCATGAGCCGGGCTGCGCGATTCTCGAAGCCATCGCCGATGGCCGCATCGCGAAGGAGCGGCATGCGCTCTATGCGCAACTCGTGCACGAGGCGAGCCAGATCGTCCGCTGAGATTGATCATGATGAAGCTGATGCGCGCGCCGAACGTCGTGATCGGACAGCACTGGGTCAATCTGCTCGAGGCGGCGGGTATCGCATGCGAGTTGCACAACCGCTATCTGAGCGGCGCGATCGGCGAGATTCCGGCCGATCAGTGCGCGCCGGAGCTGTGGCTCGTCGATGAACGCGACGAGATGCTGGCGAGAAAAGTGATCGACGCGGGACGCAACGGGCCTGCCGCCAACGCGCCCAATTGGCGCTGCACGCATTGCGGTGAATGGCTCGAAGCGCAGTTCACCGTGTGCTGGAATTGCGGAACGGCGCGCGATCCTTTGGAAGGTTGACGGCGTTTTCGCGCGTGCGGTGCGCGGGCCGGCGTTTGGCCGTTCGTGCTGGCTTTCGTGCGGGGGATCCGTCAGCGTTCAGGCAAGCCAGACCGCGATGGTCAGCATCAGCAGCAAGATCATCCACAGGATGACGGCTCGCCACACGAGGCCCACCGCCGATTGCAGCGTGCGCGGCGTGCAGTCGTCGCCGACGGTCATCGGGCCGCCGTCGCCCGTCGCCAGTGCATCGAGGCTCGACACTTCGGCGAGCGGGCCCGCGAGCCGCGCGCCCAACGCACCGCTGCCGGCGGCAAGCAACACGCCGTCATTCGTATCGGGCCATTGGCGCGTGTGATTGCGCCATGCGTAAATCGCGTCCTCGAAGTTGCCGACGATCGCAAAGCCCAGCGACGTCAGGCGCGCCGGAATCCAGTCGATCACGAAGAACGCGCGCTGCGCGAACGTGGAGAACGCAACGGTCCGGTCATCGGCGGGCTGCGACCAGGCGCGCGCCAGATACTCGGCCGTGCGATACAGCACCGCGCCCGCCGGGCCGACGGGAATCAGGAACCAGAAGAACACGCCGAACACATGACGGTGCGACGCGACCACGGCATGAATCAGCGTGTGACGCACGATCTCGCTGACGGGCATGTCGACGGTATCGATGCCCGTCCATTCGTTGAGGATTTCACGCGCGCGCGGCACGTCATCGTTATTCAACGACAGATGGATATCGGTGAAATAGTGGCTGAACTGGCGGAAGCCCAGCGTGAAGTACAGCACAGCGACGTTCCACAGGAACGCGAGCACGAAGTGAATCTCATACAGCACGAAGTAGATCAGGCCGACGACGAGCGTCCACGGCAGCACGACGACGAGCCACGCAAGGAAGCCGTGCTTTTCCTTGCCGGCATCGAAGCCGTGCGCCGTCGATTCCGCATGGTATTGAAGGAGTGCCGCAACGGGATTGTTCGGCGACAGCGCGCGCACCTGTTCGAGGATGAGGGCCAACAATACGGAGAAAAAAGTCATGCGAGGCGCCGTGCTATTCGAGTTCTTGACGAGCGGTTCTGTCTTGCCGAGCTATCGGAATTGGTCATAACGATAGCACAGGGTCGGATGGGGCTGAGAGGCTGCGATTACAGACGCAATACGGCCGACCCCGCGCGTCGTACGCCGCTTCATGTCATGCGGCGAGGAAGCGATAGAAATTGCGCAACATGCCCGCCGTTGCGCCCCAGATGAAGTAATGGCCGCCCGCTTCGCCGCGCGGATAAGGCATTGCAAAAAAACGACGCTCGCCGCCTTCCCAGTGCAGCACACGCACCTGATGATTCCTCGGCTCCATCAGAAAGCGCAGCGGCACTTCGAAGATTTCGGCGACTTCAAACGAATCCGCCTTCACAGAAAACGGCGGATGAACGAGACCGACGACGGGCGTCACGCGAAAGCCCGTGCCCGTCAGATACTCGGGCAACGTGCCGAGCACTTCGACACGAGACGGATCGAGACCGACTTCTTCCTGCGCTTCGCGCAGCGCCGTTGCCGTCACGGTGGCGTCGGCGGGTTCGTGACGGCCACCTGGAAAGCTGACCTGCCCTGCGTGGTCGTTGAGATGATCGGCGCGCAACGTGAGCAGCACGCTCAGGCCCTCATCGCGAACGACGAGCGGCACGAGAACCGCCGCGACGCGCGGATCGCCCGTTTCGCGCCAGCGCACTTCGCGCGTCTCCTGCTTCCACGGCAGATTCTGCTCGAAGCGCGCGCGCAGGCCATCGGGCGTCAGGCGTGCGGGGACGACGGCGGGCAGATCGGTATCTGTCGCCTCGACAGGCAAGGCTTCGGGGTCAAATACGGGACGGGCGGGGCGTGAAGGGGCGGTCAATGGAAGTCTCGAACCAGCGCTTGTGGGACACAACGCTATTTTGACCTGGCAAAGAAAAAAGCACCCGTGAAGGGTGCTTTTCTTACAGCATTTACGCTTGAGCAGCTGCAGCGCGGTCTTTCGACACCAGCTTCTCTTTGATTCGAGCCGACTTGCCCGAACGCTCGCGCAGGTAGTACAGCTTTGCACGACGCACATCGCCGCGACGCTTGACGACGATGCTTGCCAGCAGCGGCGAATACGTCTGGAACGTACGCTCGACGCCTTCGCCCGACGAGATCTTGCGGACGATGAACGACGAGTTGAGGCCACGGTTGCGCTTCGCGATCACGACGCCTTCGTAGGCCTGAACGCGCTTGCGGTTACCTTCAACCACGTTGACGTTCACAACCACCGTATCGCCGGGAGCGAATTCGGGAATGGTCTTGCCTGCGAGCACGCGCTCGATTTCTTCCTGCTCGAGTTTTGCAATCAGATTCATCACTGACTCCTAATGCCATCTTGTCGGCGTTCGTACCTGCCTCGCGCAGCGCGCGCCCGGCTACGGCCCCGATAGAGGATGGGTTCACATCTGGAACCGGCCACGCATGGACGGCTCCGCCTGGGTCCCGCCTCGTCGCGCGAAGACTCAATGCTTCGCGGCTTCCTTGGCGAGATTTGCGAGCCATGCCTCGTCGGCACGGCTCAACAACCTGTTCTTTCTGGCCCGGTCGATCAGATCGGGCCGTTTGACGAGCGTGTTGCGCAGTGCTTCGCGCCGCCGCCACTGTTCGATTTCCGCATGATGGCCGCCGAGCAGCACATCGGGCACACGCTCTCCATCGTATTCCTCTGGACGCGTGTAGTGCGGGCAATCCAGCAAACCATCGACAAAGCTATCCTGCACGGCCGACTGCGCATCGTTCAGCACACCCGGCAGATGACGCACGACAGCGTCGATCAACGCCATGGCGGGAAGTTCGCCACCCGACAGCACGAAGTCGCCGAGGCTGACTTCTTCGTCGACGACACGATCGATCAGACGCTGATCGATCGCCTCGTAGCGGCCGCACAGCAGGATCAGACCGGGCTCCGCGGAAAAGCGCATCACCTTGTCGTGATTCAACGTAGCGCCTTGCGGCGACATCATCACCACGCGCGCGCCGTTGATGCCCTGCTCCGCCTGCGCCGCTTTCGCGGCGTCGATCGCATCTTCGAGCGGCCTGGCCAGCATTACCATGCCCGGGCCGCCGCCGTAAGGACGATCGTCGACGGTGCGGTAGTTGTCGGTCGTGAAATCGCGCGGATTCCACGTGCGCAACCCATAACGCTCCTGCTTCGCCGCGCGGCTCGTGATGCCCCAGTCGGTCAGCGCGCGAAACATCTCGGGAAAGAGCGTAACGATATCGAATTGCATCGCTCTCTCCGTGAAGCGAACGTTCTAGTAATCGGCGTCCCAGTCGACGACGATCTTCTTCGCCGCCTGATCCACCGTCTTGACATAGACGCCGACGAATGGGATCAAGCGCTCGCCGGTGACCGGCTTGCCGTCTTTGCCGGTAGCCGGATACTCGATGCGCAACACCGACTGCGCACCGTTGTCGATCAGATCCGCCACTTTGCCGAGTTCGACGCCCGCCTCGTTGACGACATCGAGGCCCAGCAGATCGACCCAGTAATACTCATCGGCTTCGAGCGCAGGGAAATCGCTGCGGCACACGTAGACGCGGTAACCGCGCAACGCGAGCGCGACATCCCGGTCGGCCAGGCCGCCCAGATGTGCAACGATACTGTCGCCATGAACCTTCGACTGCAGGCAGGGCGCCGATTTGCGCTCGCGACCCTTTTCGAGCCACCAGCGTTTGGCGTTGAGCAAGGCGTCGCCGCCCTGACCGGCGTCCGCATGCGCGGCCACCTTCACCCAGCCTTTGAGACCGTATGCATCGACGATTGCGCCGACTTCGATTGCATCGTCGGGCCAGCTTTCCGTCGATTCATCGCGCATTTCCTGCGCGGCCGCGACCTGTGCTGCGGGCCGCTCGACCGGCTTACGGACAAATGCGCCGAATGACGCCCGCGCGGTGGGCTGGGGCTTCGCCTTCGCGCGACCTGAACTATCCGAATCACGCTCCGACATCAGCGAACCTCAAGCCTGCATACGTCAAACGCGTACACCCCAGACTCGCACAGAACCGACGCTGCACGAGCCGACGATGTACCTTGAAACTGCATTTACGCAGCCGGTTGCGCCTTTTGCGCTTCCTTCACCAGACGCTGGACGGTCGGCGACAGTTGCGCGCCAACGCCTTGCCAGTACGTCAGGCGGTCTTGAGCGATACGCAGCGACTCACCCTTCGTAGCGACCGGGTTGTAGAAGCCAACGCGCTCGATGAAGCGGCCGTCACGACGGTTACGCGAATCGGTTGCGACGATGTTGTAGAACGGGCGCTTCTTCGAGCCGCCACGAGCCAAGCGGATGATGACCATACTAGAATCCTTGAAAACCGGGGTTCGAAACTACTGAAACACGCGATTATATCCCGAAACAGAAACCACAACAAACACTTAGCGGGATAAAACGGGCGGCAGGGTTGCAGCCGACGCCCACGCCGTCTGGACGCGCCGGCCTAAAACAGTCCGAGCCGGCCGGCTGGAGAGCCTTGAAGCCATCTTTAGCAGCCGGTTCCCGCAGTGCTCGCGGAGCCGTCGCGTACGCACCACGATTCCGTGCGTCGGATGCGTATTCTGATCCTTTTCGCTTCGGCGCTGCCGGTTTTGATGATCTGTCGGCGAAGTCGGCGTGGGTCGACGCTCTGCCGCGCAACTCCCAGCGGCGACGCAAGCCGGACATAAGCCATCGGAAGTGCCGCGCGGACAGCGGGCGGCGTAGAATGCGCGTCGCGCTGTGCATCGTATGCGCAGCCACGCCGCCCGTCACCCCGTCGATCACGTTCATGGCCACCGTCGCTACGCATCATTCGCGCTTTCGCTCCAAGACAGTCACCGCTGCGCTCGCGTTTTTCTTCGGCACGCTCGGCGCGCATCGCTTCTATCTGTACGGCGCGCGTGACGTGTGGGGCTGGGCTCACATCGTCGGGACGATCATTGGCATTCCTGGCTTCCTGCTGCTCGCCGCGACCGAACGAGCGTCGATCACGGGCTGGGTGCTAGCCGTTCCCGGGGCCGTATCGATACTGGCGGCGTTTCTGGCCGCGATCGTCTATGGTCTGCGTCCCGACGAAAAATGGGACGCGCAGTTCAACGCGCAAACGGGACGTCAAAGCCAGTCTGGCTGGACCGTCGTCTTTATCGTTATCTTTTCGCTGCTGATCGGTGCATTCCTGCTGATGACGGGTCTCGCACTGTCGTTTCAGACGTATTTCGAATCCCAGGTCGAAGCCGCGAAAGCGATCTCGCAATAGTCGACTCATCAGAAAAGGCTTAGCTGAGACGTTTCTGGTGCAACGGGTTTGGGTGGCTCGATCCGTTTGAAATGCGACATGTCGAGAATGCCGTGGTTGCGCGCATTCAAGCCTAGACGCCGTACCGCGTTCGCAAAACGTTGCCTCAGCAGATCGGCCCACAGCCCCTCGCCCTTCATCCGCGTCGAGAACGACGAATCGTAGTCCTTGCCGCCGCGCATATCGTGCACGCGGCTCATCACGCGGTCGGCGCGATCCGGAAAATGCGCAGCAAGCCAATCCTTGAAGAGCGGTGCGACTTCCCAAGGTAGACGCAACACGATATAGCTCGCGCTCGTCGCTCCCGCCTGCGCGCACGCTTCGAGCACGCGCTCCATGTCCTGCTCCGTGACGAACGGAATCACGGGCGCGATGCTGACGCCAACGGGAATTCCCGCGTCCGCCAGCGTGCGGATGGTTCTGAGCCGCCTCGAAGGCGTAGCAGCGCGCGGTTCGAGCGTGCGGGCGATGTCGGCGTCGAGCGTCGTAATCGTGATTGCCGCCATCGTCAGCCCTTTCTCCGCCATCGGCGCCAGCAGGTCGATATCGCGCTCTATCAGCGAGTTTTTGGTGATCGCCGCGAACGGCTGGTTATGGTCGCTCATCACCTGAATCACGCGCCGCGTCAGTTGCAAATCGCGCTCGGCTGGCTGCCATGCGTCCGTATTCACGCCTAGCGCGATCGGTTCCGGCACATAGGACTTCTTCGCCATTTCGCGCGCGAGCAATTCGGGCGCGTTGATCTTCGCGTAGATCCGGCTTTCGAAATCGAATCCCGGCGACAGCCCCAGATAGGCATGCGTGGGCCGCGCAAAGCAGTAGATGCAGCCGTGTTCGCAGCCGCGATACGGATTCAGCGATACGCTGAACGGAATATCCGGCGACTGGTTATGCGTGAGGATGCTCTTCGCGCGCTCCTCGAACACCTGCGTGCGCAGCGCGAGCCGGCCGCTCTCGTCTTCTGACGACGCGATCCAGCCGTCGTCGACAGCCTCGCGCTGGTCCACTTCATAGCGGCCCTGCAAATTCGTCACCGCGCCCCGCCCCTTGCGCGGGGCGGGCGGCGCGATCGGATATTCGGGGATGTCTCGGTCGTAGTCGGTCACGGCGCACATCAAAAGCAACGCGGAATACTGTGCAAATATACAGTCTTTGTGGCCTTTGTCGAGCGCAACCTTTTAGGGCCGATTCCGCGCGCGCGATGTCGCGCCGGACCGCTCATTCGCTGACGGCAATCGTCAGCGTTTCCTTGATTTCTTCCATCACGACATAGCTTTTCGACTGCACCGCGCCGGGCAATTGCAGCAGGATGTCGCCGAGCAGCTTGCGGTAGTCGGCCATTTCGCCGATGCGCGCCTTGATCAGATAGTCGAATTCCCCAGAGACCAGATGGCATTCGAGCACCTCCGGGATTTTCTTCACCTCGCGCCGGAACTGGTCGAACATGTTGCCGCTCTTGTGATCGAGCGTGATCTCGACGAACACCAGCAGCGCGGCGCCCAGCTCCGCCGGATTCACGCGTGCGTGGTAGCCGGTGATGACGCCGTCGCGCTCCATGCGCTTGACGCGCTCGATGCACGGCGTGACCGACAGGCCGACCTGCTCGGCGAGTTCCTTCATCGCGATCCGGCCGTCCTCCTGGAGGATTTTCAGGATCTTGTGATCGAGCTTGTCGAGCGCGCGGATGGGTTGACGCTGTGTACGCATGGTTTTTACTGAAAATCTGAAAAATACAATAACAAAACCTGCTCATACGCAAATAGTATAGCGGTTAACACTAGGCATCCGGCATATCACCTCGTTAATCGAACAAAAGCACGAACGACGAGGCCCTTCTTTCTCTTATACGCCGTGAGCCTTTCGACCTTTTGGGAGCAGCTATGCGTGTTGTCGTTCTGGGCAGTGGCGTCGTCGGGATCACGAGCGCCTATTATCTTGCGCGCGCGGGCCATGAAGTGACCGTGATCGATCGCGAAGCAGGTCCTGCGCTCGATACGAGCTTCGCCAACGCCGGCCAGATCTCGCCGGGCTACGCTTCGCCGTGGGCCGCGCCGGGCATTCCGCTCAAGGCGGTCAAGTGGATGTTCCAGAAGCATGCGCCGCTCGCCATCCGCCTCGACGGCACGCAATTCCAGCTGCAATGGATGTGGCAGATGCTGCAGAACTGCACGTCGGAGCGCTATGCCGTCAACAAGGGCCGCATGGTGCGCCTCGCCGAATACAGCCGTGACTGCCTGCAGGCGCTGCGCGCCGAGACGGGCATCCAGTACGAAGGCCGTACGGGCGGCACGCTGCAACTGTTCCGTACTCAACAGCAGCTCGACGGCGCCGCCAAGGACGTCGCGGTGCTGAAGGAAGCGAACGTTCCGTATGAACTGCTGATGCCTGGCGACCTCGCTCGCGCCGAGCCCGCGCTCGCCGCGACCTCGCACAAGCTGACGGGCGGTCTGCGCCTGCCGGGCGACGAAACGGGCGACTGCCAGCTGTTCACGACGCGCCTCGCCGGGCTCGCCGAGCAACTGGGCGTCAAGTTCCGCTACAACACGCCGATCGACGCGCTCGCAATGGAAGGCGACCGTATCGCCGGCGTGAAGTGCGGCAGCGAGATCGTGCGCGCGGACAGCTTCGTCGTGGCGCTCGGCTCGTACTCGACGAAGTTCCTGTCGGGCCTCGTCAAGATTCCCGTGTATCCGCTCAAGGGCTATTCGATCACCGCGCCGATCGTCGATGCCAAGTCGGCCCCCGTGTCGACGGTGCTCGACGAGACGTACAAGATCGCGATCACGCGTTTCGACAACCGGATTCGCGTCGGCGGCATGGCGGAAATCGTCGGCTTCGACAAGAAGCTCAAGAACGCGCGCCGCGAAACGCTGGAAATGTGCGTGAACGATCTGTTCCCGGGCGGCGGCGATACGTCGAAGGCGACGTTCTGGACGGGCCTGCGCCCGATGACGCCGGACGGCACGCCGATCGTCGGCCGCACGCCCGTGTCGAACCTGTTCCTGAACACGGGACACGGCACGCTCGGCTGGACGATGTCGTGCGGCTCGGGCCAACTGCTCGCCGATCTGATCTCGGGCAAGCGCCCGGCGATCCAGTCGGGCGATCTGTCGGTGTATCGCTACCTCGGCGAAACGACGGGTCAGACGCGTCCAGCTTACGCCTGATCGATTCTCCGCTTCGATATGCGACAACGGCGCCCACGGGCGCCGTTGTTGTTTGCTGGGCATGTACCCCGGCTTCCCGCGGCGCTCAGAACTGATCTTCCGACAACGCCAGCACGCCCTCCGCGCCCTTCGCGCTGACGATCGACGCCTCCAGCGCGACTGCCTGCGGCAACACATGTTCCGCGTAGAACTGCGCGGTGGCGATCTTCGCGCCGTAAAACGACGGGTCATCCGCGTGCTTCTGCTGCGCGACGAGCATCGCGCGCGCCATCTGCCAGCCACCGAGCACGATGCCCGCGAGCTTCAGATACGGCACGCTGCCCGCAAACACCGCATTCGGATCGCGCTTCACATTTGCGACGACAAAGGCCACCACCGATTGCAACGCATCATGTCCACGCGACAGGTGCTTATGCATCGCCCCGAACGCCGCGTCATCGTGCTGCTTCAGCGCTTCGACGGTCTGCGCGATCTCCGCGAGCAGTGCCTTCGCGACCGCGCCGCCATCGCGCACCGTCTTGCGGCCGATCAGGTCGTTCGCCTGGATCGCCGTCGTGCCTTCGTAGATCGGCAGGATGCGCGCATCGCGGTAGTACTGCGCCGCGCCCGTTTCCTCGATGAAGCCCATGCCGCCATGCACCTGCACGCCGAGGCTCGCCACGTCGATCGACAGCTCCGTGCTCCAGCCCTTGACGATCGGCACGAGGTACTCGTAGATCGCCTGATGTTCGGCACGCTTCGCGTCGTCGGGGTGACGGTGCGCGAAATCGCAGTGTGACGCCGCGACATACGCGAGCGCGCGCGACGCCTCCGTGAGCGCGCGCATCGTTGCGAGCATGCGGCGCACGTCCGCATGCTGGATGATCGACACCGCCTGCTTCGCCGAGCCATCGACGGGCCGGCTCTGCACGCGTTCCTTCGCGTATGCGACGGCCTTCTGGTACGCGCGATCCGACACGGCGACGCCCTGCATGCCGACGGCAAAGCGCGCCGCATTCATCATGATGAACATGTACTCGAGGCCGCGATTCTCCTCGCCGATCAGATGACCGATCGCGCCACCGTGATCGCCGAACTGCAGCACGGCTGTCGGACTCGCCTTGATGCCGAGCTTGTGTTCGATCGACACGCAATGCACGTCGTTGCGCTCGCCGGGCGAGCCGTCTTCGGTGACGATGAACTTCGGCACGATGAAAAGCGAAATGCCCTTCACGCCTTCGGGCGCATCCGGCGTGCGCGCGAGCACCAGATGGACGATGTTCCCGGCCATGTCGTGCTCGCCCCACGTGATGAAGATCTTCGTGCCGAACAGCTTGTACGAGCCGTCGCCCTGCGGCTCGGCGCGCGTGCGCACCAGCGCGAGATCCGAGCCCGCCTGCGGCTCGGTGAGGTTCATCGTGCCCGTCCACTCGCCGGAGATCAGCTTCGGCACGTAGGTACGCTTCTGCTCTTCGCTGCCTGCCGTGAGCAGCGCCTCGATCGCGCCGTCCGTCAGCAGCGGGCACAGCGCGAACGACAGGTTCGACGCGTTGAGCATCTCGATGCAGGCCGCCGCGATCAGCTTGGGCAGCCCCTGGCCTTCGTACTCGACGGGATGCTGCACGCCCTGCCAGCCGCCCGCGGCGAACTGGCGAAACGCATCGGCGAAACCGGGCGTGGCCGTGACCACGCCGTCCTTCCAGCTGCTCGGGTTCCGGTCGCCTTCGACGTTCAGCGGCGCCAGCACTTCGCCGCACAGTTTCGCGGATTCTTCGATCACGGCCTGGGCCGTTTCAAGGCCGGCCTCTTCGAAGCCGGGCAATGCAGCGACGTCGTCAAGCCCCGCCAGTTCTCGCATCACGAACATCATGTCCTTGATGGGTGCCGTGTAGCTCATGTTGTGCCTCCTCCACGACTTCGATAAAAAAGGGGCGCCGGATTCAACATCCTCGCGCCCCTTTGTCTGGTGCCTGACTGTCGAGCGCCGTCATGCGGCGCGGTGTTCTATCAGCCGAGTGCGTTCACCAGTTCCGGCACGAGCGTGAACAGATCGCCAACGAGACCATAATCCGCGACGCTGAAAATGGGCGCCTCTTCGTCCTTGTTGATCGCGACGATCACCTTCGAGTCCTTCATGCCCGCGAGGTGCTGGATCGCGCCCGAGATGCCCACCGCGATGTACAGCTGCGGCGCAACGATCTTGCCGGTCTGGCCGACCTGGTAGTCGTTCGGCACGTAGCCCGCATCGACGGCTGCTCGGGATGCGCCCATTGCTGCGCCGAGCTTGTCGGCGAGCGGCTCGAGAATCTTCGTGTAGTTCTCGCCGCTGCCCAGACCCCGGCCACCCGACACGATGATGTTCGCCGACGTCAGTTCCGGACGGTCCAGCTTCGTGACTTCACGGCTCACGAACTGCGAGATGCCGGCATCGGCTGCGGCTTCGATCTTCTCGACCGACGCACTGCCGCCTTCTGCTGCCACCGGGTCAAAGCCCGTTGCGCGTACCGTGATGACCTTGATCGGATCAGCCGATTGCACGATCGCGATTGCGTTGCCTGCATAGATCGGGCGCTCGAACGTATCCGCGCTATCGACAGCCGTGATGTCGCTGATCTGCGCGACGTCCAGTTTCGCGGCGATGCGCGGCGCGATGTTCTTGCCGTACGCGGTAGCAGGCGCGAGGATGTGCGAGTAGTCCTTCGCGATGTTTAGTACCGTCGCCTCGACGTTTTCCGCCAGGCCCGCTTCGAGTTGGGGCGCATCGGCGTGCAGCACTTTCGCCACGCCTGCAATCTTCGATGCAGCTTCAGCAGCCGCCTGCGCGTTGTGACCCGCAACCAGCACGTGAATGTCGCCGCCGACGAATTTGCCAACTGCGTGCGCGGCAGCAACCGTGTTCAGCGTCGCGGCCTTGATCGACGCGTTGTCATGTTCAGCAATTACCAGAATCGTCATTTCATTCGTCTCCGCTATTCCGTAAGTTCGCGTCGATCAAAGCACTTTGGCTTCCGTCTTGAGCTTCTCGACCAGCGTCTTCACGTCCGGCACCTTGACGCCGGCGGAGCGCTTCGGCGGCTCGCTGACCTTCAGCGTCTTCAGACGCGGCGTGACGTCGACGCCCAGGTCTTCGGGCTTCACAGTTTCGAGCGGCTTCTTCTTCGCCTTCATGATGTTCGGCAGCGTCACGTAGCGCGGCTCGTTCAGGCGCAGATCCGTCGTCACCACGGCGGGCAGCTTCAGCGACAGCGTTTCCGCGCCGCCATCCACTTCACGCGATACGGTCGCCTTGCCGTCTGCAACCGTCACTTTCGATGCGAAAGTAGCCTGCGGCAGGCCCGCCAGCGCGGCGAGCATCTGACCCGTCTGGTTCGAATCGTCGTCGATGGCCTGCTTGCCGAGGATCACCAGCTGCGGCTGCTCCTTGTCGACCAGCGCCTTCAGCAGCTTGGCCACGGCCAGCGGCTGCAGGTCTTCATTCGATTCGATGAGGATCGCGCGATCCGCGCCGATCGCCAGCGCCGTGCGCAGCGTTTCCTGGCACTGCGCGACGCCCGCCGACACGGCGACCACTTCCGTCGCCACGCCCGCTTCCTTCAGGCGCACGGCCTCTTCGACGGCGATTTCGTCGAACGGATTCATCGACATCTTCACATTGGCAATGTCGACGCCCGTGTTGTCCGACTTCACGCGGACCTTCACGTTGTAGTCAACCACTCTCTTGACTGGCACCAGGATTTTCATGCACACGCTCCAAAGTTACGAATACGTCAACCCGACGGACATTATAGCGATAGCCTCCGCGGGAGCCGCCCGGGATTGCTTGGATATCGAGGATATCGCTCCCCGATGGCGATGACGGCAATATCGAACGGTCGTGCTATTCTAGATCGAAAAAGGCCTACAGGCCAAGTCAGGGTTCCTACCGAGACGGCCGCATAGCAGGGCCAGATGCGACGCACAGCGCGACGTCAATCACCTATGGTGCTACGCGCAGCGGCGCGGCCCGCCCCACGCCACTGCGCCGCGCCGCGGCATCGCACCGCTCACCAGGACGCGATCACTGCGCCGCCAAACTTGCTACCGATGAACTGCTTCACTTCCGGCGAGTGATACGCCGCGATCAGCTTCGCCACCCACGGCTTGTTGCGGTCCGACTCGCGAATCGCAATGATGTTCACATACGGCCCCTTCGGGTCCTCGATCGCAATTGCGTCCTGCTTCGGCTTCAGACCCGCTTCCATCGCGAAGTTCGTGTTAATCGCGGCCACGTCGACATCGCCGAGCGAGCGCGGAATCTGCGCCGCGTCGAGTTCGACGATCTTCAGCTTCTTCGGGTTCTCGGCGATGTCGAGCGGCGTCGCCTTCAGCCCCGCATCGGCGCGCAGCTTGATCAAGCCCTGTTTTTGCAGCAGAAGCAACGCGCGTCCGCCGTTGGTCGGATCGTTCGGCACGGCGATCTTCGCGCCCGCCGGCAGTTCGGCAAGCGACTTCACCTTCTTCGAATAGATGCCCATCGGGAAGGTCACGGTGTCGGCGATCTTGATCAGCTTGTAGCCGCGATCCTTCACCTGCGCCTGCAGATACGGCTCGTGCTGGTAGCTGTTCGCGTCGAGGTCGCCGCTCGCGAGCGCCGCGTTCGGCTGCACGTAATCGGAGAATTCGATCACCTTGATGTTCAGGCCGTTCTTCGCGGCGACCGTCTTCACGACGTCCATCAACTGCGCGTGCGGACCGCCCGTCACGCCGACCTTGATCGATTCGTCGGCGAATGCCAGCGACGATGCGCCGAACAGCGACACGGCGCCCAATGCAGCCGCGAGCTTGAGAATGAAACGACGTTGCATGACCGAACCTTTATTTTCTAAGAGTGTTATTTGTGGCTCAAACGACGCACGAGCCAATCCCCGAACGACTGCACCAGTTGCACAAAGACGATCAGGATCACGACGACCGTCACCATCACTTCCGGCAGAAAACGCTGATACCCATAACGGATGCCGAGATCGCCCAGGCCGCCGCCGCCGATCGCGCCCGCCATCGCCGAATAGCCGACCAGCGACACGAACGTGATCGTCAGACCCGCGACGATGCCCGGCAGCGATTCCGGCAAGAGCACCTTGAACACGATCTGCGACGTCGTGGCACCCATCGCCTGCGCCGCTTCGATCAGGCCGCGATCGACTTCGCGCAGCGCCGTCTCGACAAGGCGCGCGATGAACGGCGCGGCGGCGATCGTCAGCGGCACGACGGCCGCGGCCGTGCCGATCGACGAGCCGACGACGAGGCGCGTAAAAGGAATCACAGCAACGAGAAGAATGATGAACGGCGTCGAGCGCACGGCATTGACGACCACGCCCATCACGCGATTGACGCCGAGGTTCTGCAGCACGCCCTCGCGGTCGGTCAGATAGAGCAGCACGCCGAGTGGCAGGCCGACGGCCGCGCCGATCAGCCCCGAGATGCCGACCATGATCAGCGTCTCCCAGAACGACTGCACGAACATATCGAACATTTCACTCAACATGTGACAACTCCTCGACCACCACGCCCTGTTCGCGCAGAAACGCCTGCGCCTGCGCCACCTTCGACGGCTCGCCGCCCGCGAGCACAGCGAGCGAGCCGAACGCCTGCCCCTGAATCTCGTCGATCTGGCCATGCAGGATGTTGAAGTCCAGCTCGTAGCGGCGAATCGTCTCCGAAAGAATCGGCTGATCGACGCCCGATCCCGTGAACGCGAGCCGCAGCAGATGGCCGCTGCCCGTCTTCAGACGCTCCGCGACGCGCGCCTTCAGCGCCGGCGGCAATTCCTGCGCGATCACGTCGCCGATCAGCGCGCGCGTGACTTCGTGATGCGGTTGCAGGAACACATCGATCACCTTGCCCTCTTCGACCACGCGTCCGTTATCGAGCACGGCGACACGGTCGCACACCTGCTTGATCACTTCCATCTGGTGCGTGATCAGCACGACGGTCAGCTTCAACTCGCGGTTGATGCGCTTGAGCAGATCGAGAATCGAGCGCGTCGTTTCGGGATCGAGCGCGGACGTCGCTTCGTCGGAGAGCAGCACTTTCGGCTTGCTCGCAAGTGCGCGCGCAATGCCGACGCGCTGCTTCTGCCCGCCGCTGATCTGCGACGGATAGCGGTCCTTCTGCGCCGACAGTCCGACGAGTTCGAGCAGCGGCAGCACGTGCGCCTCGATCTCCGCGCGCTTCATGCCGGCCAGTTCGAGCGGCAGCGCAACGTTGTCGAACACCGTGCGCGACGACAGCAGATTGAAGTGCTGGAAGATCATGCCGATCTCGCGGCGCGCTTCGCGCAGTTGTGCGCCCGGCATCGTCGTGAGGTCGCAGCCGTCGACGACGACATTGCCTTCCGTCGGGCGCGTCAGCAGATTGATCGTGCGGACCAGCGTGCTCTTGCCCGCGCCGCTGCGTCCGATGATGCCGAACACCTCGCCTTGGGGAATCGACAGATTGACGTTGTGCAGCGCTTCGACCCAGCCCCGTGGCCCCGCAAAACGCTGCGAAAGATTGCGTAGTTCGATCATGAAAAACGAAACGGCGGACTTTGCCAGCAAGCGTCGCACGCTCCAGGCACCGGCCGCCGTGATTTATTGGATTTGAGCCGCCGATTTTACCGCAGACGCGTCATATCCTTTAATAATCAATTCAGAGACTTTCATAACCGATCGGAATTAGAGGGCTGCCCGGCTCGATTGCCCGCAACGGGTGCGACGCGCGCCGCTATGATCGCCGCACCACGACAACAATTGGACGATGCCCATGGAGACGACCCACGCCGCCGGGACTCCCGCGATGTCCCATCCCGAACGGTCGCGCGCGACCACGGCCGACGGCGTCGAACTGCCGATCTACCGATGGCGCGCGGCGGGGATACGGCGCGCGACGGTCGCCCTTCTCCACGGGCTCGCGGAGCACGCGGGCCGCTACGCGGCGCTTGCGCAAGCGCTCAACGCAAACGGCATCGAACTGATCGCGGTCGATCTGCGCGGCCACGGCCACGCGCCTGGACCGCGCGCATGGATCGAGCGCTTCGACGAATATCTGCTGGATGCCGACGCGCTCGTCACGGTGGCCGCGCGCAACGACGGGCCACTGTTCCTGATGGGCCACAGCATGGGCGGTGCGATCGCCGCGTTGCACGCGATCGAAAAGCACTCCCGCCACGCACGTCCGTTGAACGGCCTGATCCTGTCCAGCCCCGCGCTCGCGCCGGGCCATAACGTGCCGCGCTGGATGCTCGCGTTGAGTCAGAAGATCAGCCGTGTGTGGCCGCGCTTCCCGGCGATGAAGATCGACGCCGCGCTGTTATCGCGCGATCGCGCTGTCGTCGAGGCGAACGGGAACGATCCGCTCGTGCATCATGGTCCGGTTCCCGCGCGCACGGGCGCCGAACTGCTGCTCGCGATGCAGCGCATCGAGCGAGGCCGCGCGGGCCTGCGCATGCCGCTGCTGATCTGGCACGGCACGGCGGACAAGCTCACCGAGCCCGACGGCAGCCGCGACTTCGTCGCGCACGCCGGCTCGCCGGACAAAACCTTGACGCTCTACGAAAACAGCTATCACGAGACGATGAACGACGTGGATCGCGAGCGCGTGATCGGCGCGCTCGTCGACTGGATATTGAAGCGTTCGGAATGAAGCGGACGGGCGCGCGGCCTAGCGACCGGGCGTGTGCTTCCAGTCGGGCGGCCGCTTGTCGATGAACGCCTGCACGCCTTCGAGCGCCGAGTCGTCCATCATGTTGCAAGCCATCGTCTGCCCGGCCAGTTGATAAGCCGCCTCGATGCCCATTTCGAGCTGCCGGTAGAACATGCCCTTGCCTGCTTCGACGGCCTCGCGCGGTTTCGCGCAGATGCTCTTCGCGAGCGCGGCCACTTCGATATCGAGGATGTCGAGCGGCACCACGCGATTCACGAGGCCTTGCTGCTTCGCCGCCATTGCATCGATGAAGTCGCCTGTCAGCAGCATTTCGAGCGCGGCCTTGCGCGATACGTTGCGCGACAGCGGCACCGACGGCGTCGCGCAGAAGAGCCCGAGATTGACGCCCGACACGGCGAAGCGCGCGATGTCGGCGGCCACGGCGAGATCACACATCGCCACCAGCTGACAGCCCGCCGCCGTCGCGATGCCGTGCACGCGCGCGATCACCGGCTGCGGCATACGCTGGATCGCGAGCATCACTTTCGAGCAGCGCGCGAAGAGCGCCTTGTAATAGTCGAGAGACGGCGCGGCGCGCATTTCCTTCAGATCGTGACCGGCGCAGAACGCGCGGCCCGCGCCCGCGATCACCACCACGCGCGCGTCGCTCTTCGCGATGTCGGCGAGTTGCGTGTGCAGCTCGTCGAGCAACGCTTCCGACAGCGCATTGAACGCGTCCGGCCGGTTCAGCGTGAGGCGGACGACGCCGCGCACGTCGTAGGCATCGTGCGTAACATCGATCAGCGGGCCCGTTGCATCGCTATTCATGAGCTTTCCTCCCGTGCGCGGCGCTCGCGTTCAGATGCCCGCGAGCGTGCGCACATGCGCGACGACGCTGCGTCCGAGCGCCGACAGGTTGTAGCCGCCTTCCAGACAGCTGACGATGCGCCCTTGCGCATACTTGTCCGCGACATGGCGAATCTGCTCGGTGATCCACACGTAGTCGTCCTCGACGAGCCCCATGTTGCCGAGATCGTCCTCGCGATGCGCGTCGAAGCCCGCCGACACGAACAGCATCTGCGGCTTGAACGCATCGAGACGCGGCAGCCAGATCATGTCGATTGCCTCGCGCACGACCATCCCCTTCGAGCGGGCCGCGATGGGCACGTTGCACATGTTCGGCGCCTGGTTGTCGGCGCCCGTGAACGGATAGAACGGATGCTGGAAGATGCTGCACATCAGCACGCGCGAATCGTTGGAGAACGCGGCCTCCGTGCCGTTGCCGTGGTGCACGTCGAAATCGACGATCGCGACGCGCTCGAGGCCATGTACTTCGAGCGCGTGCCGCGCGGCGATCGCGACGTTGTTGAAGAAGCAGAAGCCCATTGCGCGCGCAGGCTCCGCGTGATGGCCCGGCGGACGCACGCTGCAAAATGCGTTGTCGTAACGGCCTTCGATGACGGCGTCGGTCGCCGAGACAGCCGCGCCCGCCGCGCGCAACGCGGCCGTCCACGTATGCGGATTCATCGACGTGTCGGGATCGATCTCCGCATAGCCGGTGCCCGGCGAGCGCTCGCGGATGTAGTCGACATGCGCCTTCGTATGCACGCGAAGCAGCGCGGACTCGTCGGCAAGCGGTGCGGACTCGCGTTCGATCAGCTCGCCAATGCGGCTCGCGATCAGTTGGTCTTCGATTGCCTGCAGGCGCGCGGGGCATTCGGGATGCCATTGCCCCATCTCATGTTGCAGACAGTCTGCGTGTGTATAGAAGCCGGTTGCCATGAGTCGATTTCGGGCGGCGCGCCGCGCGAGGCGTGCGAGGGGCGCTGCGTGTCTCCGTCCATAAGTGCAAAGGGTTGCGCGAATACTACGAAGTTACCACACGATGCGCCGGGACCGCGCTGGCGCAACGCTTCTACACAGATTGGCGAACCTCGTCGGGTATACTCCCCCGTAACTTTTTTTGCCCGCACACACCCTCAGTTCACTATGACCGTCAAGCTTGCTCTGTCCGCTCAACATCGGCTACGCGCAACGACTGTAGCCACCGCACTGACCGTCGCGTGGTGCGTGTTCGCGGGAGCCGGCCCGGCCTCGGCGCAAACCGTCAAAACCAGGCCGCGCGCGCTGCTCGCGCAAAGCCAGCCGGAACAGCCGACGCAAGGACAGACGTTCGAAGAAGAGATCGTCCCGCAGCGCTATGCGAACAACGGCAATGTCGACGCATTCGTCAACGACATGGTCGCGCACCACGACTTCGACCCCACCGCGTTGCATGCGCTCTTCGCGCGCGTGAGCTATTCGGCAACGGCAGTGAAACTCGTGACGCCATCGCCGACGCCGTCGATCAAGAACTGGCGTGTCTATCAGGCGCGCTTTCTCGACCCGGTGCGCATCAACGCGGGCGTGAAATTCTGGCGCTCGAATCAGGCGACGCTGCAGCGCGCGTATGAACAGTACGGCGTGCCGCCGGAAGTGATCGTCGGCATCATCGGCGTCGAGACGATTTATGGGCGCTACATGGGCAACTTCCGTGTGCTCGACGCGCTCACCACGCTCTCGTTCGATTACCCGGGCACGCCGAATCGCGACGAACGCCAGGCGACGTTCCGCAAGAATCTCGAAGACTATCTGGTGTGGACACGCGACGCGCAGATCGATCCGACGACGGTGCTCGGCTCGTACACGGGCGCGATCGGCATTCCGCAATTCCTGCCGAGCAGCATCGTCCAGTACGCGGTCGACTACGAAGGCAACAAGAAGATCGATCTGCGCACGAGCCAGGCCGATGCGATCGGCAGCGTCGCGAACTATCTCATGCAGAACGGCTGGGAAACGGGCCGGCCCGTCGTGTGGAACATCGCGACGGATACGGGCAGTCTTGGCATCGCGCAGGCCGCCGCGACGGGCGCGCCGGAACCGCGCTGGTCGCTGCAGCAACTGCTGAAGGCGGGCATGTTGATGAACCAGCCGGGCCTCGACATGCGCACGGAAGCGGGCACGCCCGTCACCGTGGTCGATCTGCCGTCGCCGGGCCGGCCAACGGAATATGTGCTGGGGCTGAAGAACTTCTATGTGCTCACGCGCTACAACCGCAGCTTCTTCTATGCGCTCGCCGTCTATGAACTTGGCGAACGCGTGAAGGCGCAACTGGATGCGACCTCGATGGGCAATGCATCGGTGCCGGCCGCTTCGCAGTAGTGGACTGACTGTCGATGTGATTCACGAAAAACGCCGGCGCTTGCCGGCGTTTTCGCTTATGGCATGCCGCATCTGGCATGTCATGTTTATGCGGGGAACACGCCCGTCGACAGATAGCGGTCGCCGCGATCGCACACGATGAAGACGATCGTCGCGTTCTCGACCTGGCGCGCGATACGCAGCGCGACTTCGCATGCGCCCGCCGACGAGATGCCGCAGAACACGCCTTCGACGGCCGCCATCCGGCGCGCCATCGCTTCCGATGCCGACTGGCTCACGTTCTCGACGCGATCGACGCGGCTGCGGTCGAAAATCTTCGGCAGATAGGCCTCGGGCCATTTGCGGATGCCCGGAATGCGCGAGCCCTCTTCGGGCTGCGCCCCGATGATCTCGATCGACGGCTTCTGTTCCTTCAGATACTGCGACACGCCCATGATCGTGCCCGTCGTGCCCATCGCCGACACGAAATGCGTGATGCGGCCTTCCGTGTCGCGCCAGATTTCCGGCCCCGTCGCTTCATAGTGCGCGACGGGATTGTCGGGGTTGCCGAACTGGTCGAGGATGATGCCCTTGCCTTCGCGCTGCATCTGCTCGGCGAGATCGCGCGCGTATTCCATGCCGCCCTTCACCGGCGTCAGCAGGATTTCGGCGCCGTATGCCGCCATGCTCTGACGCCGCTCCAGCGACAAATCTTCGGGCATGATCAGGATCATCTTGTAACCGCGGATCGCCGCCGCCATCGAGAGCGCGATGCCCGTGTTGCCGCTCGTCGCTTCGATCAGCGTGTCGCCCGGCTTGATGCGCCCGCGCAGTTCGGCTTTCTTGATCATCGAAAGCGCCGGGCGGTCTTTCACCGATCCCGCCGGGTTGTTGCCTTCGAGCTTGCCCAGCACAACGTTGTTGCGGCTGCGGATGTCGTCGTCCACGAGGCGGACGAGCTGGATGAGAGGCGTGTTGCCGATCGTGTCTTCAATCGTTTTGTAAGCCATGTCGTTGTGTGCTGTGACGATGCGCGGAGTCTTGAATCCGTCGATTCTAAACCAGCATCCGAATGGACGCCCGCAGCCCCTAGTGGCTGCATGGATGCCCCGGGGCCCTGTCTCGCCGCATGTGGCCGAGATGTGGCTGCGATGTGGCCGCATACAGGCAGGCATTTGCCGAGGCATTCGCCGCTCTTTCGACGGCAGACTGAACGAGCCAGTCCCCTGCGGCGACCGGTCGCGCAAACGCAAAAAGCCGCGGCAGGCTGGATCTGCCGCGGAAGCCAGTCATTTGCATGACGGCTGAAGGGAGCGGTTGCCACAACTCCGGCCAAAAGGAAGATGGCACAGGGCGAGCGCCCGCCACGCGCGCGAGCGTTGCCGCTCATGTCAGGCGCTCAGTTCAAGCGGCTATTTCCTGACCGCCACGGCGGCGTCGTTCTTCGCAGCGGGCGCGGCTTTCGCGTGAGCCGGCGCAGCCTGTGCACCAGCAGGAGCGACAGTCGCCGCACCAGCGCCCGATGTGCCGACAGCGAGGCCCTCGGCCTGCAGACGTTCGACGGTATGACCGCCGAGACCCTTGACGCGCTTGCTGAGATCCGCCGCATCCTTGAACGGGCCATGGGCCGCGCGTTCGTCGAGGATGGCTTTGGCCTTCGCGGGACCGATGCCCTTGATGCCGCGCAGCCCGGCTTCGTTAGCGGAGTTGACGTCGACCGTAGCGAACGCCTGGCCGAAAGCGGCAAGCATGGCCGCCGTGACGATGACTTTTTTGAACATATGGAATCTCCCTGAAACACCGGCCGATGACGATCACCGACCAGGAGACTCCAGTGTAGAGAGGCGTACGAACGATTTACACCTGGCCGAACAGCCAACGCACGTAGCGATCGACGCCTTCCTGCACCGTCAGGAATGGCGCCTCGTAGCCCGCCGTGCGCAGCTTCGTCTGATCGGCCTGCGTAAAGCACTGGTACTTTCCGCGCAGCGCATCGGGGAACGGGATGTACTCGATCAGCCCGCGCTGCACCAGTTCGGCGAGCGACAACGCCGGTTCGCCGTCGAGCATGCGCAGCGTGTTGACGACCGTCGATGCGATGTCGTTGAACGGCTGCGCGCGACCGCTGCCCAGATTGAAGATGCCTGATTTCTCCGGATGATCGAGGAAATGCAGGTTGACCTTCGCGACGTCTTCGACGGAAACGAAATCGCGCGTCTGCTCGCCTGCTGCGTAGCCGTTGTACTCGCCGAACAGCTTGACCTTGCCTTCGGCGCGGAACTGGTTGAAGTTGTGGAACGCGACGGACGCCATGCGCCCCTTGTGCGCCTCGCGCGGCCCGTACACGTTGAAGTAGCGGAAGCCGACGATCTGACTCTTCGCGGTGGGCAGCACGCGGCGGATCACCTGGTCGAACAGGAACTTCGAATAGCCGTACACGTTGAGCGGCGCTTCGAACTCGCGCTCCTCGACGAAGCGCGACGAGCCGCCATACGTCGCCGCCGACGACGCATACAGGAACTGCACGCCCTGCGCGAGGCACGCGTCGAGCACCGCGCGGCTGTAGCGGAAGTTGTTGTCCATCATGTAGCGGCCGTCGGTTTCCATCGTGTCCGAGCAGGCGCCTTCGTGGAAAATCGCGCGCACCTTGCCGAATTCGCCGCGCGCAAAACGCTCGACGAATTCGGTCTTGTCGATGTAATCGACGATTTCGCAGTCGACGAGATTCTTGAACTTATCGGCGCGCGTCAGGTTGTCGACGGCGATGATGCTGTCTTCGCCGCGCTCATTGAGCGCCTTGACGATATTGCTGCCGACAAATCCAGCCGCGCCGGTGACGATGAGGGTCATGGTCGTCCTGATGAGATGAGTGTCAACGGATGCGGAGATGAACCGCGCGCTGCGCTGCAAGAGCCGGCGCGCGGCGACATCAATGAAAGAGTTCGTCGTAGTCGACGGTGGCCGTGCCGAGCTTGGCGACCACGATGCCCGCTGCGCGATTCGCGAGCGTGACGGCTTCATCGAGCGGCAGGCCCGCGCCGATCATCACGGCGAGCGTTGCGATCACGGTATCGCCCGCGCCCGATACATCATACACTTCGCGAGCTACAGCCGACGCGTGCAGAATGCCTTCGTCGGAGAAGAGCGTCATGCCTTCTTCGGAGCGCGTGAGCAGCAGCGCTTTCAGATCCAGTTCGGCGCGCAGCTTCGTCACGCGCGCGAGCAGATCGGCTTCCGACTTCCACTGCCCGACCACCTCGCGCAGCTCTGCGCGGTTCGGCGTGATCAGCGTCGCGCCGCGATAGCGCGCCCAGTCGTCGCCCTTCGGATCGACCAGCACCGGCTTGCCTGCCGCGCGCGCCTTCTCGATCATCTTTGTGACGTGCGTGAGCCCGCCCTTCGCATAGTCCGACATCAGGATCACGTCATGCGTCGGCAGCAGCGCGTCGTAGCGCGCGAGGCCCGCGAGCAGCGCTTCGTGCGCGGGTGCCCTTTCGAAGTCGACGCGCAGAAGCTGCTGCTGACGCGACAGCACGCGCAGCTTGATCGTCGTCGGCAGTTCGGGGTCGCGCTCCAGATGCGGTGCCACGCCGCTATCGCCGAGCAGTTGCACGACGCGCTCGCCCGGCTCGTCGTGGCCGACGACGCACAGCAAGCCCGCCTGCGCGCCGAGCGCCGCGGCATTGCGCGCGACGTTCGCCGCGCCGCCCAGACGGTCTTCCTGCTTCTGCACGAGCACCACGGGAACGGGCGCTTCCGGCGAAATGCGATTGACGTCGCCGAACCAGTAACGGTCCAGCATCACGTCGCCGACAACCAGTACGCGCGCCGCCGCGAGCCGTTCGCGCGCGACGATGCCCACCTCGGGTGCGAGCGCCGCGCCTTCAGGTACGGTCGGCGTCGGATGTAGATTCAACGGGTCGTGCATAGGGACGTCCAATCGAGTGATAGTCGATGCCGAGTTCGGCCATCGCGTCGGGTTCATACAGATTGCGGCCATCGAAGATCAACGGCGTCTTCAGTTCAGCCTTCATATGCACGAAGTCCGGGCTCTTGAACTCCTTCCATTCCGTGACGATGACGAGGGCATCGGCGCCCGCGAGCGTCTCGTCCTGCGCGCTCGTGAAGTGCAGGCGCGCCTGCTGGTCGGGCACGCCGGCGAGGTCGAGCGCGAAGACGCGCTTCGCTTCCGTCGTCGCGACGGGGTCGTACGCGCGCACCGTCGCGCCGCGCGCGAGCAGCTGAGCGATCACGCGGCGGCTCGGCGCCTCGCGCATGTCGTCGGTGTTCGGCTTGAACGACAGGCCCCACACAGCGAACGTGCGGCCGCTCAGATCGTCGCCGAGCGCGGCCGTAATCTTGCTCACCAGCACTTCCTTCTGCTCGTGGTTCACCTCTTCGACGGCTTCCAGAATGCGCAGGTTGTGCCCCATCTCGTTGCCGGTGCGGATCAGCGCCTGCACGTCCTTCGGGAAGCACGAGCCGCCGTAGCCGACGCCCGCATACAGGAAGTGATAGCCGATGCGCGGGTCCGAGCCGATGCCGTGGCGCACGGCCTCGATGTCCGCGCCGACGGTGTCGGCCAGATTCGCCATCTCGTTCATGAACGAGATGCGCGTGGCGAGCATCGCGTTGGCCGCGTATTTGGTGAACTCGGCCGAGCGCACGTCCATGTACAGCGTGCGGTCGTGATTGCGGTTGAACGGCGCGTAGAGGCGGCGCATCTTCTCGCGCGCCTTGTTGCCGTCTGCATCGTTGTCGATGCCGACCACGATGCGGTCGGGACGCATGAAGTCGTCGACGGCCGCGCCTTCTTTGAGGAATTCCGGGTTCGAGACGATCGAGAAGCGGTGCTGGGCGCTGCGCGCGAGCCCGCGCTTCTGCAATTCTTCTTCGATGACGGCACGCACGCGCTGCGCCGTGCCGACGGGCACCGTCGACTTGTCGACGATTACCTTGAAGCTGTTCATCGTGCGGCCGATATTGCGCGCCGCTTCAAGCACGTATTGCAGGTCGGCGGAACCGTCCTCGTCGGGCGGCGTGCCCACCGCGATGAACTGGACCTCGCCGTGCGCGACACTCGCCTCGACATCCGTCGAAAACGTGATGCGTCCCGCCGCGCGCGAACGCGCGATGATCTCTTGCAGACCCGGCTCGTGAATCGGCATGCCGCCGTTATTCAGGATTTCGATTTTGCGTGGGTCCACGTCCAGGCAGAAAACGTCGTTGCCGACCTCAGCAAGACATGCGCCCGTGACGAGACCTACGTAACCCGTGCCGATAATGGTGATTTTCATACGCTTTCCGGTAGGTGATGCCGGTTCAAAGTTCGAAACTTCAGTGCTGCGCGATGGCCGCTGTCCACGCTGAAGCGCTCGCGGCGCGTGTCAGTTCGACGCCGTGATCGGCTCGACGCGGCGCGGCGCATAGGTTTCCCAACCGCTGCAGCCCGGACACTGCCAATAGAACAGCCGCGCCCGGAAGCCGCAATTCTGGCACGTATACCGTGGTAGATTCTTGGTCCGCTGACGGATCAGCGTGCGCATCAGTTCCAGTTCGCTGCGACGCGGCTCTTCGGCCACCGCCTGTTGCGCTTCGAGCAAGCGCGTCATGCCCGCCAGATTCGGCGACTTCTGCATCTGCGTGCGCGCGAGCGCATGCGCCGCCTCGGGGCCGCGCAACGCAGACACGTACTGGTACGCGACGTCGAGCAGATCGTTCGACGGATAGCTGTCGACCCACGTCGTCAGCAGATCGGCGCCCTCTTCCTGCCGTCCGAGCGCTTCATAGGCCTTCATGACCTTCTCGGCGACGAGCGGCAGATACGCGGGATTCTGCTCCTCGACGCGCCGCCACTGGGCGATCGCCGTGTCGTGATGACGGGCGGCCGCGTCGACGTCACCGAACAGGATCGTCGCCCGCACGTTCTGCGGATGCGCCTTCAACGCGAGATCGAGTTGACGCCGCGCTTCGTCGGGCTTTTTCTGCTGCAGCGCTTCCTGCGCGAGCTCGCAGTGGAAATGGCCAATCTCCTTGTCGAGCGACTCGGCGCCCATCGATTCGAGCCGGCGCGCCGTGTCGATCGACTTGTTCCAGTCCTTCTCGATCTGATAGATGGTCAACAGAGCACGTTGCGCGCCCAGTGCATAGTCGCCCGACTGAAGCGCCTTGAACGTCTCTTCCGCACGATCCAGCAGGCCGGCCTTCAGGAAGTCCTGGCCCAGTTCGTACAACGCATGATCGCGCTCGGAGACGGGCAGATCGGCGCGGTTCAACAGGTTCTGGTGCACGCGGATCGCGCGGTCGGTTTCGCCGCGGCGGCGGAACAGATTGCCCAGCGCGAAGTGCAATTCGATCGTTTCCGGGTCGAGCTTGACGACTTCGATGAACGCGTCGATCGCCTGGTCCGGCTGTTCGTTCAACAGAAAGTTGAGCCCGCGAAAATAGGAACGCGGCAAATTGGCGCTTTCGGAGAGCAGCGCCTTGAGGTCATAACGCGCGGCCATCCAACCGAACGCGAACGCGACGGGTATGACGAGCAACCACCAGAGGTCTAGATCCATGCGAATGTGCGGGAGTGCGAAAGAGGCCGCGCGGTGCACGCGGCGTGTAAGGGCTAGATGAGCGGCGGCATCGGCGGTTCTTCGACGACAACGGGCGTTTCGCGCGCCACACGCAGTTCACGCTTGAGCCGGCCGTTTTCCATCCGCAAGCGGAACATCGCCGGCAATGACGACACCAGCCCGGCCAGCAGGCCAACCACGAAGAACGCCAGTCCGATCAGGATCAAGGGCGCCTGCCACGAATATCCGGCGAGGAAATTCAGCGTAGCGCTCTGCGTATTGGACAGTGCGAGCACTAGCAGCAGCACGAACACCAGCACGCGAATCAGCCAGACGATAAATTTCATGTAGTGATCTCTTGACGGCAGTTGCGGGAGGACGCCGGCCAGATGACGCGTCGCGCCACAGTTTATGCCCGCGCCGAAGTGACCCGTATTGTAAATGAACGCCATGACGACTGGCACAGGCGTGCGGATCGTGATGCCTCGCTGTCGTTTAGGGAATGGATGCTGCGTGCCTTTCAGACCCGTGTCCGTCAGAATCGCCAGGCGAAAAAAAAGCGCCCGAAGGCGCTTTTTCTGGTCAATGCCGACTGGTGTGGCCACCGGCGAACTTCAACCCGAACTGCATGCTTGCATACAGCGGGCTCAAAGATCGTCGTCCGGCGCTTCGTCCTTCAGAGGCTCGCCCGCGCGACGATCGACGCGTTCACGCAACTCTTTGCCAGGCTTGAAGTGCGGCACGTGCTTCTCAGGCACCAACACCTTTTCGCCCGACTTCGGGTTGCGCCCGACGCGGGATGGACGACGGTTGAGGCCGAAGCTGCCGAAGCCGCGAATTTCGATGCGATGGCCGTTGGCCAGAGCGTCCGACATCGCATCGAGCATCGTCTTCACCGCAAAATCCGCATCCTTGAGGACAAGTTGCGGAAATCGCGTAGCCAGCTGGGCGACCAATTCCGATTTGGTCATACTGCAGCAGACCCCTTAAGTCTTACTGGTTCTGGCCGTCGAGCTTGGCCTTCAGCAGCGCGCCGAGGTTCGTCGTGCCGCTTGCTGCCGAGCTGCTGTCAGCTTGCAGGCCGCGCATCGCTTCCTGCTGCTCAGCCGAGTCCTTCGCCTTGATCGACAGGTTGATGCCACGCGACTTGCGGTCGATGTTGATGATCATCGCATTGACCTTGTCGCCTTCCTTCAGCACGTTGCGAGCGTCTTCCACGCGGTCTTGCGCGATTTCCGAAGCGCGCAGGTAGCCTTCGACGTCAGCCGTCAGCTGAACCACAGCGCCCTTCGCGTCAACCGACTTGACCGTGCCGTCGACGATCGAACCCTTGTCGTTCATTGCAACGAAGTTGCTGAACGGGTCGCCTTCGAGCTGCTTGATGCCCAGGGAAATGCGTTCCTTCTCGACGTCGATGCCAAGAACGATCGCTTCCACTTCGTCGCCCTTCTTGTACTTGCGAACAGCTTCTTCGCCCGTTTCGCTCCACGACAGGTCCGACAGGTGAACCAGGCCGTCGATGCCGCCAGGCAGACCGATGAACACGCCGAAGTCGGTGATCGACTTGATGGCGCCCTGGATCTTGTCGCCCTTCTTGAAGTTGCGGCTGAAGTCGTCCCACGGATTCGGCTTGCACTGCTTCATGCCGAGGCTGATACGGCGGCGGTCTTCGTCGATTTCGAGAACCATGACTTCGACTTCGTCGCCCAGCTGGACAACCTTCGACGGCGCAACGTTCTTGTTGGTCCAGTCCATTTCCGACACGTGGACGAGGCCTTCGATGCCGGATTCGACTTCAACGAACGCACCGTAGTCGGTGATGTTCGTGACCTTGCCGAACAGACGCGTGCCCGACGGATAGCGGCGCGAGATGCCTTCCCACGGATCGTCGCCCAGTTGCTTGATGCCGAGCGAAACGCGGTTCTTTTCCTGGTCGAACTTGAGGATCTTCGCGGTGACTTCCTGGCCAACCGACAGCACTTCGCTCGGGTGACGCACGCGACGCCACGCGATGTCGGTGATGTGCAGCAGGCCGTCGATGCCGCCGAGGTCCACGAACGCACCGTAGTCAGTGATGTTCTTGACCACGCCTTCGACGATCGCGCCTTCCTTCAGCGTCTCGAGCAGCTTTGCGCGCTCTTCGCCTTGCGTCGCCTCGATGACGGCGCGGCGCGACAGCACCACGTTGTTACGCTTGCGATCCAGCTTGATGACGCGGAATTCCAGCGTCTTGCCTTCGTACGGCGTCGTGTCCTTGACGGGGCGCGTGTCGACCAGCGAGCCCGGCAGGAACGCGCGGATGCCGTTGACCATGACGGTCATGCCGCCCTTGACCTTGCCCGTGATCGTGCCCGTCACGAGCTCGTTGTTGTCGAGAGCTTTTTCCAGCGACAGCCACGATGCCAGACGCTTCGCCTTGTCGCGCGACAGGATCGTGTCGCCATAGCCGTTTTCCAGCGCGTCGATCGCGACGGAAACGAAGTCGCCCGCCTGCACTTCTACCTCGCCCGCGTCATTCAGGAACTCTTCGAGCGGGATGTAGGCTTCGGACTTGAGACCAGCGTTCACAACGACGAAGTTGTGGTCGACGCGCACGACTTCGGCGGAGATCACTTCGCCAGCGCGCATGTCCTGCTTGGTCAGCGACTCTTCGAACAGAGCCGCAAAAGATTCGGTATTCGGGGTAGAGGTTTGCAGGTCGGACATAAAAATCTGAATTTGCATGGTTTTCGCAGCGTCAGGTGAACCACCATGGTTCAGCACTACGGCAAAGGAGCGAAAGCCATACGGGGTTAAGGGTTAAACAATCGCTTCGCGCTTCGTTCACACTCAGCGGTGAAGCACCTACACGACAACCAAAACAACTTCGATGCGAGTCCCCGCTTTCAGTTCTGCGGAGCCAGCGCCCGGTACCATTGCACCACCTGTTCGACCGCCTGGTCGATCGACAGTGCCGAGGTATCGAGTAACTGCGCATCGGCTGCGGGCTTGAGCGGCGCGGCTTCGCGCTTGCTATCGCGCTCGTCGCGTTCACGTAAATCCCGAAGCAAGTCATCCATATTAGCAGAAAAACCTTTTTGGATCAATTGCTTATGCCGACGGGCCGCGCGCGCCTCGACGCTCGCCGTCAAAAACACCTTCAGCAAGGCGTCTGGAAAGATCACAGTGCCCATGTCGCGGCCGTCCGCGACCAGGCCCGGCTGCTTGCGAAAAGCCCGTTGACGGGCCACCAGCGCGGCCCTGACAGGTGCGTGAACAGCAATTGCCGACGCCCGGTTGCCGATTTCCTCAGCGCGGATTTCCGTCGACACGTCGACGCCGTCCAGTTGCGCGATGCCTTCGCGAAACGTGATATGGAGATCGCCGACCAGTTTTGCAAGCGCCTCGGCGTCGGCGGCGGCGATGTTGTAGCGCACGCTGGCGAGCGCCGCGAGCCGGTACAGCGCGCCACTGTCCAGCAGGTGGAAGCCGAGTTCGGCGGCTACCAGCGCGGCTACTGTGCCTTTGCCGGATGCGGTCGGGCCGTCGATCGTGATGACGGGCGTCTGGTGAAAGGGACGGGTCGATTTCATCTAGAAAGTCGCCCGTCGAAACGGGCGGCGGATGTTGTCAATGCGAGGGTCAGGGTCGAGCGAGCGCAAGGAAGCGCTCGAAATAATCGGGGAACGTCTTGCCGACGCACTTCGGGTCGTTGATCCGCACAGGCACGCCGCCCAGGCTCACCAGAGAGAAGCACATCGCCATCCGGTGATCGTCGTAGGTGTCGATTGCGGCGCTCGGCGTCAGTTTTTCGGGCGGCGTGACGACGAGGAAATCCTCGCCCTCCTGCACCGTCGCGCCCACCTTGCGCAACTCCGTCGCCATCGCGGCGATCCGGTCGGTTTCCTTCACGCGCCAGCTCGCGATATTGCGCAGCGTCGACGTGCCGTCGGCGAACAGCGCCGCCACGGCGATCGTCATGGCCGCGTCGGGAATCAGGTTGAAGTCCATGTCGACCGGATCGAGCTTGCCGTGGTCGTTGCCGACGCCGCGCACCTCGATCCAGTCGTCGCCCATCGTGACGTTCGCGCCCATCTTCGTCAGCGCCGTCGCGAAGCCGACGTCGCCCTGGATGCTCGCGCGGCCCACGCCCTCGACGCGCAGCGGCCCGCCGCCCAGTGCGCCCGCCGCGAGGAAGTACGACGCCGACGACGCGTCGCCCTCCACCATGATCTTGCCCGGCGACTGATAGCGCACGCCGTTCGGAATCGTGAAGCGCTCCCAGCCGAGCCGCTCGACCTTGATGCCGAAGCGCGCCATCAGCGCAATCGTGATCTCGATGTAGGGCTTCGAAATCAGTTCGCCCGCCACTTCGACGACCGTCTCGCCGCTTGCCGTCCTGACGAGCGGCAGCGCCATCAGCAGCGCAGTCAGGAACTGGCTCGACACGTCGCCACGCACGCGGATCGGCGCGTCGACGGCAATTTGCGCCGGGCGGATGCGCAGCGGCGGAAAGCCTTCGTTCTCTTCGTAATCGATCTTCGCGCCGATCTGACGCAGCCCGTCGACCAGATCGCGGATCGGCCGCTCGTGCATGCGCGGCACGCCGTGAATGCGGTAATCGCCGCCGTTCACGGCAAGCGCCGCCGTCAGCGGCCGCACCGCCGTGCCCGCGTTGCCGAGAAACAGATCGGCGCGCGCCGCCGGCAGCGCGCCGCGCGTGCCCGTCACGACGCAGGTGTCGTCGTCGCGTTTGAGCTTCACGCCGAGCTTTTCGAGCGCGTCGAGCATCACGCGCGTATCGTCGGAATCGAGCAGATTCGTAATCGTCGTCTCGCCCTCGGCCAACGCCGCGAGCAGCAACACGCGGTTCGAAATGCTCTTCGAGCCGGGCAGACGGACCGTGCCGGACGCACGGGAAAATGGTCCGAGATCGAGATGTTCCATGTGAATTCCAGTGTCCAGTTATTTCGACGCGTCGTCGGTTGCGGAGCGCGCAGGCGACGGCTGCTGCGATGCCTGTTGCGACGACGCCGCGCGTTCCTGCCACTTGCTGCGTGCGGAGCGCGAGCGCGCGAACACGGCTTCGAGCGTCGCGCCGTCGCCGGCTTCGATCGCCGCGCGCAGGCGCGCCAGCACGTCCGTATAGGCGTCGAGTTCGTCGAGCAGCGCCGCGCGGTTCGCCACGCACACGTCGCGCCACATTTCCGGGCTCGACGCGGCAATCCGGGTGAAGTCGCGGAATCCGCCCGCCGCGAACGAGAACTTCAGCGCGGCGTCGGGTGAATTGAGAATCTGCTCGACGAGCGCGAACGACAACACATGCGGCAAATGGCTGACCGACGCGAACACGCGGTCGTGCTGCGCCGGAGACATCGCGTGCACGCTCGCTCCCGTCGCGCGCCACATGGCAGCAACGCGTTCGACGGGCGCCGGCGCATTCTCCGGCAACGCGCACAGCACGACGTTACGGTTCACGTACAGGTCCGCCAGCGCCGCATCGACGCCGCTCGATTCGCGGCCCGCGATCGGATGACCGGGCACGAACTGGCCGATGCGCTCGCCCAGCGCCGCGCGCGCCGCGGCAACGACATCGGACTTCGTGCTGCCGGCGTCGGTGACGATCGTCGACGGATCGAGAAACGGCGCGATGCGTTCGAGCATAGGCTGCGTCTGCGCGACGGGCGCCGCGAGCAGCAACAGATCGGCGCCCTTTAATGCATCGCGCAGCGCGACGTCATCGGAGAGCGCTGCGCTCGCGTCGATCACGCCCAGTTGCAGCGCGCGTTGCGTCGATGCCGCCGAGCGCCCCACGCCGATCACGCGGCGCTCGCCACCCACGTCGGCGCGTTCGCGCAGCGCACGAGCGAGCGATCCGCCGATCAGCCCGACGCCGAAAATCACCAGTTTGTCGAAAGAGAACGCTGCCACGTCAGTCACAGAAAAAACGCGCCTCGCACTCGATGAGGCGCGTGGATTGCATTGGGCGCTCAGGCCGTCGCGAGCGTCTTTTCGAGCGCGGCGATGAACGCCTCGTTTTCTTCGGGCAAGCCGATCGTCACGCGCAGCCACTGTGGCAAGCCATAGCTGCCCACGGGCCGCACGATCACGCCCTGCTTCAGCAGTTCGATATTCACGCGATTGCCCGCGCCGTCGTCGTCGCCGACGCGCACCAGCACGAAGTTGCCGTCGGAGGGCACATATTCGAGATCAAGCTTGTCGAACGCTTCCGTCAGCCGGCGATAGCCCTGCGCATTCAGTTCCGCGCTCTTCTGCAGGAAAGGCTTGTCGTTCAGCGCGGCGATCGCAGCCGCTTGCGCTAGCGTATTCACGTTGAACGGCTGACGCAGACGGTTCATCAGATCGGTCAGCTCCGGCTGCGCGATCGCGAAGCCGACGCGCAAGCCCGCAAGACCAAACGCCTTCGAGAACGTGCGCGACACCAGCAGGTTCGGATAGCGGCGCACCCATGCGATCGAGTCGTAGCGCTTGTCCGCGCTCAGGTATTCCGTGTACGCCTCGTCGAGCACCACGGCGATGTGGCGCGGCACCTTCGACAGGAACGCTTCGATCGTCGGACCGTCGATGAACGTGCCCGTCGGATTGTTCGGGTTCGCGACAAAAACGAGCCGCGTGTCGTCGGCGATCGCGGCGAGCATCGCGTCGAGATCGTGGCCGTACTTCACGGCAGGTACGATGATCGCGCGTGCGCCCAGGCCTTGCGTCGCGAGCGCATATACGGCGAACGAATACTGCGAATAGACGATCGACTGGTCCTTCTCGACGAACGCGTGCGCGGCCAGTTCGAGAATGTCGTTGCTGCCGTTGCCGAGCGTGATCCAGTCGGCGGGCACGTCGTAGTGCGCGGAGAGCGCCGCCTTCAGTTCGAACGCGTTCGCATCCGGATAGCGGCCGAGTTCGCTCGCGGCCTGCGCCATCGCCGTCTTCGCGGACTCCGGCATGCCGAGCGGATTCTCGTTCGACGCCAGCTTCACGATGCGCGCTTCGTCCAGCCCGAATTCGCGCGCGACTTCCGCGATCGGCTTGCCAGCCACATAAGGCGCGATCGCGCGAACATAGGAAGGACCGAAAGACGTTGTCATAGGGCTCTCCGGATAGCTCTGTCCAGGTATGTTGGTTGGATCGGAATCGAACGCGGCGTATCAGCGGGCGCGCGGATACGAGCCGAGAATCTTCAGGAACGCCGCTTTCTGGCCGAGCTCGGCGAGCGCGGCCGCAACGGGCGCATCGTCGCGATGGCCTTCGACGTCGATGTAGAAGTAGTACTCCCACGTGCCGACGCGCGCCGGACGCGACTCGAAGCGCGTCATCGACACGCCGTGCCGCGCGAGCGGCTCCAGCAGCTTGAACACCGCGCCAGGTTCGTTCGCAACCGACACGATCAGCGACGTCTTGTCGTAGCCGCTCGCGCCCGTCGGCTGCTTGCCGATCATCACGAAGCGGGTGCGGTTGTGCGGATCGTCCTGGATCAGCGCATAAGTGACTTGCAGCCCGTACTGAGTGGCGGCGCGGTCGCCGGCGATGGCCGCGATGGTCGGATCTTCCGCGGCCATCCGCGCGGCCTCCGCGTTGCTCGACACCGCCTGGCGCTCGACATGCGGTGCATGCGTGGACAGCCAGCGCTGGCACTGCGCGAGCGCCTGCGCATGCGCGCATACGCGCGTCACGCCCGTCAGCGCGCCGTCGAGCGTCAGCAGATTGTGGTGGATCGGCAACGCGAGTTCGCCGCCGATCAGCAACTGCGTTTGCAGCAGCAGATCGAGCGTGCGCGACACTGCCCCTTCCGTCGAATTCTCGATGGGAACGACGCCGAATTCCGCGCCGCCCGCTTCGACCGAGCGGAACACTTCGTCGATCGACGAACACGGCAGCCCTTCGATCGATTGGCCGAAGTATTCGTGCATCGCCTGTTCGCTGTAGGTGCCCGCCGGCCCGAGGTATGCGGCCGTCAGGTTCTTTTCCAGCGCGCGGCTCGCGGCCATGATCTCGCGCCAGATCGCGTCGATGTGCTCGCCGGCGAGTGGGCCCTGACTCATGTCCTGCAAACGCGCGATCACCTGCTGCTCGCGCTCCGGACGAAACACGGGTGCGTTGAAATGCTTCTTCACCTCGCCGACTGCGAGCGCGATGGCAGCCCGCTGATTCAGCAGCGCGATGAGCTGCGCGTCGATCGCGTCGATCCGATCGCGCAGCGGCTTGAGTTGGGAATTGAGTTCGTCGTCCATGCTTCTAAAGGGCCACTTCGGGTCCTGTATGGGCCAGTTCGGAAAAGATGCGCGCGCGTGCTTCGAAGGATCACGCGCTGCGCTGTTCGAATTCCCTCATGTACTCGACAAGCGCTTTGACGCCTTCGAGCGGCACCGCGTTGTAAATCGACGCCCGCATGCCGCCGACGGACTTGTGGCCCTTCAGCTGCACCAGCCCGCGCGCTTTCGCGCCGGCCAGGAAATCTTCGTTGCGCGACTCGTCGGCGAGGAAGAACGGTACGTTCATCCGCGACCGCGCGTTTCGCTCGACCTTGTTCAGATAGAAGCGGCTCGAATCGATAGTGTCGTACAGCAGCTTCGCCTTCTCGACGTTGCGTGCCTCGATTGCCTTCAGACCGCCCTGCTTCTTCAACCACTTGAACACGAGCCCGGCGATATAGATCGCATACGTGGGCGGCGTGTTGTACATCGAATTGTTCAGCGCGACCGTCTTCCACTCGAACGCCGACGGACAGATGGTCATCGAACGGTCAAGCAGGTCTTCGCGCACGATCACGACGGTCACGCCCGCCATGCCGATGTTCTTCTGTGCGCCGCCGAACAGCACGCCGTATTTGGCGATGTCCATCGGGCGCGACAGGATGTGCGACGACGCGTCCGCGACGAGCGGGATGTCGCCGAGATCGGGAATCTCGAACGTCTCGACGCCGTGAATCGTCTCGTTCGTGCAGAGGTGCACGTAGGCGGGATCGTCGGACAGTTTCCACTCGGCGCGCGGCGGCACGCGCGTATAGCCTTCGGGCGTTTCGCCGCTGGCGGCGAGATTCGCCGTGCCGTATTTCTGCGCTTCCTTGAACGACTTCTGCGACCACGAACCCGTCACGACGAAGTCGGCGCGTGCCTTGCGGCCCATCAGGTTCATCGGCACGATTGCGTTTTCGCCGAGCCCGCCGCCTTGCAGGAAAAGAATCTGATGACTGGACGGCACCTGCAGCAAATCGCGCAGATCGGTCAGCGCCTCTTCGTGGATCGTCATGAACTCTTTGCCGCGATGGCTCATTTCCATCACGCTCATGCCACTGCCGCGCCAATCGAGCATTTCGTCGGCTGCCTGGCGCAGCACGTCTTCGGGCATGGCCGCCGGACCGGCGGAGAAATTGAACACGCGCATCGTGAGAACCCCGAAAGGCAGGCGCACGGCATGGAAAAGAACCGGAAACCGCGCCTGAAAGAAAATGGCCGTCTGCGCGCAAGCGCAAACGGCCATTATCGCATTGACGCTCAAAACCCGCCAAACCGCGGCGATTCAAGGGAGTTCAATGAACTCCTTCGACCGCCGCCCGTGTCACGCGGCGCTTCGAACGTCCTTAAGCCTCGTTCGACCTGCTTACTTCGCCGGCTTGACGGATGCGACTTCCTTGTCGGCCTGGTCGCGCGTCGCCTTGATCGATTGCGGCATGTACTTCTGCATCAGACCGTTCACCACGTCGCGGCCAACCTGGTCTTGCACCTGGATGAACTTGCGGCCCGTCGGGCTCTTGTAGAACGTCGTCAGATCCTTGATTTCCTGCACGCTGTAGTACTTCGCGTAGGCGTCGTACTGAGCTTGCATCGCGTCCTGCTTGAACGCGTCCGTTGCGAAGACCTGGCCAGCCGAGTCAACCAGCTTCGGCACGGCGTTCTTCTGCAGCGCCGGAACAGAAGCCTGCTTTTGCTTGTCCGTCATCGTCTTGTTTTCCGACAGCGCGTCCGACAGGATCGCCGGAACCAGTTGCTTGGCCTGCATCTGCGCGCTGTTGCCGATCGCGCCGACCAGCTTCTGCGCGTCGATTGCATCCAGCAGTTCCTTGATGGCGGCTTGCTTCGCGGGGTCGACCGGGGCAGCGGCAGCCTGGGCAGCCGGAGCCGGCTGCTGGTTTTGCAGCGCTTGCGCCATCGCCAGGGTCGGCACGAAAGCGGCCAGAACCATCAACTGCTTGAATCGTTTTTGCATCACTACTCCCTAAGAGAAATTAACCTAACTGGTTTGCCGCGCAGGCGGCGCATCGACCCGATGCGCCTATGAGGCCCGCGCGATCACACGCATGACTTGAGAAGCTTCGGTGCGGATCAGGACGCTTCGCCGTTGGTGTCGTCTGCTTCGTCGGCGGAAGTGTCTGCGTCGCCGTCCACGTCAGCTTCCGCTTCGGCAATCTGTTGCAGACCGGAAAGCTTGGTGCCTTCATCAAGGCTGATGAGTGTAACACCTTGCGTTGCACGGCCCATTTCTCGAATTTCCGACACGCGCGTACGAATCAGCACGCCCGTGTTGGTGATCAGCATGATCTGCGATTCCGGATCGGCGAGCGTCGCGGCAACCACCTTGCCGTTACGCTCGGACGTCTGGATCGCGATCATGCCCTTCGTGCCGCGGCCGTGGCGTGTGTACTCCGTAATCGGCGTGCGCTTGCCGTAGCCGTTTTCCGTTGCCGTCAGCACCGACTGCTGCTCGTCGCCGGCCACGAGCAGAGCGATCACCTGCTGGCCGTCTTCGAGTTGCATGCCGCGCACGCCGCGCGCCTCGCGACCCATCGGACGAACGTCGTTTTCGTCGAACCGGACTGCCTTGCCCGAATCAGAGAACAGCATCACGTCGTGCTCGCCGTCAGTGATCGCCGCGCCGATCAGGTAATCGCCGTCATCCAGACCGACCGCGATGATGCCCTTCTTCAGCGGACGGCTGAACTGCTCGAGCGGCGTCTTCTTGACTGTGCCGAGCGCCGTCGCCATGAAAACGAACTTGTCCGCCGAAAATTCCTTGACGGGCAGAACAACCGTGATCTTCTCGCCTTCCTGCAGCGGGAACATATTGACGATCGGACGGCCGCGCGAGTTGCGCGAACCCTGCGGCACTTCGTAGACCTTCAGCCAGTAGACGCGGCCGCGGTTCGAGAAGCACAGGATGTGATCGTGCGTATTCGCGATGAAGAGCGTGTCGATCCAGTCGTCGTCCTTCATCTGCGTCGCCTGTTTGCCGCGACCTCCGCGCTTCTGGGCGCGATATTCGGACAACGGCTGCGATTTCACATAACCGGCATGCGACATCGTCACGACCATGTCCTGCGGCGTGATCAAGTCTTCGGTGTTCAGCTCCGTCGCGTTCATTTCGATCTTCGAGCGGCGCTCATCGCCGAATTCGCTCTTGATCGACGTGAGTTCGTCGAAGATGATCGCAGTTATGCGCTCGGGGCGCGCCAGGATGTCCAGCAGGTCGGCGATCTGCGCCATCACGTCGCGGTACTCGCCGATGATCTTGTCCTGCTCCAGGCCCGTCAGGCGTTGCAGGCGCATCTGGAGAATTTCCTGAGCCTGAGTGTCCGACAGACGGTAGAGGCCGTCGGCCTGCATGCCGTACGCGGGGTTCAGCCCTTCCGGGCGGTACGCCGCGCGGCCGCCGGACGACGCCGCGTCGGATTCCGCGCGCTGCAGCATGTCGCGCACGATCGTCGAATCCCACGTGCGGTCCATCAGCTCCTGCTTCGCGATGGGCGGCGTGGGCGCGGCCTTGATGATCGCGATGAACTCGTCGATGTTGGCGAGCGCCACGGCAAGGCCTTCGAGCACGTGACCGCGTTCGCGCGCCTTGCGCAGCTCGTACACGGTGCGCCGCGTCAGCACCTCGCGACGATGCGACAGGAAATGCGTAAGCATTTCCTTCAGGTTCAGCAGCTTCGGCTGGCCGTCGACCAGCGCGACCATGTTCATGCCGAATGTGTCCTGGAGCTGCGTTGCCTTATAAAGATTGTTGAGAATGACCTCAGGCACTTCGCCGCGCTTCAGCTCGATCACGACGCGCATGCCGCTCTTGTCGGATTCGTCGCGAATATCCGAAATGCCTTCGAGCTTTTTCTCATTCACCAGCTCGGCGATCCGCTCGAGCAGCGAGCGCTTGTTCACCTGATACGGCAGCTCGTCGACGATGATCGCCATGCGCTGACCGCGATCGATCTCTTCGAAGTGCGTCGCGGCGCGCATCACCACGCGCCCGCGGCCCGTGCGATAGCCGTCGCGCACGCCGGCGACGCCGTAGATGATGCCCGCCGTCGGGAAATCGGGCGCGGGCACGATCTCGATCAGTTCGTCGATCGTCGATTCCGGGTTCTTCAGAAGATGGTGACAGGCGTCGACGATTTCGCTCAAATTGTGCGGCGGAATGTTCGTCGCCATACCCACTGCAATGCCCGACGAGCCGTTGATCAGCAGATTTGGGATGCGCGAGGGCAAAATGGACGGCTCGTTCTCGCTGCCGTCGTAGTTCGGCTGGAAGTCGACCGTTTCCTTGTCGATGTCGGCGAGCAGTTCGTGGCCGATCTTCGCCATGCGGATTTCGGTGTAACGCATCGCCGCGGCGTTGTCGCCGTCGACTGACCCGAAATTGCCTTGTCCATCGACGAGCATATAGCGCAGCGAAAAATCCTGCGCCATGCGCACGATCGTGTCGTATACAGCCGAGTCGCCGTGCGGGTGGTACTTACCGATCACGTCGCCGACGATACGCGCCGATTTCTTGTATGCCCGATTCCAGTCGTTGTTCAGCTCGTGCATCGCGTAGAGCACGCGCCGGTGAACCGGCTTCAGACCATCACGGACATCGGGAAGCGCGCGCCCTACGATCACGCTCATCGCGTACTCGATATACGAGCGGCGCATTTCCTCCTCTAGGGAGATTGGTAGAGTCTCTTTGGCGAATTGATCCATTGTCCGTATCGTTTACGCGCGAAGACGATGAGGGACACGCGTTTTTCGCCTCACCGCTTGGGCCTACCCCTATGCATCTGCGAGCGCAGCGCATCACGCGATTCTAACATGCGGCGCAACCGCGCCCGACGGCGTGCGTATACCTATTAGTGGGATACGCGAAAACGGCACCTGGAAGCGCCTCGCACGCGCCATGGCCGGGCCCGGAAAATGCTCCTCCGCATGCCGCGCCGAACCGCCTCTGGCGGGCTCCTGGCGAACTTGGCACCTTTTGTTGCGCATGCACCACATTCGACCGGGCGTATCTGTAGGGGGAGGATTTTTTTATCGTCGGAAGGGAACGATATGGCAAAATGCGAACGCACAAAGTTAGACACTGCTCGAAGTCTACACACAGCGTCTTTTATTCGGCACCGATGTTATACTTCGAGCAATGTATGACTGGTCTTCGTCAACAGGCTCGCAGTAAACCTGCGGTAATCTCAATTTCGAGAGGAGAAATATGAATAAACTTTCAAAGCTCGCGTTCATTGCAGCTACCGCAGTTATGGCTGCATCCGCTTCGGCACAGTCGGTGCCGGCGTCGCGACAAGCCACGAACGACAACTGGGTGAACGGCACCGGCGAATACGTGTGGATGAACGGCACGAACGAGCTTTGCTGGCGCGATGCGTTCTGGACGCCGGCAACGGCTAACGCAAAGTGCGATGGCGCACTGGTCGCACAAGCACCGACCCCGCCGGCTCCGCCGCCGGCAGCTCCGGCTATCACCAGCCAGAAGATTACGTATCAAGCTGACGCGCTGTTCGACTTCGACAAGGCAATTCTGAAGCCGGCCGGCAAGGAAAAGCTGGACGACCTGGCATCGAAGATCGGCTCCCTGAACCTTGAAGTCGTCGTGGCCACGGGCTACACCGACCGCATCGGTTCGGACAAGTACAACGACCGTCTGTCGCTGCGTCGTGCGCAAGCTGTCAAGGCATACCTGGTCAGCAAGGGCATCGAAGCCAACCGCATCTACACGGAAGGCAAGGGCAAGCGCAACCCGGTCACGACGGGCTGCAACCAGAAGAACCGCAAGCAACTCATCACCTGCCTCGCGCCGGATCGTCGCGTGGAAGTCGAAGTTGTCGGTACTTCGAAGCAGTAAGCTACAAAAATTACCGCAGTGTCAAAGCCCCGCTTCAGCGGGGCTTTTTTTATGGCGCCTTGCGTCATTTGGCGCGAGCGTCAACTGACACATGCTCACGCAACCAATCATATGGAGAGGGATACAACCGCGGCGCGAAGCCGTGCCGCGCCAGCCGCTTTTGCCGCCCTGTACGCGGCCCTATATACTCAGGGTTTCTCCGATCCACCCTGCTTTTCAGCCTTCGAGGCCGCATCCGTCATGACCAACGCCGATCCCCACGAACTGCAGAAATTCAGCGATCTCGCACATCGCTGGTGGGACCCGAACGCCGAATTCAAACCTCTGCACGAACTGAATCCGGTGCGGCTCAACTGGATCGACTCGCATGCGCATCTGGCAGGCAAGCGTGTGCTCGATATCGGCTGTGGCGGCGGCATTCTGTCCGAATCCATGGCCACGTTGGGCGCCGATGTGAAGGGAATCGACCTTTCTAACGAAGCGCTGGGCGTCGCGGACCTTCACAGCCTTGAAAGTGGTGTAACGGTAAATTACGAGGAAATCGCCGCCGAGGCGCTAGCGGCCCGCGAACCGGCCTCGTTCGACGTCGTGACATGCATGGAAATGCTCGAGCACGTGCCCGATCCATCGAAGGTCGTCGAGGCGTGCAAGACGCTGGTCAAACCAGGCGGCTGGGTGTTCTTTTCGACGCTCAACCGTAACGTCAAGTCGTATCTCCTGGCTGTAATCGGCGCGGAGTACCTCGCGCGCATGCTGCCCAAGGGCACTCACGACTACGCCCGCTTCATCCGTCCGTCGGAGCTCGCGGGCTTCGCGCGCGTGGCGGGCCTGCGAACGGCCGACATCAAGGGCATCACGTACAACCCGCTCACCCGCCACTTCGGCCTGTCGAGCGATACCGACGTCAACTACATGCTCGCGTGCCGCCGCGACGCCTGAACCACCCGCCTTTTTCGCACCTTCCGCCTACTTCAATGAGCGATCCCACGCCCCTGCCACAACGAGAAGACGAAGACGCGTCGATCGGTCTCTGCCAAGGCATCCTTTTTGATCTCGACGGCACGCTCGCGGACACCGCGCCCGACCTCGCCGCCGCCGTCAACAAAATGCGCCACGAGCGCGGCCTCGAGATGGTGCCGCTCGAGCAGTTGCGGCCGCTCGCGTCCGCCGGCGCACGCGGGCTCTTGGGCGGCGCGTTCGGCATCGATCCCGAGCATCACGACTACTCGTCGATGCGCGAAGAATTCCTTGCGAACTACGAAGCCGATCTGTGCATCGAGACCACTCTCTTTCCCGGCATCGGCGACATACTCGACGAACTCGATGCGCGCGGCGTGCGCTGGGGCATCGTGACGAACAAGGTGGCGCGGCTGACCGAGCCGCTCGTCGCGCAACTGGGGCTGGATATGCGCGCGGGATGCGTCGTCAGCGGTGACACCACGCCGCACTCGAAGCCGCACCCCGCGCCGCTGCTGCACGCCGCAAAGGAACTGGACTTGCCGCCCGAGCGGGTCGTGTATGTCGGCGACGACTTGCGCGACGTTCAGGCAGGCTTTGCCGCCGGCATGGTGACGGTGGCCGCCGCGTATGGCTACTGCGGGAACGATATTCCGCCGACTCAATGGCACGCGAGGCATGTGGTGAATTCGCCTGCCGAATTGCTGGAACTGCTGCGCTACATCAGTTGACCAGTTGACCGCGCCGATGCGCGGCGGGCCCGAGCCGGCGTCACACGAACGTTCGCCGTGACTCATGGGAGCCGGTATTGTAAAATGACGTGTGGGCCACATATGTGGCTCATTCCTTCTGTGGGGGCGACCTGGTTTCGACAGGGGTTGCGAAGCGGCTAGGGCATGTCGAGGACCCGTCACCTCGTTAATCAATGGGAAAAACGTAACTGCAAACGACGATACGTTCGCACTGGCAGCCTAAGGCCGCCGTCCTCTGCCTGGCTCACTGACGGGTCAGAGTCGCAAGACCGGTAGCAATACCGCCAGAGGTCATATACGTCAGTTAAGCCTTGGTGGCGTCACGACGCCAAGGTCGAAAATCTAGTGAATCGCCGTAGCGCAGCGTGTTCGTCCGCGTCGCTGCGGTTAAATCAAAAGACAGAACTAAACATGTAGAACTGGTCGTGGAGGACTTCTGGACGCGGGTTCGATTCCCGCCGCCTCCACCACATATTTTCCGGCAGCGGCTACGCTGCCCCGAAACCCGCGATAGCCTTGGCTACGCGGGTTTTTTGTTCGCGTCTCGCTATGCGCGGCAGGTGCCCTGGGGCAGGGCCAAACGCCGTCCGCCCTTTTTTCAACCTTTTCTGATAGCCAGCTTCACGCGACATAGGGTGAAATCGCGGGACGCTGATCCGTTTCGACGGCCCGCGACATTCGCACAGTAGAACTAACCACCTCACACATTAGAAACGGACATGAGAGACATAGACGAGCGCCCAATGGCCCGCCTCGGCGACACCACCAGTCACGGCGGAAAGATCGTCGAAGCGGCGTTGGATCTGACGGACGAAGGCGTCCGCGTTGCACTCGACGGCCATCTGGTCGCGTGCCCTCGCTGCGGCGGCAAGTATCCGATCATCGCCAGCGGTAGACGTCGGCACGACGGTCTGCGCGTGGCCTACCTCGGCGACATCACCACATGCGGCGCGACGCTGATCCGAACCTGATCGGCTGCCGATCTGACGCGCGAGGCTATGCATCATCTCCTCAGATGACAACCGCGAGACAAACAATAATCGGCTGTCGTCCCACGACGCATGGAATATCGCGGCTCGCAAACCGTTTAACCCATGCGCACGCAATTACAGCGTACGCATGCCGATCGATTGCATAAACTCCATATACAACGTCAGAACAGGAGCCGCATCATGCGCAAGACTCTCCTTCTCATCGCCGCTCTCGCCGTTCAGCAGACTGCCTTCGCGGCGCCGCCGAAAACCATGGACGGACGTCTCGTCGATGAACAAGGCAGAACGCTCTACACCTTCGACAAGGACACGACACCCGGAAAAAGCGCCTGCACGGGCGGCTGCACGACGTACTGGCCTGCCGCCGCCGCCGACTCGGCCGACAAGCCCTCAGGCGACTGGACCGTGATCGACGGCGGGGATGGCAAGAAGCAATGGGCTTACAAAGGAAAGCCGCTCTACCGCTTTGCCAAGGACGAAAAGCCCGGCGACATGAAGGGCGAGGGCTTCAAGGACATGTGGCACACCGCGAAGCCGTAATCGCACAGCTTTTCCGACAGCACGAAACGCGCGGCAAAACGGCCGCAGCCGAAACCCCGAAGGTTAATGATCCTCGGGGCACTTGAGGTTGCAGCCGTTCGGATCGCCGTTGTCGCCGCGCTTGCGCAGTTTTGTAGGCTTGTCGCTCTGGAACTTCTTCGACGGAGCCGACGCGCCGAACGGCATCTGCGGATGCTCATTCAGACGGAACTCGTCGTTCAGGATGCCGCCCGGCACGCCGGGCGAATTCTGCGCGAATGCAGCTGACATCGTGGCAAACAACGTGCCGGCAGTGAGCGCGGCAGCACAAGCGGGAACGAGATATTTCATGTCGATTCGGCGCGACAGGCGCGCCGTGCAAATGAGGCGGAGTAAGGAAAGCGTAGAGATTAGCGCAAAGCGCGCAGCGACGCAGCCTCTGCGGCTTTACGCGTTATTACCGTCGCTTACCCGCGCCGAAAGCCGTTCTCTTCGCGCGCCGTCCTACCCCGCGAGCCCTTCTTCCAGTTCGAGCAGCCTGCCGCAATCGATGGGATCGTAGCCCTCCAGATGCGCGACGCTCTGCCGGAACGCATCGCCGCCCAGCACGGACATGACCGTCGCGAGCGGCTCGCGCCCGAGCCGCGCGCGATCGCATGCAAAGTAATAGTCCTCGTCGACGATCGGAATGAAATCGAGCCCGAAATGATGCGCGGCCGGCTCGACGCCGAACCCGACGTCCGCCATCCCGCTCGCGACAAACGCCGCGATCGCCGAATGCGTCAGCTCCGTCGACGCATAGCCGTTGATCCGGTCCGGATCGACGCCCACGCGCCGCAGTGCCAGATCGATCAGCATGCGCGTGCCCGAACCGTGCTGCCGGTTGACGAAGCGGATGTCGTCGCGCGCGAGGTCGGTCAATCCTTCGATGCGTTTCGGATTGCCCTTCGCGAGAAAGAGCCCCTGCTTGCGCCGTGTCAGATGCACGAGCACGTGACGTTGCGAATCGAGCCACTGGCGATACTTGTCCGCGCACACCGCGCGAAACTCGCCGCGCGGCAGGTGAAAGCCCGCGAGATCGCACTCGCCGCGCGCGAGCGCCGTGATCGCTTCGGCACTGTCGCGATACTTGATGTCGAGCGGCACGTCGTCGGCGACGAGCGCCGTCACGAGCGCGGCCACCGCGTAACCGTGCGATGCGTGAATGCGCACATCATCGGCAGGCGGCGCGAGCCAGCGGTTCAGATCGCTCGCGACTTCGCTCGCCAGAGCCTGCATGTTGCCGTCCAGGCGCTCGCCGCAAAGTCGTTGCGCGCGCAACACAGCCTGCCCCAATTCCGATAGCGCAGAGCCGCGCCCGCGTTCCTTTTCGATCAGCGCGCCGCCCAGTTGCGTCTCGATTGCGCGCAGCAAACCCCACGCATGACGGTAGGACAAACCCTTAAGCGCAGCGGCCTGCGCAATGCTCCCCGTCTGGTCCACGAGCGCGAGCAACGGCACAGCGTCAGTCAGGCTGGACGTTCCGCCGTTGCTGTCCCGCACAATCAGCTGCGCCTGGCATTCGATTCGAATCATATATGTAGTTAGAGTTCCTATTGCGAAAGCCGGTACACCCGCCTATCGTTCGCATTGATATATCACACAAGCCAAGCATAGATGCACGACTTATGAATAACAAGTGCATATATCGCTTTTGGAGGAGCCCCACAGTGGATCGTTCGACCGCCATAGCACCAGATGAACTCGTGCGACGTCATGCACTACCCGGCATGTCGCTGGTTGCTGTACTACATGCCATTCAGGATGACGTCGGCTTCGTGCCGCCCGCGACCGTCGCGCCGCTCGCGCGGACGATGAACCTCTCGCGAGCGGAAGTCCACGGCGTGATTACCTATTACCACCACTTCCGCCAGTCGCCCGCGGCGCCCGTCACGGTGCAACTGTGTCGCGCGGAAGCGTGCCGCAGCATGGGCACGGAAGCGCTCGCGCAGCACATCGAAGCGCGCACCGGCTGCCGCTTCGACGCGCACAAGCACGACGCACACGATCACGCATGCGATGGCACCGTCGGCCTCGAATCGGTTTACTGCCTCGGCCAATGTGCGCTGTCTCCGGCGATGATGATCAACGGCGAGCTGCATGCGAAAGTGACGCCGCAGAAGTTCGACGCGCTGCTCGCAGCCGCAATGAAACGCGTGGAGGAAACGGTATGACGCGCATCTACGTTCCCCGCGACTCGTCGGCACTGGCGCTCGGCGCGGACGCCGTCGCCCGGGCCATCGCCGACGAAGCGCAAGCACGCGGCATCGAAATCGAACTCGTGCGCAATGGCACGCGCGGCTTGCTGTATCTCGAACCACTCATCGAGGTGGCGACGCCTGAAGGCCGCGTCGGCTACGCCAACGTCGAAGCCGACGATGTGAAGTCGCTGTTCGACGCGGGCCTTGTCGAAGGCAAGACGCACGCGAAGCATGTCGGCCTCGTCGAAGAGATTCCTTATCTGAAGAAGCAGCAGCGCCTGACGTTCGCGCGCATCGGCATCACCGATCCGCTTTCGACGGATGACTACATCGCGAACGGCGGCATCATCGGCCTTTACAACGCGCTCGCGATGAACGGCGACGCGGCTGTCGAAGCGCTCGTCGAATCGGGCCTGCGCGGCCGCGGCGGCGCGGCGTTCCCGGCGGGCATCAAGTGGCGCACGGTGCGCGCCGCGAAGGCCGACCAGAAGTACATCGTCTGCAACGCGGACGAAGGCGACTCGGGCACCTTCTCCGATCGACTCGTGATGGAAAGCGATCCGTTCGTGCTGATCGAAGGGATGATCATCGCGGGCATCGTGACGGGCGCGACGGTCGGCCATATCTATGTGCGCAGCGAGTATCCGCATTCGATCGCGACGCTCGAAGAAGCCATCGTCAAGGCGCGCGCAGCCGGCTGGCTCGGCGACAGCGTGCTCGGCTCGGCGCATCGCTTCGAGCTGTTCGTCGCCAAGGGCGCGGGCGCCTACGTGTGCGGCGAGGAAACGGCGCTGCTCGAATCGCTCGAAGGCAAGCGCGGCATCGTGCGCGCGAAGCCGCCGCTGCCCGCAATCGAAGGCCTGTTCGGCAAGCCGACCGTGATCAACAACGTGATCACGCTCGCGACCGTGCCCATCATCTTCGCGAAGGGCGCGGCGCATTACAAGGACTTCGGCATGGGCCGCTCGCGCGGCACGCTGCCGTTCCAGATCGCGGGCAACGTGAAGCGCGGCGGTCTCGTCGAACTCGCGTTCGGCTGCACGCTGCGCGAGCTGATGTTCGACTACGGCGGCGGCACGGCAAGCGGCCGTCCGGCGCGCGCGGTGCAGGTCGGCGGCCCGCTCGGCACGTATCTGCCCGAAAGCCAGTGGGACATCCCGCTCGACTACGAGGAATACGCGAAGGTCGGCGCCGTCGTCGGTCACGGCGGTCTCGTGATTCATGACGACACGTCGAATCTCGCCGAGCTTGCGCAATACGCGATGCACTTCTGCGCGCTCGAATCGTGCGGCAAGTGCACGCCGTGCCGGATCGGCTCGACGCGCGGCGTCGAAGTGATCCAGCGCATCCGCAACGGCGACACGTCGACGAAGCAGGTGCAACTGCTGCGCGATCTGTGCGACACGATGGTGTCCGGTTCGCTGTGCGCGATGGGCGGCATGACGCCGTTCCCGGTCGTCTCCGCCCTCGACCATTTCCCCGAAGACTTCGGTCTCGGAACCGCGACGCCGAAACAGGCGGCGTAACAGGGAGCCCAACATGTCTGATCCGATCACCTTCAAGTCCGGCGGCTGCGGCTCCGGCAACTGTGCCTGCAAGGCAGGTGCGCTGCGCAACGAGCGGGGCCCGTTCGACGATACCGACTACGGCACGCCGCTGCGCCACTCCGACGTCGACGTGACGCTCGAAATCGACGGCGAGTCGATCACGGTGCCCGCGGGCACGTCGGTGATGCGCGCCGCTGCCGAAGCGGGCGTCAACATCCCGAAGCTGTGCGCCACCGATTCGCTCGAGCCGTTCGGCTCGTGTCGCCTGTGTCTCGTCGAAATCGAAGGACGGCGCGGCTATCCCGCATCGTGCACGACGCCTGTCGAAGCGGGCATGAAGGTGCGCACGCAGACGGATCGCCTGCAGGACCTGCGCCGCAACGTGATGGAGCTGTACATCTCCGATCACCCGCTCGACTGCCTCACCTGCCCCGCCAACGGCAACTGCGAGCTGCAGGACATGGCGGGCGTGACGGGCCTGCGCGAAGTGCGCTATGGCTTCGACGGCGCGAATCACCTGAAGGACCAGAAGGACGAGTCGAACCCGTACTTCACGTACGACCCGTCGAAGTGCATCGTCTGCAACCGCTGCGTGCGCGCGTGCGAAGAGACGCAAGGCACGTTCGCGCTGACCATCAGCGGACGCGGCTTCGAATCGCGCGTCGCCGCGAGCGAGAGCCAGCCGTTCATGGAATCGGAGTGCGTGTCGTGCGGCGCGTGCGTCGCGGCATGCCCGACGGCGACGCTGCAAGAGAAGAGCATCGTGATGATGGGCCAGGCCGAACACTCCGTCGTGACGACGTGCGCGTACTGCGGCGTCGGCTGCTCGTTCAAGGCCGAGATGAAGGGCAACGAGGTCGTGCGGATGGTGCCGCACAAGAACGGCCAGGCGAACGAAGGCCATGCGTGCGTGAAGGGACGCTTCGCATGGGGCTACGCGACACACAAGGACCGCATCAAGAAGCCGATGATCCGCGCGAAGATCACCGATCCGTGGCGCGAAGTCAGCTGGGAAGAAGCGCTGAACTACGCGGCGTCGGAGTTCCGCCGCATCCAGCAGAAGTACGGCCGCGATTCGATCGGCGGCATCACGTCGTCGCGCTGCACGAACGAAGAAACGTATCTGGTGCAGAAGCTCGTGCGCGCCGCGTTCGGCAACAACAACGTCGACACCTGCGCGCGCGTGTGCCACTCGCCGACGGGCTACGGCCTCAAGACGACGCTCGGCGAATCGGCGGGCACGCAGACGTTCGCGTCCGTCGACAAGTCGGATGTGATCATCGTGATCGGCGCGAATCCGACCGACGGCCACCCGGTGTTCGGCTCGCGTCTGAAGCGCCGCGTGCGTCAGGGCGCGAAGCTGATCGTCATCGACCCGCGCCGCATCGATATCGTCGATACCGCGCACGTGAAGGCCACGCACCATCTGCAACTGCGTCCGGGTACGAACGTCGCGATCGTCACGTCGCTTGCTCACGTGATCGTCGCGGAAGGCCTGCTGAACGAGAAGTTCATCGCCGAGCGCTGCGAGACGCGCGCGTTCCAGCAATGGCGCGATTTCGTCGCGCTGCCGGAAAACTCGCCGGAGATGATGGAAAGCGTGACGGGCGTGCCGGCGCAGGACGTGCGCGAAGCCGCGCGTCTCTACGCGACGGGCGGCAACGCGGCGATCTACTACGGCCTGGGCGTGACGGAACACGCGCAAGGCTCGACGACCGTGATGGGCATCGCGAACCTCGCGATGGCGACGGGCAACATCGGCCGCGAAGGCGTCGGCGTGAATCCGCTGCGCGGTCAGAACAACGTGCAGGGCTCGTGCGACATGGGCTCGTTCCCGCACGAGCTGCCGGGCTACCGTCATATCAGCGATACGATCACCCGCTCGCTGTTCGAAGGCGAATGGGGCGTGACGCTCCAGCCGGAACCGGGCCTGCGCATTCCGAACATGTTCGACGCCGCGATTCACGGCACGTTCATGGGCTTGTACTGCCAGGGCGAAGACATCGTTCAGTCCGATCCGAACACGCAGCATGTGGGCGCGGCGCTGTCGTCGATGGAATGCATCGTCGTGCAGGACATCTTCCTGAACGAGACCGCGAAGTACGCACACGTGCTGCTGCCGGGCTCGACGTTCCTCGAAAAGGACGGCACGTTCACGAATGCCGAACGCCGCATCTCGCGCGTGCGCAAGGTGATGCCGCCGCTCGCCGGCTACTCGGACTGGGAAGTGACGATCCTGCTCTCTCGCGCGCTCGGCTACGAGATGGACTACACGCATCCGTCGCAGATCATGGATGAGATCGCGCGCCTCACGCCGACTTTCCACGGCGTGTCGTTCGAGAAGATCGACGAGCTGGGCAGCATCCAGTGGCCATGCAACGAACACGCGCCGGAAGGCACGCCGACGATGCACATCGACGAGTTCGTGCGCGGCAAGGGCAAGTTCGTGATCACGCGGTACGTCGCGTCGCCGGAAAAGGTCACGCAGAAGTACCCGCTGATCCTGACGACGGGCCGCATCCTGTCGCAGTACAACGTCGGCGCGCAGACGCGCCGCACGGAGAACTCGCGCTGGCACGAGGAGGACCGCCTGGAGATCCATCCGCAAGACGCCGAGGACCGCGGCATCAAGGACGGCGACTGGGTCGGCATCGAATCGCGCGCGGGCTACACCGTGCTGCGCGCGAAAGTGGCCGACCGGATGCAGCCGGGCGTCGTCTATACGACGTTCCACTTCCCCGAATCGGGCGCGAACGTGATCACGACGGAAAGCTCCGACTGGGCGACCAACTGCCCCGAGTACAAGGTGACGGCCGTGCAGGTGCTGCCCGTCGAGCAGCCGTCGCAATGGCAGCAGGACTACTCGCGCTTCAACAACGAACAGCTCGAGCATCTGCGCAACCGCGAGCTGGCGGCTACCACGTCAGGCAAGTGAGGCAACACAATGGATGAACACAACCTGGTCGACATGGCAAACCGGATCGGCGATTTCTTCGAGTCGATGCCGGATCGCGAAGAAGCGATCGACAACATCGCGGATCATATCCGCCGCTTCTGGGAACCGCGGATGCGTCGCGCGCTGCTGGCCACGCTTCACACGAAGCCCGAAGGCGTGGAGCTCGAGTTGCATGAGATGGTCCGCGAGGCGCTCGTCCGGCATCGCGAAGATCTGACGCCGAAGGAGGCAGCGGCGGCGTAGCACGCTTTCATTCACGCAGAAGCAACAGCACCTGGCGTTCGCATCGTCCCCGATGCGAACGCTTTTTTTATTGGCGCGTCACTGCGCCGGCGACGGCGGCTCGGGCAGCGCGCTCTTCGCGAACCACGCTTCGCAATGGCGCAGCAGTCCGTTCAGATCGGAGCCGGGGCGGCCGCGCGCGCAGACGTAGCCGTCGGGCCGCACCAGATAGAACGAAGGCCGCGTGCGTCCGAACGATTCGCTGAGCGACGGGCCACCGCCCTCGCCGTTCGCATCCGACACGCGCCAGACACGCACCGCACCCGGCAGCAGGTCTTCGACGGCCGCGACGAAACGGCCGAGATCGGCGGCACGCACGGGCTTGCGGGACAGCGGGAGCAGCTTGCCGTTGTTCGATGCCGCATCTTCGGGCGGATCGACGAGCAGAAAAAGCGAAAAGAACGCGGGGTCGTGCAGATCGAAAATGCAGCCGACGCCGGGCGCGCGTCCCAACGGCCCATCGACGACATGCACGAGCGCATCGGGCGCGCGCTCGCCCGCACGCGGACCGCCGTCGAGTACGCGTTCGAGCGTCAGCGGACTGCGCCGGTATTGAACCGACAGCTCGCTGACGGTAAGCCGCGCGGCATCGCGCAACGGTCCGAGCGCGGCCAGCACGGGCATCACGCGATCGCGCAGCAGCTTCATCGGACCATGATCCGCTTCCGCCATGTGCGTGACGAAGGTCGTCTGACGCAGCACGTCGCGCTCGATGGGATGACGCTCGATGTGATAGGTGTCAAGCAGGCGGTCGGGTGCGTCGCCCTTCAGCACACGCGCGAGCTTCCAGCCCAGGTTGAAGGCTTCCTGGATGCCCGTGTTCATCCCTTGCGCGCCCGCCGGGCTGTGCACGTGCGCGGAATCGCCGGCGAGAAACACGCGCTGCACGCGCAACTGCTCGACCATGCGGCTATTCAGGTGAAAGTAGCTCGACCACGAGAGCGCCGTCAGCACGATGGGATGATGGATGCGGCTCTTCGCGATCTGCCGGCACTCGTCGAGCGTCGGCGCGGGGATCGACGAAAGCGGCGCCGGGTTGCCGCTCGCCGATGCGTTCGATGGCATCGCGGGATGATCGGCGATCAACCGGTGCCGGCCCTTGCCCATCGGAAACAGCCCCGCAAGCCCCGCGCCCGACGCGAAGATGTGGAACTCGTCGTCGGACCAGCCCGTATCGACCTCGGCGTCGGCGAGCAGAAAGGTCTGCTCGAACGTCTTGCCCGCGAAGCTCATGCCGAGCCGATGGCGGATCGCGCTGTGCGCGCCGTCGGCGGCGATCATGTACGACGGATGAAGCGTCTCGATGTGGCCGTCCGCGCGATGCAACGTCGCGTTGATGCCCGCCGAGCCCTGCGCGAACATCGTCAGTTCGACGCCGCGTTCGACGTGCACGCCGAGTGTTGCGAGGTGCTCTGTCAGCAGGCGCTCTGTGATCGATTGATCGAGGAACAGCAGATACGGATAGCGCGTTTGCAGCGGATCGAAATCGAGCCGCGCAAGACGCTGCCCATTTGAGTAGAGGTTCGCGGCACGCGCGCGATGGCCGAGATCGAGAAACGGTTCGACGAGGCGATGCTGTTCCAGCAGTTCGAGTGTGCGTGCCTGAATGCCGATCGCGCGCGAATGGGGATCGGGTTGCGGCGCCTTGTCGATGAGCCGCACGGGCACGCGCGCGCGTGCAAGGCTCATGGCCGCCGCGAGTCCCGTCGGCCCCGCGCCGACGATCAGCACGGGCGGCACGTCGAAGGAAGCACCCGTCATGCAGACCTCCGCTGTCGGACATGCTTAGGGTCTTATGCAAACAGACCTAGTGTACGCCGTGCCTTCCCATCGCTGCGGCATCGCCGACGACGCGTCGCATCAAACACACACGCGGTGCGAGGGCTCAATGCGTACCGTGCGCGTGATCGAGCGAACAGCGGTGATGCGTCGTTCCCATGTCGACCTGCAACGTCGCGTGATGCATGTCGAACTCGTCGCGCAACGTGCAGACGATGCCGTCGATCACGTTGTCACCCGGATGCCCGTCCGGTATCACGAGATGCGCGGACAGCGCGTTGCCCGTCGTCGAGATCGCCCATACGTGCAGATCGTGCACATCGATCACGCCCGGCTGCGCGGCGAGGTAGTCACGGATCTTCTGCACGTCGACGCCGGGTGGCACGGCATCGAGCGCGAGGCTCACGGAATCGCGCAGCAGGCCCCACGTGCCATAGACGATCACCGCGACCACGACGATGCTCATCACCGGATCGAGCCAGGTCCATCCAGTGAAGAGAATCGCGAGACCGCTGATCGCGACGGCGGCGGACACCGCGGCGTCGGCCGCCATGTGCAGAAACGCACCGCGGATGTTCAGATCGTCTTCCTGGCCGCGCATGAAGAGCCACGCGGAGAAGCCGTTCACGACCATGCCGACGGCCGCGACGATGAACACATCGAGACCCGCGACGGGCGCGGGATGAATCAGACGACCGACCGCTTCCGCGACGATCACGCCGCACGCGAACAGCAGCAATCCCGCATTGAGCAGGCTCGCGAGAATCGACGAGCCGCCGAGGCCGAACGTATAGCGCGCCGATGGCCGGCGCGTCGCGAGCCATGTCGCGCCCCACGCGAGCAAAAGGCCCAGCACGTCGGAGAGATTGTGGCCGGCATCGGCGAGCAGCGCCGTCGAGTTGGCAAGCACGCCATAGACCGCTTGCACCACGACGATGAACACGTTCAGCGCGACGGCGAGCGCAAACGCGCGGCCATGTCCCGCGACGGGCGCGTGGTGATGGTGATGATGGCCGTGGCCGTGATGATGCGCATGCGAGGCGTTGCCGCCATCCGCGTGCGCATGGCCGTGATCGTGTTCGTGTTCTTGTTCGTGCGCTGCGTGGTCATCGCCCGCGTGATCGCATGCGTCCGTGTGCGCGTGCGAGCCGGGCGCGGGCTGATGCTTCGCTGCCGCGGCATCCGTGGTTGTGTTGGTGTTGTATTTCATGTGTGGTCCTGCGCGAGTTCGACGGCCGGTTCGCCGACGGAATCGTTGAGAGGTTCGGCGACGTGTTCGAGCATGTCCGCCAGCATGCCGCTGATGTGGCGGTCCGCCGCCACGTAGAACACCTGCTTGCCCTGCCGCTCCGCGCGCACGATGCGCGCCGCGCGCAACAGCCGCAGATGATGGCTCACGAGCGAAGGCGACAGCTTCAACGACTCGGCGATCGCGCCCACCGCGCGCCGCTCGTCGACGCACGTGAGCACGATGCGCAGGCGCGTCGGCTCGCCAAGCAGGCGAAACAGATCGGCGATCTGCACGACGCGATCGTCGGCATTGAAAGAGACAACGGCTGACATGATTCGGACATACATATGAACATGTGTTCATATGTTATTGAGCAACACTCGCCGCGTCAAGTCGGAGGTGCGCGCGCCGAGTGTGGGAGAATGCGCGTTTTCCCGCATCACCCCCACCGCCTCCGTCATGCAACCCCTTTTCGATCGCGCGTACAGCGCGCATCGTGACGGCCGGCTCGACGACGCAGAGCGCGGCTATCGCGCGACGCTCGAACTCGATCCTGCTCACGTCGACGCGCTGCATCTGCTCGGCGTGCTGTGCCACCAGCAAGGCCAGCACGAAGAAGCGGCCAACCTCGTGCGCCGTGCCGCCGACCTGCGCCCGCAGGACGCCGCGCTGCAGCTGAACCTCGGCAATGCGCTGAAGGCGCTCGGCCAGCTCGACAAGGCAATCGAACGCTTTCGCAACGCGCTGACCCTCGCGCCCGCGTTTGCGATCGCGCACTACAACCTCGGCAACGCGTACGCGCTCGCCGGCCGTCACGAAGATGCCGTCGATGCTTTCCAGAAGTCCTTGCGGCTCCAGCCGACGGACGCGTCGTCGCACGTCAATCTCGGCAACGCGCTGCATGCGCTCGGACGCCATCGCGAAGCCGTCGACTCGTTACGGCGCGCGCTCGAACTGCGGCCGGGCCACGCGGGCGCGCACAACAATCTCGGCATGGCGCTCAATGCGCTCGGCTCAGCCGACGAGGCGATCGTGCATTTCCGCGCGGCACTCAGCGCGGAGCCGCGCTTCGTCGCCGCGCAGTTCAATCTCGGCAATACGCTCGACGCGACGGGCCGGCATCAGGAAGCCGTGGCCGCGTTCGAAGCCGCGCTCGCGCTTCAGCCGAACCTGCCGCCCGCACTCTTTGGGCTCGGCAACGCGCTCGCCGCGCTCGGCCGTCACGAAGAGGCATGGCCGCGTTTCGAGCGCGCGGTCGGCCTCGACCCCACCTTCGCGCTCGCGTGGCTGAGCCTCGGCGCCGCGCATCATGCGCTCGGCGCGCACGAAGCCGCGATTCGCGCGTTCGATCAGGCGCTGCGTCTGCGGCCCGATCTCGCCATCGCGCATATGAACCGCGGCGTGACGCTGCTCACGCTCGGCAATTTCAAGCGCGGCCTGCCCGAATACGAATGGCGTCTGGAGACTGCGGCGCAGTCGCCGAACGCGGCGTCGCTGCCGCGCTGGAACGGCGAGCCGATCGCCGGACGCACGCTCTTCGTGCACGCGGAACAGGGCTTCGGCGATACGCTGCAGTTCGTGCGCTTCGTCGAAATTGCCGCGCAGCGCGCCGCGCATGTCGTGCTCGAAGTGCAGCCGCAACTCGTCTCGCTGCTCGCGCCCACCGCGCAGCAATGGCGCATCACGTTGATCGCGCAAGGCGCGAAGCGCCCGCACGCCGACTTGCAGTGCCCGTTGCTGAGCCTGCCGCTCGCGCTCGGCACCGATTTCGACGCGATTCCGGCGCGCACGCCTTATCTGAATGCGCCCGCTGCGTCGCGCCGCACGTGGCGCGGTTCGCTCGGCGGACACGCAAAGCGCAAGATCGGCCTCGCGTGGTCGGGACGCGCGCAGCGTCAGGAAAATCGCTCGCTGCCGCTCGAAGCGCTGGAACCGCTGTTCGCGCTCGACGGCATCGACTGGATCGTGCTGCAGCCCGCGCTCAGCGACGACGAGCGCGCGGCGCTCGACGCGCATCCGCGCGCGAAGAACATTCATCGCTTCGATACGCGCATCCAGGATTTCGCGGACACTGCGGCGATCATCGAGCGGCTAGACGGCGTGGTGTCGGTCGATACGTCGATCGCGCATCTGACAGGCGCGCTGAACAGGCCGCTGTGGCTGATGCTGCCGTTCGCCGCCGACTGGCGCTGGTTCGTCGGCGACGCGCGCAGTCCGTGGTATCCGTCGGCGCGTCTCGTGCGGCAGCCACGGCCGGGCGCGTGGGCGGACGTCGTCGAAGAGGTGGTGTCCGCGCTGCGCAGTTGAAGTTGATTGCGCCGCCTTGCTTCGCCAACGATCCAATAAAAAAACCCGCCAGCAAGCGGGGGTTGTGTTTTCCGGCGACGCAGCAGGATGGGCGAAAAGTGCTTTTAAGCCGCCCGGAACTGGTTGCGCGCTTCCGGCGTGCGGTACAGCACGAGCGTCGAGATCTGGCCGCAGACGGCCGCCACGCTCATCCACAGGCCGGGGGCAGCCTTGTTGCCCGTCGCATGAATCAGATACGTCGCGATCGCGGGCGTGAAGCCGCCGATCGTCGTTGCAAGACTGTACGCCAGCGAGAACACCGCCGTGCGGACGTCCGACGGCATCACTTCCGTCAGCGCGACCACCATGCCGCCGTTGTAGCAGCCATACAGGAACGACAGCCACAGCTCGACCATCAGCAGGCGCGCGAACGACGGATCGGCGACGAGCCACTGCACGGCCGGGTACGACGTGAGAATCGTCAGGATCGTGAACGTCAGCAGCACCGGGCGACGGCCGACGCGGTCAGAGATCGCGCCTGACACGGGCAGCCAGATCAGGTTCGACACGCCGATGCAGACGGTCACGATCAGCGTGTCGATCGCGGAGAGCTTCAGCACGTCCTTGCCGAAGGTCGGCGTGTACGCGGTGATCATGTAGAACGACACCGTCGTCATGATGACCATGCCCATGCCGCCGAGCACGATGCCCCAGTTCTGGGCCATCGAGCGGAAGATTTCACCGAACGTCGGGCGATGCTTCTTCGCGAGAAACTCTTCCGTTTCCTTTAGCGAGCGGCGGATCAGGAACAGGAACGGCACGATCAGGCAGCCGATCAGGAACGGCACGCGCCAGCCCCACGCGGTCATCTGGTCGGCGGGCAGGAGGCGGTTCAGGAACACGCCGATCAGCGCGGCGAACACGACGGCCACCTGCTGGCTGCCCGACTGCCACGAACAGTAGAAGCCCTTGTTGCCCTTCGTCGCGATCTCCGACAGATACACCGACACGCCACCCAGCTCGACGCCCGCCGAGAAGCCCTGCAACAGGCGCCCGAGCAGCACGAGCGCGGGCGCTAGCACGCCGATCGTCGCGTAGCCCGGAATCGCGGCCACCGTCAGCGTGCCGAGCGCCATCAGAGACAGCGTGAGGATCAGCCCCTTGCGCCGGCCGTGATGGTCGATGTAAGCGCCGAGCACGATCGCGCCCAGCGGACGCATCAGGAAGCCCGCGCCGAATACCGACAGCGACAGCATCAGCGAGGCGAACTCGTTGCCGCTCGGAAAATACGTCTTCGCGATCGCGCCGGCGTAGTAGCCGTAGACCATGAAATCGTACATTTCCAGGAAGTTGCCACTGACGACGCGGAATACGGTACGGGCCTTGGATCGCCCGTCGATGCGTGAGCATGGGATGCTGTCGCCATGTCGATCTCGCTATTGGCGCGCAACCTGCGCAAGGCAGGTGGCGCTGGGCGGTGGAAACGATCCGCACGGAAGCACGGATGCCCGGATCGGGCGGCAGAGGCAAATGCGATTGACCCGGGCACGGCGTTCACGTGGGCGCGGTATGCTGACTTCTGCGAATCACACCAATGTATCAGGGTAAACCTGTGATCTCGCTTACGAGATGCGCGAACCCCGATAATAACGTTACTGAGAACGCCGCGCACCTAATACAATTTTCTTACGTTGTCGGGTTTTCAGGAAAATTCTTCCGAATCGGTTGTCGCCGCTCCCGCGCCGCCAGATGACGCCGGAGGCTATGCGCCGTATCGTGAGTTCCTGGCGATTTCGTCCTGCTGATTTCGTCCTGCTTTTAACCCGTCCAACCTGTCTGCTCCTGTCCGTCCGGTACTGCTGCAATGCCCGATCCTGTTTCGCCACCCGCTCTGTCGAGCCTCACGCTGCGACCCGCCACCGAGGCCGACGCCGATCTCATCGCCGCCATCCATAGCGCAAGCTGGCAGGCGACGTACCGCGGACTGCTGCCCGATGCGTTTCTCGATGGCGAAGTCGTGCAAGAGCGCGCGTCCTACTGGCGCGCGCGGCTCTCGGCGCCCGGTGCCGACCGGCGCATCGTGCTTATCGCCGAGCGCGCGGGAGAGCCGATCGGCTTCATGTGCGTCGAGCGTCAGCCGGATTCCCCGTGGGGCGTGCTGCTCGACAACCTGCATGCGCTGCCCGCGCACCAAGGCATCGGCGCGGGCAAGCTGCTGATGCGCGCCGCTCAGGACTGGGCGCGCGAACACGGAGAAGCGCAGCTCTACCTTTATGTGCTCGAAGGCAATGCGCCCGCGATCGCGTTCTACGAGCGGCAGGGCTGGCAGCTTTCGGGCGCGGAGCCCGATCATATGGGCGGCGTCGATATCACCGCACTGAGATACGTGTATCGGCTGGATCGAACTTCTGGCTATCACTGATACCCGATTAGTTTGGGATTTATCTGATCGATCGTTCTGCATCCGCCTGCCACCATGCCGCGTCGAAGGCCCCGACGGGCAGCGTAGGCAGGATGCCGGTTCACGCCTGATGTTGTCTGCCGCTTCGAGGCTCCAAGAATGCCAACAAAAACGAGGGAACGAGGCGAAGATCGTGTCGACACCACAATTCACTCTCATTGCCGGCGCCATGGCGATGCCGCGCCTCCGCCCTCTCGAGCTGGTTTCGCGCTCGATTGGCCGTGAATGGTCGCTGTTGCCGCCGAACATCAGCCTGCGAAAGGAACTGAAAGTCCTGTATACGGCGATGATGCGCACGTTCTGCCTGAACGCCGCCGCGATTCGCGCGATGTGCCGCTGGGACCCGCAGACCCTGCGCCGCCAGCCGGCCGCCCGGAGCGCGCCGGCTGCTGCACCCAGCAGCAGCGCCATTCCGCTCGACTTGCGTGATCCGGCTCGCTCGTTCAAGCGCAAGGACCGCCAATGGAACACGATTGCAGGCGGTGCATGCGCGATCAGCGGCGCGGCCGTGATTGCGTGGCTCGTCGCGAGCCAGCAGCGGCAAGCGCCAGCGCCGACACTGGCAGCCGCGCCTGACGTGACGCTCAACGCCCGCGCAACGCATGTCGACGATGATCCCGCTACCTCGGAACATCTCCGCACCGGAAAAGTCGCGAGATCGACTGAGGCGCCCATTGCCTGGAATCGCGCTCGCGGCGATCTGAACGCGCGCTCCTCCAGGGAGATGGCGCTGCAAGGCACAGACAAGCCGGGCGCATCTCTCGCGAACGCCGGGCGCTTCAACGTCGGCAATCGAGCCGCATCCGAACGCGCCTTCCCAGTTGCCCGACGCTCCGTCGATGCGAATGCGAATGCGTCGCCGGGACACGCCGCCGACCGTTCGGGCACCGATCGAATCGCACTAGCCGCGAGCCGAAAGCATTCGACGAAGCGAGAGCGCGACGCCATCATCGACGCCGGCACGCACCGCGCTCCGCATTCGACGATCCGCTCGCTCGATGCCGAGCCACGCTACGGTTGGCGGTCGCAGCCAGACGCACGACGTCACTCGACACACGGCACGCTGCATCGCATGCGTCCGCAGCCGTCGACGGCGGGCACCTACTCGCCGTTCGCGCCGTCGCCGCGAGCCAACAGCGACTATGCCTCCGTCACCATGTCGGCGGGCATGCGCGGCATTGCACCCGCCGTCATCGCGCGTGGACACGTCGATACGGACAGCACCGAGTGGATGAACCATATATCGCAACGACGCGTCACCGAGATCCCCGATCGCTTCTCGAAGTAGCACTGGTCAGCAAGCGCGCCCGTCAAACAAGACGCAGCGCGCGCACACAAAAGAACACCCCAAAAGCTGAAAGCCAGCATTTGGGGTGTTCTTTTATGACAGAGCGCGATACGCAACTCGGCTTCACCGAAGCCTGCCGGGCACCCTCAGCGCCCGCCAGGCAATCCCGCCTCCGCCTGACGCTGCAATTGCAGGACCTGCTGCTGCAACTGCCGCAATTGCGACTGCGCCTTTTCCTTTTCTTCGCGCAAGGCAAGCATTTCGTCCTGTGTTTGCCGCTGGTAATCGGCGACCTTCGCTTCCTGGGCGCGCGCCACCTGGATGTCCGCCTGCAAACGTTGCGCGCGTGCCTGCGACTCGCTGATCACGCGCTCTATCGACGCGTTCTGCGCCTGCAATTGCGTCCTGCGGATTTCGACTTCGGCAAGCTGCGCCGTCTGCCGCGCAAAGCCCGCATAGATGGCTTCCGCGCGCGCCTGATCGGACGTCCTGATGACCCGCCAGAAGCGCTTGTTCTGGAACAGCGCGACGTAGTACGTCATGTCCTGCGCATAGAAGAACATCGATGCGCCGTAGCCGCCGTTGTACGTCGTGCGCATTTCAGTGAGCGCGCCGTCGTGGATCAGCTGCATCAGATCGGCGACATCGCCCTGCACGCCGCCGCCCGCGCCCGAATTCGCGTCGGAATTCGCGTCGGAATTCGCGTCGCTGGCCGGTTCGGCGACAGCGTCCACATCGGTTTGCGCGTCAGACGACGCATCGGACTGGGCGACTTTGGCAGCGCTCGCGCGAGCGACGTCAGGGTTCGACGCCGCCTTGCCCGCCGCGCACGCGACGCCGCCATGCATGAGCGCGCAGGTAATCGCAAGCAATCCTATGCGGCGCAGATCCAAGAGGTACTTCATACGTCGATACTCCATGCGTATCCAGAAACAGCCTCGGATTATCGCGCGGATTTTGCCCTTTCTGACACGCTGCTACAGGACTTTAAATCGAGATAATTGGACAACTAAGCAATCTGATGCGCAAACGCAAAAGATCGTAAAACATGCGCCGTATTCCTGAATCGAGCACCCGGAATCGGGACGATCGCCGTCACCAACCACCGACCAGCCGCCGACGCAAAAAAGAAACGCGGGCGTCACATCTGATGTGCGCCCGCGTATCGACGGAAAGAGGAGAAATCAGAAACGCGTTTCACGCGCGACCCGCAGGAACGTATCGAGCAGCGGCGTGCAATCGAGCAGTTCCGGGCCGCCCGCGCGGTGAAATTCCGGGTGCCACTGCACGCCCATCACGAAAGGCGCACGCCGGTAGCGCACGGCTTCGATGATGCCGTCCGACGCCGACACCGCTTCGATATTCAGATCGCGTCCCAACTGGTTGACCGCCTGGTGGTGGATCGAGTTGACGATCGCCTCGCGCCGTCCGGGGAACATGTTGACGAGCGTCGAGCCCTCGGGGAAGTGAACCGAGTGACGGTGCTGGTCGTAATGCTCGTTGACGTGGACGCCCGCCGTCGGCACGTCGCTGGCGATGTCCTGATACAGCGTCCCGCCGAACGCGACGTTGATCAGCTGGCAGCCGCGGCACACGCCCAGTACCGGCTTGCCCGATTCGATGAACTCGTGCAGCAGTTCCAGTTCGTACATGTCGCGCACGCGGTCGCCGGGCCACTCAGGACGCGTCGCGACTTCGGCATAGGTTTGCGGCGACACGTCGGCGCCGCCTTGCAGCAGCAGGCCGTCCAGATGCTTCGCGTAGTCGCGCAGACGGATGTTGCTCGGGTGCAGCATGCCCTGATGGCCGACCGTCGGGATCATGAACACGAGCACGTCGCGCGACATCACCCAGTGCGCAATCGATTCTTCCAGGTACTGCAGCGTCTTGCCGCGCAGCCCCTTTGCGCCGGGCTCCGGATGGAAAATCCGTGCCGACACGCCGATGCGCAACGTGCGCTGCGTGATCCTGCGCCCCGCGCGGTCGAACAGCTGGCGCGCGCGTGCCGCCATGACCCGTCCGAAGACGGACCACGCCGAATCGCTGCGCTTCAGATACGCGGGTGGTCCCGGCGGAATGGCCGTGGCGGGCGGCGGATTGGCCGCGCTGAAATCCGGTGCCGAGCCGAAACCCGGCGGCGGCGAACCACTGGGTTTCGCCGATGCGCCGAGCGTGCCTTCCGGCTTGCCGCCGACGGGCGCAGCCACAGCCGCGCCTGATGCGTCCGCCGTTCCCGCAGGGCTTCCCGCTTGCGCCGCTGCCCGCTCCGCGCTCGATACGACCGACTGTACGCGCGCTGCGGCTTCCTGCTGCGCAGTGGCCTCCACGGCGCTCGCGCGCGCACGCTCGGCCTCGCTGCGTCGCGTCGGGGGGGCGTCCTTGGGCGTCACATTGGAGGCGCTTTCGGGGGAATCGGTGGAGGCCGCTTCTTTGGCGGGTGTGGGAGTCGGAGCCGGTGCGGGTTTCGGCGCGCCCGGCTGGCTCGCCGAAGGAGTGGGGGTGCCGGGTGTGCCGGCGTTATCGGAATTGTTTTCGCTCATGACTGTAGTCCAAACGCGTCCTGGCGCGCGAACGAATAGACATAATTCATTATCCGCCTCGCGCCGTGCAGGGGCAAACCAGCACACATTTCGTCACATCGCGTCACAACATGCAACGTTGTGCGAACGTCCCCGATTGCATCCGCGCAATGCCATCATGCGCCACTTCGATGACGCTTTGCCATCAAGGGTCCGGCTGTTCGTCGAAGGTTTCGCGCAGCGCGATCTGCATCGTAGCGTGAATCCGAACGCACCAGCGCCAGAGCACCGCCAGCAGCAGCGCGGCGACCAGAAGCACGGCGACGAGCAGGCCCGTCGGCGGCAGGATCGCGCTCGACAGCGCCGAGACGAGCAGGAACACGCCCAGCATCGAGACGACGGGCACGAGGTCCGAAATGGCGTAGCGGATCGCGCTCGTGAACCGCCCTGCCTTCGCCGGCTGCACGCTGATTTCGGCGAGCAGCAGCGCGAGCGACTTGGTCTTCCGGTAGACGGCGACGAGAAACGGCATCGAGACGACAAGCGCCGCGCTCCACAGCACGACGCGCTGCATCGGCTCCGACGGCAGCCATTCCGTGATGAAGCGGCTTCCATACGGCGCGCCGTACGATGCGCCCAGAAAAACGGCCGCGACGATCGCCAGATTGACCGCGATCTGCAGGATGATGCGCCGCGTGAGACCGAACACCGTCGGCCCGCCCGAGGCCGGCCGCAGGCTGTCGAGCCACTGTCCGTACATGCCGAACACGTTGGCGACGGTGGGCGGCATCGCGTGGCCCAGACGCCGCGTGAGTGGATCGGCGGCGCGGATCAGATACGGCGTGAAGAGCGTCGTCAGCGCGGACACGGCGACGGCAATCGGATAGAGAAACGCGCTCGTCACCTTCAGCGTGAGCCCAAGCGACGCGATGATGAACGAGAACTCGCCGATCTGCGACACCGTCATGCCGACGCGCATCGCCGTGCGCCCGTCCTTGCCCGCCAGAAAAGTGCCGAGGCCGCACGACACGATCTTGCCGACGATCACCGCGATCGTGATCACCGCGATCGGCCATGCGTAGTCGACCAGCACGGCCGGGTTCAGCATCAGCCCGATCGTCACGAAGAAGATTGCGGAAAACGTATCGCGCAGCGGCGCGATCAGATGCTCGATCCGATGCAGATGGCGCGACTCGGCCATGATCGCGCCGATCAGGAACGCGCCGAGCGCGATACTGTAGTCCAGCTTGACGACCAGCAGGCAGAACGCGAAGCAGAAGCCCAGCACCGAGACGAGCAGCATCTCGTCGCTCTGCGATTTCGCGACGTAGCTGAGCGCGCGCGGCACGACGAGAATCCCGACCACCAGCGACACCGTCATGAACAGCAGCAGCTTGCCGAGCGTGACGAGCGCGATGCCCGCGGAAAGTTCGCCCGTCTGCGCAATGCCCGACAGCAGCACGAGCATCGCGATGCCGAGAATGTCCTCGACGATCAGAATGCCGAACACCAGTTGCGCGAAACTCTCGCGCTTCAGGCCCAGGTCGGCGAGCGCCTTGACGATGATCGTGGTCGACGAAATTGCGAGAATCGCGCCGAGAAACAGCGAATCCATCGGGCTCCAGCCGAACGCGCTGCCGATCTCGTAGCCGATCCACAGCATCAGCACGATCTCCGATAGCGCGGCCACGATAGCCGTCGCGCCGACCTTGACCAGCTTGCGCAGGCTGAATTCGAGCCCGAGTGAAAACATGAGGAACACGACGCCGAGCTCGCCGAGCGTCTGGATGGTCTGTTCGTCGTGGATCAGCTGGAACGGCGGCGTGTACGGCCCGATGATCACGCCCGCCGCAATGTAGCCGAGCACCACCGGCTGCTTCAGGCGATGGAACAGCACGGTGACGACGCCCGCGAGCGCCATCACGACTGCCAGATCCTGAATGAAGCCGATTCCGTGGTGCATGGCGCCTTTCCTTACAAAAGCAATACAGAGAGCGCGATGGTACCGCACGAACGGTGAAAGATGATTGTGGCGAAGCGCGATGAAATGCATCGCGCACGATTGGCGCGTGTCCCGTATGAAGCGTCACAATACGATTCCCAGCCATCGTCGACCGTACCTGCCGCGCACGCCATGACCACAGCCACGTCCACCGATTTCACGCCCTTCCCGCCGCTCGCCCAGCTTGGCGCCGATCTCGCCGCCGGCCGCACGACGAGCCGCGCGCTCGTCGAAGCCGCGCTCGAACGCATCGCCGATCCCGCCGGCCAGGGCGCGACCGTATTCATGCACGTCGACGCCGACAACGCCCGCGCGACAGCCGACGCGCACGACCGTCTGCGCGCCGCCGGCACTGTCCTGTCGCCGCTGGCGGGCATTCCCGTGTCGGTGAAAGACCTGTTCGACATCGAAGGCCAGGTGACGCGCGCCGGCTCGACGGCACTGGCGGGCGCGGCGCCTGCCGCGTCGGATGCCCCTGCCGTCGCGCGGCTCAAGCGCGCGGGCGCCGTGATCGTCGGCCGCACGAACATGAGCGAATTCGCGTTTTCCGGCCTCGGGTTGAATCCGCACTACGGCAATCCGCTGTCGCCGTACCGGCGCGGCGTGAAAGGCGACGAACGGGTGTCGGGCGGATCGTCGTCGGGTGCGGCCGCGTCGGTGGCGGACGGCATGGCGGCCGTCGCGCTCGGCAGCGACACGGGCGGATCGCTGCGCATCCCCGCCGCGCTGTGCGGCCTGACGGGCTTCAAGCCGACGGCCGACCGTGTGCCGAAGCAAGGCGGCGTGCCGCTCTCGCCGACGCTGGATGCGTTTGGTCCGATCGGCGTGACGGTCGCGTGCTGCGCGCTCGTCGACCGGATTCTCGCGGGGCTGGAGCCCGTCGTCCCGGCCGCGCGGCCGCTCGAAGGCGTGCGGCTCGGCGTGCTGAATCACTACGTGACGGACGGCATCGAGCCGGAAGTCGCGCAGGCCTACGACGCCGCGCTGAAGCACCTGGAAGCGGCGGGTGCCATCGTCAGCGACGTGCGCTTTGCGCCGCTCGACCGCCTCGCGGAAATCAACCGCTTCGGCTTTTCGTCGATCGAGGCGTACGCGTGGCACAGGCCGCTGCTCGAAGCGCATCGCGGCGACTACGATCCGCGCGTGCTCGTGCGCATCTTGAAGGGCGAGCCGGCGACGGCCGCCGATTATCTCGACCTGCTCGCCGAACGCGCCGCCGTGCTCGCCGAGGCGCGCCCGATGTGGCAGCGCTTCGATGCCCTCGTCGCCCCGACGGCGCCCATCGTGCCACCGCGCGTCGCCGATCTCGTCGATGACGACGACGCGTTTTTCCGCGCCAACGGTCTGGTGCTGCGCAATCCGAGCGCGTTCAATTTCCTCGACGCGTGCGCGTTGTCGCTGCCTTGCCATCCGCGCGGCGATGCGCCCGTCGGGCTCATGCTGGCCGCCGCGCCGCACGCGGACGATGCGTTGCTGGGAATAGGACGGGCCGTCGAAGCAGTATTGAACACGATCCGCTGACCTGACGGGCGCTCATGACCACCCGCCGCTCGTCGCGGAGTTTTTTGCCCACCGGCAAGCGTCACGGCCTTCGGCTAGAATCGCGCGACGCCTTTTCGGAATCTCAACCGCTATAAGGATTATGGTCAACGATAACGTCACGCTGCGCCGCGAGCGCAGTCTCCTCGTTCTGCTCGGGCTCGTCTGCATCGCGCTCGTCGGCGGGGCGCTTTATCTTCAGTTCGTCGAGCATGAAGACCCTTGCCCGCTGTGCATCATCCAGCGGTATTTCTATCTGCTGATCGCCGCGTTCGCTTTTATCGGCGCAACCATGCGCGGATGGCGCGGCGTGCGCGCGCTCGAAGGGCTGGCGCTGATCTCCGCGCTCGCCGGCGTGGCGACGGCCGTGCGGCATGTGTATGTGCAGTCGCACCCGAACTTCAGCTGCGGGTTCGATGCGCTGCAGCCGATCGTCGATGGGCTGCCTCCCGCACATTGGCTTCCGGGCGTGTTCAAGGTCGCCGGGCTGTGCGAGACGCCCTATCCGCCGATTCTCGGTCTCTCGCTGCCGCAGTGGTCGCTGGTTGGATTCACCGTCGCGTTCCTGGCTCTCGCGGCAAGCCTTTGGCTAAACCGGCGGACACGCTGATTCTGCTGGACTGCGCCGGAATGGGCTTTCCGGCGCAATGTTTCTGATCCGCCGAGCCGGGACCGTTCGCGTTGCCGTTGCTTGCTCCCGTGGGCGCGACGACCCGGCTCGTCTTCGGCGTAAACACCTGGCCCGCCGCCGTACGCCGCGAGCGCATCGCCCAACAACCTGCCCCCCCCCAAGCGCCAACCACGCAAAGCCTCACGCCATAAGGCTTCACGCCCTTTTTCGGCACGCCCGCGCCTCGCTCGCATCCTCAATGCCGCGCCCCTCATGACCGCTCACGAATAACCCCCATTCGCGCCCGGAAATATTTTTGGGACAAAGTGGTGTTATGTTCAGTCATGGATGGCGATCTACGTGCGCGAGGCCGGCTACGGCGCGACCCCATGCGTAACGCGCGCCTGGTCCGCAATGTCTTCAGGATTCGCCGTGACAACGCAAACCATCCGTTTCTATCACCAGGGGACCGTCCGCGAAGTCGCCGACGCGCCCGCTTCGCGCACCGTGCTCCAGCATCTGCGCGACGATCTGCATTGCACGGGAACCAAGGAAGGCTGCGCGGAAGGCGATTGCGGCGCCTGCACGATCGTCATCGGTGAAGTCGATGCGCACGGCGGGCTTTCGCTCAAGGCAGTCAACGCGTGCATCCAGTTTCTTCCCACGCTCGACGGCCGTGCGCTCTTCACCGTCGAAGATCTGCGCGCCGCGAACGGCGCTCTGCACCCCGTCCAGCAGGCGATGGTCGATTGCCACGGCTCGCAGTGCGGGTTCTGCACGCCCGGCTTCGTGATGTCGATGTGGGCGCTGTACGAAAACCAGCCCGTGGGCGCGGGCCTGCCCACCCGCGACGAGATCAACACTGCGCTTTCCGGCAATCTGTGCCGCTGCACCGGCTACCGGCCAATCGTCGAAGCGGCGCAGAAGATGTTCGACGAGCAGCAGTATCCGCGCGTCGCGCTCGACCGCGCCGCCGTCGTCGGCGCGCTCCGTTCGATCCAGCGCGAAGGGACGTTCGAATACACAGCACCCGACGCGCGCGGCGCCGCATTCGGCTCGGCGACGTTCTTCGCCCCCGTCACGCTCGACGCCTTCGCGACGCTGCGCGCGCGGCACCCGCACGCACGGCTGCTCGCGGGCAGCACCGACGTCGGCCTGTGGGTCACGAAGCAGTTCCGCGACCTGGGCGACATCCTCTACATCGGCAACGTCGCCGAACTGAAGACGATCGAGAGCGACGCGCAGACGCTGACGATCGGGGCGGCCGCATCGCTCGAAGACGCCTACGCGGCGCTGACGGCCGATTACCCCGAACTCGCCGAACTGTGGACGCGCTTCGCGTCGCTGCCGATCCGCAACGCAGGCACGCTCGGCGGCAATGTCGCGAACGGCTCACCCATCGGCGATTCGATGCCGGCGCTGATCGCTCTCAACGCGCTCGTCGTGCTGCAACACGAGCACCAGACGCGCACGATGCCGCTCGACGCGTTCTATGTCGGCTATCAGAAGACTGCACTGGAGCCAGGCGAATTCGTCGCCGCGATCCGCGCGCCGCGCCCCGCGCCGGATCTGCGCTTTAGGACCTACAAGGTGTCGAAGCGCTATGACCAGGACATCTCGGCCGTGTGCGCCGCGTTCGCGCTGCGCATCGACGACGGCATCATCGCCGATGCGCGCGTCGCGTTCGGCGGGATGGCCGCGACGCCGAAGCGTGCGCCGCATGCCGAGGCCGCGCTCAACGGCGCGCCTTGGGACGATGCGACCGCGCGACGGGCGATGGAAGCGCTCGCCGCCGACTATCAGCCGCTCACCGACATGCGCGCGTCGGCCGAGTACCGGCTGAAAGTCGCGCGCAATCTGCTGTGGCGCTTCCATCTGGAAACGCGCGACGCCGCCCCGCTCGCGCTCCGCGACGTCAACGCATTCGCATTCGATGCAGGCGCGAATCACGCCGCGCCCGCGCAGGAGCCGACGTCATGAACAAGCAGACGGATGCCTTCATCCATCAGGCCGCGCCAGCCGAACATCAAACGGCGCAAGCCGCGATCGGCGTGCCGCTGCCGCACGAATCGGCGGCGCTGCACGTGAGCGGCGAAGCGACCTACACCGACGACATCCCCGAGCTTCAGCAGACGCTGCACGCGGCGCTCGGCCTGTCGCGGCACGCGCATGCGCGCATCGTGTCGCTCGATCTCGATGCCGTGCGCGCGGCGCCCGGCGTCGTCGCCGTGCTGACGGCCGACGACATCCCCGGCGAAAACAATTGCGGCCCAGTGCTGCACGACGATCCGATTCTCGCGGACCGCGACGTGCTGTATCTCGGGCAGCCCGTCTTCATCGTCGTCGCGCGGAACCATGAACTCGCGCGGCGCGCGGCGGCGCTTGCGAAGAGCGACGACGTCGTGCGCTATGAGCCGCTCGAAGCCGTGCTCACCGCCACCGAAGCGAAGGCGAAAAAGCAGTACGTGTTGCCGCCGTTGCATCTGAAGCGCGGCACGCCCGCCGAGAAAATCGCCGGTGCGCCGCACCGGATCGCGGGCACGTACGAAGTGGGCGGGCAGGAGCAGTTCTATCTGGAAGGCCAGGTCGCGTATGCCGTGCCGAAGGAAATGGACGGCATGCTCGTCTATAGCTCGACGCAGCATCCGAGCGAGATGCAGCACGTCGTCGCGCATATGCTCGGCTGGCCGACACATAACGTCGTGTGCGAATGCCGTCGGATGGGCGGTGGCTTCGGCGGCAAGGAATCGCAATCGGCACTGTTTGCGTGCGCTGCGTCGCTCGCCGCGCATCGGTTGCGCCGCCCGATCAAGCTGCGCGCCGATCGCGACGACGACTTCATGATTACCGGCAAGCGTCACGATGCCGTCTATGAGTACGAAGCCGGCTTCGACGACGATGGCCGCATTCTCGGCGCGCGCGTCGAGATCGCGCTGCGCGCGGGCTTTTCGGCGGATCTTTCCGGTGCCGTCGCGACGCGCGCCGTCTGCCACTTCGACAACGCGTATTACCTGCCGGACGTCGAGATCGTCGCGCTGCCGTGCAAGACGAACACGCAGTCGAACACCGCGTTTCGCGGTTTCGGCGGGCCACAGGGCGCGCTCGTGATGGAAGTGATGATGGACGGCATCGCGCGCGAACTGAAGCGCGATCCGCTGGAGGTGCGCCGCGCGAATTTCTACGGCATCGGCGAGCGCAACGTCACGCCGTATGGACAGACTGTCGAGGACAACATCATCGCGCCGCTGACGGATGACCTCATCGAATCGAGCGATTACCACGCGAGGCGCGAAGCGATCGCCGCGTTCAACGCGACGAGTCCTGTTCTCAAGCGCGGCATCGCCTATACGCCCGTGAAGTTCGGCATCTCGTTCAATGTGCCGTTTCTGAATCAGGCGGGCGCGCTCGTGCACGTCTACAAGGACGGCTCGGTGCTCGTGAACCACGGCGGCACCGAAATGGGCCAGGGCCTCAACACGAAGGTCGCGCAAGTCGTCGCGAACGAATTCGGACTGCCGCTCGCGCACGTGCGCGTGACGGCCACCGATACGTCGAAGGTGGCGAACACGTCGGCCACCGCTGCATCGACGGGCAGCGACCTGAACGGCAAGGCCGCCGAAGCCGCAGCGCGCACGATCCGCGAAAGGCTTGCCGCGCTGGCCGCGAAAGAACTCGGCGGCAGCACGGAAGACGTGACGTTCGCGAACGGCGCGGCGCACTCGAACGGCGCATCGATTCCGTTCGCGCAACTGGTCGGCGCGGCCTATCTGGCGCGCGTGCAGTTGTGGTCCGACGGCTTCTATGCAACGCCCAAAGTGCACTGGGACGCGAAGACGCTGACGGGCCATCCGTTCTACTACTTCGCGTATGGCGCGGCCGTCTCCGAAGTCGTGATCGACACGCTGACGGGCGAGTGGAAGCTCGTGCGTGTGGACGCATTGCACGACGCCGGCCAGTCGATCAACCCGGGCATCGATCTCGGCCAGGTCGAAGGCGCATTCATTCAGGGCATGGGCTGGCTCACGACTGAAGAGCTCTGGTGGAATCGCGATGGCCGGCTGATGACACACGCGCCGTCGACGTACAAGATTCCCGCCGTCAGCGATACACCCGCCGCGTTCAACGTGAAGCTGTACCGCAACGTGAACGCCGAGCCGACCGTGTTCCGCTCGAAGGCCGTCGGCGAGCCGCCGCTGCTGCTGCCGTTCTCGGTGTTTCTCGCGATCCGCGATGCCGTCGCCGCGACGGCACCCGATGCCGCGCATGCGCCCGTCCTGCGCGCGCCCGCGACGCCCGAGGCGATACTCGATGCGATCGACGCGCTGAAGCCCGCTGCAACGATCGCCACGACGACCAGCCCAAAGTCATCCGAGACCGCGCCCGCCGGCGCGGGCACGACGGCATAGCGAATGCGCCGGAAAAAGCGCCACGCGGCACGACCGCGAGGCGCACGAAATCAACCGGCTGCGCGGCCATCCCGCGCGGCCCCGTATGGAGAACTGCCGGATGCACGCCTGGCTCACCGATCTGCAACAACTGCTCGCGCACGGCGACGCCGTCGTGCTCGTGACGGTCGCCCGCGCCGAAGGCTCGGCGCCGCGCGATGCCGGCACGAAGATGATCGTCACGCGCGACTCGGCGCGTCACACGATCGGCGGCGGGCACCTCGAATGGAAAGCGATCGAAGGCGCGCGCCAGGTGCTGCGCGACGGCATGCGCACGCCGAACATGCGGCGGCTCGAGCGTTTCGCGCTCGGCCCGAGCCTCGGCCAGTGCTGCGGCGGTGCCGTCGTGCTCGCGTTCGAGCGGCTCGATATCGGCGACCTGGGCTGGGTCACGTCGCTGGCGAAGCGCGTCGCGGCGGGCCGATCGGTGGTGCGTAGCGTATCATTCGGGCCCGCAGCCGATGCGGTGATGCTGTCCGATCCGGAGCCGGGCGTCGAAAGCGCCGATTGCCTGCTGTGGGACGGCGCGGGTTTCGACGACAGCAGCGCTTTGCTCACCGAAACCATCGCACCGCGCGATTTCCCCGTCGTGCTGTTCGGCGCGGGGCACGTGGGCGCGGCGCTCGTGCGCGTGCTCGCGACGCTGCCCTGCCATGTGCGCTGGGTCGACGAGCGCGACGCGCAGTTCCCGCCGCCCGACACGCTCGGCGCGCCGAACGTGGTCATCGACGCGAACGACGCGCCCGACGAAGCCGTCGACAAAGCCGCGCCCAACACGTACTTCATCGTGATGACGCACAACCATGCACGCGACCTCGATCTCGCCGAGCGCATCCTGCGACGCGGCGACTTCGCGTTCTTCGGCATGATCGGCTCGCACACGAAGCGCAAGCAGTTCGAGCACCGGCTCGCCGCGCGCGGCTTCGACCCTGCGCTCGTCGCGCGGATGAAGTGCCCGCTCGGCGTGGACGGAATCGTCGACAAGTCGCCGGAAATCATCGCGATTTCAGCGGCGGCGCAACTGCTGCAAGCCGTCGAGGCCAACGCGGCGCGCGCGGCGCAGACGGCCTGAAACGCGACAGGCACAAGCGAGCGCGGCAACTAACACGGCAAGCAAGCATCGAAGACACTGCGGAACGCGACGCCTGACCAGCCATCGGGTGTTGCAGCTTTACATCGATAACTCGAATCATTGACCGACCATGACGACAACCACACTTTCTCCGCTGGCTCACAAGACGAAGGGCGCACCGAAGGCCGAGCTGCACATTCATATCGAAGGCTCGCTCGAACCGGAGCTGATCTTCAGGCTCGCCGAACGCAACGGCGTGAAGCTCGCGTATGACTCGATTGAAGCGCTGCGCGCCGCGTATGCGTTCACCGATCTGCAATCGTTTCTGGACATCTACTATGCAGGCGCAAGCGTGCTGCTGAAGGAAGACGACTTCTACGACATGACGATGGCCTACGTCGGGCGCGCGCTCGCGGACAACGTCGTGCACACGGAAATCTTCTTCGATCCGCAGACGCACACCGAGCGCGGCGTGCCGATTGCGACCGTCGTCGCGGGCATCGAGCGCGCGCTGGCCGAAGCCGAGCAGCGCGGCCTCACGAGCAAGCTGATCCTGTGCTTCCTGCGCCATCTGTCCGAAGACGATGCGCTCGCGACCTTCGATGCCGCGCTGCCGTTGTTCGATCAATACGCACACAGGCTGATCGGCGTCGGCCTCGATTCGTCGGAGCGCGGCCATCCGCCGTCGAAGTTCGAGCGCGTATTCGCGAAGGCCCGTGCGAAAGGCCTGAAGCTCGTCGCGCATGCGGGCGAAGAAGGCCCGCCGTCGTACATCTATGAAGCGCTCGATCTGCTCAAGGTGGACCGCGTCGATCACGGCGTGCGCAGCATCGAAGATCCGGCGCTCGTCACGCGCCTCGCCGACACGCGCGTCGCGCTCACTGTCTGCCCGCTGTCGAACCTGAAGCTGTGCGTGTTCGACGACCTGACCAAACACACGCTGAAGGCGCTGCTCGATCAGGGCGTCGCCGTCACCGTGAATTCCGACGACCCCGCCTACTTCGGCGGCTACGTCAACGCAAACTACCTCGCGACGATCGAAGCCCTCAAGCTCGGCGACGACGAGGTGTACACGATCATCCGCAACGGCTTCGAGGCATCGTTCGTGACGCCCGCGGAGCGCGACGCGATGATCGCCAGACTCGATGCGCACTGGCGCGCATCAGCATGATTCATACAGTTCGGAGACGGTTTCACTCATGACTCAAACGGCTTATCGCGCGCAACTGCTGACGTTCAACGGCGATCCTGCGCAATCGTCCAACGCAGCCATCTTCGACGAAGACGGGCTTCTGATCGTCGAAGAAGGACATGTCGTCGCGGCGGGCGCGTATGCGTCCGTTGCGTCACAACTCGCGCCCGTAACGCAAGTGGTCGAGATGCGCGACAAGCTGATCGTCCCCGGTTTCATCGATACGCACATCCACTTCCCGCAGACGGACATGATCGCGTCGCCGGCGCCGGGGCTGTTGCCGTGGCTCGACACGTACACGTTCCCGACCGAGCGCGGCTTCAGCGATCCCGCCGTTGCGCAAGACACGGCGCGCTTTTTCATCGACGAACTGCTCGCGTGCGGCACGACGACGGCGCTCGTCTATTGCACCGTGCACAAGCAGTCGGCTGACGCGCTCTTTACGGAAGCGCAAGCGCGCAATGTGCGGATGATCGGCGGCAAGGTGCTGATGGACCGCAACTGCCCCGAGTTCCTGCGCGACACCGCGCAATCGGGCTACGACGACAGCGCCGAGCTGATCGCGCGCTGGCACAACCACGGTCGCCAGATGTACGCGCTGACGCCGCGTTTCGCGCCGACATCGACGGAAGCGCAACTCGAAGCGACGGGCGCGCTCGCGAAGCTGCATCCCGATGTGTTCATCCAGAGCCACGTCGCTGAGAATCACGACGAAGTGAAGTGGGTCGCGAGCCTCTTTCCCGGTCATCGCAGCTACCTCGACATCTACGATCACTACGGTCTTCTGCGCCCGCGCGCCGTTTATGGACACTGCATTCATCTCGATGCCGAAGACCGCCGACGCATGGCCGAGACGCGCACGGTCGCATCGCACTGCCCGACGTCGAACCTGTTCCTCGGCAGTGGTCTGTTCGATTTCGACAAGGCTGACGAATCGCGGATGCCCATCGCGCTCGCGACGGATGTGGGCGGCGGCACGTCGTTCTCGATGCTGCAGACGATGAACGAAGCGCACAAGGTCGCGCGCCTGGGCGGCCATCATCTGACGGCGACGCGCATGTTCTGGCTTGCGACGGCGGGCGCGGCGGAAGCGCTCGACCTCGGCGACAGGATCGGCACGCTCAAGCCGAAGTCGGAAGCGGACTTTATCGTGCTCGACCCGAAGGCGACGCCGCTGCTCGCGCGGCGCACCGCACGCACGGAAACGCTCGAAGAACTGCTGTTCGCGTTCGCGCTGCTCGGCGATGACCGCGCCGTGTACGAGACCTATGCGGCGGGCCAGCGCGTGCATCGGCGCGACGACGCACGCCAGCATGCGGCGGGAAAGGCGCGCATCGCGGCTTGACGGTTTTCAGCGAGCCGTATTGCCGATGTGCGCTGACGTGAAAACGGCGCTTCGTGGGTTCGCGAAGCGCCGTTCGTCCGCCTTTCGTCATCTACGCCTGCTGCCTGCAAAGCTCATGCAGCGCATTCAATCTGCGAGCCGGGTCCGCGACATACGGATTCGTCTCGTCCCACGCGTAGCCTGCGAGCACCGCGCTGATCATGCGCCGGATCGAAGGCGTCTGGTCGCGATAGAAGATGACGTCCTGCAACTCGCCCGTGTACCAGCGCTCGACGAATGCGCGGAACGCATCGATGCCCTTTCTCAGCGGCATGTCGTACGCCTGCTGCCAGTCGACCGTCTCGCCGTTCAATTGACGCTCCAGCGTCGTCACGGCCAGATGCGCGGAACGCAGCGCGATCGTCACGCCCGATGAGAACACCGGGTCCAGGAACTCGCCCGCATTGCCGAGCAGCGCGAAGCCCGGTCCATGCAGCCGCTCGACATTCGCCGAATAGCCGCCGATATGTCGCACGGGCATCAGGAACGGCGCGTTGCCGATCAAGCGGTTCAACGTCGGCTCGCTCTGGATCAGCGTGCGCAGCTTCGCTTCGCGCTGCGCTTCCGGCACATCGAGAAACGAAGCCTCCGCGACACAGCCCACCGACGACCGGCCATTCGCCAACGGAATCATCCAGTACCACACATCGCGATGCTCGGGATGCACGGCGACCGTGATCTTGTTGCGATCATGCGCGTCGACGGGGATGCCGTCGCGCACATGCGTGAAGATCGCGGCGCGCGTCGGCATGCGCGTCGGCGCTTCGAGATTCAACAGACGCGGCAGCACGCGACCGAATCCGCTCGCATCGAGCACGAAGCGCGCGTGCACTTCGTAGCGGTTGCCCGCTTCCTCGGTCACGTCGAGCACGGGCGCGTCGCCCGTCTTCATCGCGAGCACCGTGTGGCCGAAGCGCACGTCGGCGCCCTGCTGCGCCGCGCAGCGGATCAGCAGATCGTCGAACACGGCACGCTCGACCTGATACGTCGTGCCCCAGCCGGCCGAATGCTTGTCGCGGAAGTCGTAGGCGGAACTCTGTTCGCGGTACACGAACTGCGCGCCGTTCTTGTACTGGAAGCCCGCTTCGACGACCGCCTGCAGCATGCCCGCTTCTTCGAGGTACGCCATGCTCTGCGGCAACAGGCTCTCGCCAATCGAGAAGCGCGGAAAGTGCTGGCGTTCCAGCACGAGCACCGAGCGCCCCGCCTTGCGCAGCAGCGCCGCGGCAACGGCCCCCGACGGCCCCGCTCCGATAATGGCCACATCCACGGCGGCGTTCAGCGACGAATCCGTATTCATCGATCTTCCTTCAAATAACCCATCATTGCGTATTGCACACGCGACATCTGCTAGACCCACCAGCGATTACAATGTCGCGCAACCTTCAAGAAATCAAACCAGGACCAACGATTCACGGGGAACAACGTGCAGTCCACCGAAACATCCAGCGTGCCCTTCGTCCCGGAGACGGCCTTCGGCGTCTGGTTCCTCCGCACCCATACCTGGGAACATCATGTGCTGCGCGTCGCGATCAACGATCTGAAGCGACTGATCGATACGCCGCTGCCCGCCTCGCCCGTGATCGTCGATGCCGGATGCGGCCAGGGTATTTCATTCCGGCTGCTCGCGCAAACGTTCAAGCCGGCGCGCATCGTCGGCGTGGACTTTCATCGCGCGTCACTCGGGCTTGCCGCGCAATCCGCGCGCAACTGCCGCGGTCACGCCGATACCCGTTCAACGCAGATCGAACTGCTGCATGGCGACTGCGCGAATCTCCCATTGCCCGATGCAAGCGCCGACATCGTGTTCTGCCATCAGACGTTCCATCATCTCGTCGAACAGGAACGTGCGCTCGCCGAATTCCGCCGCGTGCTGAAACCTGGCGGCGTGCTGCTGTTCGCCGAATCCACCGACGCGTACATCAAGTCCTGGGTGATCCGCCTGCTCTTCCGTCACCCGATGCACGTGCAAAAAAGCGCAGACGGTTATCTCGACATGATCCGTCGAGGCGGCTTCACGTTCGGCGCGCGCAACGTGTCGCTGCCGTACCTTTGGTGGAGCCGCGCGAAGGACTTCGGGCTGCTCGAACGTCTGCGCATCTATACGCCGAAGCCCGGCAAGCGCCGCGAAACGCTCGTCAACGTCGCGGCCGTCAAGACGGCCTGATCGTATCGAGGAGTGCCGGGCATCCGCGATGTCCGGCGGCGTCCTCACGCGTCAGCAATCACCGCGCCTGCTCCAAGGGTGAACGCCGTTGCGCTTTCGCGCAGGACGTTTAGTTCGCTTCGAGCGTCACGACATCGCCACGCACGGCAAGCGTCGATCCATTCAGACTCGCGCCGCAAGTGAACTCCGTTGCGGATGCCGTGATCGTGCTTTGAAAACGCGTCTTTACGTTGATGACGGCATTCGCATGATGCTCGCGCGCATAGTCGCGCAGTTGTTGAAGCGCCTTCGTCAGCGCGAGATTGCAGGTCGCCTCCTTGCTGTTTTCCGGCTGGCGATTCACACGCACCGCAAACTCCTTGTTGCCGAACGTCTGCTTGACGGGCGCATGCGCATCGTCACCGAAATAGAGCGCGACGTCCTGCGCGTTCCGTGTCTGCAACGCGGCCGGCATCGGCAGCGAACTGATCCTGGTCGTGCAGCCTGCCTGCGTCAACAGAACGGCCGCCACCAGCCCCAACGTCATTTTCGTTTTCATTGTTCGACTTCCTTTTATCGTTGTTTATCGCGTGCTACTGCACTCGTGTGCCTGTGATTTGTCCTGGGTTCGGTCCCGAGTTTCGTCCCGGGTTTGGTCCCGACAGGCGGCGGTCAAATCCTTGTGAACATCAGACTCGCGCAACTGCCGCCAAAGCCGAACGACACCGACATCGACTTATCGATGCGCGCGTCGCGCGTCGCCTGCACGAGCGGCAGCGCCCGCGCCAATGGCTCGATGTCCTCGATGCCCTGCGTGCCGGCGATAAAGCCGTCGCGCATCATCAGCAGCGTGTAGATCGCTTCGTGCGCGCCGCATGCGCCGAGGGGATGCCCCGTGAGTCCTTTGGTCGACGAAAACGGCGGCACGTCCGAGCCGAATACCGTTTGCAATGCGCGCAGTTCTTCGAGATCGCCGAGCGGCGTCGACGGCGCGTGCGTGTTCACGTAGTCGGGGGGCGTGCCCGCTTCGTCGAGCGCGGCCTTGATCGCGCGCGCGATGCCCGGCGCGTGCGGCGTCACCATGCCCGCACCATCCGTGCTGTGGCCGAAGCCCGTCAGCTCCGCGTAGATGCGCGCGCCGCGCGCGAGCGCATGATCGAGCGCTTCGAGCACCAGCACGCCGCCGCCCGAGGCGATCACGAAGCCGTCGCGCGCCGTGTCGTACGGCCGCGACGCGCGCGCGGGCACGTCGTTGAAGCGGCGCGAAAGCGCGTGCATCGCGTCGAACATCAGCGTCATGTTGTCGTGCAGGCATTCGCTGCCGCCTGCGAGCACGATCTGTTGACGCCCCGTCTGGATCAGTTGCATCGCCTGGCCGATTGCGAGCGCCGATGTCGTGCAGGCCGACGACGGCGAATACGTGACGCCTTCGATGCCGAACACCTGCGCGACATTCGCCGACGCCGTGCTGCTCATCGCCTGCGGCACCGTATACGGCGGCGTCCTGTCGATACCGCGAGCATTCGCCACGGCCACCGCTTCATCATATGCGGACATCGCGCCGACGCCCGAGCCGATCACGGCGCCCGCATCAAACGAGCGCAGCGCAGCGGGATCGAGACGGGCGTCGTCGACGGCCTTGCGCGCCGCGTGACACGCAAAGCGCGCGGTGTCGCCCATGAAACGCTCGAGCTTGCGGTCGAATGGCGGCTCGCTCGCCACCGACGCGACGCCCGCGACCTGCGTGCCGAAGCCGCGCGCGCGCCACGCGTCGACATGTGTGACGCCGCTGCGCCCTTCGCGCAACGCGGCGCTGACTTCATCGAGCGTATTGCCGAGACAGGACACGATGCCCATGCCCGTCACGACGACACGCTGCAAGCGACGCTGACCGCTCATCGAACGCGCCTGAAAATCAGCGACGTATTGATGCCGCCAAACGCAAAGTTGTTGCTCATCGCGTACTCGGCGTCGATGCTGCGGCCCTCGCCCCGGATGTAGTCGAGCGGCGCGCAGGCAGGATCGACGTCGGTGAGATTCAACGTCGGCGCATACCAGTTGCGCTTCATCATCTCGATCGTCCACCACGCTTCGAGCGCGCCGCACGCGCCGAGCGTATGGCCGACGTAGCTCTTCAGCGATGAAATCGGCATGCGTTCGCCGAAGGTCAGCGCCGTCGCCTCGCTCTCCGCGATGTCGCCGCGATCGGTCGACGTGCCGTGCGCGTTCACATACGCGATCGCCCGTGCGTCGAGCTTGGCGTCTTCGAGTGCGAGTTGCATCGCGCGCGCCATCGTGTTCGCCGTCGGCTGCGTCATGTGCGCGCCATCCGAATTGCAGCCGAAGCCGACGATCTCCGCGTGAATCGTCGCGCCGCGCGCCTTCGCGTGGTCGTACTCTTCGAGCACGAGCGTCGCCGCGCCCTCGCCGACCACGAGACCGTCGCGCTTCGCATCGAACGGACGCGGCGTCAGATGCGGCTCGTCGTTGCGCGTGCTGGTCGCATAGAGCGTGTCGAACACGGCCACCGCTGGCCCCGACAGTTCTTCCGCACCGCCCGCGAGCATCAGCGCCTGCTTGCCCGTCGCGATCGCTTCATACGCGTAGCCGATTGCCTGGCTGCCCGACGCGCACGCCGACGACGTCGGCACGATGCGGCCTTTCAGGTCCCAGAAGAGGCTCACGTTGACGGCCGTCGTGTGCGGCATCATCTGCACGTAGCTGTTCGATGTGACGTTCGTCATCGCGCCCGTTTCGAGCATCGCGCCGAACGCGCGTATCGGCTCGACGGAACCGGACGACGAGCCATAGGCGACACCCATGCGGCCGTCCTTGATGGTTTCGTCGTCCGCGAGGCCCGCGTCGGCGAGCGCCAGTTCGCTCGCGCGCACCGCGTACATCGACACCGTGCCCATCGATCGCGTCTTCTTGCGCGGCCATTGCGCGGGCTGTTCGAACGCGGGCAGCGGACACGCGAGGCGCGTATGCAGCGACTCGAAGTAGTCCCACTCCGGCATGCGACGCACTGCATTGCGGCCCGCCTTCAACGCCGCTTCGATCTCGTCCCAGTGGCTGCCGAGCGCCGTGACGCCGCCCATCCCCGTAACGACGACTCGCTTCATCAGATCATCCCGCCATTGACGCCGATCACCTGACGCGTCACATACGAGGCCGCATCCGACATCAGGAAGCTGACCACCGACGCGACTTCAGCCGGTTGACCGACACGGTTCATCGGCACGGTCTTCAACGCGTGTTCGAGCGGCACGTCGTCGAGCATGCCCGTTTCGATCAACCCGGGCGCCACGCAGTTGACCGTGATGCTGCGCGACGCGAGTTCGACGGCGAGCGCCTTCGTCGCGCCGATCAGCCCCGCTTTCGCCGCGCTGTAGTTCACCTGGCCGCGATTGCCGATCACGCCCGACACCGACGCGATCGTCACGATGCGGCCGCCTTTTTTCGCGCGGACCATCGGCATCGTCAGCGGATGGACCACGTTGTAGAACGCGTCGAGCCCCGTTTCGATCACGACGTCCCAGTCTTCGTCGGTGAGCGCGGGAAAGGCGGCATCGCGCGTCACGCCCGCGCTGCACACGATGCCGTAGTACGGACCGTGCGCAGCCACATCCGCTTCGAGCACTTCGCGGCACGCGGCGCGCTCGCGCACGTCGAATTGCAGCACGCGCGCCGAGCCGCCTTGCGCCGCGATGCCCGCCGTGACGGCTTCCGCTTCCGTGCGGCCCGTGCGGCAATGCACGGAGACGGCGAAGCCGTCGGCGGCCAGTTGATACGCAATCGCGCGGCCGATGCCGCGGCTCGCGCCCGTTACGAGAACTCGCCGGCTCATGTACTGAGACTCCCTTCGATGAACGTCTGAAAATCGCCCGGTTGAAAGACCTTGATGACGGCCTCCGCATAGCGCGCGCCGTCATGATCGATCGTGCATTCGTACGCGCTGTGCCCCTCTTCGCTGCGCAGCACTTCATGCACGCCGATCGTGAGTTGCGCGTCGCGCGCGAACGCACTCACATGTGCGTTGTAGCTGCGCGTGCCGAGCAGCACGCCTGGACGCGCACGGCCGCCCGCGCGCATCGCGAGCAGCGCGACATGCGCGGCCACCGCTTGCGCCATCAGTTCGATGCCGATCCACGCGGGCATTGCGCCGCTTTGATCCGCATACCACGCGTCGCCGCGCACGGCCGCATAGGCCGTCAGCGCAACGTCGCTGCATGCGCTCACGCCGTCGATCAGCAGCATCGTGCCGCGATGCGGCAGGATCGTGTCGATCGGCGGAAAAATTTCGTTGGTCTCGGGTGTGGCCGTCATGTCGTTATGTTTTTGCTGCCTGGCATTCGATGCGGCTTAACGCGCCAGTATCAGGCTGACGTTGCTGCCGCCGAACGCGAATGAATTGCTCATCACATACCGCGTGCCGCCATTGCGCGGCACATGCCGCTCGTCCTGCACGAGATCGAGCGCGGGCAACGCCGGGTCCGCTTCGCCGTCCCATTGATGACGCGGCATCGCCACGTCTCGCGCGAGCGTGAGCCACGCGAAGCCAAGTTCCGTCGCGCCCGCCGCGCCGAGCTGGTGCCCCGTGAACGGTTTCGTGCCGCTCGCGGGCACGCCGTTCGCAAACACGCGCGCCATCAGATGCGCTTCCATGTCGTCGTTCTTGCGCGTGGCCGTCGCGTGCAGATTCACATACGCAATCGCCGACGCTTCGATACCCGCGTTCTTCAGCGCATCGCGCAACGCGAGTTCGCCGCCGACGCCGTGCGGGTCCGGCGCGGATATATGATGCGCGTCGCTCGATTCGCCCGCGCCCGCGAGGCGCACTTCGCCTTCATCGCGCGTCATCAGAAACACGGCGGCGCCCTCGCCGACATTGATGCCGTTGCGATTGCGGCTCATCGGATTAGTGCGCGTGATGCTCGTCGATTCGAGCGACGCGAAGCCCTGCACCGTCAGCTCGCACAGCGTATCGACGCCGCCGACGATCATCGCGTCGCACAGACCCAGCTGCAGCAAACGGCGAGCCGACACGAACGCCTTGGCGCTCGACGTGCACGCCGTCGAAATCGTAAATGCGGGGCCTTGCACGTCGAGCGCGGCGGCCGCGAACGGCGCGGCCGTGCCGATCTCCATCTGCCGGTAGTTGAAGTTGTCGGGCAGTTGACCCGCTTGCGCCTGATGAACGAACGCGACTTCCGCTGCATCGATGCCCGATGTGCTCGTGCCGAGCACGACGCCGATGCGATGCGAGCCGTAGCGCTCGCGCGCGGCTTCGATCGCGGGGCGAATCTGCGCGAGCGCCGCGAGCAGCATGCGGTTGTTGCGGCAGTCGAAGCGCTTCAACGGTTCGGGCGGCGCGATGTCGAGCGGCGTCGACACGCGGCCGACGAATGCATCGCCGATGCCTGTGTGCATCAGCCCCATGCCCGGCGATTGCGCCGCCGCGAGCGCGGGCACGATCGAATCGACGTCGCCGCCGAGCGCATTGACCATGCCGAGCGCGTGCAGATAAACAGATGGCAGCGTCATGCGGCTCTCCTCGTTGCGGATCTTTCCTGATGCGGCATCCCGATCGGCGCAAGCAGCACCGACACGAGAATACCGAGCGCCAGCGTGGCGCCGAAACTCTTCAATGCGGGCATCTCGCTCATGCCGAGCATGCCGAACGACAGCAGCGTCGTCGCCGCCGACAGCAGCACGCCCGTCCACACGGCGCCGAGATCGGCGTGATCGCGCAGGCAGCCTTCGCGCAGAAACACCGCATAGTTTGCGCCGACGCCGAGCACCAGCATCAGCGCGAGACAGTTGAACAGATTGAGCGGCACGCGCGCGTAGCCGAACGCGGCCAGCGTCACGCCGATCGCAAGCAACACGGGCAGCGTGGTCGCGACGCCGCCGCGCGGCTTGTAGCGCACCATCAGCAGCACCAGCACGAGCAGCAGCGCGAGCGCGAGCCAGATGCCGCTATCGACGCGATACGCGCCGAAGAGCTTCGACACGCTCGCGGCCTTGTCGACGAGCACGACGCCTTCGACGGAACGCGCGGTGTTCGTCAACGTCCGAACGTTGTCGGGCGTCACGCGCTGCGGAATCACGACGGCCGCATAGCCCCGTTGACCGCGAGCGTCCACGGCACCCAGCCACAGATGACGATACGGCTGCGACCATGATGCCGAGAGCCACTGCTCGACCGTCAACGGTGCGGTGTTCGATTTCGCGTACGAAGCGAGCCACGCGTCAGCGACTTCATCGCGAAAGCCTGCTTGCAGCAGCATCGAACGCTGCGCCGCGGGATCGCTGAACACGTGCTGCGCGAGCACTGCATGCGCATCGGCCTGGCGTTGCGCCGACGGCACGAACTGCGTGACCGATTGCCAGCCGTTCACTGACTGCGCGCCGCTCAATGCGTCGAGCTTCGCGCCGAGCGCTTCCGCGCGCTGCAACACGGCTTCCTGCGAAGGTCCGCGCACGACGAAGAACTGCGCCGTGTTATCGACGCCGATCGCATTGCGCACCTGATCTTCCTGCGCCACCAGCGACGCATCGCGCTGGATCAGTAGATGAATGTCGTCGTCGCTCGTCAGGCGCAGCCAGCCGGGAATCGCGGCGAGCACGAGCACGCCCGCGACGATCCACGCGCGCCGTCCGCCGATCACCGCATGCCAGCGCGCGAGCAGCACGGCGGCACGGATGAAGAGACGCCGTTGCGCGCGCTTCGGCCCTTTGGCGAGCAGCACGGGCAGCAGCCACAGCACAGACGCGAACGCCGTGCAGATGCCGGCGATCGCGAAGCACGCGATCTGCTTGAGCGCCGGGAACGGCACCCACGCGAGCATCGCGTAGCCGAGCAGGCTCGTTGCGAGCGCGACGCTCAACGCGGGCCGCACCGAACGCGCGCCCTGCCGCGCATTCCAGCCATGCCGCGCGCCGAGATAGACGACGAAGTATTGAATCGAATAATCGACGGCCTCGCCGATCAGGCTCGCACCGAACACGAGCGTCAGCAGATGCAGCTTACCGAACACGAGCATCGTCGCGGCGAGCGCGCACACGATGCCGAGCGCCGTCGACACGAAGCCGAGCAGCAGCAGACGCGGCGAGCGGAACACCCACAGCATCAGCAACGCGATGCCGCACGCGGACGCGACGCCGATCAGATGCACTTCGCGCTCCGACGCGCTGCGCGCCGCCTCCGCATAGAACACGGCGCCCGTGCGCGCGACGCTTGCATCGAAATAGCTCGCCTTCAGCGACGCCTCGGCTTGCGCGGCGGCCGACAGCACCGCTCTTTGAGTCTGCGTTTCGTATGCGGAGCCCCGCAGCGTCGTGACGACGAGCACGCTCGTCCTGTCGCCTCGATGCGCGACGAGCATGTTGTCTTCCAGATCGAGATTCGATGTTGCAAGCGGCAAGCTCGCGAGCCAGTGTTCGAGCCAGCCGAACGGATCGTCGGCGAGCTGCGTTGCGAGCGGGCCGCGCACCGGGTTGTAGATGCGCTGCATGAGCGCGTCGTGCAGTTGTATCGTGTTGCTTGCGAGCGCGTCGCGATCGCCGCGTGTCAGCAGGCCGAAGCGATAGGGCACGTAAAGCGTGCCGATCTGCGACATGTCGAACGGCGGCAATTCCGCCGTCACCGAGCCGAATGCGCCGCTCTTTTGCAGCGCCCCGCCGAACTCTTTCGCAGCCGCTTTCGCGTGATCGGCGTCCTGACTCGTGACGAGAAACACAGTGCGGTCGCCGAGCGCGTTGGCGAGCGTATCGACGGCTTTTTCGGCGACAGGATCGGCTTCCGTCGCGGGCAGCAGCGCGAGCAGGTTCGTCTCCAAAGGCGACGGCCCCATGAAGCGATGGCCGCAGTAAAGCGAAGCAGCGAGCGCGAGCACGAGCCATGCGGCCCTGATGCCCCACAACTGCGTCTTCGTCCACGGTCGCGCCAGCAGCATCATTGCGCTCCGAGCAGCGTCCGTTCGCCGGGCGCCAGTTCGTTGACGGCTTCGCTCTTCGCGAACTCGATCTGCGTGACGTCGCCGTTCGAGAGCACGATACGCAATGTCTGCAGGAATTGACCGCCCGTCATCTGCAAGCCCTTGATCGATTGCGCGAGCTGCGGCTGGTTCGGCTTCAGTTCGAGCTTCCATTGCGACGCCGTGCCTTGCGCATCGACGTCGAACTGCGAGTACAGCGCGGACAGATCGCCGCCGAGCATCGCACGCATCATCCTGGAGACCTGCGCGACGCCCCTGACGCCTTGCGCGCTCTTCGTGCCGATGCGCTTGCCGTTCGCATCGACTTCGCTCACGCCCGCGTCGCCGATCACGTAGGTCGCCTTGTACGGTGTGTCGATGCGCCAGATCACGCCGCGCTCGCGACAGAACACGAGCGAGCCCGTGCTGACGAGCGGCTGCTTCATCGCGGAGAGCGTCTGCGTCTGCGTGAACTGCGCGCGCACGCCCTTCGTTTGCGCGAGACGTGAGGCGATCTGCGAGACGAGCGCTGCGTTGGCGTTTTGCGCTTGAGGCTGCGTCTGAGCTGCAGCATGCACGGTCGTCAGAGTGCTCAAGCTCGCGGCAAGCAATGCAGCCATCAGCGCGACGCGAAATGTCAGCGTACCCATGCGCGCTCCAGCTTCTCGAACACGATGGACGGCGAGACGAACTGCAGCTCCTGCGTGGCGGCATCGACGGCCACCTGGATCGTGTAGCCCTTCGTCAGCCGCGCGCCCGTCGCGCAATCAACGATTTCATAGCCTATTTTCAGGCGGTTTTCGAATTCGAGCAGTTCCGTGCGCACGTCGAGCCGCTGGCCGTACGTCGCGGGTCGCACGTACTTCAGATGCGCCTCGACGATCGGCCACAGATAGCCCGACGCCTGCATCTCGCGATAGTCGTAGTCGAATGCGCGCAACAACGCAGCGCGGCCGATCTCGAAGTACTTCAGATAATGGCCGTGCCAGCAGACATTCATCGCATCGACATCATGAAACGGCACTTCGACGAGCGCGCTCGCTGTCAATGTCTTGCCCTGACGACACTCGTTCATCACGCGCCTCCCGCGACTTCGACGAGCGCGCAATCAGCGATGCGAGCCGTCAGCGCGCGTAGATCGCTTTCGAGCGCACGGTCTTCGCCGACGAACGGCGACAGCGCCGCGACCTGTCCGGCGAACACGCGCAGCGGCGCGGGCACGGGCGTCGCGCCGTCGATGCGCATGCGCAGTTCGAGCGCCTGCACCGTCGCGAGCGTGTGCGCAGCGGCGACCTGCTCGGTCAATTCGAGCACGCGCAGGCAGTCGCGCGCGGCGATCGTGCCCATGCTGACCTTGTCCTGATTGTGCGCTTCCGTCGAACGCGAGAACACGCTTGCGGGCATCGTGTGCTTGAGCGCCTCCGCTGTCCACGCCGACGACGAAATCTGCACCGCCTTGAAGCCGTGATTGATCGGCGCGCGCGCCGACGTTGCACCCGACAGGTTGCGCGGCAAGCCGTTGTTGAACTTGTCGTCGACGAGCAGCGCAAGCTGCCGGTCCATCAGGTCGGCGAGATTCGCGACGGCTGTTTTCAATGCGTCCATGGCGAACGCGATATGGCCGCCATAGAAGTTGCCGCCATGCAGCACCCGCTCGCCATCGGGATCGATCAGCGGATTGTCGTTGGCGCTATTGAGTTCGTTCTCGACGTCGCGCCGCACCCACGACAGCGCATCGACGGTGACGCCGATCACATGCGGCGCGCAGCGGATCGAATAGCGGTCCTGCAAACGATGGCCCGGCGTATCGTCGCGGCCCGCGAGATCCGCGCGTATCCATGCGGCCGCATCGGCCTGGCCCACGTGCGGCTTCGCTTCGAAGATCAGCGCGTCGAAGTGCGCGGCGCGGCCGTCGAGCGCGACCGTCGCGAGAGCCGTCAGGCGCGCGGCAAGACGCGCGAGATGCCCGGCGCGCGCGAACGCGAGACACGCGAGCCCCGTCATCACGGCCGTGCCGTTCATCAGCGCGAGACCTTCCTTCGGCGCGAGCGTGAGGGGCGCGTGGCCGAGTTGCGTCCATACGCCCGCGGCATCGCGCAGCGTGCCGTCGAACATCACGTCGCGTTCGCCGACGAGCGCAGCGGCCACATACGAAAGCGGCGTGAGATCGCCGCTCGCGCCGACCGACCCTTCAGCCGGAATGCGCGGCAGCACGCGATGATTGATCAGATCGGCGAGCCGTTCGAGCAGCACGGGACGCACGCCGGAAAAGCCATACGCCAGCGAGTTCAGACGCGCGGCGATCACGGCGAGCGTCTGCGTGTCGTCGAGATACGCGCCCATGCCGCAGCCGTGATAGCGCGTCAGTTGCAGCGGCAGCGCTTCAACGAGTTCCATCGGCACGTCGACGATGCACGCGTCGCCATAGCCCGTGTTGACGCCATACACCGTTTCGCCCGCCGCGAGATGCCGGCGCAGAAAATCCGCGCCGCGCAGGATGCGCGAGCGCCACGCGGCATCGCCGCTCAGCGCGACGCTCGCGCGCCCCTTCGCAATCGCGACGACCTCTTCGATCGACAGTCTGCGCCCGCCGATCACCACCGCGCGCGGCGTTGCCGCATGCGCGGCGTGAGCGTGTGCATCGTCGATCAGATCATGTTCTGACATTCGCGTCTCCGTGTGGGATGCCACCCGTTATCGCTTTTCGGGGACGCGCCCAGAAATCGAAGAAGTTGAACCATTGATAAGGCGCCTTGCGGCAATAATGTTCGAGGCGCGACGCATAGCGCTGCGCCCATGCAGCGATGTGCTGCGCGCGTTCGCGGCGCGGCAGGTCGATGCGCTCGGCGAACGGCTCGAAATACAGGCGATAGCGCTCGCGGTTTCGTTCATCGCGCTCTTTCAGGCAGAAGAACAGATACACGGGGCAGCCGAGCGCATGCGCGAGCACATACGGCCCTTGCGCGAACGGCGCCGTGGCGCCGAGAAACTGTGCGTCGGTCGTGCGGCCCGATTCGCGCGCGGGCACGCGGTCGCCGACGATCACGAGCAGTTCGCCCGCATCGATGCGCTCCTGCATCATCATCGACGTTTCGGGCCCGAAGTCGCTCACCTGCACGAGACGCTTCGCGAATTCGCTGTTCGCCATCGACAGCACGCTGTTGAAGCGCTTCGCGTGCTCGGTGTAGACGATGGCCGTGACCTTCGCATGGCCGCCGCTCCACGCGAGCGCGCGCGTCATTTCGAGGTTGCCCAGATGCGCGCCGATCACGAGCGCGCCACGGCCGCTCGCGACGAGCGCTTCGAACGCAGACGCATCGTCGAACACGACATCGCTGGAACCGATGCGCCCCGACCACGCCGCGAGCTTGTCGAGTCCCGATTGTGCGAACGCGAGCATGTGCCCGTAGGCCGAACCCCAGCCGGGGCGCGGCGTGCGCCCGCCTTGCGTCGAATGGGCGAGATGCGCGAAGTAGTTTCGCGAAGCTTCGCGCGCGGCGCGGCCCGTCAGCAGAAAATACGCGACGATGGGATGCAGCCACAGCGCAGTAAAGCGCATGCCGAACAGCTTGCAACTGAGCGCGAGCAACGTCATGCCGAGGCGGCTGCCGCGTTCGGCGATGCGCCACCACTTCGCGTCGTCGCCGCTCGCAACAGCGGCGGACTTGCGCGGCATGAACTTGTGCGCGAGCAACAGCGGCAAACGCAGCAGCATCCCGCACACGAGCCTCGTATGGCTCGCGCTGATGCGCACGTTGTCCCACAGCACGTCGAAGTGCGAGACGCCATCCGTTGCATACGTGACGCGGGTCGGAATCGCGCGGAACGCGAGACGGCGCCAGTACAAGCGCACGAGAATCTCGATGTCGAAGTCCATGCGCGTCGGCAGATCGACGCTGTCGATCAACGCGCACGCGGCATCGAGCGGATACAGGCGAAAGCCGCACATCGAATCGCGGATCGTGAACGACAGCGTCTCGATCCACACCCACACATGTGTCAGATAGCGGCCATAGAGACGCGCCTTCGGCACGCTCTCGTCATAGACGGGGCGGCCCAGAATCACGGCACCCGGCTCGGCGCGCGCGCCAGCGATGAAAGGCGGCACGTCGTTCGCGTCGTGCTGGCCGTCGGCATCGATCTGCAATGCGTGCGTGTAGCCGGCGCGCTTCGCGGCACGCAGTCCCGCCATCACGGCCGCGCCCTTGCCGCCGTTGACGGGCAAGCGCAGCAGCGTCATCTGATGGCGGTACTGGCAAGCCAGCTTCGCGAGCACGGCTTGCGTCGCTTCATCGCTGCCATCGTCGACGACGAAGATGGGCAGGCCGTGCACCAGCAGACGCTCGACCGTGCCGACGATCGCATCCTTATGGTTGTAGATCGGAATGACGATGCACGCGGCGAAGGCGGCTCCGCTCATGCGCGCTCCCGGTATACGATGACACCCGACGAGCAGTCGCGTCCGTCGAGCCGGAACGCGAACTGCACGCGCCGCCGCGCGGCATCGTGCGACAGCTTCAGATCGAGCATCGCGCCCGGCATCACGGGTGCGGTGAACTTCAGGCGATCGACGGATTCGATGTCGCGCACGCCCGTTACATGCTCGGCGGCAAGGCGGATCGCCCAGTCGAGCTGCACGACGCCGGGCAGAATCGGCAGGCCGGGAAAGTGGCCTTCGAAATGCACGAGCGTCGGCGGCACGCGCAGTGCGTAGTGCAGGTCGTCGCCGCTGCGCAATTCCGACAGCAGTTCGAAGCCTTCGGCGCGCGCGTCGAACGCGGCGGCAACGGCCGCGACGGGCAGCTTGCCGCGCGCATCGAATGGCAACGCGATGCGAAAGCGCCAGTGACGCGGCAGCACGACCACGTCGAAATACGCGGCGAGATGGCGGCGCAACGTCTTCGCGAGCGCGACGCGACCTTCGCTGCGCAGCGCGTCGCTGCCCGCATCGTTGAGCGCGACGACGGCACCGACCCGCTCGCGCGACGCGCCCGCGAGCGGCACCACGCAAGCCTGCGCGACATACGGATGCAGCGCGAGACGCGCTTCGACTTCGGGCAGCGACACGCGCTTGCCGTCGAGCTTGATCACGCGATCGAGCCGCCCTTGCAGACGAAAGCGGCCGTCGTCGTCGAACGCGATCGCGTCGTCGGTGCGATGCCAGTCGTCATGGTCCAGATGCGGCGAGCGCACGAACAGCGCGCCGTCTTCGCCGCGCCGCACGTCGACGCCGTTGACGGGCTGCCACGCGGCCGTCTCGTTCTGCCGGCGCCACGCGATGCCGCCCGTTTCCGTGCTGCCGTAGATCTCGACCGGCGCGCTGCCGAAGGCCGCCGTGTATTCGGCTGCGGCTTCGGCGGAAAGGGGCCCGCCCGACGAAAAGAATGCGCGCGGCGCAGGCGTCAACGCAGCGAAGCCCGGCAACGCGGGCCAGCGCGACAGTTGCGCCGGCGACGACACGACCACAGCCGCGCCGCATTGCTCGATGCGCGACTGCACATGCTGCGGCTCGTTGCAGATCGCGCGATCGAATGCGCGCCCCGCCGCGAGCGGCCACATCACGCGAAACAGCAAACCGTAGATGTGATGATGCGGCACGCTCGCGAGCATGGTCGCATCGCCAACTACAGCACCCCACTCGCGTTCGAGCGTGTGCACTTCGGCGTTGAACTGCGCGAGCGTCTTGTGGATCGGCTTCGGCGTGCCGCTGCTGCCCGACGTGTACAGCGTGAGCGGCGCATTCGGATCGATTGCGAACGATGCAACGGGCGTGGATGCTTGCGCGCCGGCATGCTCGCGGACGTCGGCATCCGTCAGCACGGCATCGTAGGCGCCCGCCAGATCGGCGAGATAGCCGGGCGTTGCGTTCGCGGGAATCACGGGCTCTTTGCCGCACGCGAAGAGCGCGAACAACGCGCACGCGAAGTCGAAAGGATCGCCAATGCACAGCGCGTAGCGTTGCGCATGCGCCCCGCGCAATCGCGCGGCGATCGCGGCAACGCGCGCGCGGAACGACGCGAAGTCGATCGTGGAATTGGCCTCGCCGTCGCGACGCGTGTTGCGGCAGATGGGCGCACGAGCGTCGCGGCCACACGTCAGCAGATCGTGCAGCGCGATCATGCCGCCTCCGAACGCCGTGCGTGCGGCTGGATCACCAGATAGCGCCACGCGATTTCACCCACCAGCAGCACGCCGATCAGTCCGTACGCAATCGCGCCGTTATACAGCGACCACGCTTCGCGCGACCAGTACAGCGCCGTGTAGAGCGAGAACGCGCCATTGAGCACGAAGAACACACACCAGATCTGCGTCACGCGGCGCGTGTAGCGGATCGCGGGCTCGCCGAGATCCGGCGTGCCGATGCGCGCGAATTTTTCGATCATCGTCGGGCCGCGCACGAGCGTCGCGCCGAACGCGATCAGCAGACCGAGATTCACCAGCGACGGATAGATGCGCAGCAACAGCTCGCTGTTGGTCCAGACGATGGCAGCCGATGCGATGCTCAGCATGAACGCCACGCTCCAGTCGACACGCGTGAGCCTGCGCAGCGACGCGCCGAACGCACCCGTGCCCGCGCAACGTTGCAACCACAGCAGCGCGAACAGCAAACAGCCGACATAGCGCGGCGTATCCCAGAACCACGCGCACAAGATCACGGCGGGATACGCGAGCTTCGCGACGATCGAGAGCGCGAGGCCTGCCCAGCCGCGCTGGTTCATTGCGGACGCGTGAGCGCCGTCATGCGGCCGTTGTGCGGAAGCCTGCATGTGCGCCTCGTTCGAAGCGTCGCGCGCGTGCGAACGTTGCGCGTGCATCAGCCCTGCGCCGCGAGCAGCGATTCGACGGCAACGATCACGTCGCCGACCGTACGCACCGACTTGAACTCTTCTGGCTTGATCCGGCGGCCCGTCATTTCCTGCAGCTTGATCGCGAGATCGACGGCATCGATGCTGTCCAGGTCGAGCTCTTCGAACAGATGCGCGTCGGGCGTCACGCGTTCAGGCTCGATCGCAAAGTTCTCTTTGAAGATCGCGCGGATGCGCTCAAGAATCTCGGTGTCGGTCACGGTCATTCCCCTTTCTTTGTGGTTTCGCCCGACTCATGCGCCAGTTCGCGCTGGCTCGCCACCAGCGCTGCAAGCGTATTGATCGAGCGGAAGTGCTCTCGCGTGCGTTCGTCGTTCGCCGCGATCGTCAGTTGATAGTGTTTGCGCAGCACGATGCCGATTTCGAGCGCGTCGATCGAATCGAGACCGATGCCGTCGGTATCGAAGAGCGGCGCATCGTCGTCGATGTCGGCGGGCGTCAGGTCTTCCAGATCGAGCGCTTCGATCAGAAGCTGTTTGATTTCAAGCTTTAAAGAATCCATAGTCGAACAGGTGCCGGGTGATGTGTGCTTCGATTGCGCTCGTCACCGCGCGCGCGGCGAGCGCGGGCGGTTCGTCGTGCGATGCCAGCCCGTCCGCGCCGACGGGTTCGAGCACGTTGACGCGCATGCGGAACGCGCGCTCGGGCACGTTGTACCAGCGCATGCCCTTCGTGAAGGCCGGCGGATCGCAGTCCATCAGGACGGGCAGGATCGGCGCGCCGGACTTGAGCGCCATATGCGCGAATCCGCGCGAAAAAGTATGCATCCGGTTGCGCGCCGGGCTGCGCGTGCCTTCCGGAAAGATGATCATCGTGTAGCCGCGCGCCAGTTGCCGCGCGCCTGCGTCGACGAGCTCGACGGGGTCGGCATTGCTCACGTACTCCGCCGCGCGCACGACGCCCCAGAAAAACGGATTGCCCCAGTGCGCGCTCTTCACGACGCAGCACGCACGCGGCGTCAGCGACAACAGCACCATCACGTCGAGCCAGGTCGGATGATTCGCGACGACGATGGCGGGGCCCTCGCCGTTGCGGCGCAGCGCTTCGACGCCGCGCGCATCGAGCTCCATGACGCCCGCCCGCTGCAGCACGGCGACGAGCGCGCGAAAGAACGCATGAATGATCGCGGTCACGGCGCGCTGCTTCGACGCGCGATGCGGCCATATCCACGCGATGGGGAACAGGATCAGCGAAAAGCCGAGTCCGCAGACGCCGAACGCCGTGAACGCGAGCGCCGTCGCCACGAGGCGCCAGCGATAGTCAAGCCACGCCTTCATGCCAGCTCCATGCCCAGGCGGCGTGCTCGCCGCGCCACTGCGCGGCCGTGCGCGTGTCGAGGCAGTGATGCACGGCCTGGCTCTGCGTTGCAAAGACGGTACCCGACGGTGCTTCTTGTGATGTGTTCGTAGCGGCCGTCGTCGCGGCCTTGCGCGCGCATGACAGCCGGCCCGTCGCGGCTGAGTCGTCGAGCAGGATCGCGAGCGCGCCGCCGTGCACTTCCTCTTCTATCGTGCCGTAGGCGGGATCGGCGGGCTCGTCGGCGTAGACGAGCAGCACGGGCGTCGACGGGTCGGTCGCGTATTGGGCGTGCGCTTCGAGCAGCGCGTAGCCGAGCGTCTCCGCGCCCGCAGACAGCGCGCTCGCGGCTGTGCGGTCGCCGCGCGCGATGCCGAATACGCCCGTCATCGCGTTGAGCACGGAAAGACTGAACGAAGTCGGCGAGACGGGCTCGCCCGCGCTGATGTTGCGCAGGATATCGGTCGTGCGGCGCAACTCGCCGTGGCGCGAGGCGAAAACAATCCGCACATTGGGGTGGTCGGCGGCGCACCCGTGCGCGACCTTCAGCGCGACCCGCGACAGCGTACTCAGACGACGCCGCACCATCGGCTCGATGAAGCCAATGTCGGGGGCGACGGCTGCGACGGCAGGCCACGAAGACCAGCGAGCAACCGGAATTGTCCAGTGCAGATCGGGCATATCGGTGTTCGCGCGTGAAGGCTGCTGGCGCCGTGGGCGCGCCTGCCGTCGACAGCACGTGAGGCGCGCTACTCCGGGGCGGGGCGCGACGCCAAGGTGAATCCAGGATTGACTTAAGGAATCACCGAAATAACGGCACGCAGCGACGATTATTTAGGGCGGAATGTCAAAACCGGGCTTTCGTCTGGTAATTACCTCGGCCGCCCGAAATGATACAGAGCATTCTGGCCGAAATCAGCCAGAAAAGACGTATCCATCTGTATCCGTCTCTTGCGCGCGACGAAAGCGTTTTCCTGCATTTCCCGAAAGGCATCCGCCTGTTCCAAGGGGTTCGCCGCGCCCCGTCGAACACGGGGGACGGAACAGTAGCACGGGTTTTGTTACTTCCCCATTCCCGTGGGGGACATGCGACAGTTCCGTTAAAAATCTACATTGGCGCTCCGCGCCGCAGCGGCTTGCTGTAAGTGAGCGAAGAGTCGCCACAAGTTGCGCAACGCGCGACGCTGCCGCACAGGCCACCGTGCTATACTCCGTCGCTCATTGGGGAGTAGCCGCCCTGCTTCATGCCCGCGCAACGGTTCGGTCAGACCGAACAGCGAGCGCAGCGCGCATGAATCGCGGGGGCGCCTGTCAACAGACTTGGCCATATCGGCCATGGCAGACGCAGCCTCTGGCCTGGCGAGACCGATGATCCACCACCGCCGCTCTAGGGCCCGGCGCGTCGTGGGTCGTCGCTCGCACACATCTCGGCCCGGGGAATCTATCGAAACGTGGAACAAGCATTTCTGATCTCGACCGGCGCCGTCGCGCTCGCTGAAATCGGCGACAAGACGCAACTGCTCTCGCTGGTCCTTGCCGCGCGCTACCGCAAACCGCTGCCCATCATTCTCGGCGTGCTTGTCGCGACGCTCATCAACCACGCGGGCGCCGGCGCGCTCGGCGCGTGGCTCGGCTCGCTCGTCACACCGACCGTGATGCGCTGGGCGCTGGCCGCCTCGTTCATCGGCATGGGTCTGTGGATTCTCGTGCCCGACAAGCTGGAAGACGAGGAAGCGAACACCAACCGCACGCACTTCGGCGTGTTCGGCGCGACCGTGGTCACATTCTTCCTCGCCGAAATGGGCGACAAGACGCAAATCGCGACCGTCGCGCTCGCGGCGCGCTTCCATGACTTCTTCGGCGTCGTCGCGGGCACGACGCTCGGCATGATGATCGCGAACGTGCCGGCGATCCTGCTCGGCGACCGCTTCGCCCACAAGCTGCCGACCAAGCTCGTGCACGGCATCGCGGCGATCATGTTCGTCGTGCTGGGCGCGATGGCGTTGATGGGTATCGGCGTTTGACAATTCGCGCCGCGTTTGGCGCGTCGCGTCGGTGAACAAAAAAGCCGCATCGCTCACACTATGCGGCTTTTTCTTCGCGCGCGAACGCGCCTACTCGACAGTCTTCGCGCCCGACGCCGGGACAGGCGCCGACGCGCCGCCCGCCGCGACCTCGTTCGACGCGCCGTCTTTCCCGTTCAAAGGAATCTTCACCGTGCGCACCGCGCCGTTGCTCAACGGGAAATCGGACATCGCGCTGCGCGCGAGAAAAGGCATTGCGGCAATCAATGACGACTGCTCGTCCGTGTTGCGCGCCGTCACGTTGTAGACCTCCTTGCCCGACGCGCGCTCCGTGATGCGAATGCCGAGCAGGTGCGTGTACACGGGATAGCTCTGGTTCACATAGGTCGGCGGGAACGGACCCCACGGGCCCCACGGATCGAATGGCCGCCCCCAGTAGTACGGGCCCGGCCACGGGTTGTAGTAGTAGACGGGCTGCGCCACCGTCACGGTATCGGAGCGCATGCCCCAGGCGAGCGCTACCAGATAGCGCGCGTCGCGCGCATCGGCTTGGCGGAACGCGTGCAGCGCGAGTTCATTCGCGACGATCTGTTCGTATGTGGCCTGTTCGAGATTGTTCTTCTGCTCCGGCGCGCGCGTGAACGCGTAAGTGCGCGTCGCGTCGCTGCCGCTCCAGTCGGAAAAGGCCGTCACCTGCGTCGTGACATAGGTCGTGCAGCCCGCCAGCAGCGTAGCGAGCGCCGCCAGCACGAGCACCGCGTGGCGGGTCAATCGGACGAGCTTCATGGTCTACCTCGTTGATATCGTCGCCCGCGTCTGCGCGCGAGCGGCCCGATAATACGCTGACTCATACGGCCGGTAAAAAGTTCTGTCCGCACGATCGGCCGAGGCTTTGTACAATGGTCCGACCCGCCCGGCCTGCGCACGACGCTCGCCGGCTTCGAGCTTTCTTCCGTCACGACACCATGGCCGATACCGAAACGCCTCAAGTGATCCGCCGCGCCGACTACGCGCCGCCCGCCTTTCTCATCGATACCGTCGCACTCGAATTCGATCTCGTGCCCGAGCGCACCGTCGTCAGGAATACGATGCGCATCCGCCGCAATCCCGATGCGGTACGCGCCACGCATCTCGAGCTGATCGGCGAGCAGATGGAATTCGTCGAGGCGTCGCTCGACGGCAAGCCTTATGCCGGCGCGCATGCGCACAAACACGGCCTGACCGTCGACAACGTGCCCGACTCGTTCGAGCTGACGGTGACGGGCATCTGCAATCCCGCCGCGAACACGACGCTCTCGGGCCTCTACGTATCGAGCGGCAACTTCTTCACGCAGTGCGAAGCGGAAGGCTTCCGGCGCATCACGTGGTTCCTCGACCGCCCGGACGTGATGGCCACCTACACGGTGACGATGCGCGCCGACAAGGCCACGTACCCGGTGCTGCTGTCCAACGGCAATCTGCTCGAACATGGCGATCTGCCCGACGGCCGTCACTTCGCGCGCTGGGAAGACCCGTTCAGGAAGCCGAGCTATCTGTTCGCGCTCGTCGCGGGCAAGCTCGTCGCACTCGAAGAACGCGTAAAGACGAGCTCCGGCAAGGAAAAGCTGCTGCAGGTGTGGGTCGAGGCGCACGATCTCGACAAGACCCGTCACGCGATGGATTCGCTGATCCACTCGATCCGCTGGGACGAAGAGCGCTTCGGCCTCGAACTCGATCTGGACCGCTTCATGATCGTCGCCGTGAGCGACTTCAACATGGGCGCGATGGAGAACAAGGGCCTCAATATCTTCAACACGAAGTACGTGCTGGCCAATCCTGAAACCGCGACCGATACGGACTTTTCGAATATCGAGGCCGTCGTCGGCCACGAATACTTCCATAACTGGACGGGCAATCGTGTCACGTGCCGCGACTGGTTTCAGTTGAGCCTGAAAGAAGGGCTGACCGTATTCCGCGATCAGGAGTTTTCCGCGGATATGGCGAGTGGCGGCAGCGCTGGCCAGGATCAGGCAGCGCGCGCGACGAAGCGCATCGAGGATGTGCGCGTGCTGCGTCAGATGCAGTTCGCCGAGGATGCCGGCCCGATGGCCCATCCCGTCCGCCCGGAAAGCTATGTCGAGATCAACAACTTCTACACGATGACCGTCTATGAGAAAGGCTCGGAAGTCGTGCGGATGTATCAGACGCTGTTCGGTCGCGAAGGCTTCCGGCACGGCATGGATCTGTACTTCAAGCGCCACGACGGCCACGCGGTGACATGCGACGACTTCCGTCACGCGATGGCCGACGCGAATGGCCGCGACCTCGCGCAGTTCGAGCGCTGGTACAGCCAGGCGGGCACGCCGCGCATCGCAGTCTCGACGAACTACGACGCCACGAAAAAACGCTACACCGTGAAGCTCACGCAAGGCTTCGGCGACGCGTCGCCGGCCGCGCGCGAAACGCAGAAAGGCCCGCTGCTGATTCCGTTCGCGATCGGCCTGATCGGCGCGGACGGTCAGGACTTGCCGCTGCGCCTCGAAGGCGAAGCATCGGCGTCGCCGCAAACGACGCGCGTGCTCGAATTCACCGAAACCGAGCAGGCCTTCACGTTCGTCGATGTCGCCGAAAAACCGCTGCCGTCGCTGCTGCGCAATTTCTCGGCGCCCGTCGTCGTCGAATACGACTACACGGCCGATGAGCTCGCGTTCCTGCTCGCGCATGACAGCGATCCGTTCAACCGCTGGGAGGCCGGCCAGCGACTCGCGACGCGCGAGCTGCTGACGCTCGCCGAGCGCGCGGCAACGAGCAAGACGCTCGAACTCGACGATACCGTCGTCGCCGCGTTCGCCCGCGTGCTGAACGACGAGACGTTGTCGCCGGCGTTCCGCGAGCTTGCGCTGATGCTGCCGTCGGAAGCGTATCTCGCCGAGCAGATGGACGAGTCGAATCCGGCCGCCGTGCATAGCGCGCGGCAGTTCGTGCGCAAGCGTCTCGCATCGGCGCTCAAGGGCGACTGGCTCGCCATCTACGAACGGCATCAGACGCCGGGCGCGTATGAGCCGACGCCGAAAGCGGCCGGCCATCGCGCGCTGAAGAATCTGGCGCTCGCCTATCTCGCCGAACTCGACGATCCCGCCGATGCCGTGCGTCTCGCGAAGGCACAGTACGACGCGGCGGACAACATGACGGATCGCGCGTCGGCGCTGTCGGCTTTGCTGACGGCTGCGGCATCGAACGGCGGCGCGGCCGCCGCGGATGTGCTCGACGACTTCTATCGCCGCTTCGAGAACGAGCCGCTCGTCATCGACAAGTGGTTCGCGCTGCAAGCGATGCAGCGCGGCACGAAACAGCGCCATGTGATCGACATCGTGCGCAAGCTGATGACGCATCCCGCGTTCAACCTGAAGAACCCGAACCGCGCGCGCTCGCTGATCTTCAGCTTCTGCTCGGCGAACCCGGCGCAGTTCCATGCGGAAGACGGCTCAGGCTACACGTTCTGGTCCGAGCAGGTGATCGCACTCGATGCGCTCAATCCGCAGGTCGCGGCCCGTCTCGCGCGAGCGCTGGAGTTGTGGCGGCGCTTCACGCCCGCGCTGCGCGAGCAGATGCGCGCGGCGCTGGAGAAGGTCGCGGCTCAGGCGAAGTCGCGCGACGTGCGCGAGATTGTCGAGAAAGCGTTGGGCTGATCCTTATTAGCCATCGATGGCAGTCAAAAGCCGGCACACGTGCCGGCTTTTTTCCTCCGTTCATCTGAGCTTGCATCGCCAATGGACTTGGATTCTCCCGTTCGACGCGGTGGTTCTATCCGGCACAGCGAACGCATAGCTCAAATCGACCCTTCTTCGATTTTTCATTAGCTTGCTTCAACATTGAGCCGGTAATGAGCCGCTCACGACGCGCGCTTCGGCATGCCATTCGCGCAAAAACCGCGCCCTCGATCCGCCGCAGAACTACCCGCTTGAAAACCGGTGGCTATCCGCAATCAGATCCGGACTGTTCATAAAGTCACGGAACCCGCACATCGAAAGGTTAAAATCCAGGTATTCCCAAGCCTCTCCGGAGTACAGCAATGTCTTTGCAACGTCGTACCACTCTCACCAAGTATCTGATCGAGCAGCAGCGCGAAAACAACAACCTGCCCGCTGATCTGCGTCTGTTGATCGAAGTCGTTGCGCGCGCGTGCAAGGCCATCAGCTATCACGTCAGCAAGGGCGCGCTCGGCGAAGCGCTGGGCACGGCCGGCAGCGAGAACGTCCAGGGCGAAGTGCAGAAGAGGCTCGACATCCTGTCGAACGAGATTCTGCTCGACGCCAACGAATGGGGCGGCAACCTCGCAGGCATGGCGTCGGAAGAGATGGAGCAGTTCTTCCCGATCCCCGCGAACTATCCGAGGGGCGAATATCTGCTCGTGTTCGATCCGCTCGACGGCTCGTCGAACATCGACGTCAACGTGTCGATCGGCACGATCTTCTCGGTGCTGCGTTGCCCGGACGGTCAGCAGCCGACCGAGCAATCGTTCCTGCAGAAAGGCACGCAGCAGGTCGCGGCGGGTTATGCCGTGTATGGTCCGCAGAGCGTGCTCGTGCTGACGACGGGCAACGGCGTCAACTGCTTCACGCTCGATCGCGAGCTGGGCTCGTGGGTGCTCACGCAAAGCGACTTGCGCATCCCCGTCGAGACGCGCGAGTACGCGATCAACGCGTCGAACCAGCGCCACTGGTATGAGCCCGTGCAGCAGTACATCGGCGAACTGAACGCGGGCAAGGACGGTCCGCGCCAGGCCGACTTCAACATGCGCTGGGTCGCTTCGATGGTCGCGGACGTACATCGCATCCTGAGCCGCGGCGGCATCTTCATGTATCCGGCAGACAAGCGTGATCCGTCGAAGCCCGGCAAGCTGCGCCTGATGTACGAAGCGAACCCGATGGCGTTCATCGTCGAACAGGCGGGCGGCGCCGCGACCAACGGCGAAAAGCGCATTCTCGACATCCAGCCGAAGAGCCTGCATGAGCGCGTCGCGGTGTTCCTCGGCTCGAAGAACGAGGTGGATCGTGTGACCCGCTACCATCTGAAAAAGAAAAATTAAGAAAGCACTTGCCAACTGAGTAAACGACACCCTATAATCTTCCTTCTTCGTTGTTGACGTTCAAAACGAAAGCAACAACGGCGCCGGAATAGCTCAGACGGTAGAGCAGCGCATTCGTAATGCGAAGGTCGGGGGTTCGATTCCTCTTTCCGGCACCAGCAGATTCAAACAAAAAGCCCAGTCCTCGCGACTGGGCTTTTGTTTTCTGCGGAATCTTTCTGCCTAATCGAATCACAAGCCGAATCACAAGCCGAATCACAAGCCGAATCACAAGCCGAATCACAAGCCGAATCACAAGCCGAATCACAAGCCGAATCACAAGCCGAATCACAAGCTTCCGAATCACCAGCTCCACCTCACGCCAACGTTCCCGCCCACGACACTCCGATGTGATCCGTTCACATTCATCGTGTACGCGACCCTCGCGAATGCGCTCGCGCGCCTGCTTGCTTTTGCAACCACGCCGATATCGAATTGCAGCGCAGTCGCCGCATCGCTGACGGAAAGCGCCGTCGGACCCAGCGTCGCGTAATCGGTGCCGCCGAAGTTGCGCCACAGGTTCGCAGTCGCGAAAGGCTGGAACGCGGCGCCTCCCTGCTCGAACTGTCCCTGCACGCGCGCGCCGATCCGCCCGACGACGCTGTTCGCCGCATGAAACGACACGTTCGATACGCCGTCGCTGAGATCGTCGATGCCAAGGTGCTGCACGATCAACTGGATCTGCGGCTCGACGCTCAGGCTCGCAGACAACGGAACGGGGAAGCCGCCTTCGATCGAAGCCCCGATTTCATAGCCGTTCGTCGATGCCGAAATGCCCTCGTTCGACGACGGCGATACCGACAACGAACTGCCGACGATCACGGCATCCGTGTACCAGCCGCCCGGCCCGATATGCGTCCAGTACGCGCCCGCTCCCGTCGAGTTGATCGACAGATGCCCGGCGGCGAAATCGGGGAAGCCCAGCGCGAAACCATTGACGTCGCCCGTCGCGCGCACGAATGAAAAGAACACGCCGTAGTGATTGCGATGGCCGTTGGGCGTGCCGTCCGCGTAAAGGTCATGGCCCGCCTGCACGCCGCCCATCGTGCCGCTGAACGCGGGCTCGAGCGTGCCGCCACTCGTCGCTTCCGCATGTTCGCCCCAGGCGCGCACCCACGCCGCGGGCAGTCTGCCCGTCTCGTTCAACAGCATCTGCGCGCCTTGCCGCTCGTGAAACGTGCCCATCTGTTCGACGCCGAGTGCACGCGCAACGACGGGCACTGCCGCGTAGACGGGCGCTTCCATCCGATAGAGCGGAATCGGCGGCGAGCCGGGCGGCGGTGGCGGCGGCAAGGGCGGCGTGCCGACAGCGGGCATCGGCGCCGGCTGTGGCGGTGATGGCTGCGGCGTAGGCGTCGGCGAAGGCGCGGGTATCGGCGCAGGTGCGGCGAGACTCGACCGCAGATACCAGTTGTCCGCGGTACCCGCATCAACCCCGCCTTTGAACAGATAGTAGACGTACGCGCCCGCCATCAGCGGCGACGACAGCGTGAACGAGCTCGCTGCCGTCGTTCCGCCATTGATCGCCTGAACGAGGAGAATGCCATTCGCGTTCGTCACGCCGCCGCCTCCACCGACGTTAGTCACGCCGATCGTCGTGCTCCCCGTCGCTGCGCCTTGAGAGATGACGAGCCTGTCTGCCGGCGAACCGTCGCTGCCTAACAGGCTTTGCAGCAGCAGCCGTCCCTTCATGCCGGCATAGTTACCGTTGATCACAAGCGTATCGCTCGTGCTCGATCCGCCGTTGGTCAGGTCGATCGTACCGGCATTGTTGACGGTGACGAGTTGTCCCGCTACGACCGGCGAAATGGGCGGATCACCGAGCCCGCCTGCGAACAGCGTGCTCGTCGAATCGATGTTCAGCATGCCCGTGGCCGTGCCGCTGTCGCCGAGCGTGAGACCGCTCTTGTCGAGCGTCAGCTGGCTCGCGTTCGTGAGATTCACCGTCTCCCAGTGCCCGAATCTCGACCATCCACCGAGCCGGCTGTTCGACAGCGTCAACACGTCATTGCCCTGTCCGCCATCGAGCGAAGCGAGTTTCGCCAGGTTGCTGTCGGCGACCCCTTGCAGCGTGGCCGTATCGTTGCCCGCGCCGAGCGTCACGGCACCCGCGATCGTGCCACCCGACCAGACGAACGTATCCGCGCCGCCGCCCGTCGTGATTCCCTGGCCGACGGCGCCACCGCTGATCGTCGCGGCATTGTCGCCATCGCCGAGATCGACGGCACCCGTTGTCGATCCTGCCGTCATCGTGAATACGTCGTTGCCAGCATCGGTAGCGACGGCCCGCAAGCCGCTGAGACTGCCGGCATTGACGATCGTGATCGCGCCACTGCCGTGCGACAGGATCGCCGCGCTCGCCGTGCTGGCAATGGACCCCGTGTTCGTCACGGTCGCCGCGCCGCCGAGCGTGATGCCGTCGCTTAGCGCCGCGATCGTGCCCGCGTTGGTGAGCGTGCCGCCGCCATTCGCGATGATGCCGTTCGCCTGCCGGCTGATCACGCTGGCGCCCGCCTCGTTGTCGAACGTCACGCTGCCGACGACGAACGCGCCGAGGCCGCCCCCGCCGCTCGCCGTGATCGAACCTCTGTTGGTGATGACACCGGGCGCTGAGTCCAGCGAAACAATGCCGTGCGCGTTCGCGCCGGATACCGTGATGGTGCCGCTGTTCGTGATCGTGTTGTTGCCCGGCGAACCTACCGCGCCGCCGTTCGCGAAGATGCCGTGCGCGTTGGGGCCGCTCGTCGCGAGCGTGCCGTTGTTGGTCAGCGTGTCGCCGTGCGTGAGCGCGGCCATGCCGTATGAGCCGTCGCCAGTCGTCGATACCTGTCCGTTGTTGGTCAACGTTCCGCCACCCGGGCTCAGAAAGTCGTGCATGCCGACGGCGTTGCTGCCGCCCGTATGAATGACGCCCGTTGTTTCGTTCAGCATCGTCACGGCGGCTGCGCTGTTGAACATGCCTTCCGATAGCGGGCTAATCGTCGAGATCATGCCGCGATTGACGAGCACGTTGCGCCCTGCACCCATGCCCTGCGCGGAGATGCCATCGAAGTCGTTGGCCAGCACGTTCAGCGTGCCGAGATTCGTGACCGTGCTCGCATCGCGCACGAGGACGGCATTGCCCGTGCTGACGTCGAGTTCGACGCCGGCCTGCACGCTCACGGTTACGTTGACACTGCCGGGCAAAGCCACGACCGGCGTCGTCGAAGGGTTCGGCGACGCGGAGCTACACGTCGCGGTTTCGCCCGATGCCGGTGCCGTGTTATCGCATGCGGCAAACGCGGCGTCATAGCGCAGCGCGCAGACGAAGCTGAGCGCCGAGGAAACCGCGCGCCACAACAGAAGAAGCGGCAAGCGCGTGCGGCACATTGATGATTGACGAGTTAGAAATTATCCCGCGCTCCAGCGGATGATTAGAGCAACGCATGGCCATCGGATCGCTGCTTCGCGGCGCGCACATTTCCAATCAGCATAGACAATTATTCGCGCAACACAAGGCAACACAGGGCGCGCCCAGTTCTATTGCACTAAGGCAATAAATAAGTGCTTCGAAGCATTCACGCCAAGACCGAACGTGCAATCACTGTTCGCTGTATCTCCGACGAGCCCTCGTAGATGCGCAGAATGCGCGCATCGCGCACGAGCCGCTCCAACGGCATCTCGCGCGTGAAGCCATAGCCGCCATGCAATTGCAAAGCGGCATCGGTGACGAATGCAGCCATCTCCGACGCGTAGAGCTTCGCCATCGACGCTTGCTGCGTGAACGGCTCACCTGCGATGCGCATGGCTGCCGCCTGCAACGTCAGCAGCCATGCGGCTTCGAGACGCGTCTTCATATCGGCGATCGTCCACTGCAGGCCTTGCTTGCGCGACAAAGGCTCGCCGCCGACGTGCCGCGTCTTCAGCCATTCGACGGCAAGCGCTAGCGCCGCCTCTGCAATGCCGATGCTCGTTGCAGCGACATCGAGCCGGCTGTTGTCGAGCACTGTCATCGCAGTGCGAAAGCCGCTGCCCTCTGCGCCCAGTCGATTCGCAGCGGGCACATGGCAATCGAGCGCCACTTCATGTGCCGGCGCGCCGCGTATGCCCATCAGTTTTTCGGCGGGCGCAACATCGACACCCGGCGTTTCCCGATCGACCACGAATGCGCTGATGCCACGCGTGCCCGCATCGGCATCCGTCTTCGCATACACGACGATAAAGCCGGCAGCGTCCGCATTCGAGATGAAGTGCTTGACGCCCGTGATCCGATAGCCGTCGCCCTCGCGTGTCGCGCGCGTGGACATGTCGGCGGGATTCGAGCCGGCGCGCGGCTCCGTCAACGCGAATGCACCGAGCTTGCGGCCCGAAGCCGCGTCGGGCAGATAACGCTCTCGCAACGCATCGTCGCCGCCGATCAGGATCGAATCCGTCGCGAGATAGTGCGCGCCGATCATCGACGACGTCGATGCGCATGCCTTCGCGATCTCCACGAGCGAGAGCACCATCGCGACCGCAGACGCACCCACGCCGCCCCAACGCTCGGGCAGATTCATACCCATCACGCCGAGTTCGGCGAGTTGCGCGACATGGCGCGTGGTCGAAAGCTCGTCGCGATCGACCTGCGCCGCACGCGGCGCAAGTTCGCTTTGCGCGAAACGCGAGATCGCGTCGGCGATCTCCAGATCGCTGTCCTCGATACCCAGACGCTTATACATGGTTACGCTCCTCGTTGCGAAATGCGCTCTCCTCTTTCGATGCACCTGCGCCAAACGCGCCGCGCTCGCGCAACGATGCGATGTCTTCCACGTCGTAGCCGAGTTGCTGCAACAGTGCTTCGGCATGCTCGCCTAGCGCCGGTGCAGGCGACACGCGATTGACCTCGTACGCGGAAAACTTCACCGGCTGCGAAGGCACGCGCGCCGCGCGTTTGCCTTCGCGCTGCACTTGCGTCAGCAGCGCGCGATAGGCCGCGTGATCGCTTTCCAACGCTTCCCGGACATTGCGGATGGGCGCGACGGGAATGCCTGCGTCACTGAGCGTGCGATTGACTTCGTCGACGGTGCGCGACGCCGACCATGCCTCGATCGTCGCGCGCAGATCGGCTTCGTGAATGCAACGCGACGCATCGCTGGCGAAGCGCGGATCGCTCGCGAGATGCGGGGCGTCGATGGCGTGCGCGAACGCGCCGAACAAGCGATTGTTCAGCACCGCGACGACATAGAAGCCGTCCACCGCGCGATACGCGCCGAACGGCGCCGACGACGGATGACGGTTGCCGACGCGGCGCGGCGCGATTCCCGTTGCGGCATAACGCGCGACGAGGGTCGCGCTCAGTCCGAGCGTCGCATCGAACATCGACACGTCGACATGCGTGCCCTTGCCGTTGCGCTCGCGCGCGAGCAGTGCCGCGAGCACGCCCCACGACGCAAAGAGACCGCTGACGACGTCCGATACCGATTCGCCGATCATCGTCGGCGGTCCGCCCGGCGAGCCGGTTGCGTCCATGAGTCCGCACATCGCTTGCAGGATGATGTCGTATGCAGGGCGATGCGATTCGGGTCCCGTTTGACCGAAGCCCGACACGCTTGCATACACGAGCGACGGATTGATCTCGCTCAACGGGGCATAACCGATGCCAAGCTTGTCCGCAACACCCGGCCTGAAGTTCTCGACGACGACATCGGCGTCCGCGCACAACGCGCGCGCAAGTTCACGCCCGGCATCGGTCTTCAGGTCGAGCACGATGCTTCGCTTGTTGCGGTTCATCGCGGCGAACAAACCGCTCTCGCCTTCTTCGGTGAAGGGGCCGACTGCGCGATAGTCGTCGCCCGCGGGCGGCTCGATCTTGATCACGTCCGCGCCCAGATCGCCGAGCAGCGCAGTGCAATATGGGCCCGCGAGCACGCGTGAGAAATCGATCACGCGCAGCCCTTCGAGCGGCAGATTCGAACGGAACATCGACGGCTCCTTTCACGAGGGTTCGATGCGCCGATTCTCAATCTGCACAGGCTATCAAGTAAAATATCGAATTGAATTAGCACCTATAGGATTTTCCGATGCGTGTCTCGTTGCGGCTCCTGCGCTATTTCACGGCGACAGCGGAAACAGGCAGCACGACAGCCGCGGCGAAGCAGCTGAACGTATCGCAGCCATCCATTTCCGTCGCGATACGCGAGCTCGAATCGCTGTTCGACGACACGCTCTTCACACGCGAATCCGGCGCAAAGATGACGCTGACGCGCTTCGGCGTACGCAAGCTCGCGGAAGCGCGTCAACTGCTGAGCGCCGCCGCATCGTTCGAAGCCGACGACAGCGGCGACGCGGCATCAGGGGAAGTGCAAATCGGCGTCTTCAGCACGATTGCGCCCGTCTATCTGCCCGCGTTGCTGCGCATTGCTCGTGCGCGCTTTCCGGACCTGTCGATACGCTTCGTCGAAGGCGATCTCGTGCAGCTCGAAGAAGGATTGCGTAGCAGCCACATCGAACTTGCGCTGATGTACGACGTCGGCCTGCCCGCCGATATCGAACGCGAGTGTCTCGCGGAACTGGAGCCCTACGCGCTCGTGCCCACCGCATCGAAGCTCGCGAAGAAGGTAGGCAAGCTGTCGCTGCACGAGCTCGCGAAAGAGCCGCTGATCCTGATCGATCTGCCACACAGCCGCGAATTTCTGATGGCGCCGTTCTGGCAATGCGGGCTCGCGCCTGAGGTGCGCTATCGGGCGACGTCGCTCGAACTCGTGCGCAGCATGGTTGCGCATGGTCTCGGCGTGTCGCTGCTGATCACGCAGAGCGAAACGGCTTCGTCATCGACGGGCGCAATCGAGCGGCCCATTCGCGAAGAGACCATACGCCAGCCACTCGTGATCGCACGGCCCGCGCGCGCCAAGCGCACGAAGGCATCGGAACTCGTTGCGCAGTGCATGCGCGCAGCTGTGAACGAGGCGATGTCCAAACGCGCGGGACATACGCGCCGCCGCTCGCGCGCCTGAAGCATGAAGCTTGAAGCTTGAAACTTGAACCACGAACTTGAAGCACGAAGCCTGAAGCGAAGCGCGAAAACCTGGCTCGCTGCGCGTTACCGATGCCAGGCGTCGAGCACGGCAGGCTGCAATAGTCCGCTCGTCGCCTGCCGTGCGCCGTTTGCGTCGATCAGCAGCGTGCGTGGCATCTCGCCGTGCCAGTTGGGGTCGAGCGCGCGACGCAGCTTGTCGGGGATCGCCTCGGCATTCGCGTAGAGCGCGGTCTGTGGCGGCAACGGCAGCGACGCGAGCACTTGCGATAACGCAGCGGCGTTATCGTCGATGGTGTCCATCGCGATCATCGTCAGCCGCACGTCGCGATGCTTGTTCTGCCATTCGACGATCCGCGCCGCGTTCTCGCGGCAGTAGCTGCAATCGAGCGACCAGATTTCGACGATCTGCGGCTTGCCTTGCGGCGCAGCGAAAAGCGCGTTCACGTCCGATGCGCGCAGAGGTTCGAGACCGCCGGCGTGCGCGCTGACAGCGATCAAGGCGCCGGCGAGTGCCATCCCGATTCGTTTCATTGATTGCCCTCCCCGGCCGGAACGAGCATGTAGCCGTCGTTCTGCGTGCGCCACGACAGATAGACGCGCCCCGCGTCTTCCAGCAACTGCGGATTGTCGCTGCCGCCCGCCGTCTGCGCGAGCATGCGCGGCGCGCTCCAGTGCGCGCCTTCGTCGTCGGAACGGCGCAGCATCAGACGCATCGTGTCGCCGTCGAAGTCCTTCCACGCGAGCCACAGCGTCTTGCCTTGCGCGATCAGCGCCGCGTGCGACGCCTGCTCGTCGGGCTTGCCCGTGTCGCCGAACGCCCACGGCTCGCCGATCGGCTTGCCGTTCGCGTCGAGGCGCGAGTAGTAGACGTCGGCGCGTCCGTTGACGACGCTGAACCATGCCATGTGCCGCACGCCGTCCGGCGTGACCGCGAGCGCGGGGCCGTGCTCGGGGCACGCTTGCACGTGCCAGCCGGAGAAGGTCGCGCGAATCGGCACGACGGCCTCGCGCGGGTCGGCGGGCAGCACGGCGAGCGCGTGATCGCGGATCTGGCCGTCGAATACGTTGCGCCACATCGCCTGCACGCGGCCTTCGTTGTCGAGCGCCAGTGCGATCCGGCAGCACTCGCACGTGTGGTCGGCGACCTTGCGCTCGGGCTGGAACGACTGCCCGCCGTCCGTCGATACCGCGTAGTAGACGGCCGCGCCGTCATACGCGTTGCCCGCTTTCTTCGCCGCCGTCAGATCGCGCTTGTCGATCCACGCGACGAAGATGCGCCCCTGTCCGTCGACGATCATCGAATCGAAGCGATGCGTGATCGGCTGGCGGTCGCCGTGGACAGTGACGGGCACGCTCCACATCGCGCCGCCGTCGATCGAGCGCGAGAAGCGCACCATGCCCGTGTACGGGGCGTCGAGCGGCATCGACCACGTGACGTAGATCGTCTTCGCGTCCGGGCTCGCGGCGATCTCCGGACGGTTCTCGGCGCTCGTGTAGATCGGCTCGGGCATCGCGTTGACCGCGACGGGCGGCGACAGCGTGCGGTCCGCTTTGTCGGCGTGGTCCGAATGCGCGACGACGATATGCTGCCCTTCGACCCATGCCACCCACAGCCGATGCTTCGCATCGAATGCGGCGCCCGTCGCGAGCGGCGCTTTGGCTGCGTTCGCGGCTTTCGCGCCGGCGCACGATCCCATGCCGCTCGTGCCGCTCGTGCTGCTCGTGCCGCTCGTGCCGCTCGTGCTGCTCGTGCCGCTCGTGCCGCTCGTGCCACTCGTGCCGCTCGTGCCGCTGGTGCCGCTCGTGCCGCTCGTGCCGCTCGTGCCGCTCGTGCTGCTCGTGCTGCTCGTGCTGCTCGTGCCGCTCGTGCCGCTCGTGCCGCTCGTGCCCGCCATGTCCATCTGCATCGCGTGCCCCGCGTGCGGATCGTTCGAAGTGTCATGCGCGATCGACGGCTGCGCGATCACTGTCAGCGACAAGCCGGCGACCAGCGCCGCCGCCCATTTTCTTAAAGCGACCATTTGAGTTCTCCGTAGAGCGTGCGGCCCGGATACGGGTGAAAGACGTAGTAGCGGCGGTCCGTCAGGTTGTCGATGCCGACCGACGCGAGCCAGTGCTTGCCCATCTGGTAACGCGCCTTCAGATCGACGACCAGAAACGAGCTCGTGCCGCCGTAGACATCGGGATTGATGTCGCTGTTGTCGAGCGTGTTGTACTGGCGGCCGGAATAACGTATTCCGACGCTGCCCTGCCATTGCGGGTTGAAGCGGTAGTTGGCGAGCAGATTCGCGCGCATCACGGGAATGCGCGGGAAGCGCTTGCCGACATACGACGGGTTCGCTGAATCGGCCAGAATGCGCGCGTTGGTCGCCGAGACGTTTGCGTCGAGATCGAGCCCGTGTAGCAGCACGTTCTGCCCCGAGAACGCCAGTTCGACGCCGCGCACGCGCACGCGGTCGACGTTCGAGATGTTCGTGACCGTCGATGCGCCGTTGACCGTCGTCTGGCTGTAGATCGAGTCGCGCAGGTCGCTCTGGAATACGCTCGCCCGCACGACGCCCACGCCAACGTCGCGCTCGGCCGTAACGTCCCAGTCGATTGCCTTCTCAGGGCGCAGGCCCGGATTGTTGTTGACGATCGCATTGTTCGAGATCGTCCCCTGGAACAGCTCGCCGACGGTAGGAAAGCGCGTGCCCGTCGCAAACGACAGGCGGAACAGCCAGTCTTGCGTGGCCTGCCATTGCGCCGACGCTTTCGGCGACAGCGCGTTCGCGCTGCCGTCCGCGTAGCCGAACGTCGACGTGCCGTTGCCAAGCGCGCCGTTGTATGCGTCCCAGCGCTCGTAGCGCACGCCGAGCGTCGCGAGCCAGCCCGGCGCGAAACGCCACGCGTCCTGTCCGTAGAGCGCCTGGTTGCGCGTGTCGCCGCGAAACGTGCCGGCGAGCGTCGACGGAGAACCGTTCAGCCAGTCGGACGTGTTGAAGGTCTCGTTGCGAAGGAAGTAGTCGTCGAAGTGATAGCCGACCGTCAGCGCGTGGCCCGCGTACGACGGAGACTCCGCTTTCAGATCGAGCGTGCGCCAACCGGTGCCGTCGCCGAAGAAGATCGTGCCGGGGCCGCCGCCATAGGCAGCGGGCGGCGCCGTCGTCGACGAGCGCAGCACGTCGCGCGACACGTCGTACGCCGATACGATGCCCGACAGCTTCCAGCCCGAATCGAGCCGCGCGTTCAGGCCGAATGCGTAGAGCCAGTTCTCCTGATCGCCGTTGGCGGGCGAAAACGCGGTCGGAGCGATCGTGTAGTTCTTCCCGCCTAGCGTCACGTTGCCCGCATAGACGGGGTTGCCCGCGGCATCCGTCAGGAAGGTCTGCGCGCGGTCCTTGTAGTGATTCTCCCAGTGGCCGAGCGTGAGCGTCGCGTCGAGGTGATCGGTCAGCGCGTAGCCCATGCGCACGGATTCGCCGATCTGCTCGGTGCGCTCCATCGTCTGCGGGCCGACGATCACGCGCGGCTGGCCGTTCGGGCCGGTATCCGTTGCCGCGCCCGTCACCGCGACGGGTGCGCCGAGCTTCGCGTTGTACGCGCTGTTCGGGCTTGCGTACTGCAACGGCTGGCTGTTGTTCTCGAGACGATCGAGCGTCAGCGAATACCAGAAGCGGCCGATGCGATCTGCGATATGCGCCGACTCATGATTGCCGCCGAAGCTTTTCGTGAAGCCATAGCGGTCGTCGTAATGCTGCGTGAAAAGCTCCGTGTCCAGCGACGCTTCGAGCTTCTCGGGCTTGCGCGTCGTAATCTGCACCGTCGAGCCGATCGAGTTGCCCGGATAGAGCGCCGAGAACGGCCCGTACAGCACGTCGACCTGGGCGATGTCGTCGGGAGCGATCAGCGACCAGCGCGGCGGATAGGCATAGCTCGACCCGAGCAGATTCGACAGCAGCAAGCCGTCGGCATAGACGAGGCCGCGCGCGCTCTGCAGCTCGTTGAAGTCCCGGCCCGCGAACACCGAGTTGCGGTCGCCCGTGAAGCGCTTGCGCACCATCACGTTCGGCGCGTACTTCAGCGCGTCTTCCGTATTGACGACGTTGCGCGCATCGATCTGCTCGCGCGTGACGGTTTCGACGACGCCAGGCGTATCCGGCGCAAACGCGGGCGCGGGTCGCGCGGACGTGACCCTGATGGCTTGCAGCGTGCCGGCGGGTTCCGTCAACGAATCCGCGGAATCGCTCGTTACAGAAGAGTGGGAAACCGAAGTATCCGGGTTGGCACGATCGGTCGTACTTTGACCGGCCCATGCAGGTTGAATGGCGAACACTGCCGCGCATGCCACAGAACGTGGCGTGCGTGCGGACAGCGCAGCGGAAACGATGCGCATGAAAAGTCCTGAAAACGTGATCGAAGACGCCCTGCCGGTGCGCATGTCCAAGCCGCTCGCCGCATGGCTGACGCGGCAAGCGGGAACCCGGGAGGAAAGGCACGCGCGGCGGCTCGCCGCCAGCTACGTCTTGACGACGTCAGACGCAGGCGAACGAGCGGGCTGAAAGGGCTTTAGATCGACGTGACGGGAGGGGCGCGGGGTTGTGCGACGCGTACGCTGCGGCGCACAAAGACGACTTCCGGCTCGACAGTGCGCGCGTAAGCAAACGCACGGACGGGAGGCGGAACGAACGGGACACTCGCGCCAAGCGCGAAGTTGGCGGCGAAGCCCGGACAGTAGACACAGTGGGGAACGACAAGATGCGACTTCGGCGTGCTGTCGTGCGAATCGCCGAGGTCGATGACAAGGTTCTTCGCGCCGGCCGCATGACAGAGTTCGACGGAGAGCGGACCTTGCGAGCCGGGAGCACGCGCATAGCCGATGACGGGCGACAGTACGTTGAGTACCAGCGCCAGCCATACGAGACCGATCCAGCGTGTCGGGCGTGCCATCGCTACCTGAAAAGAGTGAGCGCGCAGTATAGCAACGGCCGCGAGAGAGTGTTTAGACGTGCTGCAATAAGACAATCGTTAAATTTTAAACAAGGCGCTTCAATGCCTGGGACCCCTGTGCCGTTAAAGCAACAGGGGCGCGCCAAAACATCGGCTGTGTGCGGCAGCGCTGGTCCGGCACGCATGCCAAGGAAGATAATGTTTTCGTAAAGGAGAGAACATCATGGATACCAAACCGCCGAAGATTCCGACCCCCGACAAGGTCTCGAGCCCGGATCCGGAACCGGCAGGCGTCGAGTTTCTCGGCTCGGAACTGCCCGAGCATGTTCGCGCGTTCTTCGACGAACAACGCAAGTCGTGCGAACCGAAGTAAGGGTTGACGTATGCACCGCAGCATCGGGGCTCGCGCATCGGATCGATGCGCGCAATGTCGCTGCGCGTCGGTGCGCTCCGCATATCGAGGCGCGGGTGCTGTGCGCCTTTGCGTTTTTGCCTTTCTTCTTCTGAGCGGCGGCTGACGACGCGTCAACGTGCCGCACGCGCGCTCGTCGGTATCCGCTGACTTGTCTCCTCGTCTTTCTCGGCTGCGGCTCTGGCCGTCGCGATGTACATGCGCCACGCATGTCGCGCGCTTCGTCTATTCTTCCGTGTTTTCCTTCGTGTGCAGCCTTTGGCTGTCTAAAGCTCAATGATCCGTTCGCTTCACCTCGGCGCGCTTGGCGCGATCGTGCTCTCCTTCGCCTTCGCCTTCGCCTTCGCGCCGACGTCCGCGCACGCCGATGGCGACGACACTGCGCTCACCAATCTGATCGCGCTCGTCTCGCAGCGTCTGTCGTTGGCCGAGCCAGTCGCGCGCTACAAGTGGGCGCATCATCAGCCGATCACCGATACGCCGCGCGAGCAGGCGCTGCTCACCGACGTCGAGAAGCGCGCGACCAAGGCGGGTGTCGATCCCGCGTTCGCGCGCGCGTTCTTCCAGGACCAGATCGACGCGAGCAAGGAAGTGCAGAACGCGCTGTTCGATTCCTGGCGCGCAGCCCGTCCGCCCGAAGGCGCGGCGCCGGATCTCTCAACCAGCCTGAGGCCGCAACTGGACAAGCTGACGCAATCGCTGATCGCCGCGCTAGCGCGCGTGCAGACACTGCGGGCGCAGGACGACTGCCCGACACGCGTCGCACGCGGCATCGACAACTGGAAATCGCTCACCCGCTACGACAACACGCGCAATGTCGCGCTCACGCGAGCGCTCGGGCATGTGTGCGAAGCGGGCGGCGTCGGGGCGACGGGCTAGGCCGCATCGACGGTTGCCGTCGCGGGAGCGGCCACGGCAGCGGCGCCGGCCTCACCCGGTGCGCGGAACAGCGGCAGCACGCGCAGCCCGCGCGCGAGGTGCGTCTGGAGGATGCGCCATGTGGACAGCTCGAACGCGCCGCGCGCGCCCGCGGCAAGCAGCGCAGAGGCTTCGGCCAGCGACGGCGCGTGCCCGAGATAGCGCCACCCGTCGACGACATGAAAGATGCGCGCGCCTTCCGACGCATCGCGCTCCTCGAACGCAATCGCGCCTTCGTAAGGCCAGGGAGCATCGACAGGATCGGCGCGGCTCACGCGTGGCAAACGGTTGAGCGGCGGACGCAGCATCGCGATCCACTGCGCTTCCGCGAGCAGCGCGCCGATCTCGCCGCCCGTCGCGCGCCATTCGACGCGCCGAACCTGCTGCGCAAGCCTGATCTCTTTCGACGAACGGCGCTCGCCCGTCAGATGCGAGCGCAGACGCTGCCGCACGCGCACGCTTCGACCGACGTACAGCGGCGCGTCGCCCTCGCCATAGAACGCATACACTCCGCAGCCGGCCGGCGCGGTATCGAGCAGATCCTCGGTGATGTCGCCCGCCAACTGGTAGCGACGCATCGTCTTGTCGATCTGCGCGCGCAGCACGTCGACAGGGACCAGACCGTGCAGGCGCTGCCAGAACTGCCAGAGCAGATCGGCGTCGGCGAGCGCACGGTGTCGGTCCGACGGCACGAGCGCATGGCGCTCGACAAGCGCATCGAGTCCGTGGCGCTTTTCCGCCGGGAACAGCGCGCGCGACAGGCGCACGGTGCACAGCACATCCGGATTGAACGCGTAGCCCGCGCGCTGGAACTCATTGCGCAGGAATCCGCGATCGAAACTGGCGTTGTGCGCGATGAAAAGCTTGCCTTCGAGCCGCGCGAACAGATCCGCGGCAATCGATTCGAACGTCGGCGCACCGCGCACCATGTCGTCGGTGATGCCCGTCAACTGCTGAATGAAAGGGGGAATCGGCTGGCCGGGGTCGACGAGGGTGGTCCAACTGGACGCGCCGCTCGGCCCCACTTCGACGATGCCGATTTCCGTGACCCGATGAGTGCCCACGGAGCCGCCCGTAGTTTCGAGGTCGACGAAGGCGATCGGCACATCGAGGGCTCGATCAGGCAGAAACGGTACGGACATGAGAAGAACTTGTGCAATGCAGGACTTGGTAGAAGTATGCCCTATCGACAGCACCACTTGCGTACGCGATTTTCACGCCTGGGGAATTTGCGTCTGGCCCGTTTCCCGCGCGCGCCAGATTATGTTCATTCCGGTTACCTGTCATAAATAAATCATCAATCAGGGATTACTCCTGGTTTCCGGAATTAACCTCATCGGTTTGCACGCGGGAGAACCGTTTTCGAACCCTCTATCCGGCCGGCATGGATTCGAATGCCGCATTAACGTTCATCGCGCGAGAAATGAAAAACCCTCGCAAATGCGAGGGTTTTACAAGAGAACGAACGCTCGACGAAGATCAGATCGGCTGGATGTTGGCAGCTTGCTTGCCCTTCGGGCCGGCCTTGACGTCGAACGACACGCGCTGGTTCTCCTTCAGCGACTTGAACCCTTCTGCACGGATCTCCGAGAAGTGCGCGAAGAGATCTTCGCCGCCCGCGTCGGACGTGATAAAGCCATAGCCTTTAGCATCGTTAAACCATTTGACGACACCCGTTTCCATATTCCACTTTCCTCGATATTTGACTAAACAGGCAATGCCATTTAATGCCGATTACGATTCACGAATTTCAAAAAACAGAAATATGTGCGTAAAGCACGGATTAGCGCTCCGCTATCGAAAATCCAGCATCGCATTTATACGGGGAACCGGATCGAGGCGTCAAGCGGTTTCAAATTCATGTTCGGATGTTCGTCAAGCCGGTCATTAAACCGAACGCAAGCGCGGGAATTTCTTAAAGTATGCGGAATAAAATCGGTCTGTATTGCCGGTTTCCATCTGCTATAACACAGACACGCGCGCAAATTTTTCCGCCATGTAACAAATCGTGTCTTTCGTAAGTGTTTCCACGGGTTGTTAAGGTAACACCTGAGACGCAAGATTTCAGCCAGCAGTTCGCAATTGGAGAAATGCCATGTTGTTCGATACCCTCCTCCGCGTCGCCGCCCAACTGTTCCACTCCCCGAAAGATTCGCCGCGCGCCGACAGCTCCGCGCAGCGCACATCCGCGCTGGAGTTCGATCCGATGTGGCACGGCGATCACTGGCAGAACCTGCTGTCATCCCCAATGGATGCACGTCACTATGTGATCGAAGATTGGAGCCTGACGCCGGGACTCGAATTTGCTCCTGTCGTTCCGGATGGAAAGCATCAATAAACCGATGCAGTACGCGCAGGCAAAAAAAAGCGCGACTTGAAGAAAGTCGCGCCGACAAAGGTTTGGAGATCTTTTTCGTCAACGAAAAAGTCTGCTTCGAAAAGCAGAACTTTTAGTATAGCGCCGGCTACGGATTTGAATAGATGCGCATCTCGCAAACTACTATTTCAAAGCTGACAACAATCTGAATTCCGCCATTTTCGCGTTGTTTTCGCACATCATTTCGTGTCGTAATTGAACAACGCGTAAAGGTTGACACCCTCTCCTGGCACGACTCAATCAGCCTGAAAGCCTTTCTGAATAAGGCTTTCAGGCTTTCGCTCGATAATTTCCTATCGCGTAATACTTTATTGCGAAATTCGGAACGGCCATCTGGCAAGCCACGTCTCTACACTTTGCCTACCCGGAAACGAACGCACGTCGGTCACCGTGCGTTGTTCACGCGATTTGCCTCTCGCAGCGCTCGCGTGAAGTTTCCTTCAAGCCTGGGTACGAAAACCCATCCTGTTCTCGGAGTTACAAAGATGAAAAAGACTCTCATGGTCGCTGCCCTGACGGGCGTATTTGCAACGGCTGCGCATGCGCAAAGCAGCGTCACGCTGTACGGCTTGATCGACGCCGGCATCACCTACACGAACAACCAGCACGGCCACAGCAACTGGCAAGAAACGACGGGTTCGGTGAACGGCAGCCGTTTCGGCCTGCGCGGCGCTGAAGACCTCGGCGGTGGCCTGAAGGCAATCTTCACGTTGGAAAACGGCTTCGGCATCAATGACGGCACGCTGAAGCAGAACAGCCGTCTGTTCGGCCGCCAGGCGTTCGTCGGTCTCGCAAGCGACCAGTTCGGCGCTGTGACCCTCGGCCGTCAATACGACAGCATGGTCGACTACGTCGGTCCGCTGTCGCTGACGGGCACGCAATACGGTGGCACGCAGTTCGCTCACCCGTTCGATAACGACAACCTGAACAACTCGTTCCGTATCAACAACTCGGTCAAGTACACGAGCGCGAACTACGCTGGCTTCAAGTTCGGCGCGTTGTACGGCTTCTCGAACCAGGCTGACGGCTTCGCGAACAACCGCGCATACAGCGCGGGCGCATCGTACAGCTTCGCCGGCTTCAACTTCGCAGCTGCTTACCTGCAACTGAACAGCAACGGCTCGCTGGCAAGCAACACGGCAGCGTTCAACTCGGGCGGCGCAGTGACGGGCGACAACACGTTCTTCGCGCAGCGTCAACAAACGTGGGGCGCAGGCCTGAACTACACGTTTGGCCCGGCAACGGCTGGCCTCGTGTACTCGCAGACGAACCTGTCGGGCCTGTCGGGCATCGGCGCGGGCGCATCGGGTCAAACGGGCGGCGTCGGCGGCTTCGGCGGCAGCAGCGCTCATTTCCAGAACTTCGAAGCGAACGCACGTTACGCTCTGACGCCGGCAATCAGCATCGCTGGCTCGTACACGTACACCCGTGCAAGCCTGGCTGGCACGCGTCCGCATTGGAACCAGTTCAACCTGCAAACGGCATATGCACTGTCGAAGCGCACCGACGTGTACCTGCAGGGCGAATACCAGCAAGTCAACGAAAACGCGATCGTCAATGCAGACATCAACGGTCTGGCTGCTTCGGGCAACAACAAGCAAGTCGCTGTGACGGCTGGCCTGCGTCACCGCTTCTAAGCATCAGCAGTGCTCGCAGCATGAAAAAGGCGCCGCTTGCGGCGCCTTTTTTTCGTCCCCGATTATCGCGCGGGCCCTCGTTTTTTCGGCCCTCGCTGCGCTTCATCGGCGAAGTTACAGCCCTCAAAGGCCTTTGAAGCCGCCTACGCGTCCCCCTCTTCCTCGCGCGTCGGATAGACCACGTCCAGCACGTCGATCGTTTGCGGACCCGCAGGCGTATGCAGCGTCACCTGGTCGCCGATCTTCGCCTTCAGCAATGCGCGCGCGACCGGCGAAATCCAGCTGACGTGCCCCTCGTCCAGATTCACCTCGTCGATGCCGACGATCTTCACCGTGTGCGTCTCGCCGTCTTCCGTCGCGTATTCGACGGCCGCGCCGAAGAACACCTGATCCGTGTTTTCCTGCTGGCTGCTGTGCACGACCTCGGCCAGATCGATGCGCTTGGTCAGAAAGCGGATACGACGGTCGATTTCGCGCAGCCGCCGCTTGCCATAGATGTAGTCGCCGTTCTCGGAACGGTCGCCGTTCGACGCCGCCCACGACACCAGCTTGACCACTTCGGGCCGCTCGTCGTCGATCAGATGCAGCAGTTCATCGCGCAAGCGCCGGTAGCCGGCAGGCGTGATGTAGTTCTTCGCGCCCGCGGGCACGTCGGGTTGAGCGGCTGCGAGGTCGTCGTCGTTCTCGTCAGTCGGTTCTTTGACAAAGGCTTTGTTCATAATGATTCGGCGTTCTAGCGGACATCCATGTACCAAGGGTACATGATACGGCTGCTGTCACAAATTTCAGGGGTCAGCCCTTCCCTTTTTCCGAGACATTGCTATAATCTCATTTCTGCGTGCGGCTGTAGCTCAGTTGGATAGAGTACTTGGCTACGAACCAAGGGGTCGTGGGTTCGAATCCTGCCAGCCGCGCCACCTCTTTCGAGGGCCTTCCTCCGGGAAGGCCCTTTCGTTTCACCGGGTTGTACGCGATGCACTACGCGTAGTGCGCGTCACCCAGCAGTTCAAGTTTAGCGTGCGGCTGTAGCTCAGTTGGATAGAGTACTTGGCTACGAACCAAGGGGTCGTGGGTTCGAATCCTGCCAGCCGCGCCACCCATGAAGGGCCTTCCATCCGGAAGGCCCTTTGTCTTTCCGGGGCCGTTTTTACCTTCTTTACCCAATCGTGCTGCGCGTGAGGCCTCGTGTCAACGCGGCGTCGACTTGATATCGCCGATTTCGCCATCCGGCTTCGGCAATTCGTTCTCGATGCCCAACGGCGACGCCTGCTCGCCGATCGGCGTCGCGCGCGCCCCAAAGAGCGCCTGAGGCTGGCGCAGCACGTCGTCGACGGTATCGCCGAAGCGGCTGATCACGAAGGCCCTCAGCAGCGCGTTACGCAGCGATTCGCCATGCGCCGACACCGTCCCGTGCCCGCCCTCGAATTCGGCGGCGCAATGCGCCGCGCCATCACGCGTGCGCTCGCGCATTTCGAGCCGCTGCGCGCGTTCGAGCACGATGGCCGCCGCTTCCCATGATGTCGACGGCGTGAAGCGCCCATCCCATGCGCGGCCGCGGTCGTTGCCGCGAATCGAGACGACGCGGCCGCTATCGGTGAAGTGGATTTCGCGGACGAAGTCGTGCAGGCTGCGTGCGACCCAGTAGTCGAGCGCGAGGCCGGAGAGATCAGCTACGTTCATCGCGTTGTTCCCGTGAAAACAGGCAAAGGCTTGCGCGCGGTAGTGCAAACGGCGCGAAAGCCGCTCAACTTCGATTTCAGTAATCGGCGCGCTCGCGTTCGATCCGCATGCCGCCGTCGTGATGACGATGCCCTTCTTCGCTCGGACGTTCGCGCGCGACGCGCATCACGTCAGGATTGGTCCGCACGCGGCGCATCACGTTCGCGAGATGCACGCGGTCGCTGACCTGAATGACGAAGCGCAGCACCGTCGATTCTTGCGACTGGTCTTCGTCCATCGCAATGTGGACGATGTTCGCGTCGGCGGACGTAATATCCGCGGCGACGCGCGCGAACACTCCCTTGGTGTTCTTGACCAGCACCTTGACCGCGACGTCGAACAGCCGCCCCGGCTGCGGCGCCCACGCGACGTCGATCCAGCGGCCCGGGTCGCGCCTGTGAATGCGCTGAGCGACGCGGCAATCCGTCGTGTGGATCGCCATGCCGAGGCCGATGCCGATATAGCCCATGATGTCGTCGCCGGGAATGGGCCGGCAGCAGGCGGAAAGCTGCACCGACATCCCTTCCGTGCCCGTGATGACGACGGGTGGCGCAGTCGGCGCCGCGCCCTGCTCGGCACGCGGGCTCTCGTCGTCGGCTTCGTGGCCTTCGCGGCCGCTCATCAGCACTTCGATGCGCTTGGCCATCACCGCGGCGACGCGCCGGCCGAGGCCGATGTCCGCGAAGATTTCCTGACGGTTCTTGTTACCCGTCCACAGCACGAGCTTGTCCCAGACTTCCGGCGTGACGTCGGTGAGCGACAGTCCGTAGCCCTTGAGCGACTGATCGACGAGGCGTTCGCCCAACTGCACCGACTCGTTCAGGCGCATCGTCTTCAGATAGTGGCGGATCGCGGTACGCGCCTTGCCCGTGCGCACGAAGCCCAGCCAGGCGGGATTCGGCTTCGAATACGGCGCGGTGATCACTTCGACGATATCGCCGCTCTTCAGCTCGGTGCGCAGCGGCAGCAGTTCGTTGTTGATCTTCACCGCGACGCACTGGTTGCCCAGATCGCTGTGGATCGAATACGCGAAGTCGAGGGCCGTGGCGCCGCGCGGCAGCGCCATGATCTTCGACTTCGGCGTGAACACGTAGACGGCATCTGGAAACAGATCGATCTTCACGTGTTCGAGGAATTCGCTCGAATCGCCGACTTCGCTCTGAATGTCGAGCAGCGACTTGAGCCACTGATGCGCGCGCTTTTGCACGTCGTTCAGATCTGCGCCGCCGTTCTTGTACAGCCAGTGCGCGGCGACGCCCGCCTCCGCGATCTCGTGCATCTTGCGTGTGCGCACCTGGAACTCGATCGGCGCGCCGAACGGCCCCACCAGTGTCGTATGCAGCGACTGGTAGCCGTTGACCTTCGGAATCGCGATGTAGTCCTTGAACTTGCCCGGCACCGGCTTGTAGAGCGCATGCAACGCGCCGAGGCACGTATAGCATTCGAGCGCGTTCTCGACGACCACGCGAAAGCCGTACACGTCGAGCACCTGCGAGAACGACAGCTGCTTGTCGCGCATCTTCTTGTAGATGCTGAAGATGGTTTTCTCGCGGCCCGTCACTTCGGCGTCGAGCTTCGCATCCGAAATCGCGCGCTGCACGGATTCGAGAATCTTGCCGACCACTTCCCGGCGATTGCCGCGCGCCGCCTTCACGGCCTTTTCGAGCGTCGCGTAACGATGCGGATTGAAGTTCGCGAAGCTCAGGTCCTGCAACTCGCGATACGTGTTGTTGAGGCCGAGCCGGTGTGCGATCGGCGCATAGATGTCGAGCGTCTCGCGTGCGACGCGGCGGCGTTTTTCCGGCGGCACGGCGCCGAGCGTGCGCATGTTGTGAAGCCGGTCCGCGAGCTTCACGAGAATCACGCGCACGTCGCGCGCCATCGCGAGCAGCATCTTGCGGAAGTTCTCCGCCTGCGCTTCCTCGCGATTGCGGAACTCCATTTTGTCCAGCTTCGACAACCCGTCGACCAGTTCCGCGACCTTCGCGCCGAAGCGCTCCGCGAGCTCGGTCTTGGTCACGCCCTGGTCTTCCATCACGTCGTGCAGGAGCGCGGCCATGATCGACTGCGCGTCGAGCTTCCAGGCCGCGCAGATCTCCGCGACAGCCACTGGGTGCGTGATGTAGGGTTCGCCGCTTTGACGGTATTGCCCGAGGTGGGCTTCGTCGCTGAAGTGGAAAGCCGCTTTGACTTCCTTGATCTCTTCCGGGCTCAGATAGCCGGATAGCGCGGACGTCAGCTTGGCAATGGAGACGACGTCATGCCGGCGCGGCTGCTCTGGCGTGGCGGTCGGTCCGAACAGATGGCGAAACGATTGTTCGAGGACCGCGTCGATGTACTTGCGTGCAGACGATGGCGATTCGCTATCGTGTTCGTGGGCAGCGTGTTCCACTTCCGTTGCGGATGGCGAGGGGTTGGTGCTCATGGTCGCCTCCGTTTTGCGATTGTGCCGTCTGCACGCGTTGGGTTGAGTTACATGACGATCGAAAGTTGAAGCGCGCCTTAGACGGGCACCTTCTTCAGCATTTCGACGCCGACCTGGCCAGCCGCAATCTCACGCAGCGCGAGGACCGTGGGCTTGTCGCGGCTTTCGATTTTCGGCGTGTGGCCTTGAGCGAGCTGACGTGCGCGATAGGTCGCGGCAAGCGCCAGTTCAAAACGATTCGGGATCTGTTTCAGACAGTCTTCGACGGTAATGCGGGCCATGTTGAAAATTCCTTCTCTGTATGTCGGTTATTCTACCTTATGTCCTCGAGAGCTCGCCCGTATCAGGCGTGCGGCAAGTGAATGCCGAGCTGCATGAAGAGGTCCGTGTGGCGCGCGTATTGCGACGTGAAGCGCGAACGCGTCGCCGAGACGAGGCATTGCAGTTCGGCAAGCGCGTGATTGAAGTTTTCGTTGATCACGACGTACTCCGCTTCCGCTGCATGCGCCATCTCGCCACCCGCTGCGAGAAGGCGTCGCGTGATTACATTCGGCTCGTCCTGCCCACGCTTTTTGAGGCGCTCTTCGAGCGCTTCGAGCGACGGCGGCAAGATGAAAATCTCGACGGCATTGCGGAACTGCTTCTTCACCTGCTGCGCGCCCTGCCAGTCGATTTCGAGCAGCACGTCATGGCCGCTCTTCATCTGCTCTTCGATCCACACGCGCGAAGTCGCGTAGTAGTTGCCGTGCACTTCCGCGCTTTCGAGAAATTCGCCCGCATCGTGACGCGCGAGGAAATCTTCGACGGTCGTGAAGTGATAGTGCTCGCCGTCCTGCTCCTTCGGACGAGGCGGACGCGTCGTGTATGAAATCGACAGACGGATCGCCGGGTCGCGCGCGAGCAGCGCGTTGACGAGCGTCGACTTGCCGGCGCCCGACGGCGCGACGACCATGAACAGGTTGCCGGGATAGACGCCTGCGTACGGATTGCGCGGCGCGCTGCTTTCGCGTTTGGTTTCGGTCATGCTGGTGAGACTCCCGTATTACTCCAGGTTTTGTACTTGTTCGCGCATCTGCTCGATGAGCAGCTTGAGCGTCATCGACGAATCGGCGAGCTCCTTCGCGGCCGCCTTCGAGCCGAGCGTGTTCGCTTCGCGGTTCAGCTCCTGCATCATGAAGTCGAGACGCTTGCCGACCTTGCCGCCCTTCTGGATGACGTGGCGCGTTTCGTTCAGATGCGCGGTGAGGCGCGACAGCTCTTCCGCGATGTCGATGCGAATGCCGTACATCGTCACTTCCTGACGGATGCGCTCGGCGATCTCTTCGCGCGACACGATCGTTGCCGCCGTATCCGGCGCGGCGATGCCGAGCGCTTCCTGCAGGCGCTCGACGATCTTCTGCTGATGCTTCGCGATCAGATCCGGCACGAGCGGCGTGATCTTCGTGACGATGGCTTCCATCTCGCTGACGTTGTTGAGCAGCATCGTCGCGAGCTGCGCGCCTTCGCGGCCGCGCACGTCGATCAGATCGCCGATCGCCTGCTTGCCGCATTCGAGCACGGCATCGCGCAGCACTTCCGGCGACACGCCGCTTTCGGCGAGCACGCCCGGCCAGCGCAGGATTTCGCCAGTACGCAAACGTCCCGCGTCGGGAAACGCATCGAGTACCGCGCGTTCCAGCACCGCGAGCTGAGCGAGCGCATCGCGGTTGAGCGCGCCCGCGTTCGCCGCCTGCTCGCTGCGCTGCAGGTTGATGCGGATGTCGACCTTGCCGCGCGAGAGCTTGTTCATCAGCATTTCGCGCAGCGTCGGCTCGCAGACGCGCACGTCTTCCGGCATCCGGAAGTTGAGGTCCAGGAAGCGCGAGTTCACCGTGCGCAACTCCACGGACACGCTGACGCCGCCGTTGCCCGATGCCGCTGCGAGTTCGCGCGTGGCGCTCGCATAGCCAGTCATACTGTAGATCATGATCAGTCTCGCGATTGCGGTCGCGCGAATGTGCGATCACATTGCACGACCAGGGATTCGAGTCGCCCGGCGTGTACGAGACGCGAGGCGGAGAACGCGCATTATCCCATTTTTGCCGGGCCGGCCGGGCGCAGCGACCCGCCGGACGGCGTCTGCAGCCGAAGCCGGCCACGAGGCATTTTGCATGCGCTGCGACGCGAGCAAAAATCGCATAGCGCGACGGCGCTTGTATCGACGTCGTTCGGCGCTCGTGCTCGCCGCGCATGCGCCGATGCACCGGGCCGCGTGACTATCGGCGAGGCAGCCGGAAAGCAGTTGCGCATGGGCGTCGCCGGATCGATCGGCGGTAAAATTGCAGTTTCCTTCCGCCCCTTTCTTCCCTTTTGATTCCGACGATGAACGACATCACGAAACGCCCCAGCGGCCGCGCCGCCGATCAGCTGCGCGACGTGCGCATCACGCGCCACTATACGAAGCACGCGGAAGGCTCCGTGCTGGTCGAATTCGGCGACACCAAGGTGATCTGCACGGCGAGCATCGCCGAGACCGTTCCCGCGTTCCTGCGCGATCGCGGCCAGGGATGGCTCACGGCCGAGTACGGGATGCTGCCGCGCGCGACGCACACGCGCAGCGACCGCGAAGCCGCGCGCGGCAAGCAGACGGGACGCACGCAGGAAATCCAGCGCCTGATCGGCCGCGCGCTGCGCTCCGTGTTCGATCTCGAACGCCTGGGCACGCGCACGCTGAACATCGATTGCGACGTGATCCAGGCCGACGGCGGCACGCGCACGGCGAGCATCACGGGTGCCTTCGTCGCCGCGCACGATGCCGTCGCGAAGCTGCTTGCGACGGGCCGCATCGAAACGTCGCCGATCACCGACTACGTCGCTGCCGTGTCCGTCGGCGTGTTCGACGGCGTGCCCGTGCTCGATCTCGACTACGACGAGGACTCGCAGTGCGACACCGACATGAACGTCGTGATGACGGGCGACGGCGGCTTCGTCGAGATTCAGGGCACGGCGGAAGGCGTGCCGTTCTCGCGCGGCGAAATGAACGCGCTGCTCGATCTCGCGCAAAACGGTATCGCGGCGCTGATCGCGAAGCAGAAGGCGGCGCTGGAGATAAAGGATGAGTGATCGTCGCGAAAGCGCGGCGCTTTCGATGCAACCGGCGCTGCACAAGATCGTCCTGGCGTCGAACAACGCGGGCAAGTTGCGCGAGTTCGCGGCGCTCTTCGGCAAGGCGGGAATCGAGCTGATTCCGCAAGGCGCGCTGAACGTGCCCGAGGCGGAAGAGCCGCATCCGACCTTCGTCGAAAACGCGCTCGCGAAGGCGCGCCATGCGTCGAAGCTGACGGGCCTGCCCGCAATCGCCGACGATTCCGGCTTGTGCGTGCGCGCGTTGCGCGGCGCGCCGGGCGTGTATTCGGCGCGTTACGCGCAGCTCGCGGGCGGCGAGAAGAGCGACGCTGCCAACAACGCGCGCCTCGTCGAGCAACTGAAGGACGTGGTTGATCGTCGCGCGTACTACTTCTGCGTGCTCGCGCTCGTGCGCCACGCGGACGACCCAGAGCCGCTGATCGCCGAAGGCCGCTGGCACGGCGAGATTCTCGACGCGCCGCGCGGCGCGAACGGCTTCGGCTACGACCCGCACTTCTACCTGAGCGCGCTGAACGCGACGGCAGCCGAACTCGACCCTGCCGTGAAGAACGCGAGCAGCCATCGCGCGGTCGCGTTGCAGCAATTGTTCGCGCGGCTAAAGGAGGAAGCGTGAGCCACGCATCGACGACGGGAGCCGGCGTGATCAAGGCGTTCACGTCGCCCGGCAGCATCCGTTTGACGTCGCTGCCGCCGCTCGCGCTCTACGTGCATTTCCCGTGGTGCGTGCGCAAGTGCCCGTACTGCGATTTCAACTCGCACGAGTCGAAGGGCGGCACGTTCCCCGAGGACGATTACCTCGACGCGCTGCACAGCGATCTCGAACAGGCGCTGCCGCTCGTGTGGGGCCGGCAGGTGCATACCGTGTTCATCGGCGGCGGAACGCCGAGCCTCATGTCCGCGAAAGGACTCGATCGGCTGCTGTCGGACGTGCGCGCGCTGCTGCCGCTCGATGCCGACGCCGAGATCACGCTCGAAGCGAACCCCGGCACGTTCGAAGCCGACAAGTTCGCGCAGTTTCGCGCGAGCGGCGTGAACCGGCTGTCGGTCGGCATACAGAGCTTCAACGAAACGCATCTGAAGGCGCTGGGCCGCATTCACGATGCCGCGCAGGCACGCCATGCCGTCGAGGTCGCGACGACGACGTTCGACAATTTCAATCTCGATCTGATGTTCGCGCTGCCGAAGCAGACGCTGGCCGAATGCCAGGCGGACATCGAGACGGCGCTGTCGTTCGCGCCGCCGCATCTGTCGCTGTATCACCTGACGCTCGAGCCGAACACGCTGTTCGCGAAGTTCCCGCCGCCGCTGCCCGACGACGACGCTTCCGCGGATATGCAGGACTGGATTCACGAGCGCACGCGTGAAGCGGGCTATGAGCGCTATGAGGTGTCGGCGTATGCGAAGCCGCATCGGCAGAGCAAGCACAACCTGAACTACTGGCGCTTCGGCGACTATCTCGGCATCGGCGCGGGCGCGCATACGAAGCTGTCGTTTCCGAACCGTATCCTGCGGCAGATGCGCTTCAAGCATCCCGCGACGTTCATCGAAGAAGCGCGTTCGGGCAACGCCGTGCAGGAAGAGCATGAAGTCGGCGCGCGCGATCTGCCGTTCGAATTCATGTTGAACGCGCTGCGCCTGGTGGAGGGCTTTCCCGTGCATCGGTTCATCGAGCGCACGGGTCTCTCCATGACGTCGATCGAGCCTGCGTTGCAGGAAGCGGAGCGTCGCGGACTGATCTCTCGCGACCATGAGAAGATCGCGCCGACGCCGCTCGGACAGGCATTCCTCAACGATCTTCAAGCGCTCTTTCTGAAGGAGCCTTGATCGGCTCCTTCGTTTGTTGCCCGTGAGCGAAGCGTTTCAGGTTACAATTTCGGGCTCGGAGGGTTGGCAGAGCGGTTGAATGCACCGGTCTTGAAAACCGGCAAGGCTTTACGGCCTTCGTGGGTTCGAATCCCACACCCTCCGCCACCTCGCCTCAAGCAGCGCTTCGAGCGCCCCCGCCTCTCACTCCTCTCCTGGTTGCTTCAACCTTCGCTTGCGGACACGCGAAACCTCCTCATTCGAATTCCGGTCCTGCCCGCACCACACGATCGTCAAACAACGCATGTCGCTCAAGCCGCGAGAGAATGACGACAAGCAACGCCATCCTGCCACCGACGCCCCCATTGCGCGCTACCTCTCACATCCGTAGCAACGCTCATTGAATCGCAACATGCATCGCCTACGATGAAGAGACATCTCGCGTGCGAGTTATTGCGATGCCCATCCTCTCGCTTCACAGCCGCGTCCATCCAGCAATCAGGCGAGCGGCGGCACTCGCTATTGCGCTGTTCGGTACGGCAGCGTGCAACTTCACGATCACGCCGCCCCAACGGCCGGCGGCCGTCGTGCCGCCCGCCGCGATCAACAGCGCGACGCTCGATCAGTACCGTTCGGCCGTCGCGCAACGCATCGTCGAACGCAACCCGTCGTATGTGCTGCGCGGCAACCCGCAAGCGATGCTGCGCTCGCTCGTCGTCGTGTCGTTCGTCGTCGATCGCGATGGACAGATCGTGGCATCGTCGGTGTATCGCACGAACGGCGACGATGAAGCGGAGAGCACCGCGCTCGCCACGCTGCGACGCTCGGCGCCGTTGCCGCTGCCGCCCGTGAAACTGCTGAACGCGAAAGGCCAGGTCGAGTTGTTCGAAGATTGGCTCTTCAACGACAACGGCAAATTCCAGTTGCGTACGTTCGCATCGCCGCAGGCGCAGACGCTCGAGTAACAGAAAAGCGCGCCGCAGCCGGCCGCGCTCCGAACGCGCGCCTTGCTGCGCGCCACCCGCCGTCGCTATAATTTTTTAAACACCCGCCGGGTTCGCCGGCAATCGCTGCGTGTCACGAGCCTACCCGCTCGCCTCGCGCAGTCCGACCGCCACGTTGCCGCGCCACCCGCGCGCGCGTCCGTCCCGTTTGCATCGTGCTTCGCTTCGACGCTATGTGTTCTTCACGACGCTCGAAGACGTCAGCATGATGCAAGCTGTCGAATCGTTGCAGTTGCAACGTCTCGCGTCGCGAGTCCACCGCCTGAATCGAGCTTGCATCGCGCTTGCACCGTCTGCATCGCCGTTTGAACCACGGTTTGCACGCGACCCGTGCCACGGTTTGCATCGCGGTCTGTGCCACGGTTTGCACCGCCGTTTGCACCGCTGTTCGCACGATCACGCGCGCACCCGCTACGCTCACACCAGACACACAAAGACGCACCGCCCGCCCCTCGCGGCAGCGTCAACGACATTTGGAGACCCTGCATGTCCACCTCGCCCCTCTCCCGCGCGCAGTCCGGCGCGGGCCGCCAGAGCAGCGCTTCGCGCGTGATCTTCGCGAGCTTCATCGGCACCGCGATCGAGTTCTACGATTTCTATGTGTACGCGACGGCCGCCGCGCTCGTCATCGGTCCCGTGTTCTTCCCGCACGGCTCGGCGACGGCTCAGGCGCTGTCGGCGTTCGTCACGTTCGGCATCGCGTTCATCGCGCGGCCGATCGGCTCGTTTCTGTTCGGGCACTTCGGCGACCGCATTGGCCGCAAATCGACGCTCGTCGCCTCGCTGCTCGTGATGGGCGTGTCGACGACGCTGATCGGCTTCGTGCCCGGCTACGATTCGATCGGCAGCCTCGCGCCCGTGCTGCTGTGCGTGCTGCGCTTCGGCCAGGGCATCGGCCTCGGCGGCGAATGGGGCGGCGCTGCGCTGCTCGCTACCGAGAACGCGCCCGCAGGCAAGCGCGGATGGTTCGGCATGTTCCCGCAACTCGGACCGTCGATCGGCTTTCTCGCGTCGAACGGCCTGTTCTTCGGTCTCGCGCTGTCGCTGTCGGACGAGCAGTTTCGCAGCTGGGGCTGGCGCGTGCCGTTCATCGTCAGTGCGGTGCTGGTCGCGCTCGGCCTGTACGTGCGCCTGAAGATCGCCGAGACGCCCGCGTTCCAGGCCGCGATCGAGCGTCAGGAGCGCGTGCGCGTCCCCATCGCGACGCTGCTCGGCCGCCATCTGTCGCCGGTGTTGCTCGGCGCGTTGGCTATGGTCGTCTGCTACACGCTGTTCTATATCTCGACGGTGTTCTCGCTGTCGTACGGCGTGTCGACGCTGCACGTCTCGCGTCAGAGCTTCCTCGGCATGCTGTGCGTCGCCGTCGTGTTCATGGCGCTCGCGACGCCGCTCTCCGCATGGGCAAGCGACCGCTTCGGCCGCAAGCCGGTGCTGATCGTCGGCTGCATCGCCGCGATCCTGTCGGGCTTCACCATGGCACCGTTGCTCGGCAGCGGCTCGATGCCGCTCGTGCAGCTGTTCCTCATCATCGAGCTGTTCCTGATGGGCGTGACGTTCGCGCCGATGGGCGCGCTGCTGCCTGAACTGTTCCCGACCAACGTCCGCTATACGGGTGCGGGCGTCGCCTACAACCTCGGCGGGATTCTGGGCGCGTCGGTTGCGCCATACATCGCGCAGATGCTCGCCGCACAGGGCGGTCTGTCGTGGGTCGGCCTGTATGTGTCGGCTGCCGCTGTGCTGAGTCTGCTCGGCGTGCTTTGCATGCGCGAGACGCGCGATGCAAGGTTGATGTAACCTCTCGCGCCGCCATCGATTCCGACGATGCAAACGGCCCCGGCGCAAGCGATCTGCGCCGGGGCCGTTCTGTTTGAAGCCTCGCGCAATGCGAACCGCCAGATGCGGACACCGGCGCGGAAAACCCGACTCCGGGCGAACGCGGGCAGGGAAACTCCCGTTTTCGCGGCCCTTTTTGGCATGCCTATACTCGAATCGACAACAAGGCGGTTTGAGGGAGGCATCGATGGACTTACATCTTCACAACGCGGACGTCGTCGTGATCATCGCACTGGCGCTGCTCGGCTCGCTGCTGCTCGCGCTGCGCTTCAAGCCGGCGACGTGGAAAGGCATTGTCGTCGAAGCGGTTGCGGCGAACGCGGCGGCCATCGCCGCCGTCGTCGCCTTCGAAATGCTGATGGCCTGAGCGGCGTCCATCAGCATCCGTTACGCGATCAGCGATAGTAGTAGTCGTGATGATGGTGATAGCCGCCGCCTTCCGGCACCACGATACAGCCACTGAGCGATGCAGCCAGCAGCGCGCCCGTCACCAGAGCCAACATCAAGCGTTTCACGTTTTTTCTCCCTTTGAGTCAATGTCGTTATTCGAGCGAACCCCGAATGACCTCGATTGAACACGAACCCGTCCGGGACGAACGTTGCAATTTGTAAGCGTCCACCGAGGTTGTGTTACACGGGAGAAAAAGCCTCGCGACGCGCTGTGCCGTCGTCCGGCCGGCAATCCGCGCGCCGCGACCTGACCCGATCCGCATGAAGGCCGCCCGGAAAGCCTCGGCAGGCAGGCCAATGCGCGACCGGGGTGGCAACCGCGTCACTAGCCCGAGCCGATTGGTCGAAAGGCGGCGCTGACGGCGAATGAAAAGCGACAGTTTTAACAGCCGTGTAATGAGGGAAAACGGTGGGGAGCGAGGTGGGCGCAAAGTGCGGAAAGGTCCGCGGAACGGCAACAGACGAACGGCCGCGAGACCCGCGCTGAACCGGCATATAAGCGGCGCCTAAGGTCGCCGAAAAAAATCAAAATGGTTGAACTTGTCCGTACTCGCGTTGTCTTTACGGATGTTGTACCGGTTTGTTCTGCAGGTTTCCTCTCGGTCCGCGCTTAGGGCGCGGGCTTTTCAGAGGCGTTTCGCGACGGCGTCCGAAATTGGGCGAACTGCGCGTGCGCCTCTTTTCTTTTTTGCGGGTCAGCCTGATCCACGCGAACAGGCCTTAGGCCGCCGCTACCGACTTTCCGTGTCCGTTCAACGTCAGTGGGTCCGTGTGCACGTGATCGATGGCTGCGAGCGCCTCGGCGATGGGCGGCACCGAGTTGCCATCTCCAATCGACACTGACCGGAACGGCACGTTGTTGCCGAAGATTTCGCGCGACGTCGCGATGAAGATCATCACCGTGCGCTTCTGGAGCGCGTGCGCGAGGTGGACGAAGCCGGTGTCGACGCCGATCACGAAGTCCGACGCCGCAATCACCTGCGCGATTTCGGTGACGCTCAGTTGCGGCAGCAGTTCCGCACCTTCCACTTCGTTGACGATCGCAAGACCTTCTTCGCGCTCGGCAGGCGATCCCCACGGCACGGCGACATGAAAGCCGCGCCGCACGAGATCGCGCGCGATCGCGATCCAGTGATCGGCCGGCCACTTCTTGTCGTCCTTCGACGCAGCGTGAAACAGCATCGCGAGCGGCCGGCCGCCCGTGTCGACGAGTGGCTTTGCAGGCGCGGGAATGTGCAGGTTGTAGTCGGCGGGGCCTTCGAGCGGGTAGCCGAGCGCCGTGCTCACCGTCTCGCGCATGGCGTTCCAGGCGTTCCTGTCACGCGGCGGCGCGAAGCGGCCGGTGTACGCGAACGCAGCGCCGCGCTCGCCCAGGTCTTTCGACCGGTAACCGAGCCGTCGCCGCGAACGCGACAGGAACGAGATGATCGCGCTCTTGTAGACGCCGTGAATGTCGAGGGCGAAGTCGTAGCGGTACGCGCGCAATTCGCCGATGGACTGCGCGATGGCCTTGAAGTCTCCCCAGCGGCGCGCCTTCTTGAAGCGGCGCAGCGGCGCGCAGAGCACGCGGTCGGTGCCCGGATTCCAGCGGGCGATTTCCGCAAAGGATTCGTCGACGGCCCAGTCCACCTTTACGCCAGGAAACGCGCGCTTGAGGTCCGAGACGATCGGTTGCGCCTGTATTACGTCGCCCATGGAGGTGACTTTGACGATGAGAATTCGCTTCATTGATTGCCCATTGAGCCTGCGCGGTCGCAATCGACAATTTTAGCCGAGATCAAAAGAATTGCCTGAATTGCGTGCAGAGGCAATTCTTGCGAGCGCCGCTCTGTCGTTACCCGACGTTACGACTCTTGACGGACGGCCGCCGCCGGGCGCCCGCGAGGCTTCCTGCTGGCTCGCATCCGTCGCGGCCTTTTCGCGTGTGCATAGCGCGCCCATCGCGCCCGGTGCACCCATCACGCCCCTTTCGCGGCATCGACACGGCTCCCGCCACTATAATTTGCGCTTTGCCCTTCGCCCGATTTCCATGTCACGGACACCCATGCTGTCCTCGAGCATCGGCCGGCGCATACGGCGTCTTTGGCGCCAGTACGGCATCTTCTGGCTGGGCGCGATCGCCGTCGGCCTGACGGCCGTCTTTTATGCGCGGCTGATCGATCTGGGCTACAACGCTTTCCTCGGTCTGCAGAAAGAGCACTGGTGGCTGCCGCTGGCGTTGACGCCCGCCGTCGCGGCCGCGTCCGTGTGGCTCACGCGGCGCTTCTTCCCCGGCGCGGAAGGCAGCGGCATCCCGCAGGTCATCGCGACGCTGCACACGAACCCGGGCGCGTCCGGCGCGCGGCTGCTGACGTTCCCCATCCTGCTCGGCAAGATCGCCGTTTCGTTTCTCGCGATTCTCGGCGGCTTCACGATCGGACGCGAAGGGCCGACCGTGCAGGTCGGCGCGGCGCTGATGTTCAACCTGCGCCGGCTCTACCCGCGCTCGAACGCGCAGATCGAACGGCAGCTCGTGCTGGCGGGCGCGGCGGCGGGTCTGTCGGCGGCGTTCAACACGCCGCTCGCCGGAATCGTCTTCGCCATCGAAGAACTCACGCGCAGCTTCGAAGCGCGCGCGAGCGGCGTGCTGATCACGGCGATCATCATCGCGGGTATCGTCGCGCTCGGACTGAACGGCAACTACACGTACTTCGGCACGATCGACATCGGCACGCACTTTCTCGATCTGTTCGCGGTGGCCGTCGTCATCACGGGCATCGTCACGGGTATTGCGGGCGGCGTGTTCGGCTGGCTGCTGCTCAACACCGCGCGCTGGATTCCGGCGCCGCTGCGGCAGATGCACGCCGAGCGGCCGGTCGCCTTCGCCGCGCTGTGCGGCGTCGTGATTGCGCTGATCGGACTGATCTCGGGCGGCACGACGTTCGGCAGCGGCTACGCGGAAGCGCGCGGACTGCTGTACGGCAGTGAGCATCTGTCGGTGTTCTACCCGCTGCTGAAGCTGGCGTCGGTGGTCGGCTCGTATCTGCCGGGCATTCCGGGCGGCATTTTTGCGCCGTCGCTGTCGATCGGCGCGGGCTTCGGCAATGTGCTACACATGCTGTTCACCGACATGCCGCTGCCGATGCTGATTGCGCTTGCAATGGTCGGCTATCTCGCGGCTGTGACGCAGTCGCCCATTACGTCGTTCGTGATCGTGATGGAGATGATCAACGGGCATGCGCTCGTGATTTCGCTGATGGCGACTGCGCTGATTTCGAGCCGCGTCGCGAGGCTGTTTGCGCCGCCTTTGTACGAGGCGCTTTCGTTGCGCTATATGGCGCCGCTGCCGGCGCCCGCCGCTTCGCCGGAACTGCCCGCGGAGCCTTCCGAATCCGAAGCGCAAGGTGAGCATGAGTAGTCAGCAACCGCCGGCAACAGCAACACGCACGCGAAATAATCGGGCGCCGTCCCATGCGGAACGCGCGCCCGACCTCCCACAACGTCAATACACGACGACGCCCATCGGCTGATAGTAGACAGGGCGTGCCGGTACGACGACGCAACCGGCCAACGTGACCGCCAGCACGGCGATCGCGAGCAAGGTCCTTTTTCTCATGTGATGACTCCCTTGATGGTTGCGTATGCGCGCTCTCGGGCGCGTTCAGGCAACGGACATCGACGTGCCGCACGCAATGGCGTCAACGCGCGGCATCGACATCCGCTCAACGTTCATTCAGCCGATCAGGCCCAATGGCCCTCGATCCAGCGCCAGTTCGGACCATGCTCGACCCAGTGGCCAGGCACCCAGTGATACCCGACGCGCTGGACCTGCCAGTGACCCGGCACCCACGCGTAACGGCCGTGGTCCCAACGCCAGTGCCCCTTGTCCCATGCGTAGCCCGCGCGCGGTGCGGGCACGGCTTCGAAGCGCTCGACGGGCGGCGCGCCCGGCGCCACGACAACCACTTCTGCAGCCGATGCGGACGCGACGGCGGACAGCCCGGATACCGCGAGCACAGCGGAAGCGGCGAGCAGACGAATCGATCGGTTCATGTTTTCACCTCATGTGTCAGCGCCGGATGGTGGCGTTGTCCGTTCAATGCGCGAGGTGATGAAGGGGCTGACAGAAGCCGTGTTACGGCATGCCCTCAAGTGCAACGGTTTATTTCGGAGGAGCTTGAGAAGACGCGCAGAAAGAAGCGCAGAAGAACGCGCGCAAAGATAACGCCCGATGAAAACTCACGATGAATACGCACGCCGACGACGCGCGAACCGCACACACGAAAATGCGCGCCACCGTACGACGATGGCGCGCATCACGCGATAGACGAAGCTGAAGCTACGGGCCGATCAGGCCTGCGGAATCTCGATCTTGACCTCGAGCACTTCGAGATCGTCGTGGCGTTCGAGATTGACGCGGATATCGTCGTCCGAGATTTTCACGTACTTCGAAATCACGGCGACGAGTTCACGTTGCAACGCGGGCAGATAATCGGCGGGCGCTTTGCCGCCGACGCGCTCATGCGCGATGATCAGCTGCAGGCGTTCCTTCGCTATCGACGCGGACTTTTTCTTTTCGCCCAGCAAAAACGAAAGAATCGACATCAGGTGCGCCTCCCTTTACTTGGTGCCGAAGAGGCGCTGCAGCAGGCCCGGCTTTTGATAATCGGTAAAGCGAAGCGACTTCTGCTCGCCGAGGAAACGCGACACGACATCCTTATAGGATTCCGCGACATCCGTGCCGTCCATGTGCACGGCGGGAAGGCCCTGATTCGACGCGTGCAGCACAGCTTCCGATTCCGGGATCACGCCGATCAGCTCGATGCGCAGGATTTCCTGAATGTCGCTGAGCGACAGCATCTCGCCTTCGCTGACGCGCTTCGGGTTGTAGCGCGTGATCAGCAGATGCTCCTTGATCGGCTCCTTGCCTTCGATCGCGCGCTTCGTCTTCGACGACAGAATGCCGAGGATGCGATCCGAGTCGCGCACCGACGACACTTCCGGATTCGTCACGATCAGCGCTTCGTCGGCGAAGTGCATCGCGAGCAGCGCGCCCGATTCGATACCCGCCGGCGAATCGCAGATGATGTATTCGAAATCCATCTTGATCAGGTTGTCGATGACCTTCTCGACGCCTTCCATCGTCAGCGCATCCTTATCGCGCGTCTGCGACGCGGGCAGGATGTAGAGGTTCTCGCACTTCTTGTCCTTGATCAGCGCCTGGTTCAGATTCGCTTCGCCCTGGATCACGTTGATCAGGTCGTACACCACGCGACGTTCGCAGCCCATGATGAGATCGAGATTGCGCAGGCCGACGTCGAAATCGATCACCGCCGTTTTCGAGCCGCGCAGTGCGAGACCCGAGGCGAAACTCGCGCTGGTTGTCGTCTTGCCTACGCCACCCTTGCCCGAAGTCACCACAATGATTTTTGCCATTACCCTTTACCTTGTGTTCGTCAATTCGTCTATTGAGTCCGGCGGTAGTTCCATCGCGCGACACACGCACTGCATGCGCGGCCCACGCATCAGGTGAGCCGCAGCGGCTCGATCATCAGTTTTTCGTCTTCGAGCCAGATCTGCACCGGCTTGCCGTGCACGTCGGCGGGCAGCGGGTTTTCGGTCGTCCGGTAAATGCCCGCGATCGAGATCAGTTCCGGTTCGAGACACGTGCAGAAGATGCGCGCGTCGTGATTGCCGTGCACGCCCGCGAGCGCGCGGCCGCGCAACGGCGCATAAATATGGATATTGCCTTCGGCGATCACTTCGGCACCGTTGCTCACCATGCCGAGCACAACGAGATCGCCCTTCGCGTAAATGCGCTGGCCCGAGCGCAGCGGCTTGTCGACCACCATCGTCTGCGACGAAATGCGCACGGGTTCGGCAGCGGCTGACGGCACCTGCTCCGGCTCGGGCGCCGCGCTTTCGGCCGTGGGCGCCGCGCTTTTTTCCGCCGCGCTCTTTTCCGCCACACGCTTGCCCGCTTGATCGCCTGCTTCGTCGCCGTTGCCTTTGCTTGCGCGCGGATCGCGCGCATCGAGCAGCGGCAGCCCCGCTTCGTTCGCCCACGCGTGCTGCGTGCTGTCCGCGACGACGCCGATCGGCCGCATGCGCACGCTGTCGAGCAGCTTCGCGATGTCGGCGAGCGGCACGCGTTCATTCTCGGCGAGACGGCGCACGTCGATCGCAACGGTATCGTTGGCGAAGAATTCGGGCGTCGCCTCGAAGCGCCGGGTCAGTTCGGCACGCATCTCATCGAGGTTGGTCGTCTTGACGACAAACAGCAGCGTGTCGACCGCGCCACTGCGCAGTTCAAAAAATGGCGATTTCCTGGGCGACATAGCGTTCGGCAAAAAATTTTGCGTATTTTACAGGCGTCCAGGCGAACGGTGAGCTTTTTTGCCAATAAGTCTTCACGCGACAGCCAAATGCCGCGTGCGCGCTAGATCGGCGCGGTACAGATCGAAAAAAAGCCTGAAGAACGAGGCTGGCCGGAGCGCGCTGGACAGGCGCCCCGCGAAGCCGTCGTGCACGAGGCGGCTAGAGAGGCGCGTCGGTATCGTCGGCCGATGCCGCGTGGTGCGGCACGTGCCGAACGAGCAGTGTCTGAAACTGGGCCGGCGCGCGCGGAATGCGTTCGCGCTCGCCCGTCGGGCCAAAGCCGAGCCGCTCGTAGAAGCGCATCGCGTTGCGGTTCTCGTCGGCGATCCACGCGTAGATCTCCGTCGCGCCGCCTGCCGCGAGCCAGTCGCTCGCCGTGTTGACGAGCAGCTCGCCGCCGCGCAGATGCCGCACGGCGGGCGCCACCCAAAGCTCGCTCACGAACGCGCGGTGCGGCGCAGCGTCTTCGAAGCAGGCGCCGATCAGGCCGGCCGGATGGCCTTCCGTGTAGAGGATGAACGACGTCGACGTGGTGGAAGCAGCATGCCGCGCGGCCGTCTGTTCGAACGTGGACGCATCGGCGGACATCGCTTCTTCCAGTGTCTCGTCGAATGCGTAAGGCGCTTCGCGCAGCGATGCGGTACGAAGCTCACGGAAGACAGCACCCTGATCGGCTGCAATGCGGCGAACGGTGAGTGAAGGACTCATGCGGTCGAAATCCCTTGAAATCCCTTATGTCATCCGGGTGAAACGCTAGGGCGTAGCTTCAACCGAACGAGCGCGCGAGTCAAATCTTTAATTCGGCGCAGTGCGCGCGGGCGCGCATGGGTTGACAGCCGGTAACAAAGCCGTCACGCCTGTCCGCCCGTTTTTGTGCATTGCGTCGAGCGCGCGAAGCGCCCGCCGGGAGTCTGCTGCGCTCCGGCCTTGCCGCGCGCAACGACGCGAGCCGCCAGACGCCAGATACCAGACGCGAGCCAACCGACACAGCGCCGCGCGCGTCAGGGCGTCTCGTAGCGCCCCGTGCCGTCGGGCCACGGCGTGAGCAGCTCGTAGCCGTCGTCGGTGACGGCAACCATGTGCTCCCATTGAGCGGACAGCGAACGGTCTTTGGTAACGACAGTCCAGCCGTCGCGCATCACCGTCGTGCCGGCGCGGCCCGCGTTGACCATCGGCTCGATCGTGAACACCATGCCCGGCTTCAGGCGCACGCCCTGCCCCGGCTGGCCGTAGTGCAGCACCTGCGGGTCCTCGTGATACACCTTGCCGATGCCGTGTCCGCAGTAGTCGCGCACGATCGAGAAGCCCTCGCGTTGCGCGAGCTTCTGGATCGCATGGCCGACGTCGCCGAGCGTCGCGCCCGGCTTCACCTGGCGGATGCCCGCGAGCATCGCTTCATAGGTCGTGTCGATCAGTTGCTTCGCGACCGCGCTCGGCTCGCCGACCGTGTACATGCGGCTCGTGTCGCCGAAATAGCCGTCCTTGATGACGGCCACGTCGATGTTGATGATGTCGCCGTCCTTGAGAACCTCGCTGCGATCGGGAATGCCGTGGCACACGACGGAATTGACCGACGTGCAGATTGTCTTCGGAAAGCCCATATAGCCGACGTTCGCGGCAATCGCCTTCTGCGTGTTGACGATGTAGTCATGGCAGATGGCGTCGAGTTCGCCCGTCGAGATGCCGGGCTTCACGTGTTCGCCGATCATCGCGAGCACGTCGGCGGCGAGCCGGCCGGAAATGCGCAAACGCGCGAGGTCTTCGGAAGTCTTGTAGGTGATGGCCATGTCGGAAAAACGTTGGCGGCACGCAGCGCGCGGTGCGCGCAGGCTGTGCGATCAGGCGATCGTGCTGGCGCGCCGTCTTGCGTTGGTGGCGCTGGACGCGGCCCGCATCGCGGTCCTGCGCCCGGTTGTCGATCAGTCCATTGTACAGAGTCTTCCCGCGAGACCGGACCGCACTATGCGCCAACCACAGGCCAAACCATCCGCGAGACCACGCACCCGTCACGCCCCGTCACGCCGGCGCTCACCCCGGAGGCGAACGCCGGATCGCCTGGGCGATGTCGCGGCTCACCGACGCCAGCGCCCGGCTGTGCGCCGCCACGAGCGCCGCCTCGTCCGTGCCCTGCACCTGTTCGCGCACCGTCGAGCGGCCCGTCAGCAGCGCCGTGTGGCCGGCGAGGCGCACGGTCCACAGCGCGTCGATCGCGACCGCCTCGCCCGGCATCGAATCGAACTGCACGATATCGACGCGCACGCGGCAGGCCTCCGTGCCCGCCACCGTTTGCGACGACACCGACACACGCTGCGAGCCGAGCAGCCGCGACAGATCGGCGGCGATCACATCGGCGACGCCGCTCTTGAGCGGCTCGCCCCAGCGCGCGAATTCGTTGAGCCTCACCTCGTTGCCCGACATGCGCGTCACGAGCTGCGGCCGGTCGACGAGTTCCGGCACCGTCACGGGACCGACCACCACCGACATGGACAGCGGCGTGCCCGTGCTTTCGAGCGTCGCGTCGGAGCTCAACGTATAGAAGCTCGAACGCGGCGACCCGCACGCGGCCAGCACCGCCGCTGCCGCGACGCAGAGGCACGCGCCGCGCGAGAGCATCGATGGCGTCACTTTGCGTCCTCCCGCTTGCCGCGCAGCAGCGCTTCGGGATGCCGTTGCAGATAATCGGAAAGCGCGCGGAACGATGCCGCCGTGCGCGCAAGTTCGCGGATCGCATCGCTCGTGTCCTGCTGCAGCGCCGAATCGGGCTGAAGCGCGCTGTTTGCCGTATTGAGCGTGGTCTGCGCGGCCGACAGCGCGCCCTTCGCCTGCGGCACGACCTGCGTATTGAGGCTCTGCAGCAGCGCGCTGGCGTTGGCGAACGTCTGTTGCGTGTTCTTGCCGATCTGCTCGAGCGGCAGCTTGTCGATGCGCGCGACAATCCGGTTGACCGAGTCCTGCAGCGATTGCAGGCCGCTCGGCTCGGTCGGCAGTTCGGGCGGCGTGCGGCTCCAGTCGATCTTCGCCTGCGGCGCGTGCTGGAAGAAATCGAACGAGATGTACAGCTGGCCCGTCAGCAGGCTTCCCGTCCTGAGTTGCGCGCGGAAGCCCCGCGACACGAGGAAGTCGGCCACGGCTTTCGGATCTTTCACGAGGCGTCCCTCGGACGGCTCCGGATAACGCGACGTGAAGCGCTCCGGATAGAACTTGATCTCGACGGGAATGCTGATCTCCTTCGTCACGGGGTCGAAGCGCGTGTAGATGGCCGATACTTCGCCGATCACGATGCCCCTGAAGTCGACGGGCGCGCCCACCGTCAGGCCGCGCACCGACTGCTTGAACTCGAGCACGTACGTATCGACGATGCGGTCCTGCACCTTTAATGCATCGGCGCGCGTCGGGAAGAGCGTGAACGACGTGCGCACCTGCGCTTCGGGCTCCGAGAGCGACGACGAAGGCGTTTCGAACGCGAGGCCGCCGATCAGGATCGACACCAGCGATTGCGTGTTGATCTTCACGCCTTCCGTGCCCAGCGCGACGTCGATGCCGCCCGCCTCCCAGAAGCGCGAATTGCTCTTCACGTATTGGTCGTAGGGCGCGTTGACGAAAATATGCAACGTCACGCCGCCGCCGTTCTTGTCCAGTTCGAACGACGTGACCTGGCCGACGCGCAGGCGCCGGAAATAGACGGGCGAACCGACGTCGAGCGAAGCGAGGTTCTCCGCGTGCAGCACGAATTCGCGGCCCGGCACGTCGCTCGCGAACACAGGCGGCGTTTCGAGCCCGACGTAGTCGCGCCGCTCCTGCTTCGCATGGCCGATGTCCATGCCGATGAACGCCCCCGACAGCAGCGTGCTGATGCCCGATACGTTGCCGCCCGCGATGCGCGGACGCTCGACCCAGAAGCGCGTATCGTTGACCAGCATGTCGGTCGCGTCGCGCGTCAGTTCCGCCGTGGCGATCACGTTCTTGTAGTCCCGCGAAAGCGCTACCTTCTTCACGACGCCGATATCGACGGCCTTGAACTTGATCTTCGTCTTGCCCGCTTCGAGCCCTTCACCCGTCTTGAACTGGATCGTGATGGTCGGGCCTTGCGACAGCACGGCTTGCACGGCAAGCCAGATGCCGATCAGCACCGCGACGACGGGCACGAGCCAGATCCACTGGATGCGCCAACGCTTGCGCGGCACCGCCACGGCGTCGGGCAGATCGGGCGGCCTGCTCATTGCGTTTCCCTCGTGTCCCAGATGAGCCGCGGATCGAACGACATCGCGGAGAACATGGTCAGCACGACGACCGCGCCGAATGCGATCGCAGCGGGGCCGGCGCGCACGGTGGCGAGCGCATTGAATTGCACGAGCGCCGTGAGCATGGCGACCACGTAGATGTCGACCATCGACCAGCGCCCGATCAGTTCGACGATGCGATAGATGCGCGCGCGCTGATCGGGCTGCCACGTCGAGCGGAAGTTCGCCGACAGGGCGAGAAAGCTGATCGCGAGAATCTTCAGCATCGGCACGGCGATGCTCGCGATGAAGACCAGCACGGCAAGCGGCCACGAACCCGACGTCCACAGATAGACGACGCCGCTCATGATCGTGTCCTTCTGCGCGCCGAACAGCGAGCTCGTATCCATCACGGGCAGCACGTTCGCCGGGATGTACAGGATTATCGCGGCAATCAGATAGGCCCACGTTCGCGCAAGACTATCGGGCTTGCGCAGATGCAGATGCGCGCCGCAGCGCGGGCAATGGCCGGGATGCGCGTGCAGACGCAGGGGTGCGTGCACGTTCGCGTAGTCGCGCGCGTCGCGGGCTTCCGTGGGCGCGGCGCGCGTGAGCAGGCCGCAGTCGTGGCACACGCACAGGCCGCAGGCCGCTGCCGTCGCAGCGGGAAACGGCGTGTCGCTGTCGAACCCGGGACCGGCATCGGGTATCCCTTCGAGACGCGTCCACAGATCGTGCACGTCGAACGAGGACGCCGCGGCCGCGAGCATCAGCATCAGCGCGCCGAACGACCACAACGCCGGGCCCGTCACCACCGACGCGATATGCGCGAGCTTCACGAGCGCGACGAGCAGGCCGAGGATCAGCACCTCCGTCATGCCCCACTCCTGCGCGATGCGCAGCGTGCGGAACACGACGTCCGCGCGATACGGCGTGCGCCCGAGCCGCAGCGGCAACAGCAGCCACACGAGGCCCAGCGCCTGGCACGCGGGCATCAGTATCGTCGTAAAGAAGATCAGTGCCGACAGCGGCCACATGCCGTCCCGGTACAGAACGCGCACGGCGCCGAACAACGTCGTCTCGACGAGATCGCCGTTCACCGAAAGCCCAACGATCGGAAACGAGTTCGAGATGATCCACAGCACGCAGGCCGCAAGCGCATACGCGAGCGTGCGATCGAGGCTGTTCGCATGATGCCGGTACAGCGTCGCGCGGCAGCGGCAGCAGTGCAGCACGCCTTCGGGCGGCACGTCGCTCTCGCGCTGGAGCAGATCGCATTCGCGGCACGCGATCACGGGCATCGTCCGCGCCACATGCCCGAGATAGCCGGAAGACATTGCATCGCTCATTTCACGTCCTGCGGCGATGCATCGGCGGGACGGGTATCGTCGCTCGCATGCGCCGGCTGTGCCGCCGCTTGCGCCGCCTGTGTCACTTGTGCCACCTGCCCCGCTTGCGCCGCTTGCGTGGTGAGCCCTTCCGCATCGACGACCCAGCCGCCGCCCATCGCCTTGTACAGGCTCACATACGACACCAGCACGCCCGCCTGCGTCTGCGTCTGGCTCAGTTGCGCGTTGAAGAGACTGCGCTCGGCATCGAGCACTTCGATATAGCTCGTGTAGCCGCCCTCGTAGCGCAACCGCGCAAAGTGCGCGTAACTGGCGAGCGCATCGACCTGGCGTCCCTGCACCTCGAATTGCTCGCGCAGCTTCTGCGACGAGATCAACGCGTCATCCACTTCCTGGAACGCGACCTGGATCGCCTTGCGATACGAGTGCAGCGCCTGCTGCTGCACCGCTTCGGCCTGCTTCACCTGGCCCGTGATCGCGCCGCCCGTGAAAATCGGCTGCGTGACGGAGCCGGCGAACGACCACGCGCGCGCCGGCCCTGTGAAGAGCTTCGAGAACTGGCCGCTTTGCGTGCCGAACAGACCCGTCAGCGAAATCTGCGGAAAGTACAGCGCCTTGGCTGCGCCGATCTGCGCATTCGCCGCAATCAGGTCCTGCTCGGCCTGGCGCAGGTCGGGGCGCCGCTCGAGCAGATCCGACGGCAACCCGGCAGGCACCGCGGGCGCCACGAGTTCGGCAAGCGCGCGTCCGCGCAGGATGTCGCCCGGATTGCGCCCGAGCAGCACCGACAGCGCGTCTTCCTGCTGCGCGATCTGCGACTCGATCTGCGGAATCCGCGAGCGCGAGTCCTCGTATTCGGACTGGCTCTGCGCGAGCTCCATCTGCGAGACCTCGCCGCCCTTGAAGCGCAGCTCGAACACGTGCACGGAATCGGCCCGGCTTTCGGTGGTCGCCTTCGCGATCTCCAGTTGCCGGTCGAGACTGCGCAGATTGATATACGACGACGCCACCGACGACACCAGCGTCAGGATCGTGCCGCGCTTCGCCTCCTCGCTCGAAAGCAGGCTCGCGCGCGCGGACTCCGTGAGGCGCCGGTTATGGCCGAACAGGTCGATCTCCCATGACGCCGACAGCGCCGCCGCGTACGTGTTGAACACCGGGTTGTTGACGTTCGCGAGCAGCGGCGAGCCCGTCGGCAGACGCTGGCGCTCGGCGTCGAAGCTCGCGCCGACCTGCGGCAGCAGCGCCGCGCGGGTCGTGACGAACTGGCCGAGGAACTGGTCGACGCGCGCGGCGGCGACCTTCACGTCGTTGTTGTTCGCGAGCGCCGTCGTGATCAGGTCGTTCAGCACGGGATCGTCGAACTGCTTCCACCATTCGGTGTTCGCGACATCCGACGCGTAGTTGTCGGGGAAGCGATACGTCGCGGGCACGTCGAGCTGCGGGCGCGAGTAGTTCGGCCCGAGCAGGCAGCCGCTCAGCGCGAAGGTGCACAGCACGCACGCGAGCGCGCCGGCGACGGGCATAGGCAAAGCGTGGCGCAAGCGGCGCACGCGGAGCGGAGGAAGCGAAACGCGGCGCATGTCAGTCGCCCTCGCGTGGAGCGGACGGCGTGATCGTCGGTCCGCCCGTGCCCGCCCGTCCGGGCACCGAGGGCGGCACCGTCGTCGAAGAAGGCGGTGCTTCAGGCGAAGCAGGCGGCGTCTCCCCCTTCTTCTTGCCGCTCTTCTCCGACATCGATTCGAGCGCCCAGAAGAACATCGGGATGAAGAACACGGCGATCGCCGTCGCGCCCAGCATCCCGCCGATCACGCCCGTGCCGATCGAGTGACGGCTGTTGGCGGACGCGCCCGTCGCGATCGCAAGCGGCACGCAGCCGAGAATGAACGCGAGCGAGGTCATCACGATCGGGCGCAGCCGCTCCTCGGCCGCCGTCATCGTCGCGTCGAACACGGACTTGCCCGCCTCGCGGTTGATTACCGCGAACTCGAAGATCAGGATCGCGTTCTTCGCCGCGAGCGCCACCAGCATCGTGAGGCCGATCTGGAAGTACACGTCGTTGTTGAGCCCGCGCAGCATGATCGCGAGCAGCGCGCCGAAGAGCGCGAACGGCACAGCCATCAGCACGCCGAACGGCAGGCTCCACTTCTCGTACTGCGCCGCGAGGATCAGGAACACCATGATCAGCCCGAACACGAACACGAGCCCCGACGTGCCGCCCGACTGCTTCGCCTCGAACGCCTCGCCGCTCCACGCGATGCCGTAGTCCGATGGCATCGACGCAGCGAGTTCCTCGAGCGCGCTGATCACCTGGCCCGACGCGTAGCCGGGCGCCGCGTTCGCGGTGATCTTCACGGCCGGGAAGTTGTTGAAGCGCGTGATCAAGTCCGGACCCGTCACGTAGTGCGACGTCACCACCGACTTGAGCGGCACCATGCTGCCCGTCTTGCTGCGCACGAAGATCTGCGTGAGGTCTTCGGGCTTCAGCCGATACGACGGCTCCGCCTGCAGGATCACCTGCCACAGACGGCTCGAACGGTTGAACTGAGACACGTACAGCGAGCCGAACATCGTCTGCATCGCGCTGTAGACGTCCTCGACGGGCACGCCCAGCGTTTCGGCCTTGTCGCGGTCGACGTCCACGAGCAGTTGCTGCGAGTCCGCGTTGAAGGTCGACGTAACGCCCGTCAGCTCGGGGCGCTGCTTGGCCCTCGCGACGAAATCGTTGACGACGGCGGCGAACTGCGCGATGGTCGCGTCGCCCTTGCTCTGTATCCACATCTCGGTGCCGCCCGTCGTGCCGAGACCGGGGATCGACGGTGGATTCAGCGGCACGACGAGACCCTCGCGAATCTGCGACAGCGCCTTGTACGCGTCGACGAGCACGGCGCGCGCGTTCTGCGTGCGGATGTTGTCGGACTTGTAGCGCTCGTCGAAACTCTTGAAGCCCACGAAGAAGGTCGACGAGTTGTTCTTGTTCTGGCTGTCGAGAATGCTGAAGCCGTCGACGGTCGTGATGCTGCCGACGGCCGGCTGCTTCATGAAGTACTCGGACACGCGGTCCGACACCTGCCCCGTGCGGTCCAGCGACGCCGCATCGGGCATGATCACGGCGCCCAGCAAGTAGCCCTGGTCCTCGGGCGGCAGGAACGCGGTCGGGATCGAGCGCATCATCATGACGGCCAGCGCGATCATGCCGGCAAAGAGCAGCAGCGCGATCACGAAGCGCTTGATGATGACGCGCACTGCACGCGTGTAGCCTGCCGTCATCCGCGCGAACTGGTTGTCGAACCAGCGGAAAAAGCCCTTCTTCTCGTGATGCCCGGGCTTGAGCAACAGCGACGCGAGCGCGGGCGACAGCGTGAGCGCGACGATGCCCGAGATCACCACCGAAATCGCGATCGTGATCGCGAACTGCTTGTACATCTGCCCGGTGATGCCGCCGAGAAACGCCACGGGCACGAACACCGCGCACAGCACGAGCACGATCGCGACCACGGGGCCCGCCACTTCGTCCATTGCCTGCTTGGCGGCTGTTTTCGGGTCGAGCTTGTGCACCGTCATGTTGCGCTCGACGTTCTCGATCACGACGATTGCGTCGTCCACCACGATACCGATTGCGAGCACCATGCCGAACAGCGTGAGCATGTTGATCGAAAATCCGAGCGCATCCATCCCCATAAACGTGCCGACGATCGAAACGGGTACGGCCAGCACCGGAATCAGCGTCGCGCGCAGGCTCTGCAGGAACACGAACACGACGATCACCACCAGCACGACGGCCTCGAAGAACGTATGCACCACATCCGAGATCGACGCCCGCGTGAACTCGGTGGTGTCCATCGCGATCTCGTAGTCGATGCCCTCGGGGAACGACTTCTTCATCTCGGCGAGCGCCGCGCGCACCTGCTTCGACACGTCGAGCGCGTTGGCGCCCGGCTGCTGATAGACGGCGAGCACGGTGGCGGGCTTGCCCTGGAAGCGGCTGCGGATCGAATAATCCTTCTGGCCAAGCTCGGCGCGCCCAATGTCCTTCAGGCGCACGATCGCGGCGCCCCCGCTCTGCGCGCGAATGATGATGTTCTCGAACTCGGAGGGCTCGGTGAGCCGCCCCGATGTGGTCACGGCGAACGACTGCTCGACGGGGTTGCCCGTCGGCGACTGGCCGAGCCGCCCGACCGCGAACTGCTGGTTCTGGTTGGCGACGGCGCGCTGCACGTCGGAGGCTGTGATGCCTAGCTGCGCCATGCGGTCGGGGCGCAGCCAGATGCGCATCGCGTAGTCGGGCGTGCCGAAGATGCTCGACTGGTTCGCGCCGGGTATGCGCTTGAGCGCATCGAGCACGTAGACGTTCGCGTAGTTCGCGATGTAGGTCGCGTCGTAGCGCTCGGTGGGCGAGTAGATCGCGATCACCATCATGAACGCCTGCGACTTCTTCTGCACCTGCACGCCCTGCGCCGTCACCGACTGCGGCAGTTGTGGCAGCGCGAGATTCACGCGGTTCTGCACGTCGACCTGTGCGAGCTCGGGGTTCGTGCCGATCTCGAAGTACGCGTTGATCGTCAGGTTGCCCGTCGACGAGCTCGACGAGCTCATGTAGATCATGTTGTCCGCGCCGTTGACCTGCTGCTCGATCGGCGCGGCGACGTTGTTGGCGACCACGTCGGCGCTCGCGCCCGGATAGGTCGCGGAGATCGTGATCTGCGGCGGCGTGATGTCGGGGTACTGCGCGGTCGGCAGCGCGAGCATCGTCAGCGCGCCGCCCAGCGTGATGACGATCGAGATGACCGAGGCGAAGATCGGACGGTCGATGCAGAAGTGAGAGATGTTCATCGGATCGGTTGCGCCGAACGGCGTCGGGTCGTCATCGGATCAGGGACTTGTGCTGCTGCTCGTTCCGCTGCTGCCGGGATGCGCCTGCGTTTGTGTCTGCGTTTGTGTCTGCGCTTGTGTTTGTGGTTGTGCTTGTGGTTCTGCTTGTGCTTGTGTTTGTGCCTGGGCCAGCGTCGATGCCGGTGCCGACGCCGCGGCAGCAGGCGTGGATGCGGGCGCTGGAGCGCCAGGTGCAGCGGGTGCGCTCACCACCTTGATCGTCGAATCCGACGACACGCGGATCGCGCCGTCGACCACCACGCGCTCGCCCGCCTTCAGCCCTTCGTTGACGAACCAGTCGTCGCCGTGCCAGTCGCCGACATCGATCACGCGCTGATGTGGCTTCCCGTTCTGGTCGAGCACCCATACGAAGTGGCTCTTCGCGCCTTGCAGCACCGCGCGCTGCGGCACGAGAATCGCGTTCGGCCGCACGGCGCCCGACACCTTAGCGCGCACGAACTGGCCGGGCTTGAGCGTGCCGCTTGGATTCCCGAACACGGCGCGCACGAGGAAGGTGCCCGTCTCCTGGCTAAACGCGGGGTTCGTGAAGTCGATACGCCCCTGCTGCGGATAGATCGAGCCGTCGGCGAGTATCACCGTCACGTCGAACTGGTTGTCAGGTGGAAAGCGCAGCAGGCCTTTCGTGACCTGCTCGCGATAGCGCAGCAGCTCGTTCTCCGAGATGCTGAAGTTCACCCACATCGGATCGAGCTGATAAACGTAAGTAAGCAGCCCCGACTGCGTGGGCGTCACATAGCTGCCGTCCTGCACGCGCGCGAAGCTGGAAAGGCCTTTGAGCGGCGAGCGGATCGTCGTGTAGCTCAGGTTCAGCTCGGCCGTCTGCACTTCGCCCTGCGCGGCGATGACGGAGGCTTCTGCCTGCTTCTCGTTGCCCGTCGCATCGTCGAGGTCCTTCTTGCTCAACGCGTTCTGCGCGGCAAGCGGGACCACGCGCGCGAGGTTCTGCTTGGTCACGAGCAGGCGCGCCTGCTGTTGCGCGAGCGCGCCCTTCGCCGTTTGCAGCGCGGCCTCGAACGGCTTTCGGTCCATCACGAACAGCACCTGGCCGGGCTGCACGAGCGCGCCTTCCGTGTACATGCGCTTCTCGAGAAAGCCCTCGACGCGCGCGCGAATCTCGACCTCGCGCGAGCTTTGCGTCTGCGCGGTGAATTCGAATGCGACGGGTGTTTCCTTTTGCGCGACCGTGACAACCGTCACCTCGACGGGCGGACGGGCTGCCTCCGCGGGGGCCTTCTTGCAGGCGTTGAGGGAAAGGATGCACGCGAGCGCCGACGCCAGCGCGAGACGCGGCATCAGGCGGCCCGCGCGCCGCACGGCGGCTGAGTCCGCCCCGAACAACGCAACTTGCGATCGACAGTTCATCGTGGCCCCCTTCGATCGCCGCGTCATTGCACCGTATATCCGCGTCCGTTCATGCTTGCTGCAAGCGCGCGGTTCCATGTGGCCATCTGCTGCGACGTCTGCTGTTGAGCGGCCTGCTGCTGCTCCTGCGCGGCGGCCACCTGGCGGCGCTGTCGCGAGCCGCCCACTACCGTGCCCGCGATGGCGCCCGCTGCCGCGCCCTTGCCGGCGTCGCCCGCGATGGCGCCCGTCGCCGCGCCGCCTGCCGCGCCGCGCAAGCGCTGTCCCGACTGCTGGGGCGGCGGCTGATTCGCCGGGTTCTGCGCGAGCACGGCGGGATTGACGCCCGTGTTCTGCGTCGCCCAGCTCTGGCATTGCGATATGTCGTTAGCCTGCTTTTGCTGACTCTGGCCTTTGGCCGAGGAGAAGATCGGCTGCTGCGCCGATGCAACGTCTGCCAGCAGCAACGCGGCAAGCATCCACGTGACAGGAAGCGCTTGTTTCATGACCAATCTCCCCAAGTCGATACGATTGCGCCCGGCGCACCCGTTGCTCGCGCATCGCGCGGCGGGCCAATCCAGATGCGCCAGTCGGCCTGGCAACTCCAATGCAATGAAGTGTGGAATCCGGCCATGGCAAAGACAATTGGACCTTGGTCCAATACCCTTTTTTGGCCGCGCGGAACTTGCACGCAAGCGTTCGACGCCGTTCGTTCTCGCGACGAGAAGTGTCATAGCGGCGCAGCGATGCCGAGCACGGCACACACTGTCCTGATGAAAAGCACGTCGTTGAACGGCTTGCGCAGATACGCCCTCGCACCCGCCGCAAGCGCGGCTTCGCGCACGCCCGCGTCGTCGTGGGCCGTGATGAAAATGACGGGCACAGTGCTGCCCGCCAGCCGGCGCTGGACCTCGATCCCGTTGGAGCCGGGCATCTGCACATCGAGTATCACGCAGTGGGGGCGATACGCAGGCGTGGCCGACAGCACGTCGAGAAACTCATCGCCACTCGCGTACGTGTCGGCCGCAATCCCGACGGAGCGCAACAGACGCTTGATCGCCCTGCCCACCGACGCATCGTCGTCGACGACGACGACGAATGGTTGGTCTGTGCCCATTCTGAATAGTCCATTGACCGGCCACGCGCACGCAGCGATACGTGAACGCTTCAGCAATAGACTATGAGACTGCGGGCGCTCGCGGTATTGGACCTTGGTCCCGTATCCGCGCGCGTGTGTCCTCACGCGCAACGTGAGGTGCGCTCGTATGCGGTACCTGCGGACTGAAGGGATTGCGTGTGACACTCGCGACGGCAATCTTGTCGACGATACGTACGAGCTCGGCGAGCGAACCGACTTCCATCTTCTGCATCACGCGCGCGCGATGCGCCTTGACGGTCTTCTCGACGGTGCCGAGTTCGCACGCAACCTGCTTGTTCAGACGGCCGAGCACGATGAGATTCATCACCTCGCGCTCGCGCACTGTCAGACGCCCGACGCGGCCGAGCAGCACTTCGAGCTCGTGCATCGCGTTCGACACTTGCACCGAATGCGCGAGCGCCTGTTCGATCGCGCGCAACAGGTCGTCGTCGCGCACGGGCTTGGTGAGGAAATCGGTCGCGCCCGCCTTGATTGCGCCGACCGTCATCGCGATGTCGCCGTGTCCCGTCAGAAAGATGATGGGCAAACGCTCATCGAGTTCGCGCTGCAATTCGAGCCCGCTCAGATCGGGCAACTGCACGTCGAGGACCACGCAGGCGGGCGCATGCCCGGCGCACGCATGATCCAGAAAGTCGCGCGCCGAGCCATACGCCTCGACGCCGTAGCCGGCGGATTTCACGAGACGCGACAGCGCGCGGCGCACCGACGGGTCGTCGTCGACGACATAAACGAGCGCGGCAGCTTCCGTCGCGGATTCGCTGACCGTGCCGCTCATGTCGCTTATGTCGCTCATGACGTCACCTGCGCAACGCCCGCTTTGCATGCGTCTCGCGATATGGGCAACGCGATATAGAACGTCACGCCCCGGTCCGGATTGGTCTCGGCCCACAAGCGGCCGCCGTGCATCTGCACAATCGAGCGGCTGATCGACAGACCGAGCCCCAGCCCCTGCGGCTTCGACGTGACGAACGGCTTGAAGATGCATTCGAGCTTGTCGTCCGTCAGTCCATGTCCCCGGTCTCGTACGGCGATACGTACCATGCCCTCGCGATCGAGTTGCGCAAAGAGCGCAACCACGCGGCTGGGCGCGTCGCACTCGCTGACGGCATCGAACGCGTTGAGCAGCAGATTGAGCAGCACCTGCTGGAGTTGCACCTTGTCGCCGCGCACGGGCGGCAGTCCGTCGTCGATCACATGCGACACATGGATGCCGCGCGCGACGGCATCGCTATGCACGAGCAACGCCACATCGCGCAGCAATCCGCCGGCATCGAGATTCGCGAGTTGCTGTTGCTCTTCCTTCTTCACGAATGCGCGCATCCGGCGTATCACTTCGCTCGCGCGGCCGCTGTCGTCGACGATGTCCTTGAGGATGTCGCGCACCTCGGCGAGGTCGATCGGCTCCTTATCCATGAAGCGCTGCGCGGCCTGGCCGTTGCTGAGGATAGCCGTCAGCGGCTGGTTCAATTCGTGCGCGAGCGACGCTGCAAGCTCGCCCATCATCGATACGCGCGTCAGATGCGCAAGCTCCCGTCGATTACGTTCGAGCTCGAAGCGCTCGGTCGTGTCGGTGATGAACGCGATGGTCGCGACACGTCCTTCGTAGCGAATCGTGCTCGTCGCGATCTCGACGGGAAACTCGCTACCGTCGCGGCGACGCGCGCGCAGGTTGCGCGTGGCGGTCACGGCCGGCCCGCTCACGTTATGCGCCCCGGTGCCCGCGCGGCGCTCCTGCGACAGCGCCGGCGCGACGAGGCCGACACACGCGCCGCTCAGCGCGCCGCGTCGATAGTCGAAAAGCCACTCGGCCTGCGCGTTGGCGAGCACGATCACGCCATGCTCGTCGAAGACGACGGACGCGACGGGCAAACAGTCGAACACATCGGCAAGCTCCGTCATCGTGCCGGGCTGACGATGCGCGACGGCAAAGAGACCGGCCGCGCCGCGCGTCGTCCGCAAGTGCGCAACGGCGTCCGTCACGCGATGAAGCATCGGTGCAACAGACATGCCATTGCGCGTATGCGCGAACGCCCCTTCGCGCGCGGAGGCGACGCGCCGCGGATGAAGCGACCACCAGATGACGATTGCAGCCACCGCGACCGTGACAGCAGAAATGGCGATGTGCATGGCTTACCGTTCCTCAAGACGTTTGCACCTGAAAAGCCGCGGCAAGTACGGACGTCTTCGTTGTTGTGCGCAGTACAACGGGTGCGACGGCGCGGGAATCCGGCGCGCGACGACTCACCTTCACGAATAAAGCTGCAACGACGTGTTACTAATGCATTCCGTCGCTCAATGAATGCAATGACATGAAGCAGAAAATAGAATCCGACTGCAGCGATTGCTTCATATGAATCTTCATATGGACGGTAAATATTCCGCGAAGCTATTCCGTCAATAATTGCGATTAATTTTTACTTGTTCACCTGACTCCTGGCGGAAAAAAGTGCAACTTCATCCTAGGCACAAAGCGCACCTTAGTAAAGCGCAGATCAGCGAATCAACGAGAAAATAAGCCTTGCTTTATTTAGCGCCTGACGAAGCCATTTATCAAAGCGCCGAATCCGAATGTTTTGAAAACCGGAACGATTTAAAGCAGAGTTTGATGCACGGTCCGAAACGACAAATCACTTTATTTCGTTTTCGGGACCGCTGGGCGGATAGAGGATGGTTAATGCAGCCGTTCGGCGTTGCGCGAAGCCGGATGGCCCCGGCGGAGGTACGCTTGCTGGCGGATCTTCATTGCCCGGATGCTGGTCGGTTGGCCTGTCGGGCGGACAAACATATGTCGAAACTGCTTCATCGAAACGTTGATAAGGAAAGCATAAAGACCGGCCAGCTATGCACTTGTATTTGTAAATCGCGGCCCTGATGATTGCGTGACGTCGCATGCACGCAGATTGATACATGAAAAATGCGCGCACAAACGAAAACAGGCCCCGAAGGGCCTGTGTCGCTTTGCATCTTGGCGGAAAGGGTGGGATTCGAACCCACGATACGGTATAACCGTATACCGGATTTCGAGTCCGGCGCATTCGACCTCTCTGCCACCTTTCCTGATTCTTTGACTTCCCACCAAGGTGGTCTTGTCTGCTTTACAACTTCACACCAAGCGGGTCGCTGCTTGCGTGAGACGAAGATTATAGAGTACCTGCTTTTGAATTCCAAGCCCTTTTTCGCAGAAAGTTGAAAAAGGACCTGGACGACCGGGGCGAGCCCCGTTCGCTCAGCGCGCCGCCGTCGCTTCCAGGCGCTCGATACCGCCCAGATACGGACGCAGCGCCGCCGGCACCGTCACCGAGCCATCGGCATTCTGGAAGTTCTCCAGCACGGCGACGAGCGTCCGGCCCACGGCCAGCCCCGATCCGTTGAGCGTATGCACGAGTTCCGGCTTGCCCTGCGGGTTGCGATAGCGCGCCTGCATCCGTCGCGCCTGGAACGACTCGGTATTCGAGCAGCTCGAAATTTCGCGATACGTGTTCTGCGCGGGCAGCCACACTTCGAGGTCGTACGTTTTCGAAGCCGAGAAGCCCATGTCGCCCGTGCACAGCGTGATCACGCGATACGGCAGTTCGAGCTTCTGCAGAATCGTCTCCGCGTGCGTGACCATCTGCTCCAGCGCGTCATACGACGTTTCCGGCGACACGATCTGGACCATCTCGACCTTGTCGAACTGATGCTGGCGGATCATGCCGCGCGTGTCGCGACCATATGAACCCGCTTCCGAGCGGAAGCACGGCGAATGCGCCGTCAGCTTGATCGGCAGTTCGCTCGCGTCGACGATGCTCTCGCGCACCGTGTTCGTCAGCGAGATTTCGGACGTCGAGATCAGATACTGCGTGACCGTGTTTTCACCGCCGCCCTTTTCGACGCGGAACATGTCGTCGGCGAATTTCGGCAGCTGGCCCGTGCCGAGGAGGATTTCGGGATTGACGATGTACGGCGTATAGATTTCCGTGTAGCCGTGCTGCTGCGTATGCGTGTCGATCATGAACTGCGCGAGCGCGCGATGCAGGCGCGCAATTTGTCCGCGCAGCATCGTGAAACGCGCGCCGGAAAGCTTCGCGCCCATCTCGAAGTCCAGACCGAGCGGCGTGCCGACGTCGACGTGATCCTTCACCTCGAAGTCGAACTGGCGCGGCGTGCCCCAGCGGCGCACTTCGACATTTTGCGTTTCGTCGTTGCCGACGGGAACGCTCTCATGCGGCAGATTCGGCACGTCGAGCAGCAGATCGGACAAACGCTTCTGGATCACTTCCAGCTGGAGCGCCGACGCCTTCATCTCGTCGCCGAGGCCGCCCACTTCGGCCATCACCGCTGAAGTGTCTTCGCCGCGCCCTTTCATCGCGCCGATCTGCTTCGACAGACTGTTGCGCTTCGCCTGGAGCTCTTCGGTACGGGTCTGGATCGCGCGGCGTTCGGCTTCGAGCGCGGAGAAAGCCGCGACGTCGAGGTTAAAGCCGCGATCGGCGAGGCGTTTCGCGACGCCGTCGATATCTTTGCGCAGCAGCTGGATGTCAAGCATGGGATGGGGCAACAGTTCGTTGTGTGAATGGGCGATTTTAGCGCACCGGCGTGGGTCGCCGGCGGCATTGTCGGCTCTGGCGCAAAGCGCGCTTGATCAACTCTTCTTCCTGTTCCCGCTTCGCCATTGCGCATCGAGTTCGGCAAGGCGCGTGAGCTTCTCGCCGATCTTGCCTTCTAGCCCGCGCGGCGTCGGCTGGTACCAGTGCGGCTCACGCATGCCGTCGGGCAGATAGGTCTCGCCCGCAGCATATGCGTCCGGTTCGTCGTGCGCGTAGCGGTATTCGTGGCCGTAGCCGAGTTCCTTCATCAGTTTCGTCGGCGCGTTGCGCAAGTGGATCGGCACCGCGCGCGACTGGTCCTTGCCGACGAAACTGCGCGCCGCGTTGTACGCGTTGTAGCCCGCGTTCGACTTCGGCGCGACGGCCAGATAGATCACGGCCTGTGCGAGCGCGAGTTCGCCTTCGGGCGTGCCGAGGCGCTCGTAGGTTTCGGCGGCGTCGAGCGCGATGCGCGCGGCGCGCGGATCGGCGAGACCGATGTCCTCCCACGCCATGCGCACGATGCGCCGCGACAGATAGCGTGGGTCCGCGCCGCCGTCGAGCATGCGGCAGAACCAGTACAGCGCGCCGTCGGGATTGCTACCCCGCACCGACTTGTGAAGCGCGCTGATCTGATCGTAGAACGCGTCGCCGCCCTTGTCGAAGCGGCGCAGGTTTTCGGCGAGCGCGCTCGCGAGCAGTTCGCCGTCGATCTCCGTCTTGTTCTGCCGGGCCGCCGCGCGCGCGACGATTTCCATGTTGTTCAGCAGCTTGCGGCCGTCACCGTCGGCGGAACCGATCAGCGCGTCGCGCGACTCGTCGGTGAACGTGAAGCCGCCCAATTCCTGTTGCGCGCGGTCCAGCAGTTCGCGCTGCTCGTCGGTATCGAGGCTCTTGAGCACGTAGACGGCCGCCCGCGACAGCAACGCGCTGTTCACCTCGAACGACGGGTTCTCCGTCGTCGCGCCGACGAACACGAACAGACCCGACTCGACATGCGGCAAGAACGCGTCTTGCTGGCTCTTGTTGAAGCGATGCACTTCGTCGACGAACACGAGCGTCTGGTGGCCGTTCGCGCGATGGATCTGCGCCGTCTCGACGGCTTCGCGAATGTCCTTCACGCCCGAGAGCACCGCCGACAGCGCGATGAACTCCGCATCGAACGCGTCGGCCATCAGGCGCGCGAGCGTCGTCTTGCCGACGCCCGGCGGGCCCCAGAGGATCATCGAGTGCGCTTCGCCGGACTCGAACGCGACACGCAGCGGCTTGTTCGGGCCTAGCAGATGCTTTTGTCCGATGACTTCGTCGATGCTGCGCGGCCGCAAGCGCTCGGCGAGGGGAACGTTGGCGCGGGTTTCTTCAAACATGGCGTTTTGGGGATAATCTCAGCTTTTCGGGTATAAACCGTCACGATGCACCACATGCACTGATAGGACACGCGACGATCTGCCCCTGAACGGCATGCAACCGCGTCGAACCGCCAACAAGCGAACGGCGACGCATGCAGAGTTGTGCATTATGACAGCCGCAGCGCGGCAAGGCCGGCGGCAAACGTCATAGGCACTTTCTGATAGGCGGGCCGCAATGCGCGTACCGTGACGGAACGCGGCCGCAACGACGACGACCGACAACGACAGACAGGAAAGAGATTCGATGGCTCAGGATTCCATGACCGGCGAGGCCGGTTCGACTTACGCACCGCTCAAGCCGGTGCCGGATTCGCGCCGCGCGTTCAGGACGGGCGACGCATTCGCGCTGTGGTTTTCGCTCGGCATCGGCCTGCTGGTCGCGCAGGCCGGCGCGCTGCTCGTGCCCGGGCTGTCGCTGCCGCACGCGCTGCTGGCGATCGCGATCGGCAGCGTGATCGGCGTCGTGCTGCTCGCGCTCGCGGGCGTGATCGGCACGGATACGGGGCTCGCGGCGATGTCGTCGCTGCGTCCGACGCTCGGCGTGCGCGGCGCGTCGATTCCCGCCGTGCTGAATATGATCCAGCTGGTCGGCTGGGGCGCGTTCGAAGTGATCGTGATGCGTGATTCCGCCGACGCGCTGTCGAAGCAGGCCTTCGGCTTTTCGGCGCCGCTGATCTGGACGCTGATCTTCGGCGTGCTCGCGACGCTGCTCGCGATCAGCGGCCCGCTGTCGTTCGTGCGGCGCTTTCTGCGCACGTGGGGCATCTGGCTGCTGCTCGCGGGCGCCGCGTGGCTGACCTACGCGGTGCTGGCGCAGCACGATGTCGGCGCGCTGATGCATCGTCCGGGCAATGGCGAGATGTCGTTTGGCGGCGCCGTCGATCTCGTCGTCGCGATGCCGCTGTCGTGGCTGCCGCTAATCGCCGACTACACGCGTTTCGGCCGAAAGGCTGGCGAGACGTTCCGCGGCACGATCTTCGGCTACGGCATTGCGAATATCTGGTTCTACGCACTCGGCGCGGTGTACGGGCTCGCCGCGGGCGGCGACGACGCGCTGCTGACGACGGCGCTCGCGCAAGCAGGCGGCGGCCTCGCGCTGCTGCTGGTGCTGATCGACGAAATCGACAACGCGTTCGCCGACGTGCACTCGGCAGCCGTCTCGACGGGCACGTTCTGGACGCGCGCGAGCGTCCCAATGTTGTCGGCCGGGTTCGGCGCGCTGTGCACGCTGATCGCGCTGCTCGTGCCGATGGCGAAGTATCAGAACTTCCTGCTGCTGATCGGCTCGGTGTTCGCGCCGCTGTTCGGCGTGGTGCTGGCCGATCACTTCATCGTGCGCAGGCGCCGCATCGACGCAGACTCGCTCGCCGATACGCAAGGCCGCTATTGCTTCTCGGGCGGCTGGCACGTGAGCGCGTTCGTCGCGTGGGCGATTGGCATTGCCGCGTATCAGGCGATCAATCAGTGGCTGCCGAATCTCGGTGCGACGCTGCCCGCGCTGGCGATCGGCGGGCTGTGCTATCTCGCGTTCGTGTCGACGCGCAAGCAGGCTTACGCGTAGGTCACATCCGTTCGATCAACAAGCGGGCGCGCGTTGGCGCGCCGACCACGCTTCGAGCGCGAGCTTCACGCGCTCGATCACCTCGCCCCACTCGCCGGGCTGCCGCTGATGAAAGAGACGTGCGCGCGGATACCACGGCGTATCGTCGCGATCATGCAGCCATCGCCAGCAACCGTCGTAGCGCGACAGAATCCACACGGGCTTGTCGAGCGCACCCGCCAGATGCGCGATCGACGTATCGACGGTAATCACCAGGTCCAGTTGTTCGATGATCGCAGCCGTGTCGGCAAAGTCGTGCACGTCGTGCATCGGATCGAATGGACGCAGTTCCGCTGGCAACGTATCGATTTGCGGCTGCGTCGACGCGCCCTTTTGCAGACTCACGAATGAGACGCCGGGCACGCACAGCAACGGCAGATAGGCGCGCGCGTCGAGCGAGCGGCGGCGATCGACCGCGTTGATCGCCGGTTGATCGGGGCGCGGATCGCCAGCCCACACAAGCCCCACGTTGAACTTGCCAGCGGGCAGCCTGCCTTTCCATCTGGCCGCGCGCGACGGCGGCACCCGCAGATAAGGCGTCGCGCCTGGAATGCTCGCGAGCGTGGTGTGCAAGCGGCGCGGCAGGCTCATCGTCAAGCACGCAAAGTCGTGCGGCGGAATTTCATGCTCGCCGTCGAGCGGAATGCATTCGTCCACGCCTTCGATGGTTTCGAACAGACTCTGCAACACAGGCGAACACGCGAAACTCAGCTTCGCAAGGCCTTGCGCCTTGAGCATCGGCAAATAGCGGCAGAACTGGAGGCTGTCGCCGTGCCCCTGCTCTGGCCATACCAGCGGCGACTTGCCCGCGAGCGGCTCGCCGCGCAACATCGGAAAATCGACAGGCGGCGGCGCTATCTTGCGCTGCGGCCACGCGGGATCATAGCGAGCTTCGAACAGCGCCCATCCTTCGTCGAGACGTCCAACGGTTATTAGCAGATGAGCGAGGTTGATCTTCACCTCGAAGTAGTCCGGACGCAGTGCGAGCGCCTGTCGGTACGAGGCTTCCGCTTCGGCGAAACGCCGTTGCATCTTGAGCACCACGCCCAGATTGAAATGCGCCTTGACCTCGCGCGGATCGGCGGCAAGGGCGTTGCTGTACGCCGCCTCGGCTTCGGGCAGACGCATCTGGTCCTGATACAGCACGCCCAGATTGACGTACGTATCGCCGTCGCGGGGCTGAAGTGCGAGGGCGCGCAGATAGAAGGATTCCGCTTCATCCGGACGGCCGAGTTGCGCAAAGAGCCGCCCGAGATTCACGTGTGCGCCCGCATGGTCCGGCGCGATGGACAGCGCCTGCCGATAGCACACCTCGGCTTCCATCAGGCGGCCCAGTTCCTTGAGCACGACGCCCAGGTTGTTGTGCGCGTCGCAGTAATCGGGCCTCGTGTCGATCGCGCGCCGCCAGTACGCCTCGGCATCGTTCAGACGTCCGATCGACAGATGGCACGCGGCAGCCAGATTGAGAACCTGCGCATCGACCGGCTGTGCGTGCAGCAACGGCTCGATCAGCGCCAACGCTTCGTCGAAACGGTCTTGGCCATACAAAGACACGGCGGCTGAATAACGGTCGATGGCGGGGTCGAGATTCTGCAAGTCGCCGTACATGACTTGATCCTGAGAGATGGTTTCAGAAGAAGTGCGAGAGGATTCGAAGCGGGCCGACGCGCTTTGCGACAAACCCGGTGTAGCGTAGCGACACGGGGGGCGGGTCTCTAGCTCACTATTCTGAAATTGCGGTCTTGTCGCGTTGCCGCGCGATGGCAGCAGAAACGACAATGCCCATAACGGACGTCATGGGCGTTCTATCGACGATATTCGGAACCGTCTCGTTGCCGACGACGCGTTACAGCCGCCGCCGTCATGTACTACGGGTTATCGCGTCGCTGGCCGATACTCGACACCCGGCAGCACGCACAGCATTTCGAACGCGAGATTGGCGCCGAGCAGCGCCGTCGTGCCGAACGGATCGTACGCCGGCGCGACTTCCACCAGATCGCAGCCCACGATATTCAGCCCGTGCGCGCCGCGAATGATCTCGAGCGCTTGCGGCACAGTCAGCCCGGCGATCTCGGGCGTGCCCGTGCCCGGCGCGAAAGCGGGATCGATGCCGTCGATATCGAACGTGATGTACACCGGGCCGTCGCCCATCTTCTCGCGCACGCGCGACATCAGCGGCGTCAGCGACTGGTTCCAGCACGCTTCCGCCTGCACGACCTCGAAGCCCTGGTCGCGGCACCAGTCGAAGTCTTCGGCCGCGTAGCCCGTGCCGCGCAGGCCGATCTGCACGACGCGCTCGCAATCCAGCAGGCCCTCTTCGACCGCGCGCCGAAACGGCGTGCCGTGCGCGATCTTTTCGCCCATCATCGTGTCGTTGACGTCCGCGTGCGCGTCGACGTGAATCAGACCGACCTTGCCGTATTTGCGATGAATCGAGCGCAGGATCGGCAGCGTGATCGTGTGATCGCCGCCCAGCGTGATCGGCTTCGTCCCGTGTTGCAGGATTTCGTCATAAGCGCGCTCAATGCGGCCGATCGAATCCAGGAGGTTGTACGGATTGATTGCAACATCGCCGATGTCCGCGACGCGCAGCGAATCGAACGGCGCGGCGCGCGTCGCCATGTTGTACGGGCGCAGCAGCACCGATTCGGCACGGATCTGACGTGGACCGAAGCGCGCGCCCGTGCGGTTCGACGTGCCGAGATCGAACGGCACGCCGACGAAACAGACATCGAGCCCTTGCGGCGACCCGACGTTCGGCAGCCGCATCATCGTGGCGATGCCGCCCGCGCGCGTCATCGCGTTGCCCGACAACGGCTGCGGGCGCTCCGTGAGGTCTGGGGAAACGAAGTTCGAGGAAGTATTCATCGTAGTTCGCCAATGGCAAGCACAGCGTCTCAATAAAGCGAGGAATCCAGACGCCGCAAAGCGCGCGACGCCGGGGCATTTCTCATTTTTGTGCGCATTCGGCGAACATAAAATGCCGACAAAATAAACTTCACATCGATCCCCGTCGATGTATCCTGCCGCATGTTCGCCCAACTGACCGATCTCGATTTGCGCCTGATCCGCGTGTTCCTCGCCATCGTGGACGCGGGCGGTGTTTCGCCTGCTCAGGCTACATTGAACGTAGGACAGTCGACAATCAGCACCCAGTTATCGACGCTGGAAACGCGACTCGGCTACCGCCTGTGCGAACGCGGCCGCAGCGGTTTTAGCCTGACCGCGCGAGGCGAGCAGTTCGTCGACGCAGCGCGTACGCTGCTTTCCGCCGTCGATGCGTTCGGCGTGCAAGCGCGCAATGTCGGCCGGAAGCTGGTCGGCACGCTCGGAATTGGGATGATCGGTCATACGCCGGTGTCGGAAAGCGCCAGGATCAGCGATGCGATTGCGCGTTTCCGTGCTCGCGACGAATCCGTGCGATTTTCGATTCTCGTGCGCTCGCCCGGCGAACTCGAAGAGCTGCTGTTGAGCGGACGGATTCAAATCGGCATCGGATATTTCTGGCATCGCGTGCCGTCACTTGAGTACACGGAGATCTTTTCCGAGGAACAGCTCGCGTATTGTGCGAAGGGGCATCCGCTGTTCGCTCAGGCGGGCAACGTGACGCCGGCGCAAGCCGCGCAGCACGAATGGGCGTGGCGCAGCTATCCGCTGCCCGAGGCCGAAGCATCGACGACGCCGGGCAACGTCACCGCCGTCGCCGACAACATGGAAGCCGTCGCGATGCTCGTGCTGTCGGGCCATCACCTCGGCTATCTGCCGGGGCACTTCGCCGCGCCGTATGTGAACGAGCGTTTGCTCGCCGCGCTGAACCCGCAGCAGATGAGCTACCGCGTCGCGTTTCATATGGTCACGCGCACGCGGCAGCATCGGACGGATATCGTCGATGCGTTTATCGACGATATGAAGGCCGCGCATCCGGCGCCAGGCCTTCAAGGATGAACGCGGCGTTTAGCCGTTGATCACGTCGGCGCCCTTCGGCACCGTGAACTTGAACGCGTCGGCGGGCAGCGGCGGGTTCTTCTGGATGTTCGAGAATTTCAGCAGCGTCACGTTGCCGAAGACGTCGTGCAGTTCCATCGCTTCGAGATTGCCGTCACGAAAGCCGATACCGACGCGCTGAAACTGCGTGTCCTTCGACTTCGGAATCAGTTCGAGCCAGTCGATGCCCGCCTTCACGCCCGCGTCCTTCAGCGTGAAATTCTTCTCGAGATCGTTGCTGCCGAACAGGATCGCCGCCGGGCTCGCGCCGAGCGCGCCACCCAGCTTGCGCACCGTCACCTGGTTCAGATCCTTGTCGTAGACGTAGAGCTTGTCGCCGTCTGCCTGCAGCAGTTGTGCGTACGGCTTCTCATACGCCCAGATGAACTTGCCCGGCCGCGCGAACGTGAACGTGCCGCTCGACACTTTGTTCTGCGTCGCACCTTGCGTTGACAGGACGCCGCTCGCCTGTTGCTGTGCATTGCTCGGCGCACGCACTTCGGATTGCACGAATTCGCCGCGCGCCGAACGCACTTGCGAGACGAACTGCTTCAGTTGCTCCGTGCCGCTTGCGAATGCCTGCGACGCGACGAGCATCGATGCGCCGAACGCCAGCGTGCGCATCAGACTGCCAAGACGGGTCTTAGACCCAACGATTTGCAGCATGTTGTTTTCTCCCTTGTGTCGTACAAGCTCGTCGCTTGTATCGTTCCGATGCGCACGGAATGTGAAACCAAAACAGCGGCCACGCTTCAACGCGTGCCGCTGTCCGTCATCAGTCGCATGAATGAAGCGCCGAGTGTCAATCCGTCTCGCGCGCGGGCACCAGAATTTCGCGATTGCCATTCGACGACATCGCCGACACCAGCCCCGACTGCTCCATCTGTTCGAGCAGACGCGCGGCGCGGTTGTAGCCGATGCGCAGATGCCGCTGCACGAGCGAGATCGACGCGCGGCGGTTCTTGATGACGATTTCGACCGCCTGATCGTACAGAGGGTCGGACTCGCCGCCGCCCGCTCCGGTTCCCGCAGCATCCGAGGAACCCTCGTCGCCTTCGCCCGACACGCCGCCTTCCAGCAGCCCTTCGATGTAGTTCGGCTCGCCCTGCTCCTTGAGCTTGTCGACGACGCGATGCACTTCGTCGTCGGACACGAACGCGCCGTGGACGCGAATCGGCAGACCCGTGCCCGGCGGCAGATATAGCATGTCGCCCATGCCGAGCAGCGATTCCGCACCCTGCTGATCGAGAATGGTGCGCGAGTCGATCTTCGACGACACCTGGAACGCCATCCGCGTCGGCACGTTGGCCTTGATCAGGCCGGTGATGACGTCGACGGACGGACGCTGCGTCGCGAGAATCAGATGGATGCCCGCCGCGCGCGCCTTCTGTGCGATACGCGCGATCAGTTCTTCGACCTTCTTGCCGACCACCATCATCAGGTCAGCCAGTTCGTCGATCACGACAACGATATTCGGCAGACGCGACAGCGGTTCAGGATCGTCCGGTGTCAGGCTGAACGGATTCGGAATCTTCTCTTCGCGCTTCGCCGCTTCGTCGATCTTGTTGTTGAAGCCGGCAAGATTGCGCACGCCGAGCTTGCTCATCAGCTTGTAGCGGCGCTCCATTTCGGCAACGGTCCAGTTCAGCGCGTTGCCGGCCTGGCGCATATCCGTGACGACGGGACACAGCAGATGCGGAATGCCTTCATAGACACTCATTTCGAGCATCTTCGGATCGATCAGGATCATCCGCACCTGCTCGGCGCTCGCCTTGTAGAGCAACGAGAGAATCATCGCGTTGATACCGACCGACTTGCCCGAACCCGTCGTACCGGCAACCAGCAGGTGCGGCATCTTCGCGAGGTCCGCGCACACGGGCTTGCCGCCGATGTCCTTGCCGAGGCCCATCGTCAGCGGCGAACCGGCGTCGGCATAAACGGTCGAGCCAAGGATCTCCGACAGCCGCACCGTCTGACGACGCTGGTTCGGCAGTTCGAGCGCCATGAAGTTCTTGCCAGGAATCGTCTCGACGACTCGGATCGACGTGAGCGACAGCGAGCGCGCGAGGTCCTTCGCGAGATTCACGATCTGGCTGCCCTTCACGCCGACAGCCGGCTCGATTTCGTAGCGCGTGACGACAGGACCAGGATAAGCGGCGACCACGCTCACGTCGACGCCGAAGTCCTTCAGCTTCTTCTCAATGAGACGCGAGGTGAATTCGAGCGTATCGGCGGAAATGGTTTCCTGCGTCGCGGGCGCGGGATCGAGCAGCGAGATGGCGGGCAACGTCGAATCGCCGGGCAGGCTCTCGAAGAGAGGCACCTGACGTTCTCTCTCGACGCGCTCCGACTTCTCCGGCTTCGTCACAGGCGGCACGATCACGACAGGCTCGTGCTCCTCGGCCTTCACGCGGCTCTGCTCGACCTTGCCTTCGCGCTTCACGGCAGCCGCCTCGCCGAGCTTGCGGTCGCGGCCGGCTTCGCGGCGCAGTTTCGCGAGCGTCACGCCGGAGAGGATCGAATCGCCGACCTTCTCGCACACCGACAACCACGAAAAACGGAAGAACAGCGACAAGCCGATGGCAAGCGCAATCAGCAGCGCCAAAGTGCCGCCCGTGAAACCGAGCGCATGCGACACGCCCTTCGCGACCGCCTCGCCGATCACGCCGCCCGGCGCGCGCGGCAACTGCACTTTGAGCGACCACATGCGCAGCGCCTCGATGCCGTCGCACGCGAGCAGCACAAGCGCGAACGCGAACACGTCCGCGAGCCAGCTGTTGTCGCGCGGCGCGTTTTCGTCGGGCTCTTCGTGACGCGTGATGCGCTTGTAGTTCGCCGAGATGCGGCGCGCGAGCAGCACGAGCCACCACCAGGCGGAGAGGCCGAAGAGCAGAAGGAGAATGTCGGAGGTCCAGGCGCCGACGCGGCCGGCCCAGTTCGAGATGTGATCGACCTGCGCCGCGTGCGTCCAGCTCGGGTCGCGGCGGCTGTAGCTGATCAGCGCCATCACGAGGAAAACGCCGAGCGCCAGCTGGAGAATCCAGCGGATTTCGGTGAAAAGACGCGACATGCGGTGAGGCAATGCCTGCGAGTTCGCGGAATAGGGAGCTTTTGCCATTGAGCCTGTTGCGTGTGCGGCCTGCAGCGGTTTCAGGTGCCGGTTCAGTTGCCCTTCAATTCGCCGTCGGGGACCGGTTCAGGTGCCGACGGAGTCACTCGCATCCTGCCGGCAAGCCGCCTGTCGTTCATCGGCGACTATTGTAAACGCACTGTTGCGCGCAAGGCTGTAAATGACGGTAACGTCAGCCGAACGGCCAGGAATGTCGTAATTCCCATACGCTTTCCGGCGAAATCGGCGTGTTTTCGCCCGACTTTCGCGCCGATGCCGTTGGCATCCGCTATCGCGTTGATCGCAAAGCTTCATGAAGCAGCCGCTTGCCCCGCCCTTTATAATACGGGGCTGATACCCATCTATCGTGTCAAGCAGGTTTCCCGGCTCGACGCCAGTACCGCCGGTCATTGCAGCCGATGTTCCACCCCTGACCGACGCTTTTAACGGATTTCGATCATGCCAGCTTCCCCGACTAAACACGCGAAGGTTTTGATTCTCGGTTCCGGCCCTGCCGGTTACACGGCGGCCGTCTATGCGGCGCGCGCCAACCTGTCGCCGGTGCTCGTCACGGGCCTTGCGCAGGGTGGCCAGCTGATGACCACGACGGACGTCGAAAACTGGCCCGCCGATGCCAAGGGCGTGCAAGGTCCGGAGCTTATGACACGCTTCCTCGAGCACGCCGAGCGCTTTAACACCGAAATCGTGTTCGACCACATCCACACGGCCAGGCTGGACGAGAAGCCGATTCGCCTGATCGGCGATTCGGGCGAATACACGTGCGATTCGCTGATCATCGCGACGGGCGCATCGGCGCAATATCTCGGCTTGCCGTCGGAAGAGCTGTACATGGGTCGCGGCGTGTCGGCGTGCGCGACCTGCGACGGCTTCTTCTACAAGAACCAGCACGTCGCCGTGGTCGGCGGCGGCAATACGGCCGTTGAAGAAGCGCTGTATCTCGCGGGCATCGCGAAGAAGGTGACGGTGATCCACCGCCGCGACAAGTTCCGCGCCGAGCCGATCCTGATCGACCGTCTGCTGGAGAAGGAAAAGGAAGGCGTCGTCGAGATCAAGTGGGACCACGTGCTCGACGAGGTGAAGGGCGATGACGGCGGCGTCAACGGCCTGCGCGTCAAGAACGTGAAGACGGGCGCGACCACCGATATCGATCTGCAAGGTCTGTTCGTCGCGATTGGCCACAAGCCGAACACGGATATCTTCGAAGGCCAGCTGGAGATGAAGAACGGCTACATCATCACGAACGGCGGCCTGAGCGGCAATGCAACGGGCACGAGCGTGCCGGGCGTGTTCGCTGCCGGCGACGTGCAGGACCACGTGTACCGTCAGGCGATCACGAGCGCGGGCACGGGCTGTATGGCCGCTCTGGATGCGCAGCGTTATCTGGAAAGCATTCACGAGTCGATCGGCGAGCGCGCGATGAGCGCCGAGGCTGAGCGTTCGATTTGATGCTTTTTCCGTGGTCTCGTCCGGTAAATGGTTTGCGTGGAACGGGGAACGCGGATCGGTAGAATAGCGGCATGCAGCAGGCTTGCCGCGCTTGTTGAGATTCTCAATGTCTGAAAGGGCCGCGGCGTGATGCCGGCGGCCCTTTTTGTTTTCTGCTTCGATCGCCATGCCTAAGAATCTGCCCCATCCGAGCGAACCGAAACGGCCGCGTACTGCGGCTTCCAGTCCTGCTAACGCTGAAGCGCCGTCTGACGCTGGTGCTTCGGCTTCTTCGTCTTCGTCGAAGAAGCCTTTGGTAGAGGCTGGCGCGGGGTTGGCCGGGCTGGGTGGTTTGCGCGATGCGTTGAAAGGCGCTGCTCAACGCGCTCAGCGTGAGAAGGCTGCGGCGGTCCAAGCGTCGCGTGAAGCGGCCGCGGATGCCGAACTGTTTCGGCGTGAAATCGGCGAAGTCGCGCCGCTCAGCGCGAAACCTCGCGCGTCGGTGACGCGCACGCCGCCAGCGCCCGTTCCGATGCAGACGAAACTCGACGAAGAAGCCGTGCTGCATGAAGCGATCTCCGACGAGTTCGATCCCGAAGTGCTGCTCGATACCGATGAGTCGCTTTCCTACTGTCGTCCGGGCGTGAGCCAGGAAATCGTTAAGAAGCTCCGACGCGGTGCGTGGATCGTGCAGGCGCAGCTTGATCTGCATGGGATGCGTCGTGAGGAAGCGCGTGAGGCTTTGTCTGAGTTCATCCGTGAGGCGAGCAAGAAAGGCCTACGCTGTCTGCGCGTAATTCATGGGAAAGGGCTGGGGTCGGTTGGGAAAGAGCCTGTGCTGAAGGGCAAGGTTCGTGCGTGGCTCGTGCAGAAGGAAGAAGTCATCGCGTTTTCGCAGGCTCGTCCGCATGATGGCGGCGCGGGTGCTGTACTTATTCTGTTGCAGCCTGGATCGGTGGGATCTGGTGCTGGCTCCGGCTCGGGGACTTCTTCGCCGTCTTCGTCCGGTAAAGTCTGAAAAGGCTTTTCAACGATGCATCCTCGACTCACTCTCGCGCTTGCCATCATGGAAGCGCTGGCTATTCTCGCCTACGCGATCTCCGGTTTTATCGAGGCTCGTACGAAACGGCTCGATGCTGTTGGGACTTTTCTTGTGGCGATGGCTACGGCGTTTGGTGGCGGGACGGTTAGGGACGTGTTGCTCGATCGGAGGCCGTTCTATTGGGTCGAGCATCAGTGGTATGCGATTCTGATCTTCGCTCTTTCATTCTTCGCGCCGTTTGTGCTTAAGACTTACACGCGGGTTTTTAATGAGCGCGTGCTGCTGGTGGCTGATGCGGTTGGGCTTGGGCTCTTCAGTATCTCCGGGACTTCTCTGGCGCTCGATGCTCAGATGCCGTGGTTCGTGGCTTCGATGATGGGTGTTGCTACGGGCGTGTTCGGCGGGATTATGCGCGATGTGATCTGCAATGAGGTTCCGTTGATTCTCCGGGACTCACGGCCTTATGCGACTTGTGCGCTTGCTGGGTGTTGGGTCTATCTGCTGCTGGATTACTTCAACTTCGATACGGTCTACAGCGTGTTGATTGCTACGGGGTTTATTCTTGTGGCGCGGTTGGTGACGTTTAAGCTGGATGTCAGGTTGCCCCACTGAGGGCAACAGGCGAAAGCTTGTGCGAGCGTTTGTAGTGGATGCCTCATTCGGACTCCCAAACCCGGTAACATAAATGACCGTCCACCCACCGCCCCTTCACCCACTGAAGCGGAACCCAAGTCCCCAAAAAAGCAAAGCCCCGAACGGACCTTAACCGCCCGGGGCTTCCCTCGAAACAACTCAACTACATCAACCAACCCTTAAGCAATCCGCTGCTCCGTCTGCGGATCGAACAGGACAGCCTTAGAAACATCAAACATCAGCGACATATTCTGATCCGGCTGCGGATTAGCACCCGGGTGAACACGGCTAACGATCCGTTTGCCGTTCACTTGAGCGAATACCAAAGTATCCGGCCCAGTAGGCTCGATCACATCGACCTTAACGTCGATCGGCTGATGCTTGCCGTCATCGACGTTGTGCGCATTCCGCGTATCGGTAATCCGCTCAGGGCGCAGTCCAAGAATCACTTCCTTGCCGACATGCGACTTCACGGCGCCATCGAAGGGCAGATTCAACACACCGCGCTTAACCCCCGTATCGAGTTCAAGCCCAACGCCAGAACCTTGCTCAACGACTTTACCTTGAATGAAGTTCATCGGCGGCGCACCGATAAAGCCGGCAACGAACAGATTCGAGGGTGAGTCATAAATCTGTTGCGGCGCCCCGAACTGCTGAACGATACCGTCCTTCATCACAGCGATACGATCGCCCAGAGTCATGGCTTCGATCTGATCGTGCGTCACATAAACGATCGTGGTGCCAAGACGCTGATGCAGCAGCTTGATCTCCGAGCGCATCTCGATCCGCAGCTTGGCGTCCAGGTTCGACAGAGGCTCATCGAACAGGAACATCGCGGGATCACGCGCAAGAGCACGCCCCATAGCAACCCGCTGCCGCTGACCGCCAGAGAGTTGACCAGGCTTCCGATCCAAAAGATGTTCGATTTGAAGCAGCTTGGAAACGCGCGAAACGATCTGATCCTGCTCCCCCTTCGGCACCTTGCGGATATTCAAACCAAAGGAAATGTTGTCGCGCACCGTCATCGACGGATACAGCGCATACGACTGGAACACCATTGCGATATCGCGATCTTTCGGCGACAGGTTGTTCACCGTCTTGCCGCCGATCTGAATATCGCCCTTCGTCACGGTCTCGAGACCGGCGATCATATTGAGCAGTGTCGACTTACCACAGCCCGAGCCGCCGACGAGAATCAGGAACTGGCCGTCTTCGATGTCGATGTTGACACCCTTCAGGACAGGCACCCCGTTCGGGTAGGTCTTGTACACGTCACGGATGGAAAGGCTTGCCATGCTGTGAATCCTCTAGTCTCTGTACTGCTGATGCGCCGCTAGCTGGCGACGCAGGCCGAATGCCGTTCAGGCCGTCGCTCGCATCGACACGCGAGCGACACGCCAACAAGAAAAATTAGCCCTTCACCGCGCCCGCCGTCAGGCCGCGCACGAAGTAGCGGCCGGCGATCACGTAGACGAGCAGCGTCGGCAGTGCCGCGATGATCGCGCCCGCCATGTCGACGTTGTATTCCTTCACGCCCGTCGACGTATTCACAAGGTTGTTCAGCGCCACGGTGATCGGCATCGAATCGACACCGGAGAACACGATACCGAACAGGAAGTCATTCCAGATCTGCGTGAATTGCCAGATCAGGCACACCATGAAAATCGGCAGCGAAATCGGCAGCATGATCTTCGAGAAGATCATGAAGAACCCGGCGCCGTCGATACGCGCCGCCTTCACGAGTTCAGCGGGAACGCTCACGTAGAAGTTGCGGAAGAACATCGTCGTGAACGCGATGCCGTACACGACGTGCACGAGCACCAGCCCGCCGATCGTGTTCGACAGGCCGAAGAAGCCTTGCAGTCGCGCCATCGGCAGCAGGATCGCCTGGAACGGAATGAAGCAGCCGACCAGCAGCATCGTGAACAGCGCATCCGCGCCGCGAAAACGCCAGTGCGTGAGCACATAGCCGTTGAACGCGCCGATGATCGACGAGATCAGCACGGCGGGAATCACCATCTTCACCGAGTTCATGAAGAACGGCTGCATGCCCTCGCAGCGCACGCCCGTACACGCTTCGCTCCACGCCTTCACCCACGGCGCGACCGTCCAGTGCGACGGCGGCGTGAGCAGGTTGCCCGAGCGCAGCTGATCGATGTCCTTGAACGACGTCGACAGCATCACGTACAGCGGGAACAGGAAGTACAACGCAAACAGGATCAGTGCCGCGTAGATGACAGCACGGCTGATGTTCATCTTAGGCTGCATTGCGCGTGCTCCTCGATTCCAGATACATCAGCGGCACGAGCACGGCCACGACGGTTGCGAGCATCATCATCGACGAAGCCGCGCCGACGCCCAGTTGCCCGCGGTTGAACGAAAACGTGTACATGAACATCGCGGGCAGCGACGACGACGTGCCCGGACCGCCCGCCGTCAACGCGACGACGAGGTCGAAGGTCTTGATCGTGATGTGGCAGAGAATCAGCAGCACCGAGAAGAACACGGGGCGCATGCTCGGAATCACGATCTTGCGATAGATGGTCGGCAGCGTCGCGCCGTCCACTTGCGCCGCCTTGAAGATTTCGCTGTCGACGCCGCGCAGGCCGGCAAGGAAGAGCGCCATCACGAAGCCCGTCGATTGCCACACGGCCGCGATCACGACGCAGAAAATCGCCTTGTCAGGGTCGCCCAACCAGCCGAACGAAAAGCTCGTCCAGCCCCAGTCGTGCAACACCTTCTCAATGCCGAGGCCAGGATTCAGAACCCACTGCCATGCGGTGCCCGTCACGATGAACGACAGCGCCATCGGATACAGAAACACGGCGCGCAATGCGCCTTCGTTGCGGATCTTCTGGTCGAGCAGGATCGCAAGGAACAGACCGAGGCCGACGCAGATCGCGATAAACGGAATGCCGAACCAGCCGAGGTTCGCCGCAGACGTCCACCAGACGTCGTTATCGAACAGTTCGGCGTACCGGTCGAAGCCCGCGAAATCGTAACGCGGCATCAATCGCGAACTCGACAGCGACAGATAGCCGGTAACCAGAATGAAACCGTAGACGAAGACAAGGCTGATCACGATGCTGGGCGACAACACCAGCTTCGGAATCCAGCGGTCGGCGAGCGCCGCCATCGGCGACGTGCGGCGCGCGACGGGCGCCGTGCCTTTTGCGTTTCCGCTAATAGAAGCAGTCACAACTCGACTCCTGGAACTGTACCGTCATCGTCATCGTCGGGCGATGCCGGAACGGCAGAGGCGCGGGTGATGCATCGCACCATCGTCGTCCGGCGCACGCGGTCTCGCATGTATCGGTCTCGCACGAATTGCAGACCATGCGAAAGACCACGCGCGTCGGGCGTTCTGCTACAACTGTGTGCTACGACTGCTTACTTGGTCTTCGCAGCCTTCGCGAGTGCGGCAACCGCGCTCTTCGAGTCTTGCGACGAGTTCATGAACTTCGTCACGACGTCCGAGATCGCGCCTGCTGCTGCGTCCGGCTGAGCCATGCCGTGAGCCAGCGACGGCACATAGCCGCCCGACTTGATGGCCGTCTGTTCATCAGCGTAGGACTTCTTCGCGCAGTCGTCGAATTTATCCATCGACACGCCCAGGCGAACCGGGATCGAGCCCTTGTACAGGCTGAACTGCTCCTGGAAATCCGGGCTCATGATGGTCTTCGCGAGCGCCAGCTGGCCCGGCGTTGCCGCCTTCTGGCCCTTCTGCTGGAAGAACACGAACGAGTCGACGTTGAACGTGTACGACTTCTCCGTACCCGGCACCGCAGCACAGATGTAGTCCGAGCCAGCCTTCTTGCTCGCGTTCGCGAACTCGCCCTTCGCCCAGTCGCCCATGAACTGCATGCCGGCCTTGCCGTTGATGACCATCGCCGTCGCCAGGTTCCAGTCACGGCCCGTGCGGCCGCTGTCGAAATAGCCCTGGATCTTGCGGACCGTGTCGAACACCTGGACCATCTTGTCCGAAGTCAGCGTCTTCTGGTCGAGGTCGACGAGCGCCTTCTTGTAGAAGTCCGCGCCTTGCGACAGCACGACGTCTTCCCACAGCGTCAGGTCCTGCCACGGCTGGCCGCCCATCGCGATCGGCATGATGCCGGCCGCCTTCATCTTGTCGGCGACGGCGAAGAACTCAGGCCACGTGGTCGGCACCTTGCCGCCTGCCTTGTCGAGTGCCGCCTTGTTGATGTACAGCCAGTTGACGCGGTGCACCGAGAACGGCGCCGCGACGTAGTGGCCTTCCGCGTGCATGATCTTGTCGATTTCCGGCGGCAGGTTCTTCTTCCAGTCGCCAGCGACGGAGTCGATATTCACGAGCACGCCTTGCGATGCCCATTCCTGGATCAGCGGGCCCTTGATCTGAGCCGCGCTCGGCGCGTTGCCCGAGATCACCTGGGTCTTCAGCGCCGTCATGGCCGCTGCGCCTGCACCGCCTGCCACCGCGAAGTCCTTCCACGTGTAGCCCTGTTTCGTCATGTCGTCCTTCAACACGCCGACGGCCTTCGACTCGCCGCCCGATGTCCACCAGTGCAGCACTTCGACGGATTCGGCCGCCTGTGCCGTGGCGACGCCACACATCAGACCTGCGGCGCACAGGGCGCCCATGATCGCGCGGAATTTCATTGCTTATCTCCTCCAGACACCTGAACTAAAAACGAGTGGCCCCTGATGTCACCAGGGTGCGATGGTTGGTCAAACAGGCAATGCGCTGGACGGTCGAGCGTCGGACAGGCACGAGGTGAAGTGGATGTGCCGGCGTGCCGAGGTTCGGCCGCGTGACGCTCAAGAGATGAGTGGTTTGCAATGCAAGAACTGTCTCCTCTTCTGATTTTTGCCTGCTCCGCCTTCTGACTGCGGCGCGTTGCAGACTCGAGGTGGTCCGCGCACGTCATTCGCTGAAAACGCCCGTTTCGGCCATCGTGCGCCGCCTGCGAAAGGCACTCTGGCGCATGCCGGAACGCGTTGTCCGTTAACATGCAGGGAAGCTACGTGCACCGCGAAAAGGCGCTTGTTCACAAGCCCCGCACGCTTTTTTCGCCGAATTCACGTTACCTCTTGATTTGGATTGTAGTTAAACTACAATTCAGTGTCAAAAAAAATTTTATCGGACTACGGGCGCCTTACAGGCCCACCAGATATCCCACGGAGACTCATGCAAACCGACTCCAGCTTCACCTTCGTTCTCTTCGGCGGAACCGGCGACCTGTCGATGCGCAAGATCCTCCCCGCTCTGTATGAAGCGCACCGCGCGGGCATGCTCGAGGCGAGCGGCAAGATCATTGCCGTCGCGCGGCATGAGGAAGACCGTAACGGCTATCTGCAGTGGGTCAACGAACACGTGAAGGCGCACGTCTCGAAGAACGGCATCGACGAAAACGCGTGGTCGAGCTTTCTCGAACGCATCGAGTACGTGAAGCTCGATCTCGGCAAGGCCGAAGACTTCGTCAAGCTGCGCGACGCGATGCAGGACCTGCCCGGCACGCGCGTGTTCTATCTGGCGACGGGCCCGTCGCTGTTCGTGCCGATCTGCCGCGCGCTCGCGTCGGTGGGTCTCAACGAAAACGCGCGCATCGTGCTCGAAAAGCCGCTCGGCTACGACCTGCGTTCTTCGAATGCGATCAACGATGCCGTCGGCGAGATCTTCGCCGAAGGGCAGATCTACCGTATCGATCACTACCTCGGCAAAGAGCCCGTGCAGAACCTGTTGGCGCTGCGCTTCGGCAATGCGCTCTTCGAGCCGCTGTGGCGCCGCGAGTGGGTCGAGAGCATTCAGATCACGATCGCCGAAGAACTCGGCGTGGAAGCGCGCGGCGACTTCTACGACAATACGGGCGCGCTGCGCGACATGGTGCAGAACCATTTGCTGCAACTGCTTTCGATCGTCGCGATGGAGCCGCCGCATTCGATGGATTCGGATTCCGTCCGCGACGAAAAGCTGCGCGTGCTGCGCGCGCTGAAGCCGATCGATCCGCGCGACATCGGCAAGGTCGCCGTGCGTGGCCAGTATCATGCGGGCGTCATTCGCGGCGCGTCGGTGCCGGCGTATGCAACGGAACCCGGCGTGAAGACGGACAGCGCGACAGAAACGTTTGTCGCGCTGAAAGTCGAGATCGAGAACTGGCGCTGGGCGGGCGTGCCGTTCTTCCTGCGCACGGGCAAGCGGCTGGCCGATCGCGTCGCGGAGATCGTCGTGAACTTCCGCGCCGTGCCGCATTCGGCGCTGGGTTCGTCGGCGCCGCGGCCGGGCGCGAATCGTCTCGTGATCCGCCTGCAGCCGAACGAAACGATCCGCCTCTACTGCCTCGCGAAGAAACCGGGCGAAGGGATGAACCTGTCGAGCGTGCACCTCGATCTCGCCTTCGACCAGTTCTTCAAGGAAGGCCAGATGGAGGCGTATCAGCGTCTGCTGCTCGACGTGATCCACGGGCGTCTCGCGCTCTTCGTGCGTCGCGACGAACAGGAAGCGGCATGGAAGTGGGTCGAGCCGATCCTCAACGAGTGGGCCGCGTCGGGCAAGCCGAAGCCTTATGCGGCGGGCACGTGGGGGCCGGCGGCCGCAAGCGCGATGCTCGCGCAGCACGACACCTGCTGGCTCGAAGAAGAGAATTGACGAAGTACCGCGCGTTTTGTTTTGTCCTGCGATGATCGATGTCTTTGCATCGATCTTGCACCCGATGCGCCGCTTGCAGTACGGCATGAACGGCCGGACGGGAACCCGGTAAAGCAGATGACACCGGACCCGTCGCGGCAGCAGCGGGACAAGGCAGCATCGGGCAGCATCGGGCCGCGTCGGCTTTCGTGATCGCCGATGCCGCCCCCGCAGCACCTCAGATCTAACAAAGAAAGCAGCATGGAGGAGAAGTGATCGAGCTTCACGCTTTCGACGACCCGCGCGCCCAATCCGACGCGCTGGCGAAGGCGGTCGGCGACGCGCTACAGGCGTCGCTCGCCGCCCGTGCGAGCGCAACCCACGCGCACCCGACGACGCTTGCCGTGTCCGGTGGCACGAGTCCGCGTCCGTTTCTGCAAACGCTATCCACGCAGCCGTTCGACTGGAAGCGCATCGCCATCACGCTCGTCGACGACCGCTGGGTGCCCGAGACGGATGACGCGAGCAACGCGCGCCTCGCCCGTGCGACGCTGTTGCAGAACGCCGCGCGTGAGGCGACCTTCCTGCCGCTCGTCGACACGGCGCAATCGCTCGATGCTCATGTTGCCGCGTTGAATCGCGACGTCGCGCGCGGCGATCGTCACCTGCCCGATGTGGCCGTGCTCGGCATGGGCGAAGACGGCCACACGGCGTCGATTTTCGCGGACGCGCCCGAATGGGAGCACGCAGTTTCGACGGCCGATCCGTTCGTCGCCGTGCATCCCGGCGCCGCGCCGCATGCGCGCGTGAGCTGGTCGATGTCCGCGTTGAAGAAAATCGACCGGCTGTTCCTGCTGATCGCCGGTCAGAAAAAGCTCGACGTGCTCAAAGCCGCCGCAGCCGCCCCACAAAAAAATGCCATCTCGACGTTGGCGAACGACAAGGGAGTAAGACTCGATGTCTACTGGTGTGCAAACTAAGGCTGCCCCTGGCGCGGGCCAGCACGCCGACGGACCGAGGCTGCTTGCCGACATCGGCGGCACCAATGCGCGCTTCGCGCTTGAAACCGGTCCCGGCGAAATCACGCAGGTTCTCGTCTATCCGTGCGCGGACTATCCGGGTGTCGCAGAGGTCATCAAGAGGTATCTGAAGGACAGCAAGATCGGTCGCGTGAATCATGCGGCGATTGCGATCGCGAATCCCGTCGACGGCGATCAGGTCAGCATGACGAATCACGACTGGACGTTCTCGATCGAAGCGACGCGCCGTCAGCTCGGCTTCGACACATTGCTCGTCGTGAACGACTTCACCGCGCTCGCGATGGCGCTGCCGGGCCTCACCGATTCGCAGCGTGTGCAGGTCGGCGGCGGCACGCGCCGGCAGAACAGCGTGATCGGCCTGCTTGGACCGGGCACGGGCATGGGCGTGTCCGGCCTGATTCCCGCCGACGACCGCTGGATCGCGCTCGGCAGCGAAGGCGGCCACGCGACGTTCGCGCCGATGGACGAGCGCGAAGACCTCGTGCTGCAATACGCGCGCAAGAAGTGGCCGCATGTGTCGTTCGAGCGCGTTGCCGCTGGGCCCGGCATCGAAGTGATCTATCGCGCGCTCGCGGCTCGCGACAAGAAGCGCGTGCCCACGACGCTCGAAGTGTCGGAGATCGTCAAGAAGGGCCTCGACGGCGATCCGCTTGCCGCCGAGACAATCGACGTGTTCTGCGGCATCCTCGGCACGTTCGCGGGCAACATCGCGGTGACGCTCGGCGCGCTGGGCGGCATCTATATCGGCGGCGGCGTCGTGCCGCGTCTCGGCGAAGTGTTCGCGCGCTCGTCGTTCCGTCAGCGCTTCGAGGCGAAGGGCCGCTTCGAGGCGTATCTGAAGAACGTGCCGACGTACGTGATCACGGCGGAGTATCCGGCGTTTCTCGGCGTATCGGCGATTCTCGCGGAGCAGCTGTCAAATCGCGCGGGCGGCAGTTCGTCCGCCGTGTTCGAGCGCATCCGGCAGATGCGCGATGCACTGACGCCCGCCGAGCGCCGCGTCGCGGATCTCGCGCTCAATCACCCGCGCTCGATCATCAACGATCCCATCGTCGACATCGCGCGCAAGGCGGACGTGAGCCAGCCGACCGTGATCCGCTTCTGCCGCTCGCTCGGCTGCCAGGGTCTGTCCGATTTCAAGCTGAAGCTGGCGACGGGTCTGACGGGCACGATTCCCGTCTCGCACAGCCAGGTGCATCTCGGCGATACGGCGACGGACTTCGGCGCGAAGGTGCTGGACAACACCGTCTCCGCGATCCTGCAGTTGCGCGAGCATCTGAACTTCGAGCATGTCGAAACGGCCATCGATCTGCTGAACGGCGCGCGGCGCATCGAGTTCTACGGACTCGGCAATTCGAACATCGTCGCGCAGGACGCGCACTACAAGTTCTTCCGCTTCGGCATTCCGACGATCGCTTATGGCGATCTGTACATGCAGGCGGCGTCGGCGGCGCTGCTCGGCAAGGGCGATGTGATCGTCGCGGTGTCGAAGTCGGGCCGCGCGCCGGAACTGCTGCGCGTGCTCGAAGTGGCGATGCAGGCGGGCGCGAAGGTGATTGCGATCACGTCGAGCAACACGCCTTTGGCCAAGCGCGCGACTGTTGCGCTCGAAACCGATCACATCGAGATTCGCGAGTCGCAGTTGTCGATGATCTCGCGCATTCTGCATCTGCTGATGATCGACATCCTGGCTGTCGGCGTGGCGATCCGTCGTGCGGCGCCGGCCGCGGAAGTCAGCGCCGCCGTGACGAAGGCGCGCAAGGACGCCGACGACGATACGACGGCCGTGCTCGATTGGCTCAGTCACGGAGCGGCGGCCTCGCCGAAGGACTAGCCTGCGCCCGTGCTCGGGGCAGTGAGTTTCAGCAGTAAAAAAGCCGGACCTTTTGCCATTCAGCAGCAGGTTCGGCTTTTTGTTATTCGCCGATTCGCTCGCGCGTGAATTAGCGCGTGGTCTCGCGCGTTGTCTCGCGCGTGTAAGTCAGGCCGCAGAAGTCTGCGACACCGGCCGCCCATGCCAACGCATCACGAGGAACCGTCCGACGAAGCACAGCGATCCCGCGACGGCAATCGTCACGCCCATCCCTTGCGGCGAACCGTCATGCCACAGCCCGACGGCGAAGCTCGACAGCGCGCCGAGCGCAAGCTGCATCGCGCCGAACACGGCCGCCGCCGCGCCTGCATTCTGCGGATAGCGATGCATCAGATCGGTCGTGCAATTGGCCGACAGCACGCCGACCACGCCCACCACGAAGAACAGCCCGACGACGATCGACCACAGCCCGCCCCACCCCGTCAGACACATCAGCGCGACATACAGCGACGCGACGAAGCTGATCGCCGCGGCGACCGAGATGACGGGCAACGGCCCCGTGCTTCCGACGACGCGCGTGTTCACGAAGTTGCCGAGCATGATGCCGATGATGTTCAGCCCGAACAGAAAGCCGTAGTGCTGCGGCGACACATGGAAGTACTCGATATAGACGAACGGCGTGGCGGTGATGTACGCGAACATCGACGCGAACGCCATGCCACCGCACAGCATGTGCCCCCACGTGACAGGGTCCTTCAGCAGCGTGCCGTACGCGGCGAACGACTGGAGCACCGCGCCATGCGCGCGCTTCTCGCGCGGCCAGGTTTCCGGCACACGCATGAACGCGGTCGCGGCGCACAGAGCGCCGAAGATCGTCAGCGCGATGAAGACGACGCGCCAGCCGCCGAGCAGGAGCAACTGCCCGCCGATCAGCGGCGCAAGCAACGGCCCGATCGACGTGACGATGGCGAGCATCGACAGCACGCGGGCTGCGTCGGTCGGGCCGTGCGCATCGCGGGCGATCGCGCGCGCGAGCACGGAAGCCGCGCCCGCGCCGAGCGCCTGCACGAAGCGGAACGTGACGAGCGCGCCAATCGACAGCGACACCGCGCAGGCGATCGTCGCGAGCGTGTACATGATGATGCCGCCGAGCAGCACAGGGCGCCGCCCGTACGCATCCGACATCGGCCCATACAGCAGCATGCCGATCGAGAAGCCGAGCATGAAGCTGGTCAGCGTGCCCTGCGCCGCGCCCGCGCTGACGTTGAACGCCTGCGTGATCGACGGCAGACTCGGCAGATACATATCGATCGAAATCGGCCCGCACGCGGCCAGCGCGCCGAGCAGCAGAATCAGCCGGGCATCCGGCCGGGATCTGACGACGTGAGACATGGGAATCCAGTGAAAAGCGACGCGCAAAGATCGGTCGATGGGCGATCCAGCGGACCGTGCGGGGTCGCGGATACGGCCTGAGATTGTAACCGACGTTTAAATATCGCCCCGTTTGTCGCCGACCCGGCGCCCCGCTGCAGACAGGCCTAGGACAGGCCTTCGCCGCCTGATCGGTTAAGCTGGTCGTCCGTTTCTTCCACACTGACATTCGACGCAGATGACCGCCTTTCTGCTGATCTGGAGCCCCAGGAAGTGGCCGTGGCCCGAATTGCCGGACGTGGCAAAGCGCGTCGCGGCTGGCGAGGCCGTCACCGACGTCTGGGGCTGCGGCTTTTCGCGCAGCATCCTGCCGGGCGACCGCGTGTTCATTCATCGCGTGACGCTGGAGCCCAAAGGCGTGTTCGCGTCTGGATATGTGACGCGCGCCCCATACGAAGTGCCCGACGCGACCAAGAAGCGCGGCTACCGGCTGTGCATCGACTTCGTGTACGACTATCTGGTCGATGCACATCATGAAGTCGTGATCTCCCGCGACGAACTGCGCCAGCACCCTTACTCCGTCCAGACGTGGGACGCGCAAACCTCGGGCATCTCGATCAAGCCGATCGCCGAGGGCGCGCTCGAAAAGCGCTGGCTCGAACGGACGGGCAAGCGGCCGAGGCCTGCCGTCGCACCACATGCGGACGAGCCGGCGAAATCGACGAAGGAGCAAGCGACGCAAGCATGGAGCGAAGCGAACAAGGCGGCTGCCGGCAAACGCGCAGCGCGGGTCGCGATGTACTTCGGCAAGGCAAAGCGTCCAGGCGGCGCGCCCGGCGACGGCGAAGGCAATAACGGCGGCAACTCGGGCGGCAACCGCGGCGGTGGCACCTGAACGCATACGGCGGCGCCCCGTCGCGCCTTCCCGCTCACGGCCGATTCCACACGACTCCGGTACAATTTCGTGAGGCCATTCTTACGGTCGTGCGTTCGTTGCGCGCTTGCGCGTGCCCGTTCGCAGCGCATCGATACCGCCCTTGTACCGCACTCGCGCGAGTCGCAGCCATTCGGCGCGCGAGCCCAACCCAAGCAGGTCCAACGCTCATGTCCAGCAATCAAGAACTCTTCGACCGCGCCCAGAAAACCATTCCGGGCGGCGTCAACTCGCCCGTGCGCGCCTTCCGTTCGGTCGGCGGCACGCCGCGTTTCATCGAACGCGCGCAAGGCGCGTACTTCTGGGACGCCGAGGGCAAGCGCTATATCGACTACATCGGCTCGTGGGGGCCGATGATCGTCGGCCACGTGCATCCGGAAGTGCTCGAGGCCGTGCAACGCGTGCTGGTTAACGGCTTCTCGTTCGGCGCGCCGACGCAAGCCGAGGTCGAAATCGCCGAGGAAATCTGCAAGCTCGTGCCTTCGATGGAACAGGTGCGGATGGTATCGAGCGGCACGGAAGCGACAATGAGCGCGCTGCGCCTCGCGCGCGGCTTCACGAACCGCAGCCGCATCGTCAAATTCGAGGGCTGCTACCACGGCCACGCGGACAGCCTGCTCGTGAAGGCGGGCTCCGGCCTGCTGACGTTCGGCAACCCGACGTCGGCGGGCGTGCCCGTCGATATCGCGAAGCACACCACCGTGCTCGAATACAACAATGTCGCGGCGCTGGAAGAAGCGTTCAAGGCGTTCGGCAACGAGATCGCTTCCGTGATCGTCGAGCCGGTGGCGGGCAACATGAACCTCGTGCGCGCGACGCCCGAATTCCTCGGCGCGCTGCGCCGCCTCTGCACCGAATACGGCTCGGTGCTGATCTTCGACGAAGTGATGTGCGGGTTCCGCGTCGCGCTGGGCGGCGCGCAGCAACTGTATGGCATCACTCCGGACCTCACGTGTCTTGGCAAGGTGATTGGCGGCGGCATGCCGGCAGCGGCCTTCGGTGGACGGCGCGACATCATGGCCCATCTCGCGCCGCTCGGCGGCGTCTACCAGGCGGGCACGCTGTCGGGCAACCCCATCGCGGTCGCGGCGGGTCTCAAGACATTGCAACTGATCCAGGCGCCGGGCTTCTACGACACGCTCTCGCGTCAGACGACGCGTCTCGTGCACGGCCTCACGGAAGCCGCGCGCGAAGCGAAAGTGCCGTTCACCGCGGATTCCGTCGGCGGCATGTTCGGTCTGTATTTTTCGGCGAACGTGCCGGGCAGCTTCGCGGAAATCTCGCGCTGCGACGTGCCGCGCTTCAACGCGTTCTTCCACAAGATGCTGGATGCGGGCGTGTACTTCGCGCCTTCCGCATACGAGGCAGGCTTCGTGTCGAGCGCACACGACGACGCGATTATCGACGCGACCATCGATGCCGCGCGCGGCGCATTCAAGTCGCTCGCGTGAACCGCGTTGACGAAACATTGAACGGATAACGCCAAACCGATGTTCTCGCAGACCGATTTCGTCCACATGGAGCGCGCGCTGGCCCTCGCCTGGCGCGGCCTGTACACGACCGACCCGAATCCGCGCGTCGGCTGCGTGCTGGTGAAGAACGGCGAGGTGATCGGCGAAGGCTACACGCAGCCCGCCGGTCACGATCACGCGGAAATCCAGGCGCTGAAGGACGCACGCAAGCGCGGCAACGATCCGCGCGGCGCGACTGCTTACGTGACCCTGGAACCGTGCAGCCACTTCGGCCGCACGCCGCCTTGCGCGAACGCGCTGATCGAAGCGAAAGTTGCGCGGGTGGTCGCCGCAATGGAAGACCCGAATCCGCGCGTGTCGGGGCGCGGCCTGTCGATGCTGCGCGAGGTGGGCATCGAAGTGCGTTGCGGCCTGCTCGAAACGGAGGCGCGCGAACTGAACATCGGCTTCGTGTCGCGGATGACGCGCGGCCGCCCGTGGGTGCGGATGAAGGTGGCGGCGTCGCTGGATGGGCGCACGGGCTTGCCGTCGGGCGAGAGCCAGTGGATCACGAGCGAGGCGGCGCGCAATGACGGCCACGCATGGCGCGCCCGCGCGTCCGCGATCCTGACGGGCATCGGCACAGTGAAGGAAGACAATCCGCGCATGACCGTGCGCGCCGTCGATACAACGCGCCAGCCGCACCGCGTGCTGATCGACAGCCAGCTCGAAGTTCCGCCCGATGCGCAGATTCTCGCGGGCGCGCCGACGCTGATCTTCTGCAGCAGGCTCACGCCGCTGCTCGAAGAACGCGCCGCCGCGCTGCACGACCGTGGCGCCGAAATCGTGCCGCTCGCGAACGAGAACGGCAAAGTCGACTTGCCTAAGATGCTGGAAGAGCTCGGCAAGCGCGAAGTCAACGAACTGCACGTGGAGGCGGGCTACAAGCTGAACGGATCGCTGTTGCGCGAAGGCTGCGTCGACGAGCTGCTCGTCTATCTCGCGCCGAGCCTGCTCGGCAACGACTCGATGAGCATGTTCAATCTCGCCGCGCCGGGTTCGCTCGACGCGCGCACGCAACTCGAATTTCATGCCGTGGACCGGATCGGCAGCGACGTGCGGATTCTCGCGCGCCTGATGCCGAAGCCGCCCGGACACTGACGGATAGATATAGGAAACGACACGATGTTTACGGGAATCGTCGCGGCTGTCGGCCGCATCGCATCGATCAAGCCGCTCGGCAGCGAACCGGACGCGGGCGTGCGCCTGACCGTCGACGCGGGAGGCCTCGATCTGGAGGACGTGCAACTGGGCGACAGCATCGCGATACAGGGCGCGTGCATGACCGTGATCGAAAAGTCGTCGACCTCGTTCGACGTGGACGTCTCGCGCGAAAGCCTGAACCGCACGGCGGGCCTTGCCGATACGGGCGAAGTGAACCTGGAAAAGGCGCTGCGCTCGCACGACCGGCTGGGCGGCCACATCGTGTCGGGCCATGTGGACGGCCTCGGCACGGTGACGCGCTTTGCGCGTGTCGGCGAATCGCACGAGCTGCGCGTGCTCGCGCCGCGCGACATCGGCAGGTACCTCGCGTACAAGGGCTCGATCACCGTGAACGGCGTGAGCCTCACCGTGAATTCGGTGACGGACCTCCACGACGGTTGCGAGTTTTCGATCAATCTGATTCCGCATACTGTTGAAGTAACCACGCTGAAGGCGTTGAAGGAAGGCGCGAAGGTGAACCTGGAGATCGACCTGATCGCGCGCTACGTCGAGCGGATGCTCAACGCACCGAAGTAATTTCGCGTTCCAGTCTCGCGTATGTGAGCGTGGCTGAACATTCGTCCGAACGGCATATGCCGTTCGGACGGGCGACTTGCCGGGCGGCGTGGCGTAAAATACGCGCTTTCCCAAACTTCTCGCCAACATGACCCTCGCCTCCACCCTTGAAATCATCGCCGAGCTCAAAGCCGGCCGGATGGTGATTCTTGTCGACGAAGAAGACCGCGAAAACGAGGGCGACCTCGTCATCGCAGCTGAATTCATCACGCCGGAAGCGATCAACTTCATGGCCCGCTACGGCCGTGGCCTGATCTGCCTGACGCTCAGCCAGGAACGCTGCAAGCTGCTGAACCTGCCGCTGATGACGCACCGCAACGGCACGCAGTACGGCACGGCGTTCACGGTCAGCATCGAGGCGGCCGAAGGCGTCACGACGGGCATTTCGGCGGCGGACCGCGCGCATACCATCGCCACGGCCGTCGCGGCGAACGCGCGCGCCGACGACATCGTCCAGCCGGGCCACGTGTTTCCGATCATGGCGCAGCCGGGCGGCGTGTTGGTGCGCGCGGGCCACACGGAAGCCGGTTGCGATTTCACGGCGCTCGCAGGTCTCACGCCGGCCGCGGTGATCTGCGAAATCATCAAGGACGATGGCACGATGGCGCGCCTGCCCGACCTGCTGACGTTTGCACAAGAACACGGCCTGAAGATCGGCACGATCGCCGACCTGATTCACTATCGCAGCCGCACGGAATCGATCGTCGAGCGAGTGTGCGAACGCACGATGCAGACCGTGCACGGCCCGTTCCGCGCGGTGATGTACCTCGACCAGCCGAGCGGACAGCCGCACATGGCGCTGGTGCGCGGCACACCCACGCCCGAGCGCGAAACGCTGGTGCGGGTGCACGAGCCGCTGTCTGTGCTGGATCTGCTCGAAGTGGGCCGCTCCACGCACTCGTGGACGCTCGACGCCGCGATGAAGGAAATCGCCACGCGCGATCAAGGCGTAATCGTCCTGCTCAATTGCGGCGACTCGAAGGATCATCTGATCGACGTATTCAAGGCATTCGACGAAAAGAGCCGGGCCGAAGCGCTCAAGCGCCGCCCGGTGGACTTCAAGACGTATGGCATCGGCGCGCAGATTCTGCGTGAACTCGGTGTCGGCAAGATGCAGGTGCTTTCGACCCCGCGCAAGCTGGGCAGCATGTCCGGCTACGGGCTCGAAGTGACCGGCTTTGTACCGATGCCGGGCGGCGCGGCCGAAAAACCGCAAAACTGCTGAACGCTTCTACCGCTTCACGCTCAGTTACCGCTCAGTTTTCGCTAACCTGCGCTCAACCAACACACTACGGACCTCATATGGAAATCGGACAATACCAACCGAATCTCGACGGCGACGGTCTGCGCATCGGCATCGTCCAATCGCGCTTTAACGAACCCGTCTGCAACGGCCTCGCTGACGCGTGCATCGAAGAACTCGAACGACTCGGCGTGACGGGTGAAGACGTGCTGCTCGTCACCGTGCCGGGCGCGCTGGAAATCCCGCTGGCGCTGCAAAAGCTCGCGGAAAGCGGCCAGTTCGACGCGCTGATCGCGCTCGGCGCGGTCATCCGCGGCGAGACGTATCACTTCGAACTCGTGTCGAACGAGAGCGGCGCGGGCATCTCGCGCATCGCGCTGGACTTCGGCATCCCCGTCGCGAATGCCGTGCTGACGACCGAAACGGACGAACAGGCCGTCGCGCGCATGACCGAGAAGGGTCGTGACGCGGCTCGCACCGCTGTCGAAATGGCGAACCTCGCGGTCGCGCTCGAGCAGCTGGACGGCGACGAGGACGAGGAAGGCGAAGACGAGGACGACGAAGAGGAACGGGCATGAAGAGCGCACGCCGACGCTCCCGCGAACTGGCCACGCAGGGGCTCTATCAGTGGCTGCTGTCGGGTTCGCCGGCAGGTGAAATCGACGCCCAGCTGCGCGGCGCCCAGGGTTTCGACAAGGCCGACCACGACCATCTGGACGCCATCCTGCATGGCGTGATCCGCGACTCCGAAGCTCTGACCGCGGATCTCACGCCGTGCCTCGACCGCCCGATCGACCAGTTGTCGCCCGTTGAACGCGCCGTGCTGCTGGTCGCCGCCTACGAGCTGAAGAATCAGGTCGACATTCCGTATCGCGTCGTGATCAACGAGGCCGTGGAGCTGGCAAAGACCTTCGGCGGCGCGGACGGCTACAAGTACGTGAACGGCGTGCTCGACAAGCTGTCGGCGAAACTGCGCGTCGCCGAGACGCAGGCGGCCGCTCGCAAGCAGTGAGCGTGGCTGGCTTCAGCCATAGCTGATGCAGGCGGGCCCGGTATAACGCCGGCCCGCCTTTGTTTTTTTGCGCGGCTGTCTTTGCGCTCAGTTTGAACTGGACTCATCGAATGAACAGCATCACCGAACCTCTCGTGAAACTGGCCGCCCGCGTCGACGCGATCCAGCCGTTCTACGTGATGGAACTGGCCAAGGAAGCGGGGCTGCTGGAGCGCGCGGGGCGCGACATCATCCATATGGGTATCGGCGAGCCCGACTTCACGGCGCCGGAACCCGTCATCGTGGCCGCGACGGAGGCGTTGCGGCGCGGCGTCACGCAGTACACGAGCGCGCTCGGCATTCATGCGTTGCGCGACGCGATCGCCGGTCATTACAAGCACGCATACGGGCTCGATATCGATCCGGCGCGGATCGTCGTCACGGCGGGAGCGTCGGCGGCGCTGCTGCTGGCGTGTGCGGCGCTCGTCGATCGCGATGACGAAGTGCTGATGCCCGATCCCAGCTATCCGTGCAACCGCCATTTCGTCGCCGCCGCCGAGGGCAAGCCGGTGCTCGTGCCGAGCGGCCCGGCCGAGCGTTTTCAGCTGACGGCAAGCGACGTCGAGCGTCTGTGGAACGAGCGTACACGCGGCGTGCTGCTCGCGTCGCCGTCGAATCCGACCGGCACGTCGATCGAGCCGGCCGAACTGAAGCGCATCGTCGAGACAGTCCGCGCGCGCGGCGGCTTTACGATCGTCGATGAGATCTATCAGGGCTTGAGCTATGACGCGCCGCCCGTGTCGGCGCTTTCGTTCGGCGACGATGTCGTCACCGTCAACAGCTTCTCGAAGTACTTCAACATGACGGGCTGGCGGCTCGGCTGGCTCGTGGTGCCGCCGGCGCTCGTCGGCGCGTTCGAGAAGCTCGCGCAGAATCTGTTCATCTGTGCATCGGCGCTCGCGCAACATGCCGCGCTGGCCTGCTTCGAGCCGGAAACGCTCGCGATTTACGAATCGCGCCGGTTGGAGTTCAAGCGCCGCCGCGATTTCATCACGCCTGCGCTCGAATCGCTAGGCTTCACTGTGCCCGTCATGCCGGACGGCGCGTTTTACGTCTACGCCGACTGCCGCAGCGTCGCGCATCCGGCCGCGGGCGATAGCGCCGCGCTGACCAGGGCGATGCTGCACGACGCGGGCGTCGTTCTCGTGCCTGGCATGGACTTCGGCTCGTACCAGCCGCGCGAATACATCCGGCTGTCGTACGCGACCGCGTATTCCAAGCTCGAAGAGGCTGTCGAGCGTCTGCGCACGCTGTTCGGCAGTTGATCCCGGCGACACGGAGCCGCGCGTGAGGCGGCTCTCGTCGAGCGGAAGAACCGGACGCCGATGCGGCAGAAACCGGCGAGACAATGACAAAGGGCACCCGTAGGTGCCCTTTCTTTCTGCTCGATGCCTAGTCTATGCGCTTCTTACTGCGCTCCTTCCGCGATCAAGCGCCCAGTTCCGGCTGCTGCGTCGCATGCTTCGCCGTGTTCGCGCTCGCATCGTCCTGTTCCGAATCCTTGATCGCCGGCGTCTGCGCCGTCTTCGCCTGGGCGAGCGGATGACCGTCGAGCGTCGCCTGCACGCGCTTGTTCGAAGCGTTCGACGCTGCTGCCGACGTCGAGTTCGAGGCCTGCACAGTGGCGGGCGCCTGCGGCGAGTTGATCGGTACCTTGCGGCCGCGCGCGATGTCGCGCAGACGCGTACGCTCGGCCATCACCTTCGCGCCATAGCCGCCGTCATCCGGTGACGTCGAACCGACGTACAGACGCAGACCGCCCGGCAGCGAGCCGCCGCGCGCGATGCAATCCTTCAGCACGATCGCACCGACCTTGATGTTCGCGAGCGGCTCGAGCGCCGCCGACTGGCCGCCGAAGTAGCGGAATTTGTCCGAGTGAACCGTCGACATGACCTGCATCAGGCCCTTCGCGCCGACACCGCTCTCCGCATACGGATTGAAGCCCGATTCGATCGCCATCACGGCGAGCAGCAGCAGCGGATCGAGACCGACTTCGCGACCCGTGTCGAACGCGGCCTTCACGAGCTCGCTGACAGGCTCCTGAGCGACGCGATAGCGGCGCGAGAGGAAGGACGCGACGAGGTCCTGCTCACGTGTGGAAATCAGCACGCGGTCGTCGCGGGCATCCGCCGCCACGCGTTGCGACGGAATCATCGAAGCGATCGTGCCCACGCTCGGCAGCGTGCGCGGATCGAGTCCGTTCAGCGCGGCCGACGAAAGGCCCGTGCTCGCCGGAGCTGAAAAACTGGAGTTGTCGCCTGCAACGCTGAAGCCGGCGTCAGCGGCCTTGGCCGGGCCGTTGGCGTTGTCTCCCGTATTCGACGACGTCGAGAGCGTATCGTCCTGAGGCGCCGCATTGCCGCGCTGTGGCGGGGCGAACGACGGCAGCGGATTGCCCTGCAGCAGACGGGCGGGGCCAGCCTGCACGGCGGTCGAGATGAAAGGCATCAGCCGCGTGGCCAGCATGAGGCGCCAGCCGGGCATCAGCCACAGCGAGAGTGCGAACAGGACTGCGAACCCGCCAACTACGCTGAATAGATGATGACTCAAACGCGTCCCCTGACGCAGCGCGCCGCGCATGACCTGCGCGATCCGCTCGTTGGGACGCCATGATAACCAGGCGTTCATTCAGATCTCCCATGTTGCTGGCCCTGCGAACGCCGTAAAAACGACCGGCTTGGGACTACTGTTCGCAAAACCAAGACGCCGCGTGCTCTGGTTAAGGCAACGACGACGTCGGGAAAACGGCAAAAAGTACCGTTGGGGAGCCAAAAACCTGAAAAAGGGCCGCCTGCATGCCCAAAGGCACGCATTCGGTGGCTCCCACGCGAAAAACCAGCGTCGAAGTGCGCTGGTGGAGACTACTTGTGACCGTCAATACCGTGCAGGGGGCGGTAAGAGTGACGCGTTGCGTCTGAGGACCGGGGGACGGTGGTAAAAACTATCAATTCCCTGCAACCAATGTGACCGGATTCTAACAGGGTTTTATAGATCGTCAACACTATAAAAGTCCGAATTTATAACCAATTGTAATTATGAACGGTGTTCAGGGAGCGCAATCCCACTGCGGAAGGGCTTTTCCAGCCGATCTGCATTTTCTCTATTCAGCGTGCGCTTCCTAACGCATGTAAAATCGACAATCCGTTCGGCATGGCGGCGCATTTCTGCGCCGTCTGCTCTCGCCACTGTTTTCAGCTCTTGCGCCCGCCGCTTCGCGGCCGCCAACCGGACCGATGAAATACAAAGACCTGCGTGACTTTGCGAGCCGCCTCGAATCGCTCGGCGAGTTGCGCCGCATCCCGCAAAACGTGTCGCCCGTTCTGGAAATGACCGAGTTGTGCGACCGCGTGCTGCGCGCCGGCGGCCCAGCGCTGCTGTTCGAGTCGAAGCAGCGCCATGCGTTCCCGGTGCTCGGCAATCTGTTCGGCACGCCGCGACGCGTCGCGCTGGGCATGGGCATCGACGCCGCCGCGCAAGGCGACGCGAGCAGCGATCAGGCGTCGCTGGAGTCGCTGCGCGACGTCGGGCGTCTGCTGTCGGCGTTGAAGGAGCCGGAGCCGCCCAAGGGCCTCAAGGACGCGGGCAAGTTGCTGTCGCTCGCGAAGGCGGTCTGGGACATGGCGCCGAAGACCGTCAACGCCCCGCCCTGCCAGGAAATCGTCTGGGAAGGCAACGATGTCGATCTGGCGAAGCTGCCCGTTCAGACCTGCTGGCCCGGCGACGCCGGGCCGCTGATCACATGGGGCCTCACCGTCACGCGCGGCCCGAACAAGACGCGCCAGAACCTTGGTATCTACCGCCAGCAGGTGATCGGCCGGAACAAGGTCATCATGCGATGGCTCGCGCATCGCGGCGGCGCGCTCGACTTCCGCGAATTCGCGCTGAAGAACCCGGGCAAGCCGTATCCCGTCGCCGTCGTGCTCGGCGCCGATCCGGCGACGATCCTCGGCGCAGTCACGCCCGTGCCCGACACGCTATCCGAATATCAGTTCGCCGGACTGCTGCGCGGCGGCCGCACGGAGCTCGCGAAGTGCATCACGCCGGGCGTCGACACGCTGCAGGTGCCCGCGCGCGCAGAGATCGTGCTCGAAGGCTTCATCTATCCGCAGGAAGGCGAGCCGGCGCCCGCGCCGGATGGCGCGCCGCCGCGTCCGTCGAAGGGCGCGAGCGCCGCTTACGAGCATGCGCTCGAAGGCCCGTATGGCGATCACACCGGCTACTACAACGAGCAGGAGTGGTTCCCTGTCTTCACGATCGAGCGCATCACGATGCGCCGCGACGCGATCTATCACTCTACTTACACGGGCAAGCCGCCCGACGAACCCGCCGTGCTCGGCGTCGCGCTGAACGAAGTGTTCGTGCCGCTGCTGCAAAAGCAGTTCGCCGAGATCACCGACTTCTATCTTCCGCCCGAAGGCTGCAGCTACCGGATGGCGATCGTGCAGATGAAGAAGAGCTATCCGGGCCACGCGAAGCGGGTGATGTTCGGCGTGTGGAGCTTCCTGCGGCAGTTCATGTATACGAAGTTCATCGTCGTCGTGGATGAAGACGTGAACATCCGCGACTGGAAGGAAGTGATCTGGGCGATCACGACGCGCATCGACCCGTCGCGCGATACGGTGCTCGTCGATAGCACGCCGATCGACTATCTGGATTTCGCGTCGCCCGTCGCGGGTCTCGGTTCGAAGATGGGCCTCGACGCGACCAACAAATGGCCGGGCGAAACCGACCGTGAATGGGGCCGGCCGATCGTGATGGACGACGCCGTGAAGGCACGCATCGATAGTCTGTGGAACGAGCTCGGTCTTTGAGTCGCGCGGTTCGCGAACCTGAACTCAGCGGCCGGATTTTGACGCATTCAGGTTCGCGAAATCGCAAAGGCGAAGCGTCGTTCGCATCCCGCGTTGCCTTGAACAACAACAATTCATTCTGAGCGGTTGGTCGGATGCATAGCTTGTCGATGTTGTCGGACGGTTTTTTTCTGTCGCTGTCGTTGTGCCTCGATATCGGTCTCGTCAACGTCGCGATCATTTCGCTGACGTTGTCGCATGGCTTCAGGCCCGGTTTCTGGCTCGGGCTCGGCTCGTGTTTCGGCGATCTGCTGTATGCGGCGCTCGCCCTCGCAGGTATGGCGGCGCTGTTGCAATTCGAGTCGGTGCGCTGGGTGGTCTGGATCGGCGGCGCGGCCATTCTGCTGTTCCTCACGTGGAAGATGGCGCGCGAAGCGTTGTTTCCCGCCTCCGCGCCGCCCGTCGAAGGCGAAGCCGACCCTTCGACGCCGCATCTCGATCCAAAGCGCGGCTTCGTGCGCGGCGTGTTGCTCGCCATCTCGTCGCCGAGCGCGATCCTGTGGTTCGCGGCCGTGGGCGGCGCGCTGATTGCCAAAGCAGGCGCGACATCGGTGACGACGGCACCGGTGTTTCTCGGCGGCTTTTTCCTGGGCGGCTTGTGCTGGACGCTCTTCGTATGCGGGCTCGCGAGCCACGGACGCAAGCGCGCGGGCACGGGCCTGCTGCGAGTCTGTCACGTGCTGTCGGCGTTGCTGTTCGCGTACTTTTCGTACAGCGTGATCGTCAACGGATACCGCGATCTGATCGTGCAGACGGCGCACGCGGCGAGCTGACCCGCCGCTCGCGTCCCACGCATCGATACGCTGACGGCGTTCGAGCGATACCCGTCAGCGTTGCCTCGGAGAACCTCAGCGCAAGAACTCGCCCAAGCGCTGCAGATCCACATTCCCGCCGCTGATCAACACGCCGACGCGCTTGTCTTCGACGGGCACCACCTTCTCCAGCACGGCCGCCGCCGCGAGACATCCAGTCGGCTCGACGACGATCTTCATCCGTTGCGCGAAGAACTTCATCGTGTCGACGAGTTGCGCGTCGCTGACCGTCACGATCTGCTCGACGTTGCGCTTGATGATTGGAAAGTTGTAGTTGCCGAGATGCGTGGACGCCGCGCCATCGGCGATCGTATGCGGCACATCGATATGCACGATTTCGCCTTTTGCGAGCGACTGCTGACCGTCGTTGCCCGCCTCCGGCTCGACCCCGATCACCCGGCACTGCGGACTCAACGCCGCCGCGGACAACGCGCTGCCCGCGAGCAGCCCGCCACCGCCCAGACAGACGAACAGAAAGTCGAGCGGCCCCGTTTCGTCGATCAGTTCCTTCACCGCCGTGCCCTGTCCCGCGATCACGTGCGGATGGTCGTACGGCGGAATCAGCGTCATGCCGCGCTCTTGCGCGAGACGCCGGCCGATCTCTTCGCGGTTTTCCTTGTAGCGGTCGTAGCTGATGACTTCGCCGCCATAGCCTTTCGTCGCGGCAACCTTGGCGGCAGGCGCGTCGTGCGGCATCACGATCGTCGCGTGAATCCCGGCGAGCCGCGCCGACAGCGCGATGGCTTGCGCGTGATTGCCCGATGAATACGTCAGCACGCCCGCCGCGCGTTGCTCGGCATCGAAGTGGGAAATCGCGTTGTACGCGCCGCGAAACTTGAACGCGCCCATGCGCTGGAAGTTTTCGCACTTGAAGAAGAGCGATGCGCCCGTGCGCTCGTTCGCCGTGGTCGACGTGAGCACCGGCGTGCGATGCGCGATGCCCTCGATGCGCTGGGCGGCGTCGACGACATCTTCGTAGGTGGGAACGGACAACGCGTGCATGGGCGGATGACTCCAAGGCTTGAGAAAGCGCTTATTCTCCCAGCTTCCGCGATGTATGTGCGTACGGGACGCACCGGACGTGCGGGCCGAATCGCCCGAAGCTCGTAGGCGAAATTCACAAGCAGATCAAGTCACAAGCCCCAAAGTCACAGGCCGAAATGCAAACGGCGCAACGCGGCGTCGAGCCGGCGTTGCACCGTTGTACAAGTTGGCGCGCGCAGCGGTTGAGCTGCGCGGCGAACAACTATACCGCGTTAGTACCGGTAGTACGGGCGACCCCAGTACCCGTGGCGATAGTACGGACGGTGATAATACCCGCCGCCCACTACGACTGCCGGCGCGACCACGACGGGCGGCGGCGCGTAATACACCGGCGGCGGCGCGTAATACACGGGCGGCGGCGCCGAATAGACGGGATAAGCGGGAGCGACGGGCACACCGATGCCGATACCCACCGACACGTGAGCCTGGGCCGCAGTGGTCAATCCAACCCCGAGTACGGCAGCAGCGATAAACGGAACGATCTTCTTCACTTGTATCTCTCCTGGCGGCACGGCCCTGTTATTGACCGAGTCGCATGACGGACATGCTCTGATTCCAATCTATCGAAAAAGCCCGCGCGCCGTAGTCTGTATTTGTTGCAAATTGCAATTGCGGGAAAGCGGTTCGTCAACCGAGGCTTTTCATACGTCTGCTAGATGGCCTTCGCGGCATCGAAAATCAACGATTTTGCCGCCAATCCGCTGTTGATCGGGCAAGTTGACCGTGTCGGCCGATCACGCTCCGCGCACTTCGGTAATCTTTGATTACAAATTCGCGCAGCGCCGTTGCTGGCGCGCGTCACACGGCGCTCGACGCGCCCACGACCGCCAACGAAAAACGCCTGGCGGCTGGCCAGGCGTTTTGCATGATCCGATACGAACGAACGTCAACCGACTTTCACATACGTGAATTCGCGGGTGACGTTCGGCGGTACGTACGCACCACTGATCTTGACCCGAGGGCTGAGGCGCTTCCTCTGATCCCACCAGCAGCGGCGTTGAGAATGCGTGAGGAACCGTAAGTGCTTTCGGTAAGAAAAGATACTCATCGTGACCTCCCGAATCTGACTGCGAGATATTAAAAACTAGGGTGACTGCTCATCCGCTCCGACGGAAATCGCCAAGCAGTTTTCGCGCCTATTTGCTCGTACTATGCTTTCGTGCGCCTCGCCAACGGCACCGGGAGTGCCAGTCAACCGCGAAATGCACATCTGCATGCGCCCAAACCACCTACGAAAGCCGCCAGTTCTCGCCCGCTATTATTTGAGGGCGATCCTCCAGCTTCCTTCTTCAGTCCCGTTGGGAGCAGGAAACGTATCCCAGCCCTCCTTGCCGCGCCCTGGTTCGTCGGTGCGGGCCGGATCGCGCGGTGTCTTGCGCTCGGCTTCGCACGCGCCGGGTATCCCGTCACGGCCATTGCGAGCCGCACGCCGGAATAGGCACGGCGGCTCGCCAGTCAGATCGGATTCTGCGCCGCGTATGACGAACCCCAGCGGGTCGTCGAGTCGGCGGACAAACTCTTTTTAACCATCCCCGATGACAGCATCGGTACGACAGCGAACACACTCGATTTCTCCTGCCACGCGGTCCCGCCGAGAGGTGCGTGGGCCGTCGTGCATTGCAACAGTGCGTCGCCCGTCGAGCTGCTTGCCCCCGGCTCGGAACCAGGGCGCGTTGAACAGCAATCTTCATCCACTTTACCTGTTCAGCGTCGATTTGACAGATGTCGATCGCATCGCTGGCTACTCCGTGACGATCGAAGCCGAAGGCGCGCTCCAGGACGATCTGATAGCGCTCGCCGCCGCACTGCGCCGCCATCCGCTGTCGATTCCGCCGGGCGGTCGCCCGCTGTATCACGCGGCAGCACATTGCGCCGCCAGCTTCACCTTATGCAGTCTGGCTGAGAACGTAAACCTGTGCCGCAAGCCGGGATTCGACGAAAACGATGCGCTGCGCGCGCTGTTGCCGATGATGGCCGGCATGCTCGAAACGGCGCGCGACAGAGAGCTCGGCAACGCGTTTGGCGGGACCGGTTTCAAGCGGCGAGGCGCGCGTGGTGGAAAAGCAACTGTCGCTGATGGAACAATTCGGCGGCGATCACGCGGCGCTTTTCGGCCGATGTCGCGACGGGCGGTGGCGCTCGCGCGCGCCCGGGCGACGCCGCCCGCCGCCATCGACGCGCTCGGCGCGGCCGTCGAGCGGTCGCTCAACCGTACGCTGAAAGGCGCGGCGACAGGTGCAAGCGCCGAGTAAGCCGTGATAATGTGACGACCGGCATCAACGGGACCACGGCGACTTGCGCACATCCATCGGAGCATCGGAGTCGCAGGCCATATCGCCGCCCGTCCGGCCAGCACGACCAGGACCAACACGCGCGCAACGACGCGATCAGGCGCACTGCGCCTCACCCGCGCTTCGTGAGCAACCGACGAGAACGCACAATGATCAAGGTCAGCATCCTCTATCCGTATCGGGAAGGCGGACGTTTCGACATCGACTATTACTGCGGCACGCATATGCCGCTCGCCGCGAAGCTGTTCGGCGCATCGCTGAAGGGCTGGTCGGTCGATGCCGGCATCAATGCCGGTCCGCCAGGCTCGCCGCCGCCGTTCGTCGCCGCGGGGCATTTTCTGTTCGATACCGTCGAGGCGTTTTACGCGGTCTTTAAACCCGCCAGCGACACATTGCTCGCCGACATTCCCAACTACACGGACGGCGGCAACGGCACAATCCTGATCAGCGAAGTCAAGGTCGCCGTCTGACGCGGCCGTCTGCGCAGCGCCGCCGCGAGCGGCATGCGCGAGCATTCTGGCGAGCCGCGCGGCGTACGGCGCGCGCTCGGGGTTTCCAACCGTCCGCCGGCTTGCCGGCGTCATGCGTCCCGCTTCGCGCGAGACGTCTTCTGAAGGAAAGGATCGACGATGTTCGGCGATATCGCCCGTTTTCTGCTCAATACCATCTTCACGCTGTTCGGCGCGGCCCTGCTGCTGCGCGCGTGGCTCCAGTTCGTGCGCATGCAGCCGTACAACCCAGTGTCGAGCGCCGTGCTGCAAGTGACCAACTGGCTCGTGCTGCCGTTGCGCAAGATCATCCCCGGCGTGCGCGGCATCGACTGGGCGAGCATTGTCGCTGCGCTGATCACGTCGATTGTCTACGTGGTGCTGATGGTGGTGATCGTCGGCGTCGATCCGCTCGGGCTGATGCCGTCGCTTCTGATCGTCGCACTACTGACCGTCGTCAAGTGGGCGTTGAACCTGCTGATCTGGCTGACGATCCTGATGGCGCTGCTGTCGTGGCTCAATCCCCGCTCGCCCGCGATGCCGATCCTGTATGAGCTGACGGCGCCGTTTCTCGACCCGCTGCGCAAGATCATGCCGCGCCTGGGCGGCATCGACCTGTCGCCGATTCTGCTGTTCGTGATCGTGCAAGTGCTGCTGATGGTCGTGACGCGGGCCGCCGTATCGCTGACGCTGTTCGGCATCTGACCGGTTCGTGTCCCGCGCCGGGCGCGTGCATGCCCGGCGATTTACCCAAATCCGCCGAAACCGCGTAAAATGGCGCGCTCTGCGGGCGTCGTATAATGGCTATTACCCTAGCTTCCCAAGCTAGAGACGTGGGTTCGATTCCCATCGCCCGCTCCACTTTCAGCCGCTCCCTCTGCCGCGCAACGAACAGGCGGAGAGACGAGGCGGAGAATCCAGCGTGAGAGCCGCCTCCATGAAGGCGGCTTTTTTGTGGTGCGCTGTCTGTCGAAGAACCGCGCCCGCCCTCACGCCCAGCCGTTCCCGCCGCCACACCCTTGTCTTCATCCACGATGATTCACGATCCGAACGAAGCCGGTCTGCCGCGCGACACCTCCCAGATTTCCAGCGACGCCCCGTCCGCGTCCGCCGAAGCCCCGGAAACCTCCGACGCCACTGCGCCGCAAGAAGCGCTGCACCTGCGCCGCATCCGCAGCTTCGTGACGCGCGCGGGCCGTGTGTCGACGGGCCAGCGCCGCGCAATGGACGAACTCGGCCCGCGTTTCGTCGTGCCGTACGCGCCCGAGCAGCCGGACTGGGACGCCGTGTTCGGCCGCCGCGCGCCGCGCATCCTGGAGATCGGTTTCGGCATGGGCGCGACGACGGCTGAGATCGCCGCGCATCGTCGCGACGACGATTTCCTTGGCGTCGAAGTGCACGAGCCGGGCGTCGGCGCGCTGCTGAAGCTGATGGGCGAGCAGAACCTGTCGAATATCCGCATCGTCCAGCACGACGCAGTCGAAGTGCTCGAGAACATGATCGCGCCGCAGAGTCTGGACGGCGTGCACATCTTCTTCCCTGATCCGTGGCACAAGGCGCGCCATCACAAGCGGCGTCTGATCCAGCCGAAGTTCGTCGCGCTGCTGGTGTCGCGCCTGAAGCCGGGTGCGTACATCCACTGCGCGACCGACTGGCAGAATTACGCGGAACAGATGCTCGAAGTGCTCGGCGCGGAGCCCGCGCTGGAGAACACCGCCGACGATTACGCGCCGCGTCCCGACTATCGTCCCGTGACGAAGTTCGAGAAGCGCGGCCTGCGACTCGGGCACGGCGTGTGGGATCTTATTTACCGGCGTCGCGCGAACGCCTGAGCGACGCGGGCGGAAGCATAAACAGAAACGGCCTGCCGTTCACGAACGGCGGGCCGTTTTCATTTGCAACGCGTCGATCCCGACCGCAGCCTCAATCCGCCCAGCTCAATCCGCCGCTGTAGCCGATCAGAAGGATCAGCAAGCCAAAGCCGATCCGATACCACGCGAACGCGCTGAAATCGTGCGCCGCGATATAGCGCAGCAGCCAGCGCACGCACGCAAACGCGCTGACGAACGCCGCGAGAAAGCCGATCGAAAAAAGCCCGAGCGCGTCGGACGACAGCGCCTGCCAGTCCTTGTGCAACTCATAAACGGTCGCGCCGAAGATGATGGGTATCGCGAGAAAGAACGAGAACTCCGTCGCGACGCGCCGGTCGAGCCCGAACAGCATGCCGCCGATGATCGTCGAACCCGAGCGCGACATGCCCGGAATCAGCGCGAAGCATTGCGCGAAACCGACCTTGAGCGCATCGAGCGGTCTCAGGTCGTCCATCGAATGCACGCGCGGCTGAAGGTCTTGCCGGCCGCGCTGGCGCGACTCGACCCACAGAATCAGCACGCCGCCCACGACGAGCGCAAACGCGACGGGCACGGGCGAAAACAGCACGGCCTTGATCGCCTTCTCGAACAGCAGGCCGAGCACGATGGCGGGAATCGTCGCGATGATCACGTTCAGCGTGAAGCGGCGCGCGTCGGGCCGCGTCGCGAGTCCGGCCACGACATTGCCGATTCGCTGACGGTACTCCCAGCACACGGCGAGAATCGCGCCGAGCTGGATCACGACGTCGAAAGTCTTTTCCTGCGGCGTGTCGAAATTCAGCAGACTGCCGGCTACGATCAAATGGCCTGTGCTCGACACGGGCAAGAATTCCGTCAAGCCTTCGACGATGCCGAGAATCAGCGCTTTCAGTGTGAGTATCCAGTCCATCCGTGGCCCTCTTCGTTAGGGGTTGACGATGCGCGGACGCGTCAGCAACGATGGCGCGGCCCGCCCGGCTGCGCGTACGTCACTTTTCGACGATCTGAACGCGTATGCCGTTTGTAAGGACCGTGATTGTACCTGGTTCGTAAGTCACCCCGGCAAATTGCAGCTGGTCGGGCTTGAAGGTGTAGACGGGATAGTTGGTGAGCAGTTGCGTCGCGAGCATCGCGGCGGCGGCGTTGATCTGCTGCGTGTAGGCCTGCGCGTCGCCGTCGACGCTCACGTTCTCCACATTCGGCGCGCGCAGCACGACTGAACGGCTCTGCGGATCGTATTCGAGCTGGCTCGACAGCGTGAACACGCCGTTGACCGGCTGCTGCAGGAACGGACTTGCGAGCCGCGCATCGAGCCGCACCGACACGCGGTTCGTATCCGGCAGCAAGCCAACGACAGGATGCGTCAACGCGACCTCGAACACCTGCGATACCGTGCGCTGATATGGGAACTTGCGCTGCACGGCTTCCTGCACCTGCTTCTGCGAAAACGTGTAGTGATCCGGAATAAACGGGAACGTCGACGTCGCGCACGCGGCGAGTGAGGTCGTCAAGCCACCGATTGCGCACGCGGACAGCGCCGAAATCAGGAAGCGGCGCCGTGCGGGCGCAGCGGGATGGGTCATGCAGATTCTCCTTGTGACGCAGCGGGCGTGCCGCATCGGTGTTGCTTGTGTCGCTTGTGTTGCTGGAAAGGGGTGTTTCAGGTTCGCGCGATGGTCTTGCCGTGCGAGCGCTTCGGCTAACGGCGCGCAGCCATCATGTCATGGCCGCGTATCGGCTTCGAGACGCGTGAGCCAGATCAACGCTTCGTCGCTCGAGTTACCGCACATGTCGGCCTGCGGCTGTAGACCCGAGCAGCAGGCCGGACGTTCCGGCTTGGCGAAGATCGCGCAACGCAGGTCGTCGCCGAGTTGCACGCAGCGCACGCCTGCCGGCTTGCCGTCCGGCATGCCGGGAATGGGACTCGAAATCGACGGCGCGATGCAGCACGCGCCGCAGTTGGGACGGCACGCGTGATCCGCTGTCGCGGACAGAGCTTGAGACAAATCGACAGACACTGCGCTTTCCTGAACGACAAACACTCGACGAACCCGGCCCACCGCGGATGAGGTGGCCCGCCGCTCAACCCACATTGTGCCATTTGACGCATGCGACCTTTTTACACAAGCTTGCGCGCGTCGGCTCCCGTAAACTCATTTGCATACTTTTGCAACAAATACCACGCCTCGCAAGGCGCCTGCCCTTTTCCACCGAGCACACATCGAGCCGCCACGGCAAGCAACGACCAGGCGGTTCGCGCATTATCCGGCAGGCGTCGGGATACGAATCCGATGACTACCGCTCCTTCCGCCGACGCCCTCTTCCGCCCCGACCTGCTCGCGAAATACAGCTCGAACGGTCCGCGCTACACGTCCTATCCGACGGCCGTCCAGTTCCGCGACGACTTCGATCCCGGCGACTACCGCCGCGCCGCCGCCGACAAGGGCGCATCGGACACGGATCTCTCGCTGTACTTCCACATTCCGTTTTGCGACACCGTCTGCTTCTATTGCGGCTGCAACAAGGTCGTGACGAAGAACCGCGCGCGCTCGCGTCCGTATCTCGAGCAGCTCAAGCGCGAGATCGCATTGCAGGCGCCGCTCTTCGACACCGCGCGGCCCGTGTCGCAACTGCATTGGGGCGGGGGCACGCCGACGTTTCTGTCGCATGACGAAATGACCGAGCTGATGGCCGCCACGCGCGAACACTTCTCTCTGTGCAGCGATTCGGAAGGCGAGTTTTCGATCGAAGTCGATCCGCGTGAAGCGTCGCCAAAAACCATCGTCCATTTGCGCAATCTCGGCTTCAATCGCCTGAGTCTGGGCGTGCAGGACTTCGACCCTGTCGTGCAGCGGGCAATCAATCGCATCCAGCCGCTCGAGATGACGGCGAGCGTGATGCGCGCCGCGCGCGCAACGGGCTTTCATTCGATCGGCGTTGATCTGATCTATGGCCTGCCGTATCAAACCGTCGACAGCTTCAGCAGGACGCTCGACACCATGCTCGCACTCGCGCCCGACCGGCTCTCGGTGTTCGGCTACGCGCACATGCCACAGCTCTTCAAGATGCAGCGGCAGATGGACCCATCCACGATGCCGTCTCCCGCCGAACGGCTCGCGATCTTGCGCCGCGTCGTCGAGCGGCTGACGGACGCAGGCTATGTCTACATCGGCATGGACCACTTCGCGCTGCCCACCGACGAGCTCGCGCGCGCCCAGGCCCAGCGTACGCTGCATCGCAATTTCCAGGGCTATAGCACGCGCGCGGAATGCGATCTGATCGGCTTCGGGGCGTCGTCGATCGGCAAGGTCGGCGACGTCTACGCGCAGAACGCGAAGGACCTGGTGGGCTACGCGGCAGCCATCGACAAAGGCCAGCTCGCGATCAGTCGAGGCGTGCGCCTTTCGCTCGACGATCGCCTGCGGCGCGACGTCATCACGCAACTGATGTGCAATCTCGAACTGCGCTTCGACGAGTTCGAAGCCGCGTACGGCATCCGCTTTGACGACACGTTCGCGCCGGAACTGGAGCGCCTTCGCCCGTTCGAGGATGACGGGCTCGTGAAGATCGACGCACGGCGGATCGACGTGCAACTGGCGGGACGGATGCTCGTGCGCAACATCGCGATGGTGTTCGACCGGTATCTGGGCCAGCAGCCGTTGCAGCGGTTTTCGCGCACGATCTAGCGACCGCTGGGCGACGCGATCGGGCATCGGCTTGCCCGCCGACGCGTTTTCCGTCATAATCTGCGTCTTCGTCTTGCGAGGCGCCGGGGTTCAATCGGCGACCAGGCATGTCGAAAGACGAAGAAGCGACGACGAAGAAGCGACGAGGTTCAAAACAAGCCCAGGTGGTGAAACAGGTAGACGCAGGGGACTCAAAATCCCCCGCCGCAAGGCGTGCCGGTTCGAGTCCGGCCCTGGGCACCAGAATTCCTAAGCGGTTGATTCTAAAGGCTTAACTCTGAGCCTTTACTACTCAGCCCTAAGCCGCACTTTTCCCCGACTTCTCAACTTTTCCGCGATTTTTCCGCAGCAGCGGAGCCGCGACTATAGCGGACGCGGGAGTGCAGCGTCTATCCCTTCCCTACTCGCGATCTACGGGCCGCGCGGCGAGCCTTGTAAACCGTGCGCGGAGCGCCTTGTCCGTCTCGTAAATCGGTACAATCTGCGGCGATCCTCAAACATAAGAAGGAATCGCCATGCAGGTCGATACGTGGGCAGTTGTTCTTGCGACTTTCTTCGGGCCGATAGCCGCCCTACTTATCACTTTCTTTCGGGATTGGCGCTCGCAGAAGTACAACCGCCGCCTGCACGTCTTTCGAGTTCTCATGGCTACTCGAAAGACCGCGATATCAAACGATCACGTTAACGCGCTGAACCTTATCGAAGTCGAATTCTACAAATGTAAGAATGTAGAGGCGGCTTGGAAGTCGTATCTGGAACATCTGAACAGCCGCTTCCCAATCGAGGATGAGGCGGGATCGATGGCTTGGGTCGAGACGAAGGAGCGGCGCTTGGCGGAACTATTGTTCCAGATAGCGAAGGTGCTCAAGTTCAATATCTCGGCGCTCGATATGTTCAAGGGCGGCTACGCTCCGCAAGGTTGGGCGCACAAAGAGGCGCGGCAGAACGAAATGCTCGAATACGTTCACGATTTGGCTATAGGCCAAAAGAATATACCTCTTTGGATAAAGGGAATGACGCCACCTGAGCAGCAAGTCGAGCCGCCCGCACAGCGCCGCCAACAGTAGGAGCAGCCTAGAGAAAATGAGCGAACAAAAAGGCTTTTGGAATAATGCAACCGTCAGCGCGATTGCTTCGGGGATCACACTCTCTATACTGACCGCCATTGCGCACTTTGCCGGAATAACGGTAGCCAGCGCCATCGCATGGCTAAAGCGGGTGGCCGCGTTTTGGTCCGCAGACGTAACCTTGAGTCGATGGGCCTTCTGGTCGTGGGTGGTCGTTACCGCGCTCGCGGCTGTCTTCATCGCCTTGCAAATATATTTCAACCTTCAGGAAACTGACGCGCCGGTAAGGGCTGACAAGAAGCCCGTCTCATTTGCCGACTATAAGACGGACATATTTTTTGGTCTGCGCTGGCGTTGGACCGTTTATGCCGGCGGAAGCGTTGGCAAGATGAGTGTGTACTGCCCTAAGTGCGACTATGAACTGAGTCCGGCAAACGTTGAGCGCGGACAGAGTTGGGGCGAGCACATCTGTCGATGCGAGCATTGCGGCTACCACTGTCAGATTGGAGACTCGGCCTTATACCAACTAGCCAAAAAGGCTGAGAAAGCAGCTGAGCGCAAAATTAGAACAGGCGAATGGAAGAAGGCGGCTGAAGTGTAGCCTGGCGGCTTCTACCCGACAGGCGAACGCCGCGCGCCACAACACTGGCCGAGTGCAAAGAAGGCCGCGCCTACTCCCGTCCGAGAGTCCAGCGCGGCCCGTTCTATCGCGTGCGCAGCGGCCAGTTAGCCGCCCCTAGCCTTCGATTTCGCGTCCTTTTGCGCCTGTTCCGCTTCCTCTGCGGCCTTCACTTTCGACACCAGAAGTTGGTGATGCATCTTGAACGCATCCTCCAGCGAGTAGTCCTCTTGTAACTCGCGCCAAGTCGCCTTCCCTTCCACGAACAGCCAAGCGAGTACCGGGTGCGTGCCGTCCGGATCGTCATGCGGCGCGACTTTCGAACGGAAGCGATGCGGCACGCGATACTTCGGCACCTTAAACCCGAAGTTGTACTGCTTGACGAGCGACATGAGCGCTTCGAGGGCTTCGTGCGGCCTAACCTCGCCGCACACGTCCCTTACAAACCTGTCGATGTTCTGCGGCGTTCCGAGCGAGTGCCATTCCTCCCCGTCCTTCACTTCGGTAAGCGCCAGCAATTCGGTCGGGTCAATCTCGTCCAGCCGCCCGAACATACCGACCGCGCCGTACGCGGCGAAATGTCGCGCCCGATAGTTGACCCCAAACATATTGAAGTTTGTCGCTTCTCTCATTTTTGTTCTCCGGTCCTTCAAGCTGGCGGGCACGCACTTACGTGACAATAGAAAGGCGTGTCGCGCGAGTGAAGCTCATAAACGATTTGCATCATGACGTACTTTCCGTTAAGTGACGGATTGAGCAGTGACGTTATGTTTGCGGCCTGCGCGAGCTTAATGGTCGGATCGCAAAGCACGGTGAAATCTACGCCCCACTCATTCCAGCACGGCACCCCGATGAACTCGCTCAGGCTCACGGTATCGCTCGGATTCAGAATCGCGTAGCGATCCTTAACGATCAGGAAATTATCATCGATGTACGCCGCGATATCCGGGTAATAGTACTGTTCGAGATAAAGCGGAAGATCACCCGCCACGACATTCGAGCGCGCGGCGTTTTGTACGATCTGATCGTCCTTGGACGTGTTGCATCTAACGTGGTCCGTATCGAAGCCCATCACGCCGCCCGCCCAAATCGCCAGTTCTTTGAACGTCATGCTATATGGCGGCGGTTGATCGATCTGAGTAACCTTATCGATTTGGTGCGTGTAGCACTTGATACGAACGGTCACGTTGGGCGGCGGAGCCACGAGGTCGCACTCCACGACTTGACCGTGATAGATGGTCGAAACCGTGCTCTCCCCGTTCGCGGAGACGTACCCTGCGGCAATCTCCATATCGAGATAGACGGGTGCGATTTGGCCCTCTGCCGTCTTGCGCCGATTGAACGCTGTGAACTGCGATAAGAGTTGCTGCCGCAAGGAGGCTGTCAAGTTGGCGACTTCGATGACCGCTTCGTTCTGAGAAGACATACAGTCCTTGATAACGTGAACCTTCATACTCAAAGACTCGTCCAGAACTACGTCACCTCCCGGCATATGAAAGGTGACTTTGAGTTTTCGTTCGCTGAGTGCCATGTTTCGCTCGCCTCTTATCGTTTAACTGCTGTCGTGCGGCTATTCGCCACCGATCCGAGTGCATTTCCTAATGCGCCGTTAATTTCACTCTTAACGATCTTCAACAGTTCGGTGCCTTCGATCTTGATGACCACCTGTGTCGGAGTCTGACCCGTCGTATTCGCGCGGCCACCTTCCTGCGTATTCGCCAGAATCTGTGGCATATAGCGCGACATATTCAGAATCTGAAGATCAACCGTCTTAAGGTTCCCCATAAGCTGGCCGCGCTGCATATCGGTTAGTCCTGCCGCGCCTAGACCCTGCTTAATGGCGAAGCGGCTATTAACCAACTCCGACATGTAATTCTGGCCCGCGAAATTGACGTCACCCCAGAAGGCATTCCGCGTCTGAAGCTGGCCGAGGGACACGCCCGCACGCGCGGCGATGGTCGCTTGGAGGTCTTTGAGTTGGGAGCTTTCGAACGATTCACCGAGTCCAGCCGCGAGCGCTGTTGGCCCGCTGAACCGCCACGGCCCTTTGTAATTAGGGTCCATCGCGATGGCTCGCGGCCCTGTAAGCGTCGTGCCGCCCAGAACCTTGTCGGGATACGCGGCGTTCTGCGGGCCCCACTTGCTACGGTTGAAACCACCGTTGTAGTAGCGGAGGGCCAAGTTTTGATCGCCGTTCGCCTTCTTCAACATGGCGGCGTAAATGGCCGTGCCAGCACCGATGTTCGCAGTCGGGTCGTTCCAATTCGTCTCGTTCATGCCGTACGCCTTCCAGTTCACGCGATTCACGCCCATAAGGCCGAACGAAGAATCACTGTGAGCACTCGGATTCCACGTGCTCTCCGCTCCGATGATCCCGCGAATAATGTTCTCCGGCACGCCCGTTTTCGCGGAGGCTTGCTTAATGATCGAATCGTATTGGCCGCTGCTCGCCGCGCCATAGTTGTACATCGCGTTTGCGGCGTTCGAATCGAAGTTGATCGAGCCGGGAGACTCGCCATAGCCGAGCTGCTTATGGCCGCTTTCCGAAATGCCGCCCGCCAACCCTGCCGCGCCAGCCCAAGCCGCGCGGACTTGTTGCGTGCTTAGCGTATGACCGAACTGCGAGACGGAAGCGCCGAAAGCGTTAATGATCAATTCCATTTGGCTTACCGAGCCTTGGAAATCGGCATTGCCCTTCTCTTCCTGCGCGGCCAGTTCTTGCTTCTGGCGCTGTTCCGCTGCGGCCTGCGCTTGCTGTTCTTGGTATTGATGTTCCTGCTTCTTCCAAAGGTCGCGTGACGCTTCCCGGTCCGTATTGGCCGCCGCTTCGCGCTCCGCTTTATCGTTCACGTACGCTGCGGCGATCCCGCTCGTGGCGTCCTCGCCAGCCGTCAATTGATGATTCAGACTCGAAGCCGCGCCCGCGTCCGTAGTCGGAAGCTTCGCGTCATTAATCATCTTCAGGAGAGTTGTAACGCTCGTAAGAACAGGGCCGGCGAACTTCTCGCCTAGCTGCGTGATCTGCTCGTTGAATCGTGCGAGTTCATCGTTAAGCGTGTGGACATTCTTAGCAACGTCCAGATACGCTCGCATGTCCTTCAGCGACATTCCGATTTCACCGATGGACGCGCCCAACTCCTTCATCTTCAGCGCTACGTCCTTGTCCATGCCGACCATTTGCGCTTCCGCTTCCACGGTCGAATCGCTCTGACCGTGCCACCGCGTAGCGAGCCGCGTGAGGAAGTCCGTATTGGTGATAGGAGCGCCGCCCGCCGCTGGGTTAATACCTAGCATCCCCAGGAGCCGGTTAGCCGGTCCTATGCGGCTAGGATCAGCGTACGCGCCGCGAAGAAACGACTGCGAACCCGTTACGGCCCGCGCTATCGAGTCGCGCGAGACATTCCCCGAAGCCATGCGGCGCTGCCAATCTTCGAGCCGCACAGCCGACACGCCCGCGTCAGGCGATTGGGTGCGCTGCGCGTTGAACTGGTCCCGGACGCGCATGGCGTTATAGATTGCGCCGCCCGCTAACGCTGCGCCCGCCGACACAAGGCCGAATTCCGCCGTAATCGACTTGAGAACGCTCGACAGCTTATTCAGAGTGGGGAGTGCGCCGCCCAAGTTACTCGTAATCGCTTCACCGAACGCGCCCACGGCCTTCTCGCCCGCGTTCGCGGCCTTGTTGGTCGTTGCGACCTGATCGTTAAGCTTCGCCAGATTCTGGATCGCGGCGTTAACCTGAATCTTGTAATTGATCGTGAACTGATCAAGATCGTTCGACATTATTGCTTACTCCCTTTTTCGAGTTGTTCCATGTGCGCGGCGAACAACTTGTCAGCGGACGCCCAGAACGCTTTCGCCATTTGCGAGCCGACCAACACGAGGTCATCGCGCAGCACTTGTTCCGCCGCGATATCGATTCCGTTGTGCTCCAGAACGTACCGACCGCGCCAGAGAGAAAGCGCGCGATAACGGCGTAATGCTTCACGACTGGGACAAGGGCTGGTGCTTCTCGCTTCTGGAGGAAAAGGTAATCCTGCCCGGCCATCGCCGCCTGTATAGCCAGAAGGCGTTCAATGCTGCGTTCGCGCCGGTTATGAAGAAGCTTGCGGACGATATGAAGAATGAGGGTGATGGCGAGAAGAAAGCCGCCCTGCCGCCCGCCTACACCTATGTACAAAACGGCCAGGGGTTCGATGTGGTTGATGGAACGATGTATGTCGCGGGCCATCCCGAAGTATTCGAGTTCAACGGCGGAAAGTATGTGAACCGCTTCCTGCCGCGCTCGATACCGGAGACTGCGAAGGAGTACACGGACGAAGGATGGGCCGCAGTCGAGACGGTGCGGCACCACCTGAACGTCCTGTTCGGCGATGCGGACGCGGTAGCCTATGTCGAATCGTGGATCGCCATGAACGTTCAGCAACCGGGCAAGCTCATCGGTATCGCGCCACTGATTAAAGGCATTGAGGGTGATGGTAAGACGATCATCTTTCACGGACTGATGGAAGAGCTGATGGGCGAAGCGAACGTTGGTTTGGTGTCGAACGAGGAAGTGACCGACAAAAACACCGGCTGGGCGAACGGCGCGGCGGTCGTGGCGATTGAAGAACTCAAGGCGAAAGCGGGCGAGAACCGGCACCACGTAACGAACAAGCTGAAACCGTATATCACCAATCCGAAGGTCGAGATTGTCGATAAGTACGTCAAGCGTCACACAGCGATCAACTCGACAAATTACGTGGCGATGACCAACTTCGAGAACGCGCTGCCGCTCGGAAACACCGACCGCCGATGGCTCGTCCTGTTCACCCAGTGGAAGTCGATTTCCGAACTGATCGAAGCGGAAGGGTCATACAAGGCGTACTTCACGCGTCTCGCCGCGGCCATCCACGATCACGCCGCCGAGTTGCGTAAGTTCTTCATCGAGTACAAGCTCCACCCGAAGATGCACTGGGATATGCGCGCGCCCGATACCAAGTGGAAGGCTGTGATGCAAAGCCACGAATCTGCGGACAGCGGCATGGATCTGATCAAGTCCTATATCGAGGAAGGCGAGTTGGGCGTATGCGCGGAAGTCATTTCGACTGTGTACCTTGGCGCCCACCTGCTCCGCGATACCCAAGACAGCCGCCCGCGCACGCGTCAGATCGCGGCGATGCTGGTGGACCTTGGATATATCCGGCTGCCCTGGCCGTTCAAGTGGGAAGGCGCGAAGCATACCCTGTATGTGAAGGATGCGAAGTCGATCGATCCGGGCAAGGACGGCGGCGGGCGTGAGATTGTTAACGTGCGACTTCGGAAGCTACTGGACGATACTAAGACTGACGAGAACAAGGCGTCTTACGTCCCTACGCCCGCGCAGAAGAAAAATCACGCGTTTTGATGGTCACGTGTACTGGCGGTAGTCAAAGGCGGATTGCTGAGAGGCGTCTGCCTTTTGTCTTTTTATGGGTCGTTTCGACCTTGGCGGCGCGGGTTCCTAATTCCGAGGGTTCCGAATAGAACCTGTGGTAACTTGCTGATTCGTATATGGTTTTTCGCTTCGAGGTTCTGGTTCTATATTGGGCACAACTCTTGTTTTCTATTCTTCCCCCGCCCGTCTCCCCGCGATACTAGGACACTAAATTACGTTTCCTGTTTATATACCTAATATAGAACCTAGAACCTTGAATTGGTCCGAGTCCAGCCCGCTAAGGGATTGCCAAGGTTCCTAGTCGGATTTGGATTCGGAACTCTGCGGCCTGTCTTAGGGCAATGCTGATCAAGTCCACCGTTCATGGCTGTCATGCGTTATTGCGTAGACATGCAACGGTAAAAAAAATGAAGAACCAACTGACACTGGCGATGGCGGTCGATCAATGCGGAGGATTCGGAGCG
>NZ_JBFRCH010000007.1:0-284347 GCF_040965635.1 Paraburkholderia phymatum
CCCGCGCAAAGCGCCTGCGGCGCGACCAAATGAACCGGAATGACCATTTTCATTGGTGATTCGGAAAGTTTACGCATGCGCCATCGCAATCAGTCGCGTTTACTCGGCTTGATCAGCATTGCCTTAGCACGTGCAACGCCTTGAACGCAGCAGCCGCCAACGAAAGCACGTAGTACGAGATCGCGGCCACGGACAGCCCTTCGACGGCATGCTGCAAATGCAGCTGGTTCCGTGCCGTGCGCTCCATGCCGGCAAGCAGGCGAGTGACGTCCTTTTCCTGCGCGAGATTGACTCGCGTGCGCAACAGATCGACGGCGCGCGCGATGCGGGCCGCGATCTGTTCATGGCGTGCCCAGACGCTGCGGCATGTTTCCATCGCGGGCGCGAAGCGCCGTTCCATGAACTCCTGGATGGTCGGCATGCCCTCGATGCGTTCTTCGCGCAGTTCCTGAATGCGCGCCAGCACCAGTTTTTCGTAGGCTCGCGAAGCACTGAACCGCCCGCCCGATCCCGACAGCGATTCGACGCGCACCGCGAGGTGCGTGAGTTTGACGAGAAGCTGCGAGTCGTCATCATCGGCGCCTTGCGCATCCATGCTTTGCATCAGCGATTGAAGCGACGCATGGATCTCGTCCAGATCACGGCTCATCCGACGCGCAATCGGCAGCGCCAGCAGCGCCATCATCCGGTACGTTTCGATTTCGTAGAGGCGTTGCAGCAGGCGTCCGCCTTGCTCCTCGCGAAAGCCCTCATCCATGACGAGAAAGCGCATGAAACCGTCCGGGCGCACGTTCCAGTCGCAGAACACCTGGCCGCCACCAAGCACATTGCTGCCGACGAGAATCGGTCCATCGATCCATTGACGCAACGAATCGCGCGCCACGCGTGCGCGGTCTCCCGTCAATAGTTCCATGCGGGACGCGACGAACCGGCTTCCGGAGAGTTGCGTGAACCAGCCGGCGGGAATGCCGTGGATTGCACTGTCGTTGAAATAGTCGCTGTCGTTGCGCGGGATGACAAACGTGAACGTGGAGAATTCGGTGTGACGTTCCCACTTCAGATGCCACCCGCACGGGGACTGCACGGAATAATGTGTGGCACTTTCCGCCGGCATCGGTATGCCCGTGTCCCGGCACAATGCGTGCAATAGCGTCTCGTGTATCGATGGATCGTGCTCGGTGTAAATCGCATAGTGCGTGAGGGCTACAGACTCGGCGAGCTTCAGGAACGGGCGAGCATGCAATTCCGCAGCCAGTGTGGCGCGCAATGGGTGGTCCATGGTTGATGTTTTCACGGGTTGCTATTCACGCAGTCATCGACGACTGCAAACACCTGCGTGCAAGAACTATGGCAGAAGCGCGTCGACAAAGAAATCTCATAGTTTTAATCGCGAACTTCAGTTTTTCTGATGACACGAGAACGGCATGGCGGCGAAGGGCTACGCGTCATTGATGTCGGCATCGAGCCAGTGCTGGATCACGTCGTTGACCTTCACCCTGCTATGGTGGTGAAGCGCGATGAACTCTGTCCCGGCGGTGCATCGCCGAATCTGCGCCCCGTTATCCGTCAGCATCGTGACAAGCCGCGCTGCACAAAGCGGTTTTCCGGCGCGTATAGCACGAAGTGTCTATCCGTCACCCCGATGAACGCATTCAGGCCATGTCCCCTGAATGAACGAAAACATTGGCGCTTCATGTCTTACTGATCCGCCCCTCGACCTCATCCGAACCGGACACAATAAACAGGCGGCAAATGCGCTGAAATCAATTGCCAGCTTTCGCCGCCGTCGCAGGACGTCCATAGCGAGCCAGTTGTCGACCCCATCGCGAGGTGTATGCCGGAGTCATCGACAGCGAGCCCGTGCCGATACACGAGGTCATACGCCGGTGCAGGCGGCAATCCGCTCGAAAAACGCTCGAACGTGCGGCCGCCGTCGCGAGTGCGTGTGACGACGAACCGGCCGTCCACGGGAATGCGGCACTGGTCTTTCACTGCGGGCACGAACCACGCGGTGTCCGGCTCGCGCGGATGCACGGCAACCGCGAAGCCGAAGCTCGATGGCTGTGCTTCGATGCGCTGCCAGTGCGCCGCGCCGTCGGTCGAGCGGAAGATTGCGCAGTGATGCTGCGTCCAAAGCGCATCCGGGCTTGCCGCGCATTGCACGACGCGGTGCGGGTCTTGCACGTTGGCATCGCCGCGCCGCTCCGGCGGCATGTAGTCGGCCTCCATGCCTACGGCAGTCACGCGCCAGGTCGCGCCGCCGTCGGCGGTTTGCCAGACGCCGCCGCACGACACACCGATCGTCACGTGCCGGCTGTCGCGCGGATCGACCATGACGGAATGGATGCCCGGCGCGTCATAGCCGCCTCCGAACCATTCGCGGCGCTCCGGGCGATCCCACAGCGCGCGGTTGAGCACCCATGTATCGCCGCCATCGTCGGAACGGAAAAGCCCGCCTGGAATCGTGCCGGCCCACAAGACGCCCGGCTCGTCCGGACCGCCGGTTTCGAGCGACCAGATTTGCTGAAGCGTCCAGGCAGGGACGGGCGGGCTGGGCGCTGTGGCGCTCGCATTGTCCGCGCCGGCGTCTGCACTCGCGCTCGCACTCGCGCTCGCGCCGTCGCCGGTGCGTGTCTCGTCGGCGGGCTGCGGCGGGTAGACGGGGACCGCGCACTCTTCCCAGTCGGCCATGCCCGCGCGCCGGCGATGCAGCTTCACGCCGAAGTGGCCGAGATTGAGCGCGGCATACAGTGATCCGTCGCGTGGATCGGGCAGCACCATACTCACCGGCTCGCCGACGAAATACGGCTCACCGAACGTCCAGCTGCCCTTGCCATCGGCTTTCAGAACGAGCAGACCCTTGCGGGTTGCGACAAGCAATCGATCGCTCATGTCGAGTGTCTCCTGTCGGCGGGCGTCGGCGCTTCGGCGCTTACTCTGGAAGTTCGGGTACGGATGGAGCCCGCCTATCCACCCGACAGCGCCTGTACGACATAAACCCGGCTCTCCTCGCCGAGCGCATCGGACAGATGTTGTCGGTCGCGCACCGGCCGTCCGTCGACAAACACGGCGAGATGCCGCCGCACTGAGCCCTGGTCATCAAGTATGTAGCCGCGCAGTCGAGGTTGCACGGTAAAGACGGCCTCGAGCGCCTCGCCGAGCGTGCGCGCATCGATCTCTCGCTCGGGCGTTGCGATATGCCGCTGAATCGAAGCAGCGAAGAAGATGTGCGCCATGACGGGGTAGCGGCGCGGGAATGGCCGCGTCCGCTGGTTCTGTAGTTTAGGCGATCCGCCGTGTGATTCGCGACATCGCCGTACACCAGACGTCAGCTTGCGCTGCATTGCGAGAAGCGGCAGGCTTCGGCGCCCCTCACATATCGATAAGACGACGTCGACCAGATGACCGTCACAGTCCACAAGATCAAAGGCACAACGCAACGAAATGTGCCGCCGCGAGCTGTGAAACAGGCACACGCGCTTCTACGATCTCCGGTCGCGGACAGACGCACCGAAGGTTGCAAGCGCATAAACCGATTCGAAGCGAACCTTCAGATTTTTGGATATCGGCCGTTCAATAGAAGTCCTTTTCCGCTCTTCGAGTCGTCAATCATACGGACGCCACGCGAGTTCACAGATCATGAGAATCGATCATGCAAATGGCGCCTCCATTGACACCTGTACGTGCTCACATGCGATCTTTAGTTGAACAACGACGCGCTTTATGTGATCGATTCGGCACGCGATTCGCTGAATGTGATCCGCAGCTCAAGGTCGGCGTGTCATGGAACGTACGCAGCGGAGATTTCGACAGACATTCTGGGTGACGACTCTTTCCAATCTGTCTGGTTGCACCACCTGAATTTGGCTATAACAAAAAGGGAACAGGTGGTGCATGCTGTGGCCGGCCCTCGAATTGCCGATCGGCTATCCGCAAAGCACCATCAGCCTCTCGGGCACAAGTATCGAGGGGACCCTATCCGTCAGTTGGACCCGTCTGCGACGCCACTAAACCAGCCGGGAGGTACGACATGAAGATGATCGGTTTGCTGGGACTGCTGGCGAGCGCCGCCGTGCAGGCTCAGGTCACCCTGCCGTTGCCAGCGGCATACCCGACACTGCTCGGGGCCTCGTGCGGCGGTGTACACGTGGCCAGCTATGTCACGGGATTCGACGAGAATGGGTATATCCGCGGCGAGGTCTACGCGTGGACCCGCTGCGGCGGTTCGGGGCGCGGCGGCGGCTACCAGAGCCAGGCCTATCAGGCATGGCACACCATCGTGTGGGACCTGCGCCAGAACTACAAACTGCTGCCTTACGACAACGTCGTTCCCGACCCGGCATTCAGGGCCACCGATGCACACGGCAATAGCATCCTCAACACCTGTTCCGTTACAACCGATGGACAGCCGGCCTGCGTCGCGAGTGCCTATATTTACTATGTTCCGCCCACGATGAAGCCGATTTCGGACACCGTCCCTGTCAACCAGGCCGTTCCGGTGATACCTGTCATTCGCGATCGCTGAACTACGAAGGTCCGCAAAGCGACGACCTGCGCTCGCGCGCAAGACCTGATGGCCGTGAGTGGCATCGCGAGCTCGCAGACTGACAAAGGTCACAACCGCGCAGCTTGCTGTCGATTGCAGGTCGTTGAGCGGAAGCTCTTATCTCCCAACAAAGTCCATCGGCGATCGACACGATCCCGTTACGGCGCACATACCGAGGGGCTGGAGTCCGTCTGTGCGGTAGCGAACGCTTGAAAAATTACGCTTCGCCTACCATCCTGTCTGACGCTTCTTCACACGTCCTCCGGGAGCAATGATGGAAAGCACATCGAGCATGGTTCAACAGGAGCCTGGCGCCGACAACACGCGCCAGCGCGAGCCCTCCCCTGAACGGGTATTCCAGCTGGGCATGGGGTTCTGGGCGTCCAAGACCCTATTGTCCGCAGTCGAACTCGGTGTGTTCTCGCGCCTCGCGACGGGTCCTCACGACGCTGCGGAGCTTGCTGAGGCACTCGGACTGCATCCGAGATCGGCCCTTGATTTTCTTGACGCGCTGGTCGCATTGAATCTGCTGGAACGCGAAGACGGGAAATACCGCAATACGCCGGACGCCGGGCTCTTTCTGGACGTGGCCAAGCCCAGCTACGTCGGTGGATTACTGGAAATGGCCAACGCGCGCCTATATCCGTTCTGGGGCTCTCTGACGGAAGCCCTTCGCACGGGGCTGCCACAGAACGAGGCAAGAGGGGGTGGCAATCCCTTCGACGCGATGTATCGCGACGAACACAAGCTACGGGGATTTCTGCGGGCGATGAGCGGGGTCAGCCTGGGCGCGGCCAAGGCGATTGCGCAACAATTCCCCTGGCAGAACTACGGCACCTTCATTGACATCGGCGCGGCCCAGGGCGCCTTACCTGTGCAGGTTGCGCTCGCTCATCCTCACTTGCGCGGCGGCGGCTTCGATCTGCCGGTGGTGGGCCCTGTGTTTGAAGAGTACGTAACGTCGCACGGCCTGCAGGAACGGCTGCATTTCTATCCGGGCGACTTCTTCAAGGACCCCTGTCCGGCGGCCGACGTGCTCGTGATGGGGCACATCCTCCACGACTGGGATCTCGGGCAGAAGCTCGAGCTCCTTGCGAAGTGCTATGCGTCGCTACCTCCCGGCGGTTGCCTGATCGTCTACGACGCGGTAATCGACGATGACCGCAGGCGCAATGCCTTTGGCCTGCTGATGAGCCTGAACATGCTTATCGAGACACCTGGCGGTTTCGACTATACGGGCGCGCAGTGTCGCGAATGGATGCAGGAAGTCGGCTTCACACAGGTACGCGTCGAGCCGCTTATCGGCCCCGACTCAATGGTGATTGGAACCAGATAGAAACTTGCCGCGAGATTCGCGGGCATTCTCAGGGGCGGGAACTGACGCCACGGTACTGGTTTGGACGACGGGCGCGTTGCGCGCGACATGCCGTCGTCCGCACCAGCATCTCGCCGACGATTTCCCCAAGTGTTCGACGGCCGGAATTAAAAGCGCTTGTAGAAGATTGCGTACGAGAAGCGGCTTCGGCTTAACCTTGTCGGAGTTCCCAAACGCCGGCCGGCGGCGTGTTGCGCCAGATGACACGCCGCCAGCGCCAGGTGAGGCTCGTCGGGACGTCAAACGGCGTTCTAGGCTGATAGGTGAACTGCACGAGCCTGCGCCCGACATTCTGCATGAGAAATCTTGCGAGAATCACCGTCGTCGGGCGAATGACCTCTTTCGGCAACGAGCGAAACGGCAGCGCCGAGACGATTAGCGCGCGCTCCGGCAATGAATCTAAAATCTGCGCCCGTTCGTGGAAGCAGCCGGCGACTACTTCGATGCCCGGATGTCGCGCGGCAAGCTTGCCAGCCAGCGCCGGGTCCAGTTCGAAGGCTATCAGTCTTGCCGAAGGGTTGCGCTCGATAAGCGCATCGGTAATGACGCCGGTGCCGGCGCCGAGTTCAATAATCGTATCAAACTGGTCGGCCGGCTGTGCCATTGCGCGCGCCAGATGCAGGGAAGATGGAGCGATCGCGCCCACGGCGGCGGGGTTTTTCAGCCAGTGTTTGATGAAGTGGATATTCACGAATTTAAAGGCTACGGCGTCTACGCAGCACAAAAACAGCTGACAAACAGGGATAGTGTCCAGACCTGGACACAGCGCCAGCGTTGCAATCATCGTGCCTGCCATGACTGGCAGATACCCGATTGAACGGCATCCGTCTCTAGCATACCGCGCGTGCCGGTGCTGCATGACACGATACTGCGGAACCTACCCGGATCACCACACAGGAGAGTCGTCAGTGTCTATCGACGTACGCGGTACGGAGGGCTACGCGCAGGCCGCTCGATCGCTCATCGGTCAATGGCGGAACATCCCTTTTGCCGAGCATCACGCGGCCGTTTTGCATCTGATACCAACCCGTCCGTCCCGTGTGCTCGACGTTGGAGCAGGTATAGGAAGCGACGCGGCTGCGCTTGCTGCAATGGGGCATCACGTAGTCGCCGTCGAGCCGGTCGACGAGTTCCGGGCGGCTGGCGTCAAGCTGCATCCGGCATCGCGGATTGAATGGCTCGACGATAGCCTTCCGGACCTCAGCGTCCTGCGCGCAACGACACGACATTTCGACCTCGCGATGCTGACGGCCGTCTGGATGCATCTCGACGAAGAAGAACGTCGTCGCGCGATGCCGAATGTCGTTCGTCTGCTGTCTGACGGCGCTTTGCTGATCCTGTCATTGCGGCATGGTCCGATTCCAGAAGGACGGCGGATGTTCGACGTCTCGGCTGAAGAGACCATCCAGCTCGCGAATGTCCACGATTTACAACCGATACTCGGCGTTCGATCGGAATCCGTCCAGCGATCGAACCGGCGCATGAACGTGACGTGGACCCGACTCGTGTTCATCAAAGGCCCTGGATCGAGCTGACGTCGCGCGAATCGCCAGCAACAGTGATTGAGCGCATTTCGTGCTTCAAGTCACCTCGCTTGTCGTGAACACGGGCGCCTTGCCGGTCTGATGACGCGAGCGGCCCGAGCTCAGATACTCCGCGATCGAGTCCTGCGTGACTTCGCCGACATATACGCCGTCGGCGTCGAGTACCGGCATCCACGACGTGCGGAACTGATACATCTTCGAGAGCACGATGCGCAGATTGTCGCCGTCGGACACGGTGGCCGGGAATGCGGCCAGCTTGTCCGCGCACACGCCTTCGACATGGCGCGCGGCGCGGCGCGTGACGAAGCCTTGGGCGTGGAAGGCTTCGTCCACCACGGTCAGATAGCGGAAGTCATGTTCGTCCATCGTCATGAATGCCTCCGGGAGCGGCGTGTCGGGACGCGCGGTTTCCGGCGTCGTCGCGGCATCGCCGGCCTTCACCAGCAACAGGCGCTTCAAGGTGCTGTCCGCGCCGACAAACTGGCCGACGAAGTCGTCGCGCGGATGTGCGAGCAGCGTGTCGGGATGGTCGTACTGCACGAGCTTGCCGCGCCGAAACACGGCCACGCGATCGCCGAGCTTGATCGCCTCGTCGATGTCATGGCTCACCATGATCACGGTCTTCTTCAGTTGCCGCTGCATCTGGAAGAACTCGTTCTGAATCGCCTCGCGGTTGATCGGGTCGACAGCCCCGAACGGTTCGTCCATCAGGAGCACGGGCGGGTCCGCCGCGAGTGCGCGAATCACGCCGATACGCTGCTGCTGGCCACCCGACAACTCGCGCGGATAGCGCTTCAGATACTGCTTCGGATCGAGCGCGACCATCGACATCAGTTCGGTCGCGCGCTCCGCGCAGCGCTTCTTGTCCCAGCCGAGCAAGCGAGGCACGACCGTGATGTTCTCCTCGATCGTCATGTTCGGGAACAGGCCGATCTGCTGGATCACGTAGCCGATATGACGGCGCAGGTCCGTTTCGTTCAGCGTGCCCGTGTCCTCGCCGTTGATCAGCACGCGGCCCGAGGTCGGCTCGATCAGCCGGTTGATCATCTTGAGCGTAGTCGTCTTGCCGCAGCCCGAGGGTCCGAGAAACACACAGATTTCGCCCTCGTTCACCTCGAGGCTGACAGAATCGACGGCGTGTACTTGCTGGCCGTCTTTCTGCGTAAAAGTCTTGGTCAACTGGTCGAGTTCGATCATGTTTCCTGTACTCCCTTCGGTGTCAGTACGCGCTGCAACAGTTGCAGCAGCAAATCGGCGACGATCGCCAGGATGCTCACGAGCACCGCGCCCACCAGCAGCTTCATCATGCTGCTCTGGCTGATCGCGCGCAGAATCAGCGAGCCGAGGCCGCCCGCGCCGATCACCGCCGCAATCGTCATCACGCCGATGTTCATCACGACGGCTGTGCGCACGCCGCCGAGTATCACCGGCACTGCGAGCGGAAGCTCCACGAGCCGCAGTCGCTGCCAGCGCGTCATGCCGATGCCGATGCCCGCTTCCTTGATGCTCGCCTCGACGTTATGCAGCGCGAGATAGGTGTTGCGCATGATCGGCAGCAGCGAATAGAGAAACACGGCGGTGATCGCCGGCACAGCGCCGATACCCTCGCCGAAGCGCGAGAAGACGGGGATCATCAGGCCGAACAGCGCGATCGACGGCAGAGTGAGGATTACCGTCGCGATGCCAAGCAGCGGCGCGGCGAGCCATTCCCAACGGCTCATCAGGATGCCGAGCGGCACGCCGGCGATGATCGCGCAGCCTACCGCGAGGCTCACGAGCCACGCATGCTGCAGCGTGAGTTGAAGCAGTTCAGGCCAGTTCGCCGACAGATAGTCGAACAGGTTCATCGTTCCTCCGTTGTTGCGGCAGTCGTTACGGCAGTTGATGCGCGCGCAGGAATTCGGCTGCGACCGCCTGCACCGACCTGCCGTCTATATCGACCTGCTTGTCCATGTCGAGGACCACGTCGTTGTTCAATAGCGCCGACAGTGCGTTCAGTTGTTCCGCGAGCTTCGGGTTCTGTTGAAGGATCGGCGCGCGTACCACGGGGGTCGCGTTGTACGGCGGAAAGAAGTGCTTGTCGTCCTCGAGCGGCACGATGCCGAAACCCTTCACGCGGCCGTCCGTCGTGTAGACGAGGCCGATCGCGATCTGGTTGTTGTGGAGGGCGGTGTAGACGAGGCCGGGGTCCATCTGGCGCGTTTCCTTGCGTGTGAAGTGCATGTCGTAAGCGGCTTCGAGCGGCTTCAGGCCGTCTGGACGATTCGCGAATTCCGCGTCCATGCCGAACACGTTATGCGTGCCTTTCGGGTCGCTCTTCATCTTCGCGGCCAGTTGCGAGATCGTGCGGATGCCGGTTCTTTTGGCCGCTTCGGCGGGCAGCGCGAGCGCATACGTGTCGTTCATCGGCGACTTGTTCAGCCACACGAGGCCGCGCTTCGCATCGAGCTCTTTCACGCGCTGGTACATCTCATCGGGTGTCATCTTTTCCGTGAGCTTGTCGTAGACGAGCGCCGCCGTGCCCGTGTATTCCCACGTCAGATCGATCTGGTTGTTCTCCTGCGCGCTGCGCAGCAGCACGCTGCCGAGGCCCGTGCGCGTTTCTATCGTGTAGCCGCGCGAGCGCAGATACTGCGCCGTGAGTTCGACGAGCACGTATTGCTCGGTGAAGTTCTTGCCACCGATGACGATTTTTGCGGCCCACACAGGCATGCTCAGGCACGCGGCGACACAACCGGCGATCAGCAGCGTAACGATGCGGTTCAGTCGATCAGCAATCAGTCGCGTCATGCCGCCACCCCTTTACGTGTGAGCCACACGCGGCTGATTGTCGAGACGATTGCATCGAGCAGCAGCGCGAGAATGGCCGTGGCGGCCGCGCCGAGAAGCAGCATCTGGTTGTTGTTGAGATTGATGCCGGGAAAGATCAGCGTGCCGAGGCTGTCCGCGCCGATCAGATACGCAAGCGGTGCAGTGCCCACGTTGATCGCGAGCGCGGTGCGAATGCCGCCGACAATGATCGGCATCGAGTTGGGCAACTCGACTCGCAACAACGATTGTGTATTCGTCATGCCGAGCCCGCGTGCCGCTTCGAGCAGCGCCGGCGCGACGCCCTTCATGCCCACATACGCGTTTCGCGTGATCGGCAATAGCGACGCGAAGAACAATGCAACGATAGCCGGCACATCGCCGATGCCGAAGATGCCGAGCGCAATTGCCAGCACGGCGAGCGACGGCACCGTGTTGCCGATGTTGAAAATCTGCATGAACGCTTCGGCCTGGCGCGCCATTGACGGCCGGCTCAGCAGCACGCCCATCGGCACGCCCACGAGGATCGCAAGCACCATTGAATAACCCACCAGTACCAGATGCCGGATCGCGTAGTAAGCGAGATCGCCCGAGTACTGGCGGTAAGTGCCGGGCTCGATTGCCCGTGTGAGAAACACGACGATGAGCACGACGAAGATCAGGCTGCCCGCGAAACGGACAGTGCGTCGGTTAGGCAAGATGGCCTCCTTTTTCTGGCTGAAGCGGAACCTGTGTCCGCTGTGGACGCATCCGGCAAAGCGCGCAGTCCATTCGGGTGGCGACGACTCAGGCCGGTGACGAAGGCGGCAACATCGACGGCTCGGAGGAGACCGGACGCTGCATACGGTGAGGCCGACGGCCTGCCGGCTCGTTGAACAAGGAACGCACGCGTGGCGACGTTCCGTGGATTTCAAAGGTGTGGTTGTGTTGGCTTCCCTTGTGTTGCTGTGAACTCAAGTGTCTCGCGATGAGCACCGGGAGGATGCAGCAAGCAGCGTGCCTCTCTGTTGGCGATCTCGATAGCGAAGCCCGTATTTCTACGGAATCATTCCCTAATTAATCAAAAACTCGTTCCCTGATTAAATTCCAATTAATTAGGGAGCTATAGAGAATAAAATTCCGATACCGAGTGGGCGAACTCATCAGGTAGGCGATAAAAACGTTTTCTCTGTAACATTGTGTTACATGCTGCGGAAGCATCCCTCTGCATAGGGCTGTACGCGAAAAAAATCTCTTGCCTGTATATTCATCAGAAGAAACGACTTATTTGAGTTTTCGCCCTACTGTGCCGCCTTTCTGCTGCCGAAAAACAGGCATTAATTGCGCGTATTCGCGAGCACTAAGGCAGTAATTACCGATTAAGCGATTGGTTCCCACTCGGCATTTCGCGCGGGGATCAATGGCAGATATTTCGGAATGCGAAGTAACTCTATCGGTCTTCACTCGTCCGGACGTGCCGCTGTAACCACCGTTCCTTTTTAGCCGTTTTCGGCAGCGGACCATTTCCATGATTAATCGACGTCAATTTCTAGGCCGCGTCGCGGCACTTGGTGGCAGCTACGTGCTCAGCGCATGCGGCGGCGCATCCGATTTCGGCACGGGCGATACCGTTACGGCCAAGGCGGCCAAGGCAGTCGCCAAAGCGGTGGGGGCATCCGCCAACGGGACAACGATTCCGCCCGCCAACTCGATCATCGACAACCAGGGCGCCGTCTGGACACTGGTTGGCGGTTCCGTCTACAAGAACGGGGTCAAGGCCAACAACAACTACAACGTGTCGATGGTGCTGTGGTATGGCGGCGGCGTCTATCACCAGGGAACGGGCGGGCAGTTCTACGGATGGAACGGCTCCACGTGGATCGCGTGCAACGATCCGCGGCTCGGCGGTACTTCTGTCGATGGCACGACGATTCCGTCCGCCTCGTACATCATCGACAAGGTCGGCAATGTGTGGACCGTCGTGAATGGCGTCATTTATCGGAATAACAACACTGTCGGCAATACCTACAACGTTTCGCTGCTGCTGTGGTACGGCAGCAAGATCTGGCATCGCGGCACGGGTGGACAGTTCTATGTTCTTACTGACGCGAGCACATGGTTGCCGTGCAACGATCCTCGCATCGTGTCGGCGGCGACGGCTGGTACGTTCTACGGTATCAACGGACACTACGATTATCGCTACACGCCCGACCAGATCGTGTCGATCATGAAGAGCATGGGATGCTCGACTTACCGCGTCGGTTGCATTGACGACCCGGTATCGCTAGGCGCAGTCGTCGAACTGGCCAAGGCCTTCCAGGCAGCGGGACTGACGTTGTTCGTGCTCGTCAATTTCGGCATCCACGAATCGCCCGGCGTCATGTTCTCGAGCGAATCGGCCGCCTATAACCGCACACGTGCAGGCGCGGCCACTATCGCGGCCGCGCTCGCACCGTGGGGCGTCACGATGTACGAATGCGGCAACGAGCTGACCCGGGAAATCGAGATCATCCTCGATCCGACCAATGCGGGATCGAAAGCAGTCGACTTCAACAACGTGAACTGGCCGATCATGCGCGGCGCGATGCGCGGCATGATCGACGGCGTGAAGTCGGTGCAGCCCACGGCCAAATGCGGCGTCAACTTCTGCGTGGCCGACGTCGGCGCGTCCGATGCGCTGTGGGACGGCATGCAGCCGGACGGCACGGGCGGCTATCCGAAAGTGCGCTGGGACATGACGACGTGGCACAACTACGAAGTCTACGGCGACATCTTCAACCTCGGCACGGATGGAGCGGGTCCGGGCTTCGACCTGCCGACCTACTGCAAGGCTCGCTACGGCGTGCCGTTCCTGATCACGGAATGGAACACCGGGCCCGAAAGCACGGAGGCTTATCGCGCGAACTACATCAGCACGCAGTTCGCGAACTACTATCGTGCGCGGAAGACGAAGAACATCCAGTCCGTGATGTATTACGTGCTCGACAGCGGAGATACGACTTATGGCCTGATGATCGACGGAGCCGTGGTGGCTCAGCCCTATAACGCATTTACTGCGTTCGTCGCCGGCAACCCTGACGCCTGATGGACTAGTCGCTTATTGCAGGCCCACGCGCATGAAGAAATGCGTCTGGGCCTGGCTGCTTTCCGCGTCATCGCTATGTCGCCCGAGAACCCGGCAAACGCAGGATCGCGTTCATCGTCGTTGGCTGCCTTCCGCCATTCGACGCTTCCCGGCCGACCACGCATCCTTTCAGCTTTCTACGGATTTGCCAATAAAGCCCCGTTAGTCAATCGCGAAAGAACTGGACTCGAAGAACGAAAGGCGCGCTCTCTTGCTGTCATATAATCCTCGCTCGACCGCCGCCGCTTCTTTTATGTCCCTGCTCGAAACAAAAAGTCGAAGACATCAAAGTCGCTGATCCACAATGACGCATGAGCCGCGCATGCACGAAAGCTCGATCCGAAGGCTCCCGGATCAAAGTGAAAAAAACAGCGACGCGTGCCGTGAAGCATGAAGTCCTCACTTCGACGGGAACACGAATGCAAACACCAAGTGCAACTGTCCCGATCTCGCTCGTCAACGGCTTTCTGGAGGCGGCCGGCGCGCGAGTCGACGTCACGCATCGCTATCTCCGCGAGGCGGGCATCACGCCCGCACTACTCAGCAAGCGCGGCGCCCGCGTGACCGAGGAGCAGTTCTCCACGCTGTATCGCATGCTCGCGATCGAACTGGACGACGAAATGCCGGGCATCTTCAGTCGCCCGCTGCGCAGCGGCACATTGAAGTTTCTCTGCCTCAGCCTTCTGGATGCACCGAACCTCGAAACGGCGCTGCACCGCTTCGGCCAGTTCTTTCATATCGTGCTCGACGACTTTCGTCTGGAATCGCGCCGCAGCGATCTGATAGCTCAGGTCGAACTGCGTCCGAGTCCTGCCTATGGGAACATCGGACCGCTCGGCCAGGAGTTGACGCTCAAGCTCGCGCACGGTGTCTCGTCGTGGCTCGTCGGCCAGAAAATACCGCTGCTGCGAGTCGATTTCGCGTGTCGGCAACCTCCGCATGCCGTCGATCACCGCTACTTCTTTTCAGGCCCCGTGCGCTTCGGCTGCGATGCCACGCTGATGCGCTTCAGCGCGGCCTTTCTCGACATGCCGATCCGCCAGCGCAAACGCAATTTGCGCAAGTTTCTCGCGCGCTCTCCGGGCGAGTGGATCTTCGAGTCGTTCAGCGAGCAACTTGTCAGTCATCGCGTTCGCCAATATCTCGCAGGCGATCTGCCCGACCTGCCGACGATCGAGCAGGCCGCGAAAAATCTCCATTGCTCGGTCCGCACGCTGTGCAGGCGCCTTTCCTCCGAAGAGACGACGTTTCAGATGCTCAAGGACGAACTGCGGCGCGACATCGCGATCCAGCGGCTGACCGAGACGCAGGACACGATCGCCGTCATTGCCGGCGACATCGGCTTCGACGATCCAAGCGCTTTTCATCGAGCGTTCCGCCACTGGACGGGCAGCACGCCCGGCACCTACCGACGGCCCGTCGAGGCTGGTTGAAACCCTGGCGCCGGCACGAGCGCGCCCGCCCGTCGCGGCCAGTTTCGTCAGTGCTTGGGCACCTTTGGGCAGCCGATTCACGGCATATGCCGCTACGATCGGTTGCATCGTCATGGCCTGGCAATTTCCTTTTGAGCGTCGTGGCAGTGATCCATCGACCGCTTGATTGGACGAATCACCATCACCATGAGCTACACCACATCGAACGCTGCCCGCGATGTTCCACTCAATGCGTAGCGATGCGGACGAGCAACGAAACCGCATTCGCAATCTGCTCGCTTCTTCTCTCCCAGCGGCTGCCACGTGGCCCTTCCATCGCGTCCCGCACCAACTCATCCCGCACGGCATAGCCCGTCGAGCGTCCCGACACACGCCGCTCACCCCATCTTTCCGCTCAATCCCTTCAGCCCTTTGATCACGACGAGCAATGCGCGACCGTGCTCTTCAGAGCCGTCCCATGCGTCGACGATCGCATTGCGCAGCAACTCGTTGTAGCCCGCTGCCCGGCCGCTCGCACGGCGTGGCTCCACGCCGTAGAAACTGCATAGCTTATTGAATGAGGCGCTCTTGCGCACACGCTGCCCCTCCGACAGCCGAAGCCGCGACACCGTAGGCTGGCTGACTCCAGAAAGCCTCGCAATTTCGCTGGACGAACGCGTATCCGCCAGCAAGCGGCGCATCAGGTCCTGCACGGGAAAATCGCTCTTCGGGGCTTCCATTCGACGCATTATATCTATACATTAGCGCTTATTGAATTGGCCAATCAATTTTGACGAATGGCTGCCTCCCGAGGAAGTGAATGACACTGAAGCACCTACCGCCCACGTTCTGCTGGACCAAGACCGGCCACGAGTCCAGTGAAGGTCTGCCTGTCGTCGTCCTTCAAAAGGAGTGGGAGCGCAGGCTGGGCGGCGGGCGTTTTCTGTGGGGCGTCGGGCGGTCGCTGGGCAACAGCGCGCAAGTCGCGGCGCACCGCACGGGCTCGCTGCTCGCACTCTTTTCGCCGGCATCGAGCAAGCCCCGATCCGCCGGCCGCAAAAAGGAAGACATGCTGCTGTGGAACGCGTGGATCGACAGCACGGGGCAGGTGCGGCAGCTTCCGCCTCACGCGTTCATCGTCAGCCGCGCGACGCTGCCTTCCGGGCAGCGCAAGGAACAGCACTACGCGCTGGTGTGCTCGTCGCCGACGGAACTGTGCATGGGCACGCGCTTGCGCGTGTACCCGGAACATCTGCGCAGCGTGAGCACGGGCAAAGCGCTAGGTGCCGCGCACGGCACGGCCGTGGTCGATTGCATCGCGCGCGCGGGCAACCCGAATGCCGAGAGCGGAAAGACCGGCAAGAGCTATCCGGTTGCGCTCGCCGTCGAACTCGAAGCGCCGTATTTCGTGCGGCTCACGCAACCCGGCGTGCTCAAGGCGCGCGATTTCGCGGAGGTCAACAAGGCCACGCGCGACGGCGATCTCGCAACGTTCATCGAACTGGTCGGGCGTTTGCGCAGCCGGCCGCCGCAAGAGCGGGTGCGCGGCTTCACGCGCGACCTGTTCGATATGCCGCCCGTCGAAGCGATGGCTGCATTCAGCAACGCGGCACATGCGCAGCCGAGCTTCGCGACGTGACAGACGCGGACGGTCTGCGAGTGTTCATTGCATGGAACCTGGGGGCACTGACACTTCGGTGCTCGCGTTAAAAAAGCGCGTGTTGTTGTATTCCCGCCCTGGCGCTTGGCCGCGAGCGGAGAGAAAATCGGCGTGTCGCGCAATGCATTGCAACCGATATCCGTTCAAGTCGCTGGCTCGAACCAGTGCTATCGCTGCACCGTGTGCTTCCGCAAATGAAGTACACGGACCTGAAACGAAATGGAGGAATGCCTATGTCGGCGATTACGCATTCGCGGCAGGCTCAGGCCGCGCAGCGTTTTGTAGAGGCGACGCGAAATGTCGATCTGGCGTTTCGCGCCGTGCGCGGCGATACGGAAGACAGCACATCGAACGTCGAGTATGCTGCCGCCGTCGCGCAACTGGACCGCGCGCTCGACGAGCTTGCGCGAGCGCAGGCGCTGTTCGACTCGGCGGTTCGCATCGACGCGCGGCGGCGCAATTGAATTCGTCACGCATCGCCATGCCCGTACGAATGGATTGCTGAACACTTCACCTTTCGAATCGCACGAGCAATGTCTACTTCAATCGCAAAACTCGACGGCCAGGCCAGAGAGCGCCTGATCGCGTGGATACGGCACAAGATGACCGAGTTCGGCATCACCGTCGACGCGATCGAACGGTCGCTCGCCGAGGACCAAAAGTCGGCGCGCGCGGTACGCTATCAGGATGCGCTCGGGCATGTCTGGGACGGTCAAGGCGATCTGCCCGACTGGCTGCGCCGCGCGGTCGCGTCGGGACAGAGCATCGATTTTTTCCGCTGCGAGCAGGGCTAGACGGAACGATTCACTGATCCCGATGCGCGCAGGCTGCGCAGCGTCAGCAGAACGAGCACGCCCATCACGAGGGCCGTGAACAGATAGAGGCCGGCGGGGCCCGCGATGGCCATCATCGCGGATGCGAGCGTCGGGCCGCCGCTCGCGCCAAACGAGAAGATCAACAGCAGAGCAGCGCTCACGGCGATCCGCTCGTCGGCGGGAATGCAGTCGTTCACATACGACGCGACGACGCCATACATCGAAAACGCGACAGCAACGTACAGGTAACCGAGTGCCTCGATCAGCACGCCGTCGCGCAGCACGAACAGCAGGACGCTCAACGTTCCGGCGCTTACGGCGAGAGTGAGCAGGACCTTGCGCCGGTCGAACCGATCGGCGACGCGCGCAACGGGCCATTGCGGCACGAGCGCCGCGAGCAGCGCAAAGCCCATGAAATGCGATACGTCCGGCACCGAATAGCCGACGCGCCGCATGAACACCGGCTGCATCGTGTAGAACGCGCTGTTCAGCAGCCCGGCCGCAAGGCACGCGATCACGCCGAGCGGCGCCCATCGATAGATCGTCCGCAGCCCCGACAGGCCGCGCGCGAGACGTGAGCCGTAGGCCGCGCCGTGAGCATCGTGCGCGATGGCGGGCGCGGGCGCCGTGCCTGCGAGCGCGACGGGAATCAGCGATGCCGCAAACAGTGCGCTGACGGCGCTGAAGAGTTCGAAGCCCGCCGGGTCGGCGAGGCCGATCAGAAACTGGCCTGTGCCGACGCCGAGATAGTTCGTGATCAGATACGCGGAGAACACGCGTCCGCGCTGCGCGTTGCTCGCGACCTGATGCAGCCAGCTCTCGATCACCGTGAAGATGCCGACGAGACAGAAGCCCGTGATGAAGCGCAGCGCGGCCCAGGTCGCGGCGCTGCTCCACACCGCATAGCCGAGCGCGCAGCACGCCGATGCCGCGGCGAACGTGACGAACGCGCGATGATGGCCGACGCGCCCGATCAACGAGCCGCCATACACGGCGCCCAGCATGAAGCCGACGTAGTACGCGGACTGCACGACGCCGACCACGATCGACGGCGCCTGTTGCTGAATGAGCCGCAGCGAGATCAGCGTGCCGAGCAGGCCATTGCCCGTGATCAGGATCGCGTAGCCGAGCAGCAGGATCGCGGTGGAGCGCAGGCTGCTGACGGGAGGCAGCGGCGCTGGGATGGGCGCACGAGTGCAGTGATCAACGGGCGCAACCCGCGCGTTCGACGAAGAACCGCTCTCGACAAAATCGGTGCGCGGCTGCGCATCCGACAGAGAAAATGCGCCGCACGGCTGGCGGGCCGCCGAATCGTGTGCCTGGTTCATCGTGCTCAGTCTCGTTCGTCTTTCGCGGCACCCGGATCGCGACGTTTTACGGGCTTTCTCTCGTCGAATGTAGCGGGCGTGTGCGTCGCCGGCATGGCACGAATCCGACATCGGCTTGCGGTAAAACGACTTCTCTTTCGCATTGCTCTTATACGAGGCACATGCGCACGGCCGTCAGCGTATTTCGTGCGGCGGCGCTACCATGAACGCTCTCTGTGTTGTCGCCATCAGCGCTTGATGCGGAGCCGCCGATCATGCTGAAGCACGTGAACACCGAACTGCTGAACATCGCCTATGAAGAAACGGGCGATTCGCAAGGCTGGCCTGTCGTGCTGTCGCACGGTTTCCCGTACGACATCCATGCGTACGACGAAGTCGCGCCGCTGCTGGCTGCGCGGGGCGCGCGCGCGATCGTGCCTTATCTGCGAGGCTACGGTCCCACGCGCTTTCTTTCCGCCGACACGCCGCGCTCCGGCCAGCAGGCCGCGCTCGCCGCCGATCTGCTCGCGCTGCTCGACGCGCTGTATATCGAGCGCGCGCTGCTCGGCGGCTACGACTGGGGCGGGCGCGCCGGCTGTATCGTCGCGGCGCTGTATCCGCAGCGCGTGCAGGGGCTCGTGACCATCAACGGCTACAACATCCAGGACATCGCGGCGTCGGGCAAGCCGGCGCCGCCGGAGAACGAGCTGCGCCACTGGTATCAGTACTACTTTCACGGCGAGCGCGGCCGCGCGGGGCTCGCGGAAAACCGGCGCGCACTGTGCCGCCTGCTGTGGACGCTCTGGTCGCCCACATGGCGTTTCGACGACGCGTGCTACGAACGCACGGCGGCATCGTTCGATCACGCCGATTTCGTCGATGTCGTGATTCATTCGTACCGGCATCGCTATGCGCTCGTCGAAGGCGACCCGCGTTACGAAGACATCGAGCGGCGTCTCGCGGCGCAACCTCCCATCAGCGTGCCGTCGATTTCACTCGACGGCGGCGTTGACGGCGTGATGCCTGTCGGCGGCACTGCGCATCATGCGCCGCATTTCACAGGGCCTTACGAGTATCGCGTGATCGCGAATGCCGGGCATAACCTGCCTCAGGAAGCGCCCGCCGCATTCGCCGATGCGTTGTTCGCCGTGCGCACGCGCGCCTGACGACACGCCTCTTCGCAGGTTCGCCGACGATTCATCCTTGCACGCCATGTGGTAACTTTTAACGGTTCAAAACCATTCAAGAAGAGCGTTGCTTATGAAAGTTGCGGTGATGGGCGCGGGCGCGGTGGGCTGCTATTACGGCGGGATGCTGGCGCGCGCGGGACACGAAGTGGTATTGATCGGACGGCCTCCGCATGTCGACGCGATTGCGCGTCGCGGCCTTCGGCTCGAAACGCAGGCATTCGACGAGCACATCGATCTTGCCGCCAGCACGAACGCGAGTGCCGTGCAGGGCGCGAAGCTCGTGCTGTTCTGCGTGAAGTCCACCGACACCAACAGCGCCGCGCTCGAAATCAAGCCCTTTCTCGCACCCGATACGCTGGTTCTCTCGCTGCAAAACGGCGTCGAGAATGCCGACGAAGTGCGCAACGTCGTGCAGCAGGAAGTGGCCGCCGCCGTCGTCTATGTCGCGACTGAAATGGCAGGGCCGGGACACGTCCGCCATCATGGACGCGGCGAGCTGGTAATCGAGCCGTCGAAGGCAAGCGCGGAAGCCGCGCAGGCGCTGATCGCGGCGGGCGTGCCGACCGAGATCTCCGATAACGTGCGCGGCGCGCTATGGGCGAAGCTGATTCTGAATTGCGCGTACAACGCGTTGTCGGCGATCACGCAGTTGCCTTATGGTCAGCTCGTGCAGGGCGCGGGCGTGAAGGCAGTGATGCGCGATATCGTCGACGAATGTCTTGCCGTCGCGAAGGCGGACAGGGTCACCGTTCCCGGCGATGTCGACGCGGCCGTGCGCATGATCGCGGAGACGATGCCGCGACAGTATTCGTCGACGGCACAGGACCTGTCGCGCGGCAAGCGCAGCGAGATCGACCACCTGAACGGGCTGATCGTGCGGCGCGGCGAAGCGCTCGGCGTGGCGACGCCGTCGAACCGGCTGTTGCATACGCTCGTCAAGCTGATCGAGAGCAAGTAGCGCGGCCTCAGCCTTCACGACGCCTTCACGCGTGAAGGCGTTTTGTGCGTTAGCGATGCGCGAGGATGTTCACGAGCTTGCCGAACGGATCGCGCACATAAAAGCGCCGCACGCCCCACGGCTCGTCGACGGGACCGTATTCGACCGCGAAGCCGGCAGCGTTCATCGCGTCGAACGCGGCGTCCACATCGTCGACTTCGATTGAGATATCGGGCACAGGCGTGCCCGAACCGCCTTCCTGCGCGAAGCTGATTTGCACGGTCATCGACTGGTCCGAACCGTATGTGCGAATCCAGCCGAGATCCATCAGCAGATCGAGGCCGAGAATCTCCTGATAGAAGCGCTGCGCCTGCGCCGTGTCCTTGACCTCGATGTTCGAGACGATCCGGTTGACTTTCATCGCTCAAGCCTCACGTGGCCCGCTATTGCTGGGCCTGTTCTTCACGAAACAGCGCCACTTCCTCCGACAGCGCTCTCGCCACGTGCGGCCGCGCGACGATGCGCCGGAAGTACGCGTCGACAGCCGGCCATTGCGCGAGATCGACACCGCAGTACTTCGCCCAGTTCAATACAGTCGTCAGATACGCATCGGCGACGCTGAAACGATCGACCAGGTACTCGTGTGCCGCGAGATGCGTCTGCAACAGATCGAACCGCCGTGCCAGCTTCTGCCGCGCGTATTCCGCTGCTTCAGGCGGCGCGGTGGGATCGAGCACCGGCACGAAGACACCTTTGTGCAATTCCGTGCTGATAAAGCCGAGCCATTGCTGGAGTTGCGCGCGCTCGCGTGTGCCGGATGAGGGCGCGAGCCCTGCGGCGGGAAACCGGTCGGCGACGTAGGGCAGGATAGCCGTGTTTTCCGTCAACAGCCAGCCTTCGTCTGTGCGCAATACGGGTACCTGGCCGAGTGCGTTGATCGCATAGAAATCGGAACCGTCGCGCAGCTTCTTCTTTTTCGTGTCGACCTGAATGAACCCGACGGGCGCGCCGGCTTCGTAAAATGCGATGCGCGTGGCCATCGAGCACGCGAGCGGAGAAAAATAGAGATCCATGGCGATGTCTCCCGATCGTTGGATTGTTTTTGTACTATAGTGAACAAAAATCGACGGTGTCAAATATTTATATGCGAGACGGTACAAAAAACGAAAAACGTGCGCGCGGCCGGCCACGTGCTTACGACGCAGACGAAGCGCTGAGCAATGCCACTGACGCGTTCTGGGTGAACGGCTATTCGGGCACCTCGCTCGACGCGCTGAGCGAGGCGACGGGCATGAACCGTCCGAGCCTCTATGGCGCGTTCGGGGACAAGCATGCCCTCTATCTGAACACGCTGGACCGTTATGTCGAAGCGGGTGTGCAGGCAATGGAATCTGCATTGAGCGACGATATTCCGTTGGCGCAAGCGTTGCAACGTGTCTATGATGGAGCGCTCGCGCTTTACCTGCCTGCGGGCGGCACGCCGCGTGGCTGCTTTCTGATCGGCACGGCGGTTGTCGAATCGAAAGTCGATGAAGAAGTGCGCACCCGATTGACGCAAGGGCTCAAATCGTTTGATCGTGCATTCGAAAGGCGCATACGGCGCGCGCAGGCTGACGGAGAACTTTCTGCAACTGCGGATGCGGTCGTTTTGGCGCGCGTCGCGTCAGCGATCATGCATAGCCTCGCGCTACGTTCGCGCGCGGGCGATTCGCGGGCGTCGCTGCGCGCGACAGCGGCAGAAGGGGTCGCGTTGATTTGTGGTGCGCGCAATGACGGTTCGTCGAAACCCGGCAAACGCGCATCTATTACGCGCTCCGTAAAGCCTGCAAGGAAATAGACGATGCGCGTCGATTGGCGCCTTTTCACGCTCGTTTCATGGCCACTACGGGTACAGGGTTTGCGCAAAAACACTTGTATCAGCTATTTCATGGAGGAAGTCATGAAACTGATCAAGCATGTCGTCATTCTTGCAGCCGTGACGGGCATTTCCGCCGCAGCTTACGCGCAAACAGCCGTCCAGCAGAATCGGCCGCTTACTCGCGGCGAAGTGAAACAGGACCTGAGAAACGTCGAAAGCCAAGGCTATCGTCCGGGCGATGGCGACCGCACCGATTATCCGCGGAACTTGCAGGCGGCCGAACGCCGTCTGTCAAAACAGCAGGGCCAGGCGGAAGGCTATGGCGGCGTGACGAATGGCACGACGGCGTCGGGCATGGCGCCGCGACCAGAGAAACGCCATTGATTGAGTTGCCGTGTACGCAAGCGCAATAGCAAGGACGGGCCGCCTGATAGTGCGGCCCGCTCATCTGTTGTTCCCGCATGGCGTGTGCATCATCAATTAGCGGGAATCGTCACGATGGGCGCCTTGCTGCTCGTTTCCGCTTCGGCGAGCGCCATCAGATTCTGGACGACCGTGAACGCATATTTCGAATCGAAATCCGAGCGGTCGACCCAATACGTCGACGGGCCATAGCGCACGGCGGCGTATGCATCGGCGGGCGGCTTGTCACCCATCTGCACGATGATCGTCGGCCGCGTCTCGCCGCCGACTAGCGTAACAGTGGGCTTCGTCGAACCGTCTTGGATCTTCCGATCGGGCACGTGCACTTGCGCGCCGAGATCGGTCAGGATGCCGAGCACCGAGCGCGTCAACATTGCGATCTGATTGCCGCCGCGCGACGACTGCCCGTAAACGATTTCATAGTCGCCCGTTTTCGCATTGAGGTGCAGGAGCTTGCGTACCAGTTGCAAATCGGGCGCGGCTTTTTGGGCATCCGTCGTGGTTGCCGTGCCCAGTATCAGATAGACGTGCTGCTCGTTCTTTACGGTACGCGATTCGACATTCAATTCGCCCGCCATTTGCAGGCGGCGCAATGCCTGAATCAATTGAAAGAACTGCGGCGACCCCGCACTGTTTTCTCCGCCGAGCGCAGTACCGTTTTGCAGACCGCCGATCGATTGCGCCGAAATGCGCAGCAACAGATCGATAGGTATGCCGCCTTCGGCGAGCGGCAGGACGAGCGTCGGCGCGAGCGGGCGGATATACGCTTGCGCATAGGCTTCGCCTGTCGTCGGTGTGAACGTGAATGTCGGGTGGTTCGAGTACGACACCGTTCCCGTCACAGACGCATAGTCCGGCATGGTGCCGGAGCCGGCATTTAGCGTGGACGAAGCCGATGCGTCGACGTTATAGGCCGCGATGATCTGGCTGACGGTCAGAAAAGAGGGCGCGTCGGCGAAGCGCAAAGCGATGATGGCCGCGAGTATTTCCCTTTTCTTCGCTTCGCCGAGTGCACGCGAATAGTCGACCTGATCGGCTTTTAGCCGCGTCGGGCCGACGCTGCTGCATGCCGCGAGCAGGCTTGCTGCGCAGCAGACGACTAGACCTTGAAGTCTTTTCATCGACGTAGAAATATTTGCGTGGGTGGCATGGGCGGACGGCATGTGCCGGTAAAGACGTCCGTGGCGAGGCAGCACGTCGCGTGCCTCGCTCTCGACGTGCAATGAACTAACGGAGGTGTACAGCGGGAGACGGACGATTGCGGGACGAAAAAAAGCCCGCTCGAAAGCGGGCTGCAAAATGCGCCTGACGCGGGGAATTGCGTCCGGTTTCCTACTCCTTTTTGCCGCGAGCCTCTCTATTCAGGCCGCGTGCGAGATGTTCTTCGCGCTGCGCGCCACCACGTTCAGATTGCTCTCCGCAGTTTCGACTGCCTGCCGCGCGGTCTTCCAGATGCTCTCGTAAAACTCGTTCGCCGCCGCAATGGCGGTGTTCATCGCGGTTACGGCGACCTCGGCGCCTGCCGGCGCGCGCTGCGCGGCGTCGTCCAGGTCGGCCTTGACCGCGCCGATCTGCGATTCGTATTGCGCGGTCGCATGTTTCATGATGGCCGCCTGCGTACCCGCGATGATGTCGTACACCTGCTGGTTGTAGATCGCGGAGCGCTCGACGATCGACAGATCGCCGGCTTTGAATGCACTTGCGCCGGGCATCTCGCCGTTCGCCAGTGCATCCATCGCGCGTTGCGTGCCGTCGCGCAATGCCTGGAAATTCAATTGAACGAGCTTCTCAAAGCCGCTCACCGCTTCATTCGCGATGCCGTAGAACGTCTGAACCCGGGCTTTCTGTGCAGCAGTCACTTCGTCGATGGACATGAACATCGCAGGGCCTCGCAAGGTTGAATGCGCGAAAGAATGACTGGCATCGATCGCTGGACGATCGGCGCCAACCGGTTGCTTGGGATTTGCCGTAACTCGTTTACCCGTACGGCGACGGCGCGTATTCGCGCCGGGTGACGTCATGACAATGCAGCGCCGAGCCGGGCGAGCAGCGCATGTCCGCGGTCTGTGACGCGCGGAACGATGCGGGCTGCGTCAGGCAGGCCAATGGTGATCAGATCGTGATCAGCCAGCGCGATCAGGTCAGCCTGATCGAAGTCCGACTGATGTTTCGCGTCCTTGATAAGCATGAGCGTCGCAAATTCGTGTGGGCTCAGCACGTGTGTCTCCTGAAAGGCGCATCGCGCCCGTTCGCATGCGTAAATGGCCTTTGAATGCACTTGCGAACGGTAAATATGGTTCGAGGTTTTTTCCGTCTGAAGAAGCGTGCTGCATCGACGGGGAACCCATACTAATGCGGCGAATGTTAAATTTCAATCGGAATTAACGGTAAATCTGCAAGCAGATTTGTCGTAGGAGTCTGCGGCAATTATTGCCTGCGCAAAACACGATTAAGAGGAAAATATACCGGCGTACCTTCGTCTAACCGGCAATCGTTTGCCTACGGCTCGCGGCCTTGTCCAGCGCGCCTTACAGGCATTATGTTGGGATGTGACATCAGATAGTCACACTTTTAGGGGCGTCGGTGCGAATTCAAACGTCGGCGTTTGCGGGCATTAAAGCGCGATCATTTTTGCGGATCTGCTTAAAACTGGCAGCGCTCAATCTGAATCATAGATAAAGCGTCGCTTTAACAGTGAATATCCACTTTCGTCTGGGAGGGAAATAATATTAGTCATAATCGGACTGGTGTCCGGTGCGCGAGGCCAGTAAATCGACGGTATTCGTAAGGCCTTTTAAAACCGGCTGTGAGCGATCCGCAATCCGCAGATAAAGCCCCGCTGTTCGCGCCCCTTCTTGCGCGTGGCGATTATCTGCATGTTATTTTTGCGTCAGCCAGGCTGCGCGCGAAAGGCAGACGGGCAGCCGGACCGACGGCATATCGAACTCCTCCGACATGGCGCAACCCGCCACGCTGGATGTTTTCGCCGCCAAACAATGACAGGGCACAGGAAATGGACCGCTTCGAGGCAATGGAGATCTTCACGCGCGTCGTGGATGCGAACAGCTTTTCAAAGGTATCTGAAATGCTCGATTTGCCGCGCGCAAAGGTGAGCAGAACGATTCAGGCGCTGGAAGAGCACGTCGGCGTGCGTCTGCTGAATCGTTCGACGCGTCAGGTCAGCGTCACGGAAGACGGCGCGCTGTTTTATGAGCGATGCGTGCGCATTCTCGCCGAAGTGGCGGATGCGGAATCGTCGTTGTCGAACAAGCGAGAGAGTCCGACGGGCACGATACGCGTCGATACGTCGGGCACGCTTGCGCGCGCGTTGCTATTGCCTTCGCTGGAAGACTTCTATCAACGCTATCCGCAAATCGACGTGCGCCTGGGCCTCGCGGACCGCAATATCGATCTCATTCAGGACGGCGTGGATTGCGTGATCCGAATGGGCATGCTCGAAGAGTCGAGTCTCGTTGCGAAGCGCATCGGCAATGCGCGCATCATCACTTGCGCGTCGCCTGCCTATCTGGAACGGCACGGCACGCCGAAGACGCTCGAAGAACTCAGCCATCATCAGGCGGTGAATTACGTGTCGGCGCGCTCGGGAAGAACTTTTCCATTCGAGTACAGCGTCGGCGGAGAAGTCGTCCGGGTGCAGATGAAGAGCGTGCTGGCCGTCAACGACGGCTCGGTCTATATCAATGCGGGTGCGTTGGGGCACGGCATCATCCAGCCGTCGCGCTTCATGGTCGCCGATCTCATCAAGCAGGGTGCCCTGCGGGAAATCCTGAGCGAATACAACATTCCATCGACGCCGCTTTCGGTTGTTTATCCGCATCGCCGAAATCTGAGTTCGCGGCTGCGCGCGTTCGTCGATTGGGTATCGGAAATCGCGCAGAAGAACCCCGACCTGCGCATCGCGCAAGAGTGACGCTCGCGCTTGCCTGCTGCGCAACGCAACTTTAAGGCTACTCAGCAGGCAACACGGCTCAGATTTACTTCAAGGGCTCGACGGGATGCGGCGCATTTTCATATGCGCCCCACACGGTCTGATCGAAGTTGACGATCGAGCCCGTCATCAAGCCCGATTCATCGCTTGCGAGAAACGCGACGGCGCGCGCGGCTTCCGCGGGATCGATCAGCCTGCCGAACGGCTGCGCGGCGGCCGCCTGTTGCAGCCAGCCGTCTGTCGCGCCATGAAACTCGCGTTGAATACGGTCTTCGCCGGCTGAAGCCATCCAGCCCAGATTCAGCCCGTTCACGCGAATACGATTGCGCAATAGCGCGTATGCGGTGTTCTGCGTGAGCGTCGCGAGCGCGCCTTTGGATGCGCAATAGGCGGAAATGAACGGCTGCCCCGCCTTCGCGGACATCGAGCCGATATTCACGATCGTCCCTTCGATACGCTCGCGCAGCATCACGCGAATCGTCTCCTGCATCAGAAAGAACGGTGCGCGCACATTGGTCGCGAAGATGCGGTCGAACAGCGCGGGATCGGTATCGAGGATCGTGCCGCGATCGGTCAGTGCCGCCGCATTCACCAGTACGTCGATGCGCCCGAATTGTCGATCGGCAGTGGCGACGACATTGCGGCAGTCATCGACATTCGCGAGGTCCGCCTGCACGAACACGACCTTTGCGCCAATCGTTTCACCAAGCTGGCTCAGCTCGCGTGCTTTCGCTTCGCCTTTCTCTTTCGCGCGGCCGCAAATGACGATGCCGCGTGCGCCGCGCTCGGCGAATAGCGCGGCAATTGCGGCGCCTAGCCCCTGCGATCCGCCCGTAACAATGGCGATCTTCGAATCGAATTGGCCCATACGTTGTCTCCTGTGATTCCTTCAAGAGTGAGAGCAGGTACTGCTTTGAATAGCGGAATAACGCGGCTTGCTGCGCGCGCGGCGTCGATGCGATCATTGTGCTATTTCGATCACAACGAATCCGATCATGACCGAGTCCCGCCGCCGCAAGACGAGCATGAGTGACATCGCGCGCGCGGCGGGGGTCAGCGAGGCGACAGTCGATCGGGTATTGAACGGGCGCGGCGGCGTATCGCGCGACAAGGAAACCCGCGTGCTCGAATGGGCGCGCAAGCTGAAGATCGATCGCGCGCTGGAGTCCGTGTCGGTGCGCTGGCTGCGCATCGCGATCCTGTTGCAGCAGCCCGTCGCGCAGTACTACGTGCATCTGAAGCAGGGTTTCGAGCTTGCGCAAAAGACGTTCGAAACGCAGCGTGTGATTTGCGCGGTCACGTACTTCGACAGCCTCGAACCACATGCCGTCGTCGAAGCGATCGAGCGGGCGACGCGCAAGGCCGATGCGCTCGTGATCGTTGCGTACGAGCATCCGGATATCACGGCGGCGCTGCGCCACCTGAGCCACAGAATGCCCGTCGTCACGCTTGCAAGCGATCTGCCGGGTACGGGCCGGCTTGCCTATGTGGGCATCGACAATCGCTGCGCGGGGCGCGTCGCCGGCGAGCTGATGGGCCGCTTTCTCGGCGATGGGGGCGGCAAGGTGCTCGTGATGACGGGCATGCATGATTTCCTCGGCCATGAAGAACGCGAAAGCGGTTTTCGTTCCGTGCTGCGGCGGCGCTTTCCGGCTTGCGACATCGTCGAGACCGTCGAAAGCCGCGAGCAGTCGTCGATCACCGAAAGCCTCACGCGCGACGCGTTTCGCCGCCATCCGGACCTGCGCGGCATCTACAACATCTCGGTCGGCGACGAAGGCATCGGCAACGCGCTGCGCGCAATGGACCGCGTGCACAAGACCGTGCTGATCGGACACGAGCTCAACGACACCTCGCGACGCCTTCTGATCGAAGGCGTGCTCGATGCCGTGCTCGATCAAAATCCGATCGGAGAAGCGCTGCATTCGATCGAAATCGTTCTGCGTCACTATCATCGAGATCCGGGCGTGACGATGGCGCAGCAGATTCCCGTGTCGGTCCTGTTGCGCGAGAACCTGCCGCTTACCGATTGATCTCGAGCGCGGGCGCTTCGTCTCGCTTCGCTTCGTCCCGCGTCACGTCATTCCACAGATCGCGTATCCAGTCGCGCATCAGCAGCGATTCGGCCCAGCGGTCGGTCGTATCGTTGCCGTCGCGCCCGATGATCGCGTAGGGTTTAGGCCCGAGCTCGCACGTGAACACGAGCGTGTCGTCGGGGCCCGCGCGCTTGCGCCATGAAACGAAACCATCGCGCCACCAGCGCAGAAACAGATCGACCCACATCCGGTGAGGCTCGAATGAAATCTCGATCTGTACGTGCTCGCGGCTCGCCACGCGCCCATGAAATGCCCACGAATGATCGATGATCCGTTGCATCGCGGCTTCGTTCTCTTCGTTCACGGGCCACGCGAACTCGCGGCCGACGAGGTAATGCGAGAGATCGCCGAGCAGACGCAGATCCGGCCTTTCATCGAGAAGATCGAGCGTGAAATGCAGATCGGTCGTCATGCGGTCGCGATGCGTTTCGATGTAGACGGGAATGTCCACCTGTTCCGCGAGCCGCTGCCAGCCGTCGATCAGCGCGAGCGCATCGGCGAGACGGCGCGGCCTCACATCCGGTTGCAGGTCGATATGATGCGCGCCGAACTCGACGGCCTGTTCGAGGATCGGGCAGAGATCGTCGACCGTGCGCGGAAAGCATTGCGCTTCCACTTGCAGACCGAGTGGCGCGAGAACTTGCGTGAGGCGCCGGACATCGTCGCGCGATCCATACGACGCGCTCACGCCTTCGAAACCCGCTTGCGCGATCATGGCGACGTTTTCTTCCAGCGAGCGCTCGAAGCCATCCGTATGACGGCGCTCCATGGCCCACAGCGACTGATAGACGGCAAGCCGTTGCGTCATGCCGCCTCCGCGGCGACGAGATCTTTCAGCTTGACGGCGGGATCTTCGAGCTTTGCAGGCTCGATGCGTGCCTGCTGCGCGATCAGCGCCTGAGCGACGCGCACATCGCGCGCGATCTCGGCGACCTTGCCGACGCCGCTTGCGCCGACCAGCACGCCGTCGCGATCGAGCGCGAAGAAAATGCGCGACGTGGCGCCTGTTTCGCGCACGACAGTCTGCACGCCGAATGCGGGCATGCCGGCGATCTGAATCGTCATGTCGTATTGATTCGACCAGAACCACGGCACTTCCGAATACGTTTCGCCACGCTCCAGCATGTTGCGCGCGACGATGCGCGCGTGGTCCTCGGCGTTCTTCCAGCATTCGAGCCGCATGCGCCGCCTGAACAGACGATGCGGAAACGAGCACACATCGCCCGCCGCGAAGATGTGCGGGTCGTTCGTGCGCAATGTATCGTCGACGGCGATGCCGTCCGCGACATCGATGCCCGCGGCTTCCGCCAGTTCCGTGCGCGGCTTCACGCCAATGCCGACGACCACGCAATCGCACGCGATCTGCGTGCCGTCCTTGAGCTTGACGCCCGTCACGTGCGTCGTGCCCAGCAGCCGTTCGATCTGCGCGGCGAAATGAATCTTCGCGCCCATCTCGCGATGCCTGTCGATCAGGTAGCCCGCGACGACTTCAGGCACCGCGCGCATCAACGCGCGCGCGCCCGCTTCGATGACGACCACTTCGCAGCCGCGCGCAACGGCTGACGCCGCGACTTCGAGGCCGATGAAGCCTGCGCCGACAATCGCGATGCGCCGCGAAGGCTGCAATGCTTCGGCTAGCGCATTGGCATCATCTGCCGTACGCAGCAGATACACGCCTTCGAGATTCGCGCCCGGCACGTCGAGACGCCTGGGTTCGGCGCCCGTCGCGATCAACAGACGCTGATAGACGATACTGCGTCCATCCTTCAGGATGACCTTGCGCGCGCCGCGATCGATCTGCTGCACGCACGCATCGACACGCAGATCGATGCGCCGGTCCCGATAGAACGCTTCGTCATAGAACGCGCACTGCGCCGTGCTTCGCTCGCCGAGCAGCACGGCTTTCGACAGCGGCGGCCGGTCGTAAGGGGCCGTGCATTCGTTGCCGAGCAGCGTGATTTCGCCGTCCCAGCCGTTTTCGCGCAGCGCATGCGCGGTGCGCGCGCCGCATTGGCCTGCGCCGATGATCACCATCGCGGGACGTGCGCTCATGACGCCTCCTGCACGGGAAGGCCAAGCAGTACTTCGCCGTTTTCGACACGCACGGGGTACGTCTTCAGATGCACGCACACAGGCGCGCTCATGGCCTTGCCGCTTGGAATGTCGAAACGCCCCTGGTGCAGCGGACATTCGATTTCGCGATTCACGACGAAGCCATCGGCGAGATGCGCCTGCTCATGTGTGCACCAGCCGTCCGACGCATAGTAGCCGTCAGCGATTCGATAGAGCGCGTAGCTCGCGCCATTGTGATCGAAGCGCATGACGTCTTCTTCGTCGATATCATTGGGCGCGCACGCCGCAATCCAGTGGATCTTTTCATTCGTTTCGACGCTCATGGTGCTTTCCTCTCCTCTAATGTTCTTTTACGTCAGACAGTGGGAAGGTTTCGTTCGATCACATGCGTGGGGTCCGTGCGCTGCTTCCACAACGCGGGCACCATTTCGCGGTACGTCGCATACACACTCGGATACGCGGGCGGCAACTGGTCCTTGATCGCTTCGTGAAGACGCGGCAGTGCATGGAACGGCACCATCGGCAGCAGATGATGCTCGAGGTGATAGTTCATGTTCAGATAAAGAAAGCGGAACACGAAGTTGGTATGCACGGTGCGCGTGTTCAGCCGATGGTCTTTTACGTTGACGGCAAGCCCCGCATGCTGCGTGAGGCCGAGCAGTTGATGCAGCCAGCCGCCATAGAAGCGCGGCGTCCACACGAACATCAGCGGGAGAAAGCTGCGCATGGCGATCGCCAGTGCGATCGTGCCGATGACGATGGCGAGATAGATGCGGCACGACCAGATCATCTTGGGCTTTTCGCTTGCGGGCAGAAAAGCGTCGGTGGCGGCATCGACGCGGCCAAATGCGTGACGCACGATCTTCTTGATTTCGAGCGAGCTGCCGACCAGTCCGACGAAATCGAGGACGATGGGCAGTACTTTTGTCGGGCGCGCGACCTGAATTTCCGGGTCGCGCGTCTGGAAGTACGTATGCGTGTGATGGCGTGCGTGACTCCAGCGCCACCAGTAGCCTTCGCGGATCGTCATGAACGACGACAGGTGATAGAGCGCGTCGTTGATCCAGCGTGTCTTGAACGGCGTGCCGTGCGACAGCTCATGCCAGCGCGCGTCGCTCGACGAATAGATCGTGCCGTAGACGAAGAACGCAGGCACGGCCCACCACGTCCCCCACGCGAAGGCCGCCACTGCGCCGGACGCGGCGAGCAGCACGAGCCACGGAATGAAATTGCGCAGGCCCGCGGCATCGTCGCGCTTCATCAGCTCTTTGAGCACAGCTCGCGGAATGCGCGGCTGATACCACTGCTGCGCGATGCTCGCGTCGAAGGACGAGTCGTCTGCCTGGCGCGCCGTTGCGCGGCCATCGACGGCTGAAGTCGAGGACATGAGTTGTCTCCTTACTCTGGTCCCATGCAAGTTTGTTGTTGCATGCTTTGCGTTTGCGGGATTTCCTTCAGCGGGACGCTTCAGGACTTATTCCGTTTGCACAAAGATAGTGGAAGGAGAGCGAGGTCTCACGTCGAAAAATGATGGATTTCCATCATGCCGCGCGGACGGCGTGTGTGACGCGGTAAAGCGGGGCTTGGCTGGCTCAGGGGCGCAGAAGATCGAACCCGCCGAACACGATCACACCGCTCAATACGATGAGTGAAACCGAGTGCTGGCCGAAATAGAGAACTGCTGCGGCGGACCACGTCGTCAGGCAAAAGGCGGCAATGCGTTTCATGCTGGTACTGCTCGAACAGAGCGACTGCGAATCAAGGGTTTTCCTGTATATCATAGTTCTTCCCGGCAGGTGTTTTGCGCGGCTGAAATGAAAAGCGGGCGACATGGCCTTTCAAAGACCATGACGCCCGCCTTCAGGCATGCGTGCGCGTTACCGGACGCGCGTGCCGTCCATCATCAGAAGATGTTGCGGATGCCGATCGAGACGCCCGTCTGGTTCGACGTGCCGGGGAGTTCGGCCGTCGCTGCGCCCGTGACCTTGTTGAAGTCGACGGTGCCATACACTTCCGTGCGCCTGGACAGCGCGTATTCCGCCACGGCCACGCCCGTGTAGCGGTTGCCGCTGCCGAGTGCGCCGCCGCCGATTGCCGCGTTCTTCATGTGGTCGTAGTAGAACGCGCCCGTGAGCAGCAGCGCCGGCGTCGCTTGCCACGTGACGCCCGCGAACGGACCATCGTCCTTGCGGCCGGAGCCCTTCAGGATATCGACGCCGAGCGTCAGATCCCGTTGCGAGAGCGTGCTGTCGACGAAGCCCGTGTCATCCTTCGAATGCAGATAACCGACATAGACCTTCGCGGTGCTGAACGCGTAGACGGCATTCGCGTTGAAGATCGTCTGCTTGTGATTCGAGTTGTCGCTGTTCTGCTGCACGCCTGCTGCAACGCTCAGCGCACCGAATGCATACGACGCGGTGAAGCCATACATGCTGCCCGCGCCGAGGTGGCCCGGAATCTGGCCGGAGAAGCCATTTGCGCCCGTCGACGTCGAGTCCGTGCCGAACGAATACATCGCCTTGACGTTCAGGCCGCCGAACGTGCCGTCGTACTTCACGGCGTTGTCCGCGTAGAGGCCTGCGCCCAATGCAACGGGAAGCCACGCGTTCTCGAAGTAGTTGCCGACGGTGAGAGGATCGTACGTATCGCCGAGCAAATCGAATAGCGGCGTCTTTTGACGGCCCAGCGTCACCGTGCCGTAGTTGCTCGACAGGCCGACATACGCCGCGCGATTGAAGAGGCGCTTGCTATCCGATTGCGCGCCGTTTTGCAGATCGATGCCGCTTTCCAGCTGGAAGATCGCCTTCAGGCCATTGCCCAGATCTTCGGAACCCTTCAGGCCGAAACGGCTGTTCGTAATTGCGCCGTTGGTCATGAAGAGGCGTCCGTCGTTGTTCGCGTCGGAGTGCGTCAGATAGCGAATGCCGACGTCCGCGACGCCATACAGCGTGACCGAGCTTTGTGCGAATGCGGACTGGCAGGCGAGGGTGATCGCCGATGCGCCCAATGCCGCGGCGGTTCGTTTGAGTTGTTTGTTCATGATTGTCTTTTCATCCGTTGAGAACCCTGTGGAGCTTTTTGTTTTTGCGCGCGACGAGTGAGCCGCTGTGCATTTGCGTCGCCAATGCGTATGTGCAAATTGCGTATTGCAAACCGGCAGGCTGATTGCGAGAGTCTCCTGGCTCGTGCGCGCCTGACTCGATGCAGGCAGGCGGACTTTTATCACATCAATTTCGACGATGCCGCGAACGTGACAATAGTGTTGCGCCGATGCCTCAATTGCAGTGATTTGCGCTTCCGTTGCGATTCCAAAGAAAAAAAAGGGCGGCCAGTGGCCGCCCTGCTTGACACCTCTCCAGGTCTGCCTAGACGCGATCGATCGAGTACTTGCCCGGACCCGTCACGAACAACAGCAGCAATCCACCGATGATGCTGATGTTCTTGTAGAAGTTGATCATATTGACGAAATGCTCCATGCCCGTTTGCGTCCAGAAGTGGTGGCCGATAAACGCGGTGGCGAGCGTATAGACGGCAAGCAGCAGTGCGAGCGGGCGCGTCTTGAAGCCGATGGCGATCACGATGCCGACGGCCAGTTCCATCACGATCGCAATGATCGCGGACACGGCGGGCGCGGGCGCGCCCGTCGCCGCCATATACTGCTCGGTGCCGGAGAAGCCGGTGAGCTTGCTCCAGCCAAACAGCACGAAAAGCACGACCAAAAGCACACGTCCGACGAGCAGCAGTGCGTCCTTGCGTTGTTCGATAAAAGCGTTCATTTCAAAGCCTCTTTCAATGTAGTTAGGTCGTCAGCGTTTGCCGCTTACGACCACAGTTCCGATACTTCGTTATTGCGCAGGTCGAATACGAGAACTTCCGCGTCCTGCCCGTCCGTCAATTCGAGTCGGCGTTCGTTGCGAATGCGCGCGCCGTCGCCTTCTTTCAGCTCGACGCCGTTCACCTTCACGCTGCCGCGCGCGACATGCACATACGCGTAGCGGTCAGCGGCAAGATCGACGCCGGCCGTTTCGTTGCCGTCGAGAAGACCGGCATACACGCGCGCGTCCTGGCGCAATTCGAGCGACCCGTTCTCGCCATCGGGCGACAGCACGAGGCGCAGCGTGCCGCGCTTGTCCTGCGCAGAAAAGTTCTGCTGTTGATAACGCGGCGTCGCACCCTTCACCGACGGCGCGATCCAGATCTGCAGGAAGTGCACCGGCTCGTGTGCCGAATGGTTGAACTCGCTATGCGTGACACCCGTGCCCGCGCTCATCAACTGCACGTCGCCGGGGACGATCACCGAGCCCGTGCCCATCGAGTCCTTGTGCTCGAGCGCGCCTTCCAGCACGTACGAGAAGATCTCCATGTCGCGATGCGGATGCTTGCCGAAGCCGCGCGCCGGGACCACGCGGTCGTCGTTGATCACGAGCAGATCGGAGAAGCCGACCTGCTTCGGATCGTAGTAGTTCGCGAACGAGAAGGTATGGCGTGAGCTGAGCCAGCCGTGTTCGGCGCGCCCGCGTTCATTGGCGTGTCTGAGGTCGATCATTTCCCATCTCCGTTTATCGATTGCCTTTGCTTCACAAGACAGCGACGGTGCCGTTGTCTGAAGCAGTGATCGAAGTGTAGGTCAATCGGAGTGACTATAATCGACGTCAAATGGGAATCACCGTCGCATTAGAGTGGACAAAAGAGGCCGAACCCAATGCAGCTAGACGACTTGAGAATCTTCGTCGCCACCGTCGACGCGCGCAATTTCACGGCGGCCGCGAACCGCCTGCAACTGTCGAAGCAGTTCGTCAGCCGGCGCGTGATGGCGCTCGAAGCGAGCCTCGGCGTGCGCCTGCTCGTGCGCAACACGCGCAAGCTCGCCGTGACCGACCTCGGCTACGAGTTCTACCAGCGCGCGACGCGCATCCTTGCGGACGTGGAAGACGCCGAGCAGGCGATGTCGTCGGGGCGCTCGGACCCGCGCGGGCTGCTGCGGGTCAGCGCGCCGATGTCGTTCGGCATGATTCACCTGTCGCCGCTCGTCGCCGCATTCCTGCGCGCGAATCACGATGTGCGCATCGACATGGATCTGAGCGACCGGGTCGTCGACGTGGTCGGCGAGGGCTTCGACATGGCGCTGCGCATCGGCACGCTGGCGGACTCGACGCTGATCGCGCAGAAGCTCGCGGAAATGCGCATGGTGTCGTGCTGCAGTCCCGCTTATCGCAAGGCGCGCCGCCCGCCCGTGACGCCCGACGATCTCGCGCGCCATGCCTGCCTGCTGTATGGGCAGGAAGGGCGCACCGGCTGGGAGTACATCGTCGATGGGGCGAGCAAGACGATCGAAGTGCACGGTCCGCTGCGTGTGAATAACGGCGAAGTGATTCGCGACGCGGCGATCGCGGGCCTGGGTATTGCGCGCCTGCCGGAGTTCATCGTGGCCGACGCGCTGGCAAGCGGCAAGCTCGTCGAAGTGCTCGACACATTCGTCTCGCCGCCGTTGACGCTTTATGCCGTGTATCCGCAGCACAGACAGGCATCCGTGACGATCCGTGCGTTCACGCAGTTCCTGCGCGACCGTTTTGCGAAGGCCTTACGCAAATGACCTGCAACCCATTTGCACGTAGTGGGTCCGATGGATCTGCCGAGAGACCCTAAGGACCGGGTGCCGTGCCAGCACTTTTGAAGGTTTTCGCACATAATGCGCGTACCTTTGCGGGGGGCGGCGGAAATATGCACATGCACGCATATTGACGCGGCGCCACAGCAAGGCTGAATCAATCAGATAGACCAAAGAGGGACAATCGTGGAACCTACCGAACCGGCCGGCCGCTCGTGGCTATGGCTCATCTTGCTGATCCCCTATATCGCGTTGTTGTGGCTGCCGTTTTACAACGACACGCGCCCTTCGTTCGCGGGCTTTCCTTTCTTCTACTGGTATCAGTTCCTGTGGGTTCCGCTCACGTCGCTGCTGATCTATATCGTTTACCGGGGTATTAAATGAGCGAACTCAACCCCGTGAACCCGGTCGCGATGGCCGTATTCATCGCATTCTTTCTTCTCGTCACGGTACTCGGCTTCATTGCCGCGCGATGGAAAGCAGGCGACCTCACGCAATTGCACGAGTGGGGCCTCGGCGGACGCCAGTTCGGTACGATCATTTCTTGGTTCCTCGTCGGCGGCGATTTCTATACGGCCTATACGGTGATCGCCGTGCCCGCGCTGGTCTATTCGGTCGGCGCGTATGGCTTCTTCGCGCTGCCTTATACGATCATCGTCTATCCGTTCGTGTTTGCCGTGATGCCGAAACTGTGGAAGATCGCGCACGCGAAGAACCACATCACGGCTGCCGACTACGTGCACGGCGAGTACGGCGGCAAATGGTTCCCCGCTGCCGTCGCGCTGACGGGCATCGTCGCGACGATGCCGTACATTGCGCTGCAACTGGTCGGCATGCAGGTCGTGATCAAGGGGCTCGGCGTGACGGGCGAGGCGCCTCTCGTCATCGCGTTCGTGATCCTCGCGCTCTATACCTACACGAGCGGCCTGCGCGCACCGGCGATGATCGCGTTCGTCAAGGACATCATGATCTATATCGTCGTGATCGCGGCGGTGTGGCTGATCCCCGTGAAGCTCGGCGGCTATGGTCATGTGTTCGATGCGGCCGACCAGTACTTCCAGGCGAAGGGCGGCGCGACGGGCATCACCCTGAAGCCTTCGCAATTCACCGCGTTTGCATCGCTGGCGCTCGGCTCGGCGCTCGCGGCCTTCATGTATCCGCATACGATGACGGCCGTGCTGTCGTCATCGTCGATGCAGACGGTGCGCAAGAATGCGATCTTCCTGCCCGCGTACACGCTGCTGCTCGGCCTGATCGCGCTGCTCGGCTATATGGCGATAGCGGCCGGCGTGCACGTGAAATCGGCGTCCGACGTCGTGCCGATGCTCTTCGGCAAGCTGTTCCCGTCGTGGTTCGTGGGCTTCGCGGCGGCGGCGATTGCGATCAGCGCGCTGGTGCCCGCCGCGATCATGTCGATCGGCGCGGCGAATCTGTTCACGCGCAACCTGTGGCGCCCCATCGTGTCGCCGGACATGCGGCCGGCTGAGGAAGCCTCCACCGCGAAGATCGTGTCGCTCGTCGTAAAGTTCGGCGCGCTGCTCTTCATCGTGTTCCTGCCGACGCAATACGCAATCGACCTGCAGCTGCTCGGCGGCGTGTGGATTCTGCAGATCTTCCCGGCCATCGTGTTCACGCTGTACACGCGCCGCCTGAATACGCCGGGGCTGTTCCTCGGCTGGCTGGTCGGCATCGTCGTCGGCACGGGGCTCGCTATTTCGCAAGGCCTCAAGCCCGTGTTCCCGCTGCATATCGGCGATTCGACGTGGCCGATCTATATCGGTCTGATCGCGCTCGTCGTGAATATCGTCGTGACGTTCGTCGTTTCGACGATCACGCCAAAGCGCGCGCATGCCTGATAACGCTTTAGCACTACGCTTCGGCCGAACCCGTCTTCGCAAGCGGGTTCGGCCGTTGTCTTTTCCAGCATTGGATCGGCGGGTCTGCGATTCTTGCAAAACGCCTGTACGTTCGCGCTCTTTTGGTAGGATGCACGCTTTTCAGCCGATGGTGCGTTAGCGTGGGACGGTCGATACTGTCGTTTCTCCGGGAAATCTTCCTCAGGGCGTGGGCCCATCTGAAGCCGTATGCAATGAGCGCGGTGCATCGTTTGCGCCACCCGACACGGCGTGGCGTCGCGTTGTCGATTGCGGCCATTCCGGCGCTCATGCTGCTTTACGTGCTGATCCTGATTCCGTTCACGCCCGGCATCGGGGACATTCGCAAGGCGAAGATCGAGCAGCCCGCGCAAGTCTATTCGGCCGACGGCAAGCTGCTCGCCGAATTCAAGCCGACCAACCGCGTGTGGGTGAAGCTCTCCGATATTTCTCCGCACGTCATCGACGCATTGATCTCGACGGAAGATCACCGCTTCTACGAACATCACGGCATCGACTTTCGCCGTACGGCGGGCGCTGCGTTGCACACGTTTTCGGGCGACCGCCAGGGCGGATCGACGATCACGCAGCAGCTCGCACGCAATCTCTATCCCGACGACATCGGCCGCGCGCCGACGCTCACGCGCAAGATCAAGGAAGCGATCACGGCATTCAAGATCGAAGCCGTCTATACGAAGAGCGAGATTCTCGAAACCTATCTGAACACGGTGCCGTTTCTCTATAACGCGTACGGCATCGAAATGGCGGCGCGCACCTATTTCGACAAGTCCGCCAGTGATCTCACCGTGCTCGAAAGCGCGACGCTGATCGGCATGCTGAAGGGCAATAGCTATTACAACCCGGTGATCAATCCCGAGCGCGCGCTGGACAGGCGCAATATCGTGCTCGGACAGATGGTGAAGTACAGCCGTCTTTCTGTGGCGCAATTCAATTCGCTCAAGGGCAGGCCACTGCGTGTCGATTTCGAACGGCAAACGGAACCGCCCGGTCCCGCGCCGCATTTCGCACAACAGTTGAAAAAATGGCTGATCGCATGGGCCGATGCGAACGACTACAACATCTATTCGGATGGTCTCGTCGTGCGCACGACGATCGATGCGCGTCTTCAGACGATGGCCACGCAGGCGCTGACGTGGCAGGGCAATCAGCTGCAATCGATTGCCAATGCGGCCTGGAATGCACACGGCGCATGCTCCGGCCATAAGGATGTGTTCGACGCGTTCATTCGCGAGACGCCCGAATACCGCAGCGCCAAAGACTCGGGCATCAGCGATGAAGATGCGCTCAAGCATTTGTCGGCGGATCGCGCGTTCATGAAGTCGCTGTGCGAAAGCAAGACGCGCGTGCAGGCCGCGTTCATCGCAATGGACCCGCGCGACGGGCAGATCAAGGCGTGGGTGGGCAGCCGCGATTTCACGCAGGATCAGTACGATCACGTATCGCAGGCGCGGCGTCAGCCGGGTTCGACGTTCAAGCCTTTCGTGTACGGCGCGGCATTCGAGCAGGGCGCGAAACCGGACGATACGTTCCCCGATCAGGCCGTCGAAATTCCGCTTGCAGGCGGCGAGGTCTGGCGGCCGAGCGACGAGGACGCGCCGAGCGGCCGTCCCATCACGTTGCGCGACGGCCTTGCGTATTCACGCAATCGCATCACAGCGCAACTGATGGAGACAGTCGGTCCGGCAAAGGTCGCGCGGCTCGCGCGCGCGATGGGCGTGCGTGAAAGCCCGCTCGAAGCGGTGCCTTCGCTGGCTCTCGGCACGAGCCCCGTGACGCTGAAGGAGATGGTTTCGTCGTACAGCACGATCTCGAATGAAGGCGCGTGGCTTGCACCGATGATCGTCACGCGCATCGAAGACCGCAAGGGCGAAGTGCTAGCCGAATTTCAGCCGTCGCGCGCCGATCAGGTGATGCCCGTCGCCAGCGCACTGAGGTTGATCGATACGATGCGCTCGGTCGTCAACAAGGGAACCGGCTCGGCGATTCGCACGCGCTTCGGCATTCGCGCCGATGTCGCGGGCAAGACGGGAACGACGCAAGACAACGCGGACGGCTGGTTCATCCTGATGCATCCACAACTCGTCGCGGGCGCGTGGGTCGGCTTCAACGACAGCCGCGTCACGTTGCGCAGCGATTACTGGGGGCAGGGCGCGCATAGCGCATTGCCGATCGTCGGCGACTTCTTCCAGCGGGCGCTGCGCTCGCGTCTTGTCGATTCGCACGTGAAGTTTGAACAAGAGCCGCCGCCGGGCATGTTCGAGACGTTCCGCGAGAAGCTGCGCGCGTGGATGGAGCATCTGTTCCCGTCGTCCGGCAAGAGCGAGACGCCTGCGCCGGCTCCGCGCGCGAAGCCGCGTCCGGCGCCTGCCGCGCCCGTCGTGGAGAATGCGCCCCCTGCCTCAGAAGGGTCCGCGCCGACGGATGCCGAGCCGCCGCAGATCATCTCTCCCGCCGCATCGCAGCCGCCGATTCTCCCAACCCCTGGCCAGGCGAGCGCGAAAGCATCGGCGAGCGCGCCCGCTGCGGGCGCTAGCGAATCACAGCCGCCCGTGCTTGCGCCGACGCCTGCTCTGCCGTCCGAGAGTGCGCCTGCTTCACAGCCCTGATATGGCGCTCATCGCTTCGCCTTGCGTTTAGGCGGAGTTGATGAAGAAGGCGAGGGCGCGGACGGCTCTACGATCGGATATGTATGCGACGTGAAGTAGCGGCCGATCGGTTCTCTGCCGTTGAACTTCTCGAAGTACTCGTGCCAGTAGTTCGCGGCGGCCCAGATCGCTTCGGGACATGACGCTCTCGATTCGAGCCCTGGCGTCAGGTCGAAATTGGCGGCTGCGCAGACTGTTTCGATCATGCACGTGGACGGCAGGCCATAGTTGTCGTGCAACGGATTCGGCGTGCGCGCCGCGCCCCACGCAAAGGCGAGCCAGCGCAACACGTGTTCCAGCGCATCGAGTGTCGCGCGCGACTGCTGAAAGCTCGGCACCTTGCCCACCACTTTCTCTTGCTCGACGGGCAATGCAATGACGGCGATGTTCGGAAAGCGCTGCGTGTCGTCGAAATCGGTGAGCGGACGCGCGACGACGCCATTCACGCGCGCCGCAAATGCGGGGCCTTCGGGCTGATGCAAAGGCACATGCAGCGCTTGAGCGTTGGCGAGCGACGCGTCGGCGAGCTTGACGAGTATCGATTCGGACCAGAACGACGGCAGCATGTCGTGCCGCAAATGCGATTGCGCGACGCGCACGCGAAACGCTAGCGTATCGCTGCCGCCGAGCAGCACCACATAGGTCCACTCGTCGGGGCCGCCCGCTTTCATGTCGAGCACGGCGCGCTCGCCCCATGCGGTATTGCTCTCGCCATCCTTGCGGTCGAATGAAACGAATTGCGGATTCGATTGCGTCGTTGTCGATCGTACGATCTTGAGCATGGCCTCGCCTCATTTCTTGTTAGCGCGCGCGCAGTTCGAAGCGCGTCGTGGATACCGATTGCGAAATCGCTTTGTCGCTGGAAATGCCGTAGTACGTGACCTGCATATCGACGCCGCTGCCGACGCGCGTGAACGATACGATCGCCACCTGGTCGCCGCGCTGCCCATATTCCTGCTTGAGCGCGAAGCGATGATTGAGGCCGAAGCGATCCGGCACCGGCTCCGGATCGGAATGGCGCGGCCATGGGGCTTTCGCGCCGAAAATGCCTTTGATCGAATTGGCCGCTTCTTTCGCCGTGTCGAGAAACGGCACGCGAATGAGCCGGGACGGCGATGCAATCACTTCATAAAGCGCGGTGTTCGTCGGCAGATCGTGGCCCGATGCGACGCGTCCCCAGTGCACGTCGCCCGTCATGTAGACGACGGGAATGCCGTCATCCGCAAGCCGGCCGAGCGTCGATTGCAATACGCTGAACTGCTGGTAATTCGGCATTTCCGCGTCGAAGGTTTTCATGCTCCAGTCGCTTTGCGGCGGATCGATAAAGAGCGCCTGGCCCGACGCGAGCAGGCCGACGGCGGGCTTACCCGCTGCATGCGCATCGATCAGATCTTTTTCCCACGCATTCATTGCGGCGACAGCCTTGGGGCCCATCAACGACGTGAGCGCACTGTCGCGATCGCAGCGCATATCGACAAAGAGCATCTTCAATGGCTCGACGTCGAGCCGTATTGCACCGCCCGCGCCGCCTGGCGGCCCGCCGATCTGATAGTCCTCGTATAGCGCGCGCGCCGTATCGCCGAGCAGTTGTCGCGACCCATCCGTCCACGTGTCGGGCAACTGCTTTTGCGCGAACGGGTAGTTGTTCCAGAACTCGTGATCGTCGGGAATGCACACGACGGGCGCACGCTCCAGCACCGATTGCAGGCCCGGCACGCGCAGCGCGCCGGAGAGCCAGTTGAGGTAGTACTTGTTGGCAAGCAGATGCGCGCGGTCCGGATTCCGGTCGGGCACATGCTGCGTGAGCGGAAGATCGAGATACACCTGATCGCCGGCGAGCACCGTCAGATGCGGTTGCACCTTGATCTGCGAGACGATCGTGCCGAGCAGTCCATCGAGATCTTCCGGCTGCGAATAGCACGACGACAGCAGAATATTGAAGCTGCCGTTCATCAGCGTCGGCACTTCTCGAGGCAACGAAGTACTCGCGAATTCAAACGATTCGCCGTCGGCGTCGATTCGAATCTGGCGCGGTCTCGATTCGTCGGACACCTTGAAGCGCATCACGCATTGGTGATTGATCGGCTGGCCGGCGTCGTCGATCCTGAAATCGCGGATCGGAAAGAACTGCGTGGGCGCGAGGGGAATGGCCGCTTGCCGGTCGATGAAAACCTGAGGCGCGGGCGGCGCGGCCACGCCGAATACGCCAACCCATAGTTGCAGCACGCCCGGCTCGCTGGCCTGCGCGTAGCCGGTCAATAGCATCGATACACCCTGGCGTCGTTATTCATAAGCGTCGCTTGCCTTATTCGTCTTATGAAAGCGGTTTGTAATTGCTTTGAATAAGACGAGGCTAGTCGATGCAGACTGAATTGCAACCGGGAAAGTAGCGCAACGAATGCCGCGCGCGAATGCGAGGTTCGCTAAAGGCTATTCAAAGGCTATTGAATGGCGATGCAATGGGTTACGCGAAGCGCTCTTGCTGAAGGATGCGAATCATCGAATGCGCGTTGCGCTGCGCGGAGTCTTCAAAGCAGTTGTTGAAAACGACATGCGTGCGACCCGCGCGTTTGGCGATCTCGCGCACGGGCATCGCAATCTCTTCGAGTTCGCGCTGCGAGTAGTCGTAGTTGAAGCGGCCCGACGCGGTCGCGCTGCCGCTCCATGTTTCTGCATTGCGGCCATGCATGCGCACGATAACCAGTTCCGGCGACGTCGCTTCCCACACGGTATGCGCGCGGTTCGCGACGCCCTCGGGTGCATCCATCACGACATGCACGAGGCCGCGCTCGCGCTCGAATGCGAGCGTCGATTCGCGATGCCGCTCGTCGAACCAGCTCGCGTTGCGAAACTCGAAGGCCGTCAAATACGCTTCCATCCGGTCCGCGCAGTGCTTGACGTGCGCCTTGTCGCGCGGCGCGGTGGAGAGCCACGGCGCGAACTGGAACAGGATCGCGCCGAGCTTGCCCGCCGCGCGCAAGGGTTCGAGTGCCTCGAAGAAACGACGCCACATCTCGTCGATGATGTCGGGCGGCACGTCGCGGTAATAGAGGTTCCGCTTGTCGTTCTGCGGCAGCAGCGGCTGGATGTCCGGCGGAAAGAACTTGCGCTCTGTCTGGTGTCCCGTGAAAAGCCGGAACGCCTTGACGTTGAACGTGAAGTGCTCGGGCGTGCGCTCGGCCCACTGCGCGCAGTTCGCCACGCTGGGCATCGCGTAGTACGACGCATCCACTTCGACCATCGGAAACTGGCTCGAATAGAAACGCAGGCGCGCTTCCGCGCTCGTGCAGCCCTTCGGATAGAAGCGGCCGGATTTGATCAGCGTGGCGTCGGTCCACGACGCCGTCCCGACTTCGATCGACATAGCGGGCCTGGTGTGCGGGTCATTGCGGCCATCGTACTGCATGTTGCGTCGATGCACGCCGGGACGGTCCGCGCGCGCTACATACGGTATTGGGGCAAACCCGGGTTCAGTCAGATTTGCGCACGATCGTTATACGAATTGGAAGCCATTCGAAGTTGCAGTCAATTCCGTGCACAGCGGCTGTCACGCGGCGGTCGGCGCCGCAGAGTACATCCGGACAACGGCCGTGCAGGGAAGCGCCCGCGTTCGAATGAGTCCATCGGTATGCGGCCTGCGGGCCGCGTCCGTCTGCTTCTCTCCCGCTGCGCATCGCGCTTGATGCGTTCGCAGCGCTTCTACGCCGCCCCAAAAGTACCGATCACGCTGGTTCGCTTCGTCTAACCAGACATAAGTGCTACGATGCCTTCAGACGACGATGGAGGTGGAAATGGCAACCTATGCTATCGATGCCGTACGCATTAACCCTATGACGGATCGCGTCACCCACGTCCGGTGGGCCCTCGTCAATCCAAAAACAAACGAATGGCTCTCGCCGCACGAAATCGTCGAAGTCTCGGACGTCGTGACGGCAATTCATTCCGGCAATGCCGTCTGGTCCCTCTTCACACTCGGCGGCATGAAGCTGCTGGGTCCCAAGATCAAAACGGTCTCACACGCCGATGGCATAGACGGGATCGACACCGACGTCCCTGACGGTCACATCGAAAAGTTCATCGACGATCTGCCACGTGTCTGATTGCGCGTTTAGCCCACGTTTCAGCCGGTGATTTTATAAAACGCATTTACGCGGTATTCCGTTTCTCGCATGCGGCGCGCGCTTGATGCGCGCGCCGCGCGTCTGCTTCACGCGTTGCCGCTTCGCGCGATCAGCAACGTTCCGGCACCGGATTTTTTGCGGCGCTTGCGCTCGGCAATCAGCGCTGGCCACTACAGTGCTGGTCCGGTGGGTGACCAGCCACGCGCGATGACATGCCTTGTCGACGTGCCGCTTTCAGCCGCTGCATGTATCGGGCGCCGCTGTCATGCTTCGCATGACGACTTCACGTGATTGACGGAGCCGCACGCTCCGCAGGAGACACAGCCATGACGCACATGTTCGACGCGGGCCTCGAGCGCCGCGAGGCCAACTATGTTCCGCTGACGCCGATCGACTTCATCGCGCGAGCCGCCGACGTTTATGGCGACCGTCTCGCCGTCGTGCATGGCCACATGCGCCGCACGTGGCGCGAGACGTACGAGCGCGCGCGGCGACTCGCGAGCGCGCTGCGACGCGCGGGTGTCGGCCGTGGCGATACCGTCGCGGCGCTGCTGCCCAATATCCCGCCGATGATCGAAGCGCATTTCGGCGCGCCGATGGCGGGGGCCGTGCTGAATACGCTCAACACGCGACTCGATATTCCGTCGATCCTTTACATGCTGCGTCATGGCGAAGCGAAAGTGCTGATCGTCGATACGGAATTCGGCGAGCTTGCTCAGCGCGCGGCCCAGGAATGCCCGCAATTGCGCATCGTCAGCGTGAGCGATGCGATGCCCGCGCGTGCGCAACACTTCGCGGGCGCGACCGACTACGAAGCGTTCCTGCAAGACGCTGATCCGCTATTCGCGTGGACGCCGCCCGCCGATGAATGGGACGCCATTGCGCTCAACTACACGTCGGGCACGACGGGCGAGCCGAAGGGCGTCGTCTATCACCATCGCGGCGCGTATCTGAATGCGCTCAGCAACATCCTCGAATGGGACATGCCGAAGCACGCGGTGTATCTGTGGACGCTGCCGCTTTTTCACTGCAACGGCTGGTGCTTTCCGTGGACGGTCGCGGCACGCGCGGGCGTCAACGTCTGTCTGCGGAAGTTCGATCCGAAGCTCGTGTTCGAGCTGATCCGGCGCGAGGGCGTCACGCACTATTGCGGCGCGCCCATCGTGCAAAGCGCGCTCGCGAATGCGCCCGCCGAATGGCGCGAGGGTATCGCGCATCGCGTATCGACGATGGTGGCGGGCGCGGCGCCGTCGCCTGCCGTGATCGCGCGAATGAAGGCAATCGGTTTCGATCTGACGCACGTGTATGGGCTCACGGAAGTGTACGGTCCGGCCTCCGTGTGCGCGAAGCAGGACGCGTGGGAAGCACTCGCCGACGACGAACGCGCGCGGCTCAATGCGCGTCAGGGCGTGCGTTATCACCTGCAGGCGGCGATCGACGTGTGCGATCCCGATACGCTCGAACCCGTGCCGCGCGACGGCGAGACGATCGGCGAGTTGATGTTTCGCGGCAATATCTGCATGAAGGGCTATCTGAAGAACGAGCGCGCGACGGACGCCGCATTTCGCGGCGGCTGGTTCCATACGGGCGATCTCGGTGTGATCACGGAAGACGGCTACGTGCGCATCAAGGACCGCAGCAAGGACATCATCATTTCGGGCGGCGAGAACATTTCCAGCATCGAGATCGAAGATGTGCTGTACCGGCATCCGGCTGTATCCGTTGCCGCCGTCGTCGCGATGCCGGACCCGAAATGGGGTGAAGTACCGTGCGCATTCGTCGAACTGAAAGAGGGCATGGATGCAAGCGCCGAAGAAATCATCGCGCACTGCCAGCAATTCCTTGCCGGGTTCAAATTGCCGAAAGCCGTGGTGTTTGGCGAATTGCCGAAAACCTCTACCGGCAAGATTCAAAAGTTCGAATTGCGCGCGCGCGTGAAGTCGTCGAGTGCAATCGACCAGACGCGCCGCGATGCCTAGCACGCAAATCCGCGCGTCCTGCGCAAAGCGAGAGCCCGTGCCGCTTTTCGCGGCGCGCGTATCATATAGGAATGCGGCGCGAACGCAGGAATGAATGCTAGAATTGGGTTCAATTCAGGGAACCGGCCTTGGCTCTTCAAGGTCCGTTGATGAGATCCAGTACTCACCGTGCGGGTTTTCACGACCATTCAATCGGCCGGAAATCAGTTAACCCGGGCCGATTATCTGCGGGCCGCAAATATTGACAGAGTCGTATTAAGGCTTCGCTGCAAGCGCGAGGCCTTTAATCTATTTGACGCGAGCTTATTGGCCGCGTCGTTCTAAACGTTATCGGCACGTTATGAAAGAGCGAGAGGAACATCGGACGCTCGACCTCGACGGTCAAGCGCGTGAGCGACTGATCTTGTGGATTCGGCGCCGCATGGAGGAATTCGGCATTACGCTCGAAGCACTCGAAGCGGCACTGATCGCCGATGCCGCCATACCCAAATACCGCGATGCTTTTGGACACGAATGGGACGGCACGGGCGAGCGCCCCGACTGGCTCACGCGCGCGATCAACGCCGGACAGGACATCGAGCACTTCCGCGTCTGAGAGTGACTCTCACGTCGTCGAGCCCAAAAGAGTTCAAACGAAAAAAGCCCGCAATGCAGCGGGCTTTGAAAATACTACTCGGAGTTTCGTTGCGCGATTTGACTCGCGCAACGCATCCTAACGATCATTTGTGAATACGCGATGAACCTTGCATGGAATGCATGCAAGGCTCGCGCGATGACGATTCAGCGTGCGCCGCATTACAGGTCACAGGTCGAAGAACACCGTTTCGTTCGTGCCTTGCATGTGTATGTCGAAGCGATACACGACCTTGCCGCCGCGCTCCTCGCGCTTTGCGACCAGCGTCGCGCGGCGCTCTGCGGGAACGCTCGCGAGCACCGGGTCCTTGTCGTTTGCCGCGGCTTCGTCGTCGAAATAAATGCGCGTGAACGTGTGCAGCAGCATGCCGCGCATCATGAGAATCACGTTCAGATGCGGCGCTTCTTCGGGCGATGCGCGCCCTGGCTTCACCGTCTCGATGATGAAGCGCTTGTGAGGGTCCGTGCCCGTGCCGAAGCGCGCAAAGCCGCGAAAGCCCGTCTTCGCCACATCCTCGCGTGATTGCGGATAGCGCCCTTCGCTATCCACTTGCGACACTTCGAGCATCGCATCGCCGATCGCCTCGCCGTTGCCGTCGAATACCTGGCCGACGAGCGTGACGTGCTCGCCCGCCGCTTCGCGCTCGGCCAACGTTCCCGTGAACAGGCTCTTCAGATCGAAATCGTATTGCTGCGGGCACAGGCCGTATGCGAAGTACGGTCCGACCGTTTGCGAAGGGGTCTCTTTAAGCGTCGTCATGATTTAGCGCTCCATCGGGGTTTCGTTCGGGCCGCGCAGCACGATGTCGAATTCGTAGCCGAGCGCGAAGCCTTCCTGCGTCACGTCGAGCGTGAAGCGCGAGATCAGCCGGTCGCGGGCCTGTTCCGGCGTGCCCTGGAAGATCGGGTCGTATTGCAGGAGCGGATCGCCAGGGAAGTACATCTGCGTGACGAGTCGCGAACCGAAGTAGTCGCCGAACAGCGAGAAGTGAATGTGATTCGGGCGCCATGCGTTCGGGTGATTGCCCCACGGATACGCACCGGGCTTGATCGTCAGGAAGCGGTAGCGGCCTTCGTTATCGGTCAGGCAGCGACCCGCGCCCAGAAAGTTCGGATCGAGCGGCGCATCGTGCTGATCGTTCTTGTGCACGTAGCGGCCAGCGGCATTCGCCTGCCACACTTCGACGAGCGTATTGCGCACCGGGCGGTCGCCTTCGTCGAGCACGCGTCCCGTGACGATGATGCGCTCGCCGACCGGCTCGCCGTTTTTCGCTGCATTGCGCGTGAGGTCGTGGTCGAGCGCGCCGAGATCTTCCGCGCCATAGACGGGCACGCGCTGGTCGCGCAGCCGCTCCTTCAGCGGAATCAGCGGACGCGTCGGGCCGCGCTTGACGGACGAACCATACGGCGAATGGACATAGGCGGGATGCGAAGCGAAGTCGCGCGGACTCAGACTGGAATCGTCCATCAGATGTCTCCTTGGGGATTCGATTATGGGTAGTGGATGACGTGACTTTATAGAAGCCAGGAAGTTATGCAAAATGACGTTTTTTCCCGTCTCGTATAACGAACTGTTATGCAACGCAGCCTCGCCGACAGCCGCGTCAAGTTCCGTCATCTGCAGTGCTTTCTGGCCGTCGCGCAGTTCGGCGGCGTGCAGAAGGCGGCCGAGAGCCTGTCGATCACGCAGCCTGCCGTATCGAAGACGGTCGCCGAACTCGAAGACATCCTCGGCGTGCGCCTTTTCGAGCGCGGCCGCCACGGCGCCGTGCCGACGCGCGAAGGGCTGCTTTTCATGCCGCACGCGAGCGCCTGTGTGAGCGCGCTGCGCCAGGGCGTCGATCTGCTCGCGCGCGCGGAAGGCGAGGCGGCCGCGACGCTCGATATCGGCGTGCTGCCGACCGTGGCCACATCGCTCGTGCCGCCCGTGCTTCGGCTTTTCGCGGAGCAGTGGCCCAATGCGATCGTGCGCCTCAAGACGGCATCGAACACCGAGCTGCTCGAACGCCTGAAGGCGGGCACGATCGAGTTCGCTGTCGGCAGGCTCGCCGATCCGGAGCGGATGGTGGGCCTCACATTCGAGCAGCTGTTTAGCGAGCCGCTCGTGGCCGTCGTGCGCGCGGGGCATGCGATGGCATCGGGCGCTGCATCGCCCACTACGCAATTGCATCGCTATCCCGTCGTCGTGCCGCCGTATGGCACCCTGATCCGGCAGTCGGCGGAAAGTCTGCTGCGCGCGTGGGCCGTGCCGCCGCTGTCGTCGTTCGTCGAGGTGCTGTCGGTATCGGTGGGCCGCGCGCTTGCGCTCGAGAACGATGCCGTGTGGTTCGTGCCCCGCAGCGCGATCGAATACGAACTGGCGCATGGTTTGCTCGTTCCGTTGCCGTTGCCCGTTGCGGGCACGGAGGAACCCGTCGGGCTGATCTTGCGCTCGGACACACAGCCCACGCCCGTAGGCCGCGCGCTGATCGACGCGGTGCGCAAGGTCGCGCGCGAACGTCTCGCGCGTAAAGGAACTGCGGGCACTGCGGGCACTTCGCGCTCGCCGGAGCGGCGTCGCAAGACAGCGGCGAGGAAGAGCGCGAAGCCGCAACGCAGCGCAAAAAACGCACAAGCGCCGCGCTAGGGATGCATCTTTGAACCAATTAGTACAAAATCGAGGTTGCGGGAGAGGCGGCGCGCGGTGTAAAACACGGAGCGCGGCAACCTGATCCCTTTGTCTGTCGAGTTTAAACAGCACGAGCCATGGAGATGCACATGCCCACCGACCTGCCGACCCCCACCGACGCGCTCAAGGCCGTCGCGGACCCGGAGCACAATCCGCTCGGCACGGCCGGTATCGAGTTCGTCGAATTCGCCGCGCGCCATCCGCAGGTGCTGGCCGATACCTTCGTGAAGCTCGGCTTCAAGCCGATCGCGCGTCACATTAGTAAGGACGTGACGCTGTTTCGCCAGGCCGACATGAATTTTCTGCTGAACGCCGAGCCGGATTCATTCGCCGAGCGTTACGCGCAGGAATACGGCGTGGGCATTTGCGCGATCGGCATTCGCGTCGCCGATGCGCAGCGCGCGTACGACCGCGCGATCGAACTGGGCGCGTGGGCCTTCGAAGGCGAGCGCGTCGGCAAGGGCGAGCTGGTGATCCCGGCCATTCAGGGCATCGGCGATTCGCACATTTATTTCGTCGATCGCTGGCGCGGACGCGGCGGACAGAAGGGCGGCCTCGGCGACATCTCCATCTTCGACATCGACTTTCGTCCGATCGAAGTCAGCACCGCGCAGGCCGATCTGAGCCACGCGGGCATGGGCCTCGTCGCCGTCGATCATCTGACGCAGACAGTCGGCGCGGGCCGCATGCAGGAATGGCTCGACTTCTACCGCGATCTGCTCAACTTTCGCGAGATTCACGAGCTGCATGCGAACTGGCACGTGTCGGCGGAATCGCGCGTGATGGTGTCGCCGTGCGGCGCGATCCGCATTCCGCTCTACGAGGAAGGCACGCCGCGCACGAGCCTGATGCACGAGTATCTGCCCGATCATCCGGGCGAAGGCGTGCAGCACATCGCGCTCGCCACCGACGATATCTTCGCGTGCGTCGACCGGCTGCTCGCGAACGGCATCGAACTCGTCGAGCCGCCGCCGCGCTACTACGACGGGATCGATGCGCGCTTGCCGGGGCATGGGCTCGATATCGAGCGGCTCAAGCGCGGCCGGATTCTCGTCGATGGCGAGATCGGCACGGATGGCGTGCCGCAACTGTTCTTCCAGACTTTCGTGTTGCGGCGCGAAGGGGAAATCTTCTTCGAAATCGTGCAGCGCAAAGGCCATCACGGTTTCGGCGAGGGCAATCTCAGCGCGCTTGCGCAGGCGCGCGCCGCTACATAAGCGGCCCTGTATCGGGCGCTTGCCGCGCGTTACTTCTTCGACGTATTGCTCTTGCCCGCATGCGGCAGATCGGCGTTCGTCGCCATCCACAGCACTTCGGCGTCTTCTTCGCTCGTCGAGACGGCCGCATGGCCCGTGCGGCTGTCGAAATAGAGGCTGTCGCCCGCGTTCAGATGCGTCGGCGCGTACAGCTCCGAATACAGGCACACGCTGCCGCTGATCACGTACAGAAACTCCTCGCCTTCATGGCGGCCCCAGTCGTCGAAGGCGTCGAGCGTGTGCGCCGTGATGCGGATGCGAAACGGCAGCATCGCCTTGTGCGCGAGGTCCGTCGCCAACAGTTCCATCTGATAGCCGCGATACGCGTGCCGCTGCCCCGCGTCCTTGCGCGTGAGCGCGCGCCGGCCGCTCGCGTTGACCTTCGGCGTCGAGCCGAACAGTTCGCCGAGGTCGATCTTCAGGCCCACGACGATTTTCTGCAGCACGTCGAATGTCGGCGACATCAGGCCGTTTTCGATTTTCGACAACGTGGAGCGCGATACGCCGCACAAACGGCTGGCCGTTTCGAGCGTCAGGTCGTGTGCGAGCCGTGCGGCACGCACGCGCCGGCCGAGGTCCGACGTCGAGGTTTCGGGCGACTTGGTGAGTGAGGTGTCCATGAGCGTGAATGACAATGCGGCTTGGCGCTTTCGGGGCATTTCGGGGCTGTTTCCGATCATAACATCCATGTGTCCGCGCACCCTTGCGCGGCCTGCGGCAAGTACCGCAGTGTCGACGAATTTCCGATCTGAAACGAACCCGGACAGTGTGCACGAGCGACATTCACGCTGAAAGGCGCTCGACACGAAAACTCGGGAAAACCCTCATATTTCCCTTGTTTTCTGATTGCGCGGAATCTCGCAAGAACGTGTTGCCGCGCCGCTTGTCGCCAGAAATGGCGGCGTGTATAGTTTCTGAACTTACTTTTGTTTCGTATCGGAAATCAAAGGAACCCAGATGAACGCATCGAGCATCCTTGCCGACCTCGGCATCGCGAGCGCCGCGCAAGCAGGCGATATCGCCGTCCATTCCCCCATCACGGGCGAGCTCATCGGCCGCGTGGCGAGCCGCACGGCGACGGAAGTCGATACCGTGCTGGCCAATGCGAAGCAGGCATTCGAGCAGTGGCGCAACGTTCCCGCGCCTCGCCGCGGCGAACTCGTGCGCATCCTCGGGCAGAAGCTGCGCGAGAAGAAGCAGGCGCTCGGCAGCATCATCACGCTGGAGACGGGCAAGATCCTTCAGGAAGGTCTCGGCGAAGTGCAGGAGATGATCGACATCTGCGATTTCGCCGTCGGCCTGTCGCGCCAGTTGTACGGCCTCACGATCGCTTCCGAGCGCCCCGGTCACCGGATGGCCGAAACGTGGCATCCGATGGGCACCTGCGTCGTCATTTCGGCGTTCAATTTCCCGGCGGCCGTGTGGTCGTGGAATGCGGCGGTCGCGCTCGTGTGCGGCAATGCCGTGGTCTGGAAGCCGTCGGAGAAAACGCCGCTGACGGCGCTTGCCGTCAACCACATCCTCGACGAAGCGCTGAAGGAATTCGGCGATGCGCCCGCAGGCCTCACGACCGTCGTGATTGGCGGGCGCGACGTCGGCGCGAAGCTGGTGGCGGACCCGCGCGCGTCGATCGTCAGCGCGACGGGCAGCACGGAAATGGGCCGCACGGTCGGCGTCGAAGTGGCGAAGCGCTTCGGCCGCTCGCTGCTCGAACTCGGCGGCAACAACGCGGGCATCGTCGCGCAGACGGCGGATCAGGAACTCGCGCTGCGCGGCATCCTGTTCTCGGCGGTCGGCACGGCGGGGCAGCGTTGCACGTCGCTGCGTCGCCTGTTCGTGCACGAGAGCGTGTACGAGCAGACCGTCGAGCGGCTGAAGCAGCTTTATGCGAAGGTGCCGATCGGCAATCCGCTCGAAAAGGGCACGCTGATGGGACCGCTGATCGACAAGCAGTCGTTCGCGCGCATGCAGGAAGCGCTGCAACAGGCGACGGCCGAGGGCGGCAAGGTGTTCGGCGGCGAGCGCGTCGAAGTGAAGGGCTATGAGGGCGGCTATTACGTGCGTCCCGCGCTCGTCGAAATGCCGTCGCAAACGGCCGTCGTGTTGAAGGAGACGTTTGCGCCCATTCTCTACGTGCTGCGCTACAAAGAATTCGACGATGCGATCGCTGCGAACAACGCGGCGCATCACGGCCTGTCGTCGTGCGTATTCACGACCGACTTGCGCGAAGCCGAGCGCTTCACGTCGGACTCGGGCAGCGATTGCGGCATCGCGAACGTGAACATCGGACCGAGCGGCGCGGAAATCGGCGGCGCGTTCGGCGGCGAGAAGGAGACGGGCGGCGGACGCGAATCGGGCTCGGATGCGTGGAAGGCCTACATGCGACGCGCGACGAATACCGTCAACTATTCGTCGGCGTTGCCGCTTGCTCAAGGCATCGACTTCAATCTCGGCTGATCGTGAAAGGCGGCGCGCGTTGTTCACACTGCGCGCCGCTTTCTCTTACCTAAACCGCTGCCCCGCATTCTTCAATCTGTCGCGGACATGCGCATTCGATGTCCGCCGACCCGCTTCGTCTGGAGTGGCATGTGAGTTCGAAAGTCGTCATTGTCGGTGGAGGCGTGATCGGCAGTTCGATCGCGTATTTTTTGCGGCTGTCGGACCCGACGGTCAGCGTCACGGTGATCGAGCGCGATCCTGCTTATACGCGGTCGTCGTCGGCGCTGTCGGCGGCGTCGATCCGGCAGCAGTTCTCGACGCCGCTGTCGATCCAGATGTCGCTATACGGCATCGACTTCCTGCGATCGATCGGCGAGCGGCTGGAGATCGACGGCGCGAAGCCTTCGATCGATCTGCACGAAGGTGGCTATCTGTTTCTCGCGACGCCTTCCGGCGAGGCGACGTTGCGCGACAACCATGCGTTGCAAAAGAGCCTTGGCGCCGACATCACGCTGCTCGACAAGCCTTCGCTCGGCGCGCGCTTTCCGTGGCTCAACACGGACGATCTGAGCGCGGGTGCGTTCGGCGAAACGGGCGAGGGCTGGTTCGACGGCTACGGGCTCGTTCAGGCGCTGCGCAAGAAGGCGCAGGCGCTCGGCGCACGCTATATCGCCGACGACGTGACCGCGTTGCATCGGGAAGGCCGCCGCATCACGGGCGTCGTGACTTCACGCGGCGAGATGTATGCGAGCGATGTCATCGTGAACGCGGCGGGCCCGTGGGCGCGGCGTGTGGCGTCGATGGCGGGCATCGGGATTCCTGTGTTCGCGCGACGCCGCAGCATCTTCAACGTGAGTTCGCCGGCGAAGCTCGAACGCTGTCCGCTGTTGATCGACCCGACGGGCGTGTACTTCCGTCCCGAGGGCGCGACGTTCATTTGCGGAACTTCGCCATCGCCCGACAACGACCCTGATGATCTGCCGCTCGATGAAGTCGATCACGCGCTATTCGACGACGTAATCTGGCCGACGCTCGCGCATCGTGTGCCGCAGTTCGAGGCGCTGCGTGTCGAGCATTGCTGGTCCGGATACTACGAGTACAACGTGTTCGATCAGAACGCGATCATTGGACATCATCCCGATGTCGACAACTGTATTTTCGCCAATGGGTTCAGTGGGCACGGATTGCAGCAAGGGCCTGCTACGGGACGCGGCGTCAGCGAACTCATTTTGCGCGGGCGCTATGTGACGCTCGATCTGTCGGCGCTTGGCTTTGATCGTGTGCTGGAGAACCGGCCGATCGTGGAGAAGAATGTCGTTTGACGGTGGTGTTGATGATGGAAGCGGTGTCGGCGGTAGCAAGCTAGAACAGATGCTTGAGCAAACCCAATGGCCCACCGCCTTGCACCCACACACGAGATACGACGAACCAGGCCCCCGCCCAGGACGCTGCGACGACAATCAGATCGCAATGCCCGCTATTCCACAGCTTCAGCGAATGACGCCCGAGTATCCAGGGCACGCCCAAAGGATTCGGCCAGTCAGCGAGCAGATGCATTACGCCGCCGCAGGCGAATCCAAACGCGACGGCCGCAGCCGGATGATGTGGCATCGCATGCCACGAAAAGAACAGCATCGCGAGCCAGCCGACGCCCCAATGCGTGGCCGTGCGATGCGTGATCCAGAGACGCCGCTTGCGCGACCACCACGCCACTTCGAGCCAGTCCGGCGCCGTCGCGCCGGCGAGACCCGCTGCAAACGCCAGCCAGATCCACACGTGAAAAGGGCCGCGGTATCCGTAGCGCGCAGCCAGTGCAGCGGAGATCGCTCCCGCCGCCCAACCTGTCGCGTGATGTGCGTTGCTCGATGCCATTGATGTCTCGCGCCGATGCACGACGCAGAAAAACACGGGCGGCCATCTTCGCAGAAGCATGCGCAAAAAATAGCCCGCGACTTTCGCGGGCTTATGCGCGGGGCGTGCTGTTACGAAGACTTACACGTCAGGTCGTGCAGCGCGCGATTGCAAAGCGCAGTTCTTCTTCAGGCGGATCGTCGCCCGTGCCGCGCACGACCTTGATGACCGAGCCGTGACCTGAAGGCGTCAGTGAAATGAAATACGAACTGTTCGACGAAGAGCCGATCGTCAAATCGGTTACGCCATTGTTCTTCGAAACGTGCACGCGCGACAGGCGGCGGTCGAGGCATCGCGCGATTTCTGATGCGGGACGCGCCGACGACGCATACACCATCGGTTCGGCTGAAGCGCCGGATTCAGGGCCGCGCGACGATCCGCATGCAGCGAGAATGGCCAGAGGGGCGAGAAGGATGAGTCGTTTCATGATGGTGTCGTCGGCGTCTCCATGCGGCGGGATCGTAGGGCGCAAGCGGGATGCAATGCGTCGCGACAAGACCGCTTGCGTTGCCGGGACGTTCATTCAACGTCCATTCATCGAATGATCCATCGACGATTGCAAACGGCCCACGTGCAAGTATAGCCACGCGGGTCGCGTGCAATTGCCACATCGTGTTAGAAATTGAATCGAAGCGCAACGTCGCCATGGCGAGCGGCGCATGCCTTCGCGCAGCCATTAAAAACGCGCGTCGGACTGCACGCGCGCGTTTGTCGTCGAGGACGGAGCCGGCCGATCTTTGCGCCTCCGTCTTCGCGAATACCTGCTTGGACAACTGGTTAGAAGCGGTGACGCAGACCCACTGCCACGGCAGTCTGGTTTTGCGTCGACGACGGCGTCAGCGTGTTGATCGCTGCGACGTTCTCGCCGAAGTTGCCGAGGTTGCCAGAAGCGTGCTGGTAGACGCCTTCCAGGTACACGTCGGTGCGCTTGCTGAGCGAGTAGTCGCCCTGCAGCGAAACCGTGTGCCACTTCGGCGAGCCCGAGCCGTTCGAACCCGACACCTTGCCGTCCGTGAACGTGTACGCGGCAGCGAACGCGAGAGCCGGCGTCAGTTCGTAGCGGCCGTTCACTTCGTAGTTGTCCATGTGCAGGTTCGTGCCCGCCAGACCGTTGATAAACGTGCCGCCGACGTTCGCGCTTTGCAGGTTGTCCAGTTGCGTGTGGGTCCACAGCAGGCCGACGGTTGCCGGACCATACGTGTAGTTCGCGCCGACGCCATATGAGCGCTGCGTCTGTGCCGCCAGTTGCGCCGCGCCGCCCTGGCCTGCCGAGATCGCGCCGTTGGTGTTGTTGCTGCCCGCGTTGTTCAGTTGCAGGTAAGCCGCCGCGATGTTCAACGGACCGTTCTTGTACGAAGCGCCCGCGCTCCATGCCCGGTTGTCCGCGAAGCCGTTAGCTTCGTTCGAGAAGCCGTACAGGCCGCCGAATTGAAGGCCAGCGTAGTTCGCGCTCGTGTACTTGACTGCGTTCTTGATCGAGAACGAGTTGTCGAGGTTGTCGTTGTCGAACGGGTGGCCGGCCAGGTTGTTGCCGAAGCCCGAACCTGCTGCCGACAGCGGCGCCAGGTAGTCGACCATCGAGTCGTACTGGCGGCCGAGGGTCAGCGTACCGAACTGGTTGCTCTGCAGGCCGACGTAAGCCTGACGGTTGAACAGCGTGTTGTTTTCCGTCAGGCCGCCGTTGTTCAGGTCGAAGCCGTTTTCCAACGTGAAGATCGCATGCAGGCCGTTGCCCAGGTCTTCGCTGCCGCGCAGGCCGAAGTACGTATCCGAGACCGTTCCGCTGCCTTGCTGCCAATTGCTGTGACCGGCCTGATTGTTCGTGTAGACGAGGCCCGCGTCCAGCGTGCCGTACAGCGTCACGCTGCTTTGCGCGTTGGCCGTTGCTGCGAATGCGCCGAGAATGCCCGCGACGATAAGGGTTTTTTTCATGCTTTATTACTCCGAGACTTTGCGTGGGGATCGCAATACAGAACACGTGCTGCGATGCGTGCTGCCGATCCGGAGCGAAGTGTATTACCGATATGCATTCGCTTATTTCTATCTGATGCAACAATGCCTTCCAGAATCGGGAATAGACGAATTAATGCCGCTAAGTGTTTTTATTTAAAGGATTTTTTTGAACCCAATGAGCGCCGGGCATGTTGCTGTCAACTAGTCGATTGTTGCGTTAGCGCGACGACGAAGGACTCGATTTACTCGGGTTAACCCGTTTTAAACCGTATTCGGCGGCATCTGCAAGCATCGATTCATGCGATTTCTGGAAAGGTACTGTTCCAGCCGATGGGCTCGAACCGGGCGGGCGTGACTTATACAATTCGTTTCACCCCTTTGACCAAGGGTTGTCTTTTTTCATCTGTTTTTTACGCGGCCTTCGGGCCGCTTTTTTTGTCGTATTCAAATGCAAGCCAGATCATTTGAATAGAGCGGAAATGGATTATTTCGTAAATCGACAGCAATTTCGATTGAAATTTTTATTTGCGGTGATCACTGCGTCGTTTTCTTATCCTGTCGTTATAGGCATGGCCCTCGGCCGGATTTGCCGCGGCATGGGCGGGTAGAATGCGTACCTTCGCGCCGAAATCCCTCGATGGCGCCCGACGAAACGCGAGCATTCCCGCAATGACCGATACGCTTCTTTCCGAATCCGACGCTGGCAACACATCCGACGCCGTGCACGAAGACCGCCTGTGGCGCGATAACGGCTGGACCGCGCGCGTCATCAAGAACGAGGACGACGACGGCTGGGCCGTCGAAATGATCAAGGACGGCGAGGCGGAGCCTGCGCTGGTGGGCCCATGGACGATGGGCCGCGACAAGAAGAATCCCAAGCCGCTCGACGTCGGGGCTTTCATTACGCTGGTGAAGACGGCATCGGAAGTGCTGCGCCGGCATGAGCAGCAACTGCACGCACAGTTGCACAAGCGGCTGACGGTGGAGTCGGGTGACGGGAGCGTCGACGTCACGCTCGACATTGTCCCCGACGAGGACGACCCCTATGCGCTGCTCACGGCGTTCGACGCGCTCGGCGAGCAACTGGCGCAGGTGAAAGTCGCGCCGAACTTCAAGCTCAGCAGGGCAGGCGCGGCGTCGTGGGTCGAGAACGGGTTTCGTCGGCCGCGCTGACGCCGCGTTAGTCGTTGGAGTTGCGCTCAGGCGGACGCGCTCTTGTCCAGCTCCTTCCTGATGCGCTCGGCCAGCGCGCGCAATTCATCGAGGTCGGCGCGTTCGGCCGCGTGAATCTTGAGCGGGATGCCGTCATGGCGCGGAATCACGTGGAAGTGCACGTGAGGCACGGTTTGTCCGGAAGCGGCGCCGTTCAGTTGCGCGATCATCATGCCGGGCGGGTTGAGCGCGGCCTTCACGGCAATGGCCACCTTGCGCGTCGTGCGGATCGCGGCGGCCGTCGCGTCCTCGGACAGTTCGAAGAGCTCGGCGGCGGGCTCTTTCGTCAGAACCAGTACGTGACCTTCGGCTTGCGGCATGATGTCCATCAACGCGACGGTGTGCTCGTCTTCATAGATGCGGATCGACGGCAGTTCATCGCGCAGGATGCGGGCAAACGGGTTCTGCTGATCGTAGGGCATGAGAGGCTCCGGTGGTCGGGCGCATCGGCTGTGTGTCGAACGCCGTGCATGAATGGTCCGGGCATTTTAGCCGACGAGATCGGGCGTATTGCATTCCCTGGCGCATCGACCCAATGCTTCGACGCGTTGCATCGACCTGTTGCATCGATCTGCACCGCGCATCGATTTCTCTTTCGCGGCGGGTACTTGCGTGGCGTGTGCTCAGGTTGTCCACATCGTTATCAAGCGATTCTGTGGACAAGGCACGCACTACGGCTCGGCACGAGCGAGGTGTCATCAACGATGTGGCGGCGAGTGCATCGTGCGCAATTCGAGTCGTATCAATGACTTGCCTGGGTCTTGCCCAGGTTACTCACAGCCTTTTGAACAGAAAGTGTGGACAACCTCACTAGCGATACACGCTTCGTCGGACCGTCGGTACATGACGAAAGCGCGGACGCATGCAGTCCACACATTCCGAGCCGCATCAACGACTTGCCGCATTCATACGCAGGATACTCACAGCCTTACCCACGAAAAGTGTTGATAACCGGCGTGCTCCCATGCGCGAGGAAAAAGGCAACCGCCCTAACTCCGCTTGCAGAAAATCGCCGTCACATGCGGCGCAACATGATGGACGATCGCGGTGCTGCCCGCTGCGGTGACGGCGGATTGCACCTTTTCGTGCTTTCTATGTGCCTGCCATAGAGGTCTTTTTTCTGACCGCTTCCGGATGCGCATCGCATAACTTTCGCCCGTTCGGGCAATTTTCGAATTCTTCTGATGTCGGCTTGCCTTTGCATGTGCTCGAATCGCGGCGAGCCTATGCGCGTGCCGGTTTGCCATGTTTCGGAGACTCAGTGGATGCGATGGCGAAGTGGACGGAAGACGAGTCGGCCCGTGAGGTCGAGGAACCGCGCAGACGCCTGCCCGCCACGGTCAATATGGACCAGCTTGGGAAGCGGCATATGAGCCAGTGCGCGATTTATGACCCTGAGACGGGTGACTGGCGTTTCGTTGATCGGGACTGAGGGAGGGCGAATGCGGCGTTACTACGTCAGGTCAGGTGACAGCACAACGGCGGGTGGCGAGGTCATTGAGGGAGAGATGTCCTGCACGCAGCATGGCATACCGATGGCCTATGCGGGTGCGAAAGTCTGGTGTCCGGCCTGCAAGAGTACAGGCGAGATCTGCAATGTGCCGCTCTATCGTCCCGACACGATGATGAGCAAGCAGACGGCGCTCGACGGTGATGAATGCCTTTGCAAATGCAGGCCGTATCCGAAGCTGATTGCGTCGCAGGACTGCGACTGGGTGGAGTTCAGCGGGGGCGAGCTGGCAGCAGTGGGACTTGATGTCATCGGCAAGCCGTTGCAGTTCGATGAGCAATTCGTGGTCAGAGACCGTGGCACGGGGCAGCCCTTGCAGGGCATCCGCTACCGGATACGGACGGCTTCAGAGAAGGTATTCGGCGGCGTTACGGACGCGTCGGGGCGTACCGGACGTGTGACGACCGGGCTGGCCGAACAACTGGCGCTTGAACTGGAGGAATCTGCGTGAGGCGTTACTACATTAGGCAGGGAGACAGGACTACGGCGGGCGGTGAGGTGCTGGAAGGGGATCAGCGTTCATCGATTCGCGGCATTCCGATGGCGTTTGATGGAGCAAGAATCTGGTGCCCCGCGTGCAAGAGCGAAGGCCGCATCTGCAATGTTGCGCCGTACCGGCCTCACACCTTGCATGGAAAGCAGGCCGCGCTGGAAAACGATATATGCATCTGTGATTGTGATCCACCACCACGGCTGATTCCGTCGCAGCACGCTGCTTCCATGTCATTCAACAGTGACGAGCTTGCGAGAAGAGGGATGGATGCATTCGGCAACCCGGCACTTCACGATGAACAGTTCGTGTTACGCGATCGGCAGACCGGGAAGGCACTTGCCAATGTCCGCTACACGATCAGGACAGCATCGGGGAGAAGCTTTGGCGGCGTGACCGATTCGATGGGGCACACGCAGCGGGTAAGCACGAGCGGTGCCGAAAATCTGACGTTTCACATCGAAGAAACAGCATAAGGGAGAACGTATGGAACGACTTGTCAAAGCGGGAGACAGAACGACAACTGGCGGACGGGTGATGAGCGGAACATCGTCGCAGTATGAAGAGGGCGAGGCGCTGTGCTGCGATGGCGACATGGCAACCTGCGGCAACTGCAAGGGTGTGTATCCCATCTTCGGCACAGCACGTACCTGGCTTGATGAAGGCAGGTCGATGGTGCTGGACCTCGATCAGGTGGGCTGTCCCTGCAGGAAGAACCGCGTGCTGGCATCGGGTGGCATGTCGATGTTCTATAGCAAGGACCGCAACGTGTCTGTGACGCCTGTATCTACGCCCAATCCGGCTGCGGCTCCCGCCTACGATGAACAGTTCGTGCTGCGCGATCCGGCTACAGGGGAGCCTTTGCAGGGTGTCGCTTACCGGATCGTGAGCAGGACAGGAGCGGTACTGGCTTCGGGCGTTACCGATAGCAAAGGCGCGACCGCTCGTGTGACCACAAATGGAGCGGACGCGCTTAAATTTGAATTGAGCGAGACGTAAGAACTATGGCCGAACAAAACTGGTACAAAATCGGCGAATCGGTTACTAACACCGTAAAGAATTCGCGAACCTACGTGGACGCTGACCTGTCGAGAATTTGCGAGAACATGTCTAATCCGCAGTTTCGCGAACTAATGATGCGATGCCGTGATGCAGCTGTCCTATTAATCGAAAAGCGCTACAAGGTGCTCCTCGCATGGAAGCCCGATGAGCAGAAGCGTTTCAAGGACTGGTTTGGGCGGAACGACGAAGTGACACGCAGGTACATTCTTGACGGGATGCCTAGACTGTTGGATGCGGTGCGCGGGCTTAAACCTGAGAGCATCTTTCGTTGGGACGAACAAACGGGACGCGGCCTCACGTGTACGCCGGCACCAGCTAATAGTGGCATTATGGCGGAAGTATGCAAACCCGACTCAGACAAACGCATTATTGCGATTCGCCACCGCTTTTGCACCGCCTATGACGCATTCTTGTGGACCGACTGCAAAGTCACGACGATTATCCACGAATGCACACATTTTACGGATGTATTTGATACAGAAGATCCGATGTACGGAATAAGTATTGGTTTGACCTTCTGGGCGCAAAGAGAACCTGAGAAGGCGCTTAAAAACGCAGACAGCATAGCTGGCTATATCGCATTCTTTAATGATCGTTTATGGTGAAAATCCCTTCACTTGCAAACCGCTGCTGTAGCAGACTGCTAGTATCGGGGGCGATTTTTTTGACATCAGCGATACCTGCTCTAGCGTGTTCGGTAGCGCTTGATATGGCGGATAGCGTTCCACTCAACTCTGTAGAGATACCGAATACGGATCGAGTACGAATTGCCGAAATGTATGCGGAGGCGCAGGCTTGGCCGAATGCTGAAATTCGCGGGATAGTACGCGCTGGGGGTTACGAGCGTGAAGAACACCCCCAACGGATCGCGGCGCAGAGAGCAGGGGAACTCAAAAACTACCTGATCCAGTTGGGAATAAAGGAAGATAACATCTGGACTGATTTGCGAGTAGTTAGCGCACGTTTTGCGAACGTTGGTGGCAAGTTCGAGCCGTATCAAATTGCTGTGACAATGGTTCCAATTTGCGATGGCGGCTGCGAACGGCTATGCAACGAATCACGCATTGATTGGAACTCGAAAGCAATCAAATAATATGAGCGAATTGCATTGGAAATGGCGGTTAATATGCGTGGGCAGTTTGATGCGTGGACAACTTGCCTCTTCAATGGATGCTTACGCCTGCACAGCGATGGAGTTTATGCAAAGCAGGCTCCCGTTTAATTCCATTGACATACCTAACGCTGACAGACTGAAGATAGCCGATATGGTGCTGGAAGCGCGAAAATGGCCGGGCGTGCAGATGCGCGGCATTATCGAAGCGAACGCGTATGTGCGTGAATCAAATCCAAAAGAGCTGATCGAAGAGCGTGGTGCTGCACTGAAGGCATATCTGATTCAGCTCGGCATCAAGGAGGAGAATTTTTGCATTGAGCCACATGTACTCACTGAAGAAATGGCTCGAAATTCCAAAGGCGAACTCGATATCCACCAGATAGCCGTGACTCTCGTGCCGATCTGTGAAGGCAGATGTTCCCGGCTATGCAATGACCCACGCGTGACACCAACAAGCAAGGCTATTCAATAGTTTTCGCGTTCGTTTGGGATTGGATTTGACGCCCTCGAAATGAAATTTTCCCATTACGCTTTGGGCGCCATTGTTGGCCTTGTTTCTCTACAGGCGAGTGCATGCAAGGTCCTACTCCAGGATAACTTGCAGTTGGCGCTCAACGCACCTGACATCGGCAATAGCGATCGTCTCAGCTTGACACGCCATTACCTGACGGCCAGGGAGTGGACAACCGAGGGGGCAATGGCTTCGGTTGATGCGGCGGCGTTTGAATCTGAACTGAATCCCAAGGCGCTTGCAATAGAGCGGGGGAGAAATTTCAAAGCGTTTCTCGTCCAGTTGGGCTTCAATCCAGATGACATCGACGTGCACGAGCGAGTCATCAAGTCGAGGAAAGGGAAAATTGATCCCGACGATAAATGGCAGGTCGGTGTTGAATTTGTGCCTAAGTGCCCGTCTTCTGGAAGTCAGAGCTTATGTAACACGCCGAAACTTCAAGGCGTCGTTAGTTACGCAGTCACACACGATACCCCAGGACCTCCAGCAGATAGTTACCACTTCACTTGTGGTGACAACCGGGAACCGAGCAACGCGCGTTTCACGTCACAAGAGAGCTGGACACCGCGTACAGTTGATACCTTTTGGACGCTTGTTGAGAATGGAAAACCATTGACGCATGTGTGCTACCGGATTACGACAAGTGCACGTGAGTACGTTGGTATGACCGACGATCAGGGGCGCACCGGAACGATGCAGGTGCTTGGGCCTGAATACACCAGAATGGAAGTCAAGATTGACGCGGACAAGTATTCCGATTCGGTCAGCCACGAATAGGAACACATTTGATTGTTCAGTGCGTCAGGGGCCAATCCCCTTTTGCCGCGTCTTCGGCGCGGTTTTTTTACGCCTGGAACTGGCAAGTGACTTGACCGGTCTACATCGGTTGGGGGGCCTCATGACAATGCAGGGTAGTGCATCGAGGCATGCGCAATACCGTCATGGCTTTTGCGCGGGACCGGCCTCTATCATGGCGAGCGTCAGTGTCGCCTGCTGCTGGCAGCTTTCGCTCCCTGCTGCATCAGCTGTCCGTCCAGTTCGTCCCATTTCTCCGGGTCGCGGTTGCGGGAAAACATGAGACGTTCCCTGTCAATCGTCGCTTCGCTGACGAAGAAATACGTCACCGTTCAAGCGCCCTCGTGATCGCCTTGCAATCGGTTTCTGACGCGCTGGGATGCAGAGTCGCGCTGGCCATCGCCCGTGACCGTTTCGACGTCGGCGCCACGCTAGCCGGCGTGTTCGAGGGCGTTTTGCATTGCGCGAGAAAAGAAGGAACCGCAACCGCCCTAACTCCGCTTGCAGAAAATCGCCGTCACATGCGGCGCAACATGATGGACGATCGCCGTGCTGCCCGCTGCCGTGACGGCGGCTTGCACCTTCTCGTCGCTGCCCCAGACGACGGCGCCATAAGCCGACTTCGCAAGCGGCTCGCCGTTGCCGACGCGAAAGATGGGATCGTCCTGTTCATATCCGACGACGGCGAACACGCTAAAGCCATACGCGTTCAGGTTCGCGCCGCGCACGGGGCTAAACGCGTTAATCGAGTTGCTCTCGACGCGCATCGGCTTCGGATCGATCAACTGCTGGGCGGCGAGATCCGCGATGAACTTGTGCGCCGACTCATCGCAAGCGAGCGCGGCATCGAGCGACGCGGCGCGCGCGGCGAACGGCAGCGCCGACAACATCAGCGTAAACAGCACAGGGCGGACGAAAAAGCGTTTCATGGTATCGACAAACATCCGCGCGACGGCACGCGCACGCATAACTTCAAATGAAAGAGCAACGGGAAAGTCAACGGCGATTCACGCCAGGCGAATCAAAATAACTGGCAAAACAAAAACGCGGACAACGGCGCAGTACGCGGGGCAATCAGCACAACAAAGCCGATAACAGAGCCGCGACAGACGCGCACTCTACCTGCGTTCGACAATTCGTGCTGTCAGGTCCAACACGGGTAGGTCATTGAAACGCAACATAATTATGAGTGACTGAGGCAAGAAACCGCGATCCCGTATATATTTCCGGGTTATGACTTCGCAATCCAATCCGCCCCGGAATGTCCCGCCGCCCAAAATGTGGGATGCCAGGCTTGCCCGGCGGCTCATCATGCCGCTCGTCGATACACCCGTTACGCCCAACCATCTGACGACCGTACGCCTGCTTATCGGTCTTGCAGGCGGCCTTGCATTGGCGCGCGGCGGTTTCGCGTGGACCAACGTCGGCGCGTTTCTGATCGTGCTCTCCAACTTCGTCGATCACACGGACGGCGAGCTTGCGCGCGTCAGCGGCAAGTCGAGTCGCATCGGTCATTTTTACGACCTCGCCTGCGATGCGCTCGTCACCGTGCTGCTGTTTGCCGGCATGGGCTATGGGATGACGTCCTCTCAAGTCGGCGATCTGATCGGCTTCGCGGTGTCGCCGTTCCTGCTCGGCACCATCGCGGGCATCGCTGTCGCGCTGATCTTCTTCCTGCGCATGCGCATCGAAGAGATGGCGGGCAAGGCGGGCACCAAACAGGCGTCCGTCGGCGGCTTCGAGACGGAAGACGTTCTGTATCTGCTGCCCCTCGTCACGCTGATGAGCGGCGTCGCGCCGTTTCTCGTGGCCGCGTCGATCGGCGCACCGCTCTTTGCCGTATACGTGGTGATCGACTACCGTCGCGTCGTGCGCCGAACGCGCTCGGCGCAAGAAACCAGTCATGCATGGGTGAGCCGATGAGCACGCCCGCAGAAGAACACTTGACCACATCCAACTCGTTGAACAATGCCGGCCTCGCGCCGGCTTCTGCTGTTTCCGGGGCTGCATCGTCGTCGTCCGCTTCCGCGAATGCCGCGCCCGATGCGGATCGCGCCGTCGCGAGCCGTGTCCGCACGTTCGATAACGCGCAACTGCGCAAGGATTTCGACGACCAGAGCGCGTTTCTGTACCTCGAAGATTTCCTCGCGCCGGAAGTGACGGCGCAACTGATCGCAGCCGCGCGCGCGCTCCTGCCCGAAGTGAACCGCAACTATCTGCCGGGGCACAAGCAAGGCGGCAGCGTCAGCCGCCATACGATCGACCGTCTCGCGCCGTTCATCGCGCAGCTTTATCGCTCGAAGGAACTGATCGGCTGGCTCGAGCATCTGACGGGCGACAAGCTGCTGCTGTCGCCGCCCGACGATCCGCACGCGTACGCGCTCTACTACTACACGAAGCCCGGCGACCATATCGGCTGGCACTACGACACCTCGTACTACGACGGCCGCCGCTACACGCTGCTGCTCGGCGTGATCGACGAATCGTCGTGCCGTCTCGACTACGAACTGCACACGCGCAACCCGGACAAAGCCGACGTGCCCGGTTCGGTGCAGATTCCGCCAGGCGGCCTCGTGTTCTTCGACGGCGACAAGCTGCGTCATCGCATCACGCCCGCGCTCGACAACGAAATGCGCGTGTCGCTGACGTTCGAATACGTGACCGACCCGAACATGCGCCCGTGGCGCCGCGTGATTTCGAATCTGAAGGACGCGATCGCTTACTTCGGCTTCCGCCAGGTGTTCAGCCAGTTCGCACGCCGCAATGCCAGGGGAGAAGGCGTGTGACGCGCGCAGCGATGATCCTGCTGACGATCGGCGGTGCGCTGTTCGTCGCATTGCTCGCATGGCAGGGCTTCGGCCTCGTCGTGTCGACGCTGATGGCAGCCGGATGGGGCCTCGCGCTCGTCGCCGCGTTCCATCTGCTGCCGCTCGTGCTCGATGCGGGCGCGATCTCCGTGATGTTCGACAGGAAAACGAGGCATGTCACCGAGCGCGACGCGGTGTTCGCGCGCTGGATCGGCGAATCGGTGAACAGCCTGTTGCCCGCCGGGCAGATCGGCGGGCCGGTGATGATGGTCCGTCAACTGTCGCAGCGCGGTCTGCGCATGCGTGACGCCGCGGCGGCGATCACCGTCAGCACGACACTGCAGGCGCTCGCGCAGATTGTCTTCGCGATGCTCGGCTTGCTGCTGTTCGGCGCATCGGCGGCGCACGGCGCAATGCACGACCTGCAGACAGCCGCGCTGATCGCGACGGGCGTGCTCGGCGCGCTGATCGCCGGCTTCTATATGGCGCAGCGGCGCGGCCTGTTCGGCAAGGCGCTTCGCGTGCTGTCGAAAGTGTTCGGCAAGCGCGACTGGTCGTCGCTGACGACGCGCGCCGATGCCGTCGACGTCGCCGTGCGCGAACTCTACGGCCAGCGCGGCAAGGTCGCCGCGAGCTTCGCGCTGAGTCTCGCGGGCTGGATCGTCGGCACGGTGGAAGTGTGGCTCGCGCTGCGCTTTCTCGGCCATCCCGTTGGCTGGATCGACGCGTTGCTGCTCGAAAGCCTCGGCCAGGCGATCCGCGGCGCGGCCTTCGCGATTCCCGGCTCGCTCGGCGTCCAGGAGGGCGGTTATCTGCTGCTCGCGCCGCTCGTCGGCCTGCCGCCCGAAGCAGCGCTCGCGCTGTCGCTGGTGAAGCGCGCGCGCGAGTTGCTGCTCGGCTTGCCGGGCCTGCTCTATCTGCATTTCAGCGAACGTAGCTGGCAGCGGCGGCGCGCAACGCGTCTGCCCGCTGTCGATTGATCTCTTTGGAAAGGACCGCGAATGCGCGCCATCATTCTTGCTGCAGGTCTTGGCCTGCGTCTCCAGCAACCCGCCGGAGAACAGTTTCCCAAATGCCTGCTGCGTTTCGACGGCGTGACCCTGCTCGAGCGTCATCTGCAGATGCTCGATGCGGCGGGCGTCGATGAAGTCGTGCTCGCGCTCGGTTTCCAGCCGGAACTGGTCGAAGCCGAACTGAAGCGGATCGAATGGCCGCACAAGGTCGAGATCAAGCTGAACCCGCGCTTCGACCTCGGCAGCGTGCTCACCGTGCACACGGTCGCGGACGCACTGACGCGCGGCGGCGACGTGCTGCTGATGGACGCCGACGTGCTGTACGACGAGCGCATCCTGAGCGCGCTGGTGGCGGGCGAGCACGCGAATCGCCTGCTCATCGACCGCGATTTCGAAACGGGCGACGAGCCCGTCAAGCTGTGCCTTAAAAACGGCGTGCCTGTCGAGCTGCGCAAGCAGCTGGCCGTCGGGCTCGACTACGACACGATTGGCGAATCGGTCGGCTTCTTCCGTCTGCGCGAAGAAACGGCGAAGCGTTTTGCCGAGATCGTCGCGGGCTACGTCGACAGCGGTCGCGCGAACATGCCTCACGAAGAAGCCGTGCGCGATCTGCTGCTGGAACGCAGTCATGTGTTCGACACGGCTGACGTGACGGGCGCGCCGTGGATAGAGATCGACTTTCAGAACGACGTCGAGCGCGCAGCAGCGCAGATCCTGCCGATGCTGCAACCGCTGGTGGGCGCAGCGCGCTAAGCCGGCATCATAGACAGCGCTGTAAAGAATCGCGTGCACGGGCAACGGGCACGCGATTTTCTTTTGCTGCAAGCGTCGCAACATCGTTTGTTGAGCCGGTGCGATAATTGCGGCTTTACGCCGACGGTCTCCCCGCTGTCGCCTCCTCAACCATGCCCCTGGCAATAGGCGCATTCATCGTTCCGTTGATCGTCGCGTGCGCGATGTTCATGGAGAACGTCGATTCGACGGTACTCGTCACATCCCTGCCGGTTCTCGCCCGCGATCTCGGGCACGATCCCATCACACTGAAGCTCGCGATCACCAGCTACGTGATCGGCCTGGGCGTCTTCATTCCCGTATGCGGCTGGGTCGCCGACCGTTATGGTCCGCGTTCCGTGTTTCGCACGGCAATCGGCATCTTCATGGCGGGCTCGCTGATGGCGGCCGCCTCGACGAACCTGCCGCTCTTCGTCGCCGCGCGTTTCGTGCAAGGCATCGGCGGCGCGATGATGGTGCCCGTCGGGCGCATCATCATCTTCCGTTCGGTGCCGAAGTCGGACTTCATCCGTGCCGTCAACTATCTGACCGTGCCGGCGCTGCTCGGGCCCGTGATCGGACCGCCGTTGGGCGGCTTCATCACGACGTATCTGCACTGGCGCCTGATCTTCATCGTCAACATTCCAATTGGTCTGTTCGGCATCTGGCTCACGAACCGGCACATCGCGAACATGCGCGAAGCGCATCCTGGGCCGCTCGACTGGACGGGCTTTTCGTTGTCGGCGAGCGGTGCGTCGCTCTTCATGCTGGGACTGTCGCTGGTGGGCGGCGAACTGGTGTCGAACAGCGTCTCGGTGACGATGTGCGTGCTCGGCGCCGCGTTGCTGCTGATCTACTGGCGCTATGCAAGCCGTGTCGAGCGACCCGTGCTCGATCTGAAGCTGCTGCGCATTCCGAGCTTTCATGCGAGCGTGGTCGGCGGCTCGCTCTTTCGCATCGGTCTTGGCGCCGTGCCGTTTCTGCTGCCGCTGAAGTTGCAGGAAGGGCTCGGCATGACGCCGTTCGTCGCGGGCACGATCACGTGCGCCTCGGCGTTCGGCTCGATCTTCATGAAGACGATTGCTTCGTCGGTGCTCGCGCGCTTCGGCTTTCGACGCGTGCTGATGTTCAACGCGCTGCTCGCCGGCTGCGCAATCGCGAGCTATGCACTGTTCACGCCGAATACGCCGCACGTGCTGATCTGGTGCGTCGTGCTGTTCGGCGGCATCTTTCCTTCGCTGCAGTTCACGTCGCTGAACTCGCTCGCGTATGCGGACATTCCGAGCCGCGACGTCGGACGCGCGACGAGTGTCGCGAGCGTCGTCCAGCAGATCTCGCTGGGCCTCGGCGTGACGGTTGCGGGGATCGTGCTGCAGATTTCGCACGAGCTGCAAGGCCATTCGACTATCGTATGGACCGACTTCTGGCCCGCGTTTCTCGCGATCGGCCTGTTCTCGCTCGCGTCGATCCCCGTGACGGCGAAGCTTCCGCATAACAGCGGCGAAGAACTCGCGCGCGGCGGCAGAGGGCAGGCCTGACGCGCGGGCTCTGCTTGAGCGCGCATGAACGCCGCGTCAAAGCCTGCAATCAAGACATCAAACGGCTTCGTGCACTGCACGCAGGAACTGCTGCGTGCGCTCATGTTGCGGCGACGTGAAGAACTGCTGCGGCGGTCCTTGCTCGATGATCTTGCCTTGCGAGAAGAAGCACACACGGTCCGCGAATTCACGTGCGAAGCCCATCTGGTGCGTGACCATCAGCATCGTCAGATTGTGTTCTGCGCCAAGCCGGCGAATCACGTTCAGCACTTCGCCGCACAGCTCAGGGTCGAGCGCGGACGTCACTTCGTCGAACAGCATCACTTTCGGACGCATCGCGAGCGCCCGCGCAATCGCGACGCGCTGCTGCTGACCGCCCGACAGTTGCGACGGATAGTGATTGCACTTGTCCTCGAGCCCGACCATCGACAGCAGTTCGCGCGAGCGGTCCGTCGCTTCCTTGCGCGACAGTCCGAGCACCTGCATCGGCGCTTCGATCGTATTCGCGAGCGCCGTCATATGCGGGAACAGATTGAAGCTCTGAAACACCATGCCGATCTTACTGCGCACGCGTCGCAGATGCGCGGGCGATGCAGGCACGAGCCCGCCGTTCTTGCGCATGTGGGTCAACGGCTCGCCGTCGACTTCGATCATGCCGCCCGTCAGCGGATCGAGCGTCATCAATACGCGCAGCAGCGTCGACTTGCCTGAACCGCTCGGCCCGATGATGGCAACCTTCTCGTTGGGCGCGATGTCCAGATCGAGTTCGTCGAGCACGGTGAGCGCGCCATAGCGCTTCGTCACACGGGCGAAGCGCACCATCGGCTGCTGGCCGCCGGCGTTCGGCGCGTCGCCGTGCGCGGAAACGGGCTCTCGCTTCATCTCTTTCTCCATCACGGGGGACTCGGATTGCAAGTGGGTATCGATGTCGGTGCGCGACTTCATGGGAGCCTCAAACGGAATTCGAGCCGCCGCACGAGTTGTGCGAACGTAATGCTGATGACGAGAAAGAACAGGCCTGCAAGCGTGATCGGCTCCAGATAGCGGAACGTTTCCGAGCCGACGTTTTTCGCCTGCTGCATCAGTTCGACCACGGTGATGGCCGACAGCACGGGCGTGTCCTTGAACATTGCAACGAGGTAGTTGCCGAGCGCGGGAATGATGGGCCGCACCGCTTGCGGCAGAATCACGCCGGCATAGGTGCGCCATGGCGACAGCGACAACGCGCACGCCGCTTCCCACTGTCCGCGCGCGACGCCGTTCAGGCCGGCGCGATACACCTCGGACGTGTAGCACGCATAGTGCAGCGCGATGCCGATCGTGCCCGCCATCAGCGCGGACATCGTGATGCCGTAAACGGGCAGCACGTAGTAGAGCACGTACACCTGGATCAGCAGCGGCGTGCTGCGGATGAACTCGACGATGAATGCCACCGTGCGCGACACGGACTTGATGTGGCTGCGCCGCAGGATCGCGAGTGCGAGGCCGAGCACGAGCGCGATCGCGAAGCCGACGAGCGTGATCAGTATCGTGTACACCGACGCGCGCGCGAGTTGAGGCAGGATGTGCGCGGCGTACTGCAAATCGAAGAAGTGATTCATGACGCCGCCTTTGGCACGGTTCGAACGATGATGCCGTGGCTCACGCGCCGCTCGAAGTAGCGCATCAGCGTGGCCAGCAACTGCGCGAGCACGAAGTAGATGACGAGCGTGAGGCAGAAGATCTCGGCCGTCTTGAACGTCGCTTCGTCGAGCTGACGCGCGCGGAACGTGAGATCGGACAGCGTGATCAGCGACACGAGCGACGTGCCCTTCAGCAATTCGATCATCAGATTGGTCGCGGGCGGCAGCGCGCAGATCATTGCTTGCGGCAGGATGATGCGGCGCATGCGTGAGAATGCCGACATGTTCAACGCGAGCGCCGCTTCGAACTGGCCGCCCGGCACCGAACGCAGCGCGCCGCGCAAAATCTCCGAACCATACGCGCCGTAGTGCAGGCCGAGCCCGACGATTGCCACCGTGAACGGCGTCAGCTCGATCCGGAACGGCGGCAGCGGCAGCACGAAGAAGAACCAGAAGAGCTGCACGAGCAGCGACGTGCCGCGAAACACCTCGACATACACGTTGCCGGTCCAGCGCAACGGCGCCCACGGCGAGAGCCTCGCGGCCGTGCCGACGAACGCCATCACGATTGCAAGCAGCGTGCCGAGCACGGCGATCTCGACAGTGACGAGCGTGCCTTGCAGCAGCAGGGGAAACAGTTCACGCATGGCGGTGGCCTCGCTTGCATGACGGCGCATCGGCGCGCCTCGGATTGAACGGGGGAAGCATTTTGAGTGCCTCCCCCGGCGTGCGATCGCGCTGCATCATGTGCGGCCCGATGCGTGAGCGGCGAATCACTGGCCGCAGATTTCGGCGGCCTTTTTGGTAGTCAGATTCGATTTGTCGAAGCCGAACGGTCCGACGGTTGCGAGATGATCGGGCGTACCGAGCCATTGATGCAGTTGCTTGTTCACGGCGTTGCGCAGATCGGTGTCTTCCGGGCGGAACGCGAGCGCGCCATAGCCAGTATGCTTCGGATCGTCCTTGAATACGGAGACCGTTTCGACCTGGCCCGCGTCCTTCGCGGCGAGGCCCTTCATCGTGAGCGCCGTGCCCGCGGCCGCATCGGCGCGTCGCGTGCGCACGGCCTGAAGTTGCGCCGTCGTATCGGGTACCTGCAACAATTGCGTGTCCTTCACGCCCGCATCGCGCGAGTTCGCGACTTCAACGGCACCCGCCATCACGGCCAGTTTCAGATCCGGCTGCTTCGCGATGTCGGCGAAGCTATGCAGGTTCTTCGGATTGCCCTTCGTCACGAGCAGCGTGTCCTGGATCTGATATTGCGGATCGGCAAAAGCGACCTGCTTGCAGCGCTCCGGCGTGATGTACATGCCTGCGGCGATGACGTCGAAGCGTCCCGCGCGCAGGCCCGGAATCAGCGAGCCCCATTCCGTCAGCACGGCATCCACTTTCTTCACGCCGAGCTTCTCAAAGACCTTGCGCGAAATTTCCGGCGATTCGCCCGTTACTTTGCCATCCGGCGTCGTATAGGCGAACGGTGCTTCGTTCGCGTAGCCGATGCGGACTTCGCCGGTGCGCTGGATGCGCTGCAACGTCGTTTCAGCCGACGCGAACTGGGTGTGCATTGCAAGGCCGGCTGCCGCGAGGCAGAAGGCGCCGAGCATGACGGACGTGCGCTTCGATTTCATGTCGATTCCGTAGGCGAAAGTAAAAGTAACGAATGTCGTGCCACAGCGGCGCGATCCCCGGGAAAACCCGGTGTGGCAAGGGTTCCAGCGTATCGAGCGACCTGAAACCGAACCATGAGCGCAGCATACAAAGCCATTTTTTTGTTCCCATTGCACTAGGACAATTATTTTCTGGGCTGCTTTCGTCGCACTATGCATGCTGTAGAGCTTTGCATGGGACGGGAGTAAGTGCTCTGCACCAACTCCCGTCGACAATGGAGACGGTAGTGATAGAACAATGGCGGGATGCGGTCGGCGCGGTGCGTGGCGTCGAATCGAAATACAAGCGGCTGGTGAAGGCGATTGCAACGGATATCGAAAGCGAGTCGCTGCGCGCGGGCGCGCGTCTGCCGCCGCAGCGCGATGTCGCGTCCGAACTGTCGATCAGCGTGCAGACAGTGACGAACGCGTACAAGGAACTGGAGCGGCAAGGGCTGATCCGCTGCGAAGTGGGGCGTGGCAGCTTCGTCGCCGAGCGCGTCACTGAGACGATGTCGAACTACATGCTCGATACGGCCGAGCGCTCCGTGGTCGACTTTTCGATTGCGCGCATCATCCATACGCCCGAGCACGACGCGATGTGGCGCAAGGTCTGCGCGACGCTCGCGAAGATTGACGACCAGCCGTGGATACGCGCGTTCAGGCCCATCGTGGGCTTCGAGCATCACCGGCAGGCGGGCATCGCGTGGCTGGAGTCGCTCGGCATGCCGGCTTCCGTCGATACGCTGCTCGTCACCAACGGCGCGGCGCACGGCATCTTTCTCGCACTCGCATCGCTGGTCGGTCCCGGCGATACCGTGCTATGCGAAAGTCTGACCGATCACGGCGTGATCGGCTCCGCGAATGTCCTGGGGTTTACGTTGAAAGGGCTGGAGATCGACGAGTACGGCATCCATCCCGAGCACTTCGAAGAGATGTGCGATAGCGAGCGCATCACCGCGCTCGTCTGCACGCCGACGCTCAACAACCCCACCGTTGCGCTGATGCCCGAATCGCGGCGCCGCGCAATTGCGCGCATTGCCGAGCGCTATGGCGTGTACGTGATCGAAGACGATGTCTATGGCCCGTTGCCCGCCACGCGTCCCGCGCCGATTTCGAGTCACATCCCCGAGCTGTCGTTCTACTGCACGAGCATGACGAAGTCGGTGATGGCCGGCTTGCGTACGGGCTATATGACGACGCCGCGCCGTCTCGCGCTGCGCGTCGAGAGCGTGTTGCGCGTCAGCAGCTGGATGGCGAACTCGCCGATCGCGGAAGTGGCGACGCGCTGGATCAACGACGGCACGGCCGCGCGTCTGGTGGAGATGCAGCGCGAGCGGCTCGCCAAGCGCCAGGCGCTCGTGCAGAAAATACTCGGACCGTATGTGCTCGGCTCGCATCCGCATGCGCTGTCCGTGTGGCTGCGCGTGCCCGATCACTGGCAGGCGGACCGGCTCGTGCGCGAGTTGCGCAATCGCAATATCGCCGTGACGTCGCCCGATCCGTTCCTCGTGCGCGGCGCGGAACGGCCCAATGCTGTGCGGCTGTGCGTGGGCGCGGAAGTGAGCGAAGAAACGTATCAGGAAGCGCTCGAAACGATGCACGATGTCTTCGAGCAGTACCCGCAGGTGCATGACTTCGGTTGATAGCAAGGCCGCATCGGGTGAGCGCACGGCGATACAAGACGAAATGTACCAGGACAATAGAAAAGAATATTTAGAACATTAGACTGGCCACACTGAGTCCGGTGTGGCCCACGTTCGACGTATTGAAATATTGACGTCTGGGGATTTCCGCATCGGTCGCGTTTCTCATGCAGGGCCGATGCCAATGTCCGTTCTCTCGCTTGCCGATGTCTATCGCGCTCGACGCCGTATCGAAGGGCGCGTGCTGCGCACGCCGCTCATCGAATCGCCCACCTTGTCGGCGCTTGCAAAAATACCTGTTTATCTGAAGCTCGAAACGGTCCAGCCGACGGGCAGCTTCAAGCTGCGCGGCGCGACCAACGCGCTCGTGCGTCTTGCGGAAACGGGATGCAAGCGCGTGGTGACGGCGTCGACGGGCAATCACGGGCGCGCCGTCGCGCATGCGGCGCGAGCGCTCGGCATCGAAGCGGCCGTGTGCATGTCATCGCTCGTGCCGTCGAACAAGGTCGAGGCCGTGCGCGCGCTGGGTGCGCAGGCGCGCATCGTCGGCAAGAGCCAGGACGACGCGCAGGCCGAAGCACAACGCCTCGTGCGCGAAGAAGGCTATGCGTATGTGCCGCCGTTCGATCATCTCGACGTCATCGCCGGACAGGCGACCATCGGCGTCGAAATCGCCGAGGACTTGCCCGATGTTGCGCACATCGTCGTGCCGTTGTCGGGCGGCGGGCTCTTCGCCGGGATTGCGTTCGCGGCGAAGCAGATCAATCGCGCGGTGCGTATGACGGGCGTGACGATGGAACGCGGCGCCGCGATGCACGCGAGCCTCGAGGCGGGCAAGCCCGTGCTCGTCGATGAAGTCGAGTCGCTCGCGGACTCGCTGGGCGGCGGCATCGGGCTCGACAACCAGTACACGTTCCCGATCACGCGCGAGTTGATCGATGAAGTCGTGCTGCTCGACGAAGCGACGATCGCGCGCGGCCTCGTGCATGCGTATGAACACGAACGGCTGGTGCTCGAAGGCGCGGCCGCCGTCGGCATTGCGGCGCTGCTCGCGCAGCGTTTGCACAATGCCCCTGATTTTCAAGGCCCGATCGTGCTGATCGTGACGGGTGCCAATATCGACATGAATCAGCATCGGCGCATCGTGTGCGCAGGCTGAACGAGTTGCATGGGACCAGAGTAAATGCTCTGCATGCGGCTGGAGTAAGTGCTGAAGCACTAACTCCAGCCGACAGCTAAAGCGCCAACTCTGATCGACAAAAGGAGACACTGCATGACTGCCATTACCCTCTTGGGCGAATCGCAACTGCGCGAACTCGTACCGCTCGATCTCGCCGCGATCGATCAGGTCGAATCCGCGTTCCTGTCGCTTGCCACCGAGCCCGTCGCAATGCCGCCCATCTTGCGGCTCGACCTGCCCGAGCATCGCGGCGAAGTCGATGTGAAGACGGCCTACTTGCCGCGCTTCGACAGCTTCGCGATCAAGGTGAGCCCCGGCTTCTTCGATAATCCGAAGCTCGGTCTGCCGAGCCTCAACGGACTGATGCTCGTTCTGTCGGCAAAAACAGGCCTCACGGAAGCGGTGTTGCTCGACAACGGCTATCTGACGGCCGTGCGGACGGCGGCGGCTGGCGCCGTCGCGGCGCGCTGGCTCGCGAAGCAGCAGGCGCCGAGCGTCGCCGTGATCGGCGCGGGCGAGCAGGCGCGTTTGCAACTGCAGGCGTTGTCGATGGTGCGAAAGATTGAGCGCGTCAAGGTATGGGCGCGCAACCGCGCGAACGCCGAGCAATTCGCGGCGGACATGTCCGTGCAATTGCACATCGCCGCTGAAGTCGCGCGCGACGTTCATCACGCGCTCGCCGAAGTCGACATCGCGATCACCACGACGCCGAGCACCGAGCCGCTGATCCAGGCCGCCGACCTGCATCCGGGCCTGCACATCACGGCGATGGGCTCGGACGCGGAACACAAGAACGAAATCGCGCCGCAAGCGCTCGCGGCGGCGCGCTACATATGCGATCGCGTCACGCAGACGCGCGTGCTCGGCGAACTGCATCACGCGATCGAAGCGGGTGTCGTCGATGCGAACGCAAAGCACGCGGAGCTTGGACAGGTCATCGCAGGACAGGCCAAAGGACGCACGAGCGACAGCGACATCACGCTGTGCGATCTCACGGGCACGGGCGCGCAGGACACGGCCATCGCGACGCTCGCCGTCGCGCGCGCCCGCGCGGCCAACGCAGGGACCATTTTCCGTAACGACATGAAGCGCTGAGAGGAAACCATGTCAGATACACCCCAACAGGCGGCGACCCCCGTGGTTCGTTTGCCTTTCGATCGCGCCGAATACGACGCACGCATCGCGAAGACACGCAAGGCGATGGAGAAGGCGCAGATCGATCTGCTGATCGTCACCGACCCGACCAACATGGCGTGGCTCACCGGCTACGACGGCTGGTCGTTCTACGTGCATCAATGCGTGCTGCTCGCGCTCGACGGCGAGCCCGTCTGGTACGGCCGTGGACAGGACGCGAACGGCGCGCTGCGCACCGTGTTCATGAAGCGCGAGAACATCATCGGCTATCCCGATCACTACGTGCAGTCCACCGAGCGTCACCCGATGGACTATCTCTCGCGTGAAGTGATCGAGGCGCGCGGCTGGCAGTCGCGCCGCATTGGCGTCGAGATGGACAACTACTATTTCAGCGCCGCGGCCTATGCATCGTTGCAGCGCAATCTGCCGAATGCGACGTGGCGCGATGCGACGGCACTCGTCAACTGGCAGCGTGCCATCAAGTCGCCGCGCGAGATCGAGTACATGCGCATTGCCGCGCGCATCGTCGAGAAGATGCACGCGCGTATCGTCGAGCGGATCGAGCCGGGCATGCGCAAGAGCGATCTCGTCGCCGACATCTATTCGGCGGGGATCACGGGCATCGAAGGCTACGGCGGCGACTATCCCGCGATCGTGCCGCTGCTGCCCACAGGCGCCGATGCCGCCGCGCCGCACCTGACGTGGGACGACTCGCCATTCGAAAAGAACGCCGGCACGTTCTTTGAAATCGCCGGCTGCTTCAAGCGTTATCACTGCCCGCAGTCGCGCACCGTGTATCTGGGCAAGCCGCCGCAGCATTTCATCGATGCGGAAAAGGCCGTGGTCGAAGGCATCGAAATGGGGCTGGCGGCTGCGAAGCCGGGCAATACCTGTGAAGACATCGCGAATGCGTTCTTTGCGGTGCTGCGCAAATCGGGCATCGAGAAGAACAGCCGCTGCGGCTATCCGATCGGCGCGAGCTATCCGCCGGACTGGGGCGAGCGCACGATGAGCCTGCGTCCCGGGGACAAGACGGTCCTCGAACCCGGCATGACGTTCCACTTCATGCCGGGCCTGTGGCTCGACGACTGGGGACTCGAAATCACGGAGAGCATCCTGATTACCGAGTCGGGTGTCGAGCCCTTCTGCAACACGCCGCGTAAGCTGTTCATCAAGGAGTAGTGCAATGCGGGCATCACCCATTCATGCCACTGTCGATTTCGAAGCGGACGGCGAACAGCACGGTTTTCTGAAGCTGCCGTATTCGCACGACGCTTCCGCGTGGGGCGCCGTGATGATCCCCATCACGGTGATCCGTCGCGGCGATGGCCCGACCGCTCTTTTGACGGGCGGCAATCACGGCGACGAGTACGAAGGTCCGATCGTGCTGTCGAAGCTCGCGTCGACGCTGAAGGCGAGCGAAGTGACGGGACGCGTGATCATCGTGCCATTCATGAACTATCCGGCGTTTCGCGCGGGCAGCCGCACGTCGCCGATCGATCGCGGCAACCTGAACCGCAGCTTTCCGGGCAAACCGGACGGCACGGTGACCGAGAAGATCGCCGACTACTTCCAGCGTTATCTGCTGCCGCTCGCGGATTACGTACTCGATCTGCACGCGGGCGGACGCACGCTCGACTTCGTGCCGTTCGCAGCCGTCCACGTGCTCGACAATGCGAAACAGCAGGCGCGTTGCGAAGCGGCGATGCGCGCATTCGGCGCACCGTATTCGATGCGGATGCTCGAGCTCGATAGCGTCGGTCTGTTCGACACGGCTGTCGAAGAAGCGGGCAAGGTGTTCGTGTCGACGGAACTGGGCGGCGGCGGAACGGCGACGGTTGCAAGCGTCGCCGTGGCCGAGCACGGCGTGCGCGGCTTCCTCGCGAATGCGGGCGTGCTGCCGGCGGCACCTGCCGACGACGCATCCGTGCGCACGACGACGTTGCTCGACATGCCGGACGGCACTTGCTACACGACGAGCGAGCACGACGGCCTGCTCGAATTGTGCAAGGACCTGGGCGACAACGTCGAAGCGGGCGAAGTGATCGCGCGTGTTCACGACGCGACGCGCACGGGCGCGAAGCCGTTCGAATATCGCGCGAAACGCAGCGGCCTGCTCGCGGCACGGCATTTTCCGGGGCTCGTGCATATCGGCGATACGGTGGCCGTGGTGGCCGATATCGTCGAGCGCGGCATTCCCGTTTCGACGGGCACCGCGAAAAAGTAAGGGCACGTGCCGATGATGAAACTCGATCGCTACGATCTCGCGATTCTTCGCATCCTCGCGCAGGACGGACGCATCACGAAGTCGCGTCTTGCGGAGGAAGTGAACCTGTCGATCTCGCCTGCGTGGGAGCGCGTGCGGCGGCTCGAAGAGAGCGGCGTGATTCGTGGCTATCGGACGGATATCGACTGGGCACGCGCATTCAAGGGCAGCCGCATCATCGTCGAGGTGACGCTCGCGCGGCACACGGCGCAAGACATGCGCCGTTTCGAAGAGCGCGTCGCCGCCGCCCCCGAAGTGACGCAATGTCACGCGACGGGCGGCGGCGTCGATTATGTGCTGCACGTGATGTCGCGCGACATCGATCACTATCAGCGCTTCATCGATGCGCTGCTCACCGATGAGCTGGGTATCGAGCGCTACTTCACGTATATCGTGACGAAGGTCGTGAAGAACGTGCCCGAGACGATGCCGGACTGGGCCTCGGATGCAATCAGCGGCGGCGAGTGAAGCCGTCGATGCAGTGCTAGACGGGCGGCCAAAAAACTTCGCGTAGCGCCGCGCCAAAACAGAAAAAACACACAGCGCCGGCGCTCCGAACCAAAAAAACACGATGCGTATCGCCCGTACAGTAACAGTCAGATAACGCACATAGGAGATCGTCATGTTGCTGGGTCATCCCGTTCTGTTCAAGTCGCTGTGTTACGTCGATGGCCGTTGGGTGCATAGCGAAACGGCATCCACGGTGGCCGTGCAGAATCCCGCGGATCAGGAAGTGATCGGCCACGTGCCGATGCTCGAAGCGCCGCAAATCACGCAAGCCGTCGATGCCGCACAGCGCGCGTTCGAAACATGGCGCTGGGTGCCCGTCGCGAAGCGCGCGGCGTTGCTGTTGCGCTGGCACGAACTCGTGCTGCGCCATCAGAACGATCTCGCGGGCATTCTCTCGCTGGAACAGGGCAAGCCGCTCGCAGAAGCCGCCGGTGAAATCGCGTATGGCGCGAGCTTCATCGAATGGTTCGCGCACGAAGGCAAGCGCCTGAACGGCCGCACGATTCCGACGCATATCGACGGCGCGCATCTCGGCACGATGATGGAGCCTGTCGGCGTGGCCGCATTGATCACGCCGTGGAATTTCCCGAACGCGATGATCACGCGCAAGGCAGCGGCCGCGCTGGCGGCGGGTTGCACCATCGTCGTGAAGCCCGCGCACGAAACGCCGTTCTCCGCGCTCGCGCTTGCGCAGCTCGCGGAAGAAGCCGGCTTTCCGGCTGGCGCGTTCAACGTCGTGCTCGGCGAACCGCAAATGGCGATGGAAACGCTCGTGCGCGATCCGCGTGTGCGCACGGTGAGCTTTACGGGTTCGACGCGTGTCGGCGGGCTCGTGATGCAGGCCGTCGCGCAAAGCGGCATCAAGAAGACGGCGCTCGAACTGGGTGGCAATGCGCCGTTCATCGTCACGGAAGACGCCGATCTCGAACAGGCCGTGCGCGTGGCCGTGAGCGCGAAGTTCCAGACGTCGGGCCAGGACTGCTGCGCGGCGAACCGTATTCTGGTTGCGCGTCCGATTTACGACGCGTTCGTCGAGCGCTATGCGCAAGCCGTGCGCGCGTTGAAAGTTGGCTCGGCATTCGAAGCGGGCAGCGAAGTGGGGCCGCTGATGCATCAGGCTGCGTTCGATGCAACGGTGCAACGCGTCGAAGATGCGCGGGCGAAAGGCGCGCGCATCGTCGCGGGCGGCGCGCCGCATGCGCGCGGCGGCTGGTTCTTCGAGCCGACCGTGGTCGCCGATGCGGGCAAAGGCATGCGCATCTACGATGAAGAGAACTTTGCGCCCATTTCTCCGGTGTCGCCGTTCGATACGCTCGACGAAGCGATCGCCCGCGCGAACGACACGGAGTACGGCCTCGCTGCGTATCTCTGCGCAAAGGATATGAACACGGTGTTCCAGGTTATTCGTCGACTGGACTTCGCGATGGTTTCCGTGAACGGCGTGAAGTTCACGGGCGCACCGATTCCGTTCGGCGGCATGAAGGCATCGGGCCTCGGCCGTGAAGGCGGACTCGAAGGTTTCGAGCCGTTCGTCGAAACGCGTTACTACTGCCTCGGTCAATTGGGCTTGCCTGTCGCCGACGCTGCTTCTTGTGCTCATCGGCCGCACGCCGCTTGAGACCTGTCATTCAACTATCGATCAGAAAACGGAGTTTCCCATGACCCAGCTCGATCAACTGTTTAGCGCGGACCGCGCGCATTTCATGCACCCGTCGACGCACGCTCACGACCACGCGAGCGGCGCGCTGCCCGGCCGTATCGTCACGGGCGCGAAGGGTATTCGCATCGAAGACCATCAAGGCAAGTCGTTCATCGACGCGTTTGCCGGCCTCTATTGCGTGAACATCGGCTATGGCCGCACGGAAGTCGCGGACGCGATCTACGAGCAGGCGAAGAAGCTCGCGTACTACCACACGTATGTCGGCCACTCGACGGATACGATCATCGAGTTGTCGTCGCGCATCATCGACTGGTCGCCGAAGGGCATGAAGAAGGTGTACTACGGCCTGTCGGGCTCGGACGCGAACGAAACGCAGATCAAGATCGTCTGGTACTACAACAACGTGAAGGGCCGCCCGAACAAGAAGAAGATCATTTCCCGCCAGCGCGGCTATCACGGCTCCGGCATCGTCACGGGCAGCCTGACGGGCCTGCCGAGTTTCCATCAGCATTTCGATCTGCCCATCGAGCGCGTCAAGCACACGGTGTGTCCGCACTGGTATCGCCAGGCGCCCGCGGGCATGAGCGAAGCGCAGTTCGTCGACTATTGCGTCGAAGAGCTGGAGAAGCTGATCGCCAAGGAAGGCGCGGACACGATTGCCGCTTTCATCGCCGAGCCCGTGATGGGCACGGGCGGCATCCTGCCGCCGCCGGCCGGTTACTGGCCCGCGATCCAGAAGGTGCTGAAGAAGCACGACATTCTGCTGATCAGCGATGAAGTGGTGTGCGGCTTCGGACGTCTGGGCTCGAAGATGGGCGCGCAGCACTTCGGCATCGAGCCGGATCTGATCACCGTCGCGAAGGGCCTGACGAGCGCGTATGCGCCGCTGTCGGCCGTGATCGTCGGCGAGAAGGTTTGGGACGTGATCGCCAAGGGCTCGCAGGAACATGGCCCGATGGGACATGGCTGGACGTATTCGGGGCATCCCGTTTGCGCCGCTGCGGCGCTCGCGAACCTCGACATCCTCGAGCGCGAGAACCTCACGCAAAACGCGGCCGACGTCGGCGGCTATCTGCTCGCGCAGATGCACGCTGCGTTCGACTCGCATCCCCTCGTCGGCGAAGTGCGCGGCGCGGGCATGCTGGCTGCTCTCGAATTTATGGCGCATAAGGAAGAGCGCCGTCCGTTCGATGCCGCGTTGAAGGTCGGTCCGCGTGTATCGGCTGCCGCGCTGCAACGCGGGCTCATTGCGCGTGCAATGCCGCATGGCGACATCCTCGGCTTTGCGCCGCCGCTCATCACGACGCGCGCCGAAGTCGACGAGATCGTTTCGCTGACCAAGGCCGCCGTGGATGAAGTCGCATCGCAGGTGCTCAAGGACGCGGCCACGGCATAACAGCGTCCACGCTGATTTGCAATTGGCGTAATCGAGTGCGAAAGCGGCCCCATGCACAACGAGTGCATGGGGCCGCTTCGCATTTGTGCGCATTGCGTGTTATAAGCCCAAAGACAGGCTTTTCGTTCCTGAACCGGAAGAATGTCTTTGGAGACGCACGTTGAAATTAATCGATAAAGCAAAGTTCTCTGCAACAGCCCTCGCGGTGGCCGGGCTTTTCACAACTTCCGCGGGTTTTCTCGAATCCGCACCGGCCTACGCCAAGGCCCCTCCCAAACAGCAGGTCGTACTCGATGCGTCGGCCGTGGCCGTCGCCGACAAGTACAGCGCCGATGCCGCCGAGCATATCTTCAAGGAAGGCGGCAATGCTGTCGATGCGGCCGTCGCGATCGCGTTCACACTGGCCGTCACGTATCCCGAAGCGGGCAATATCGGCGGCGGCGGTTTCATGACGCTGTACATAAACGGCAAACCGTACTTCATCGACTATCGCGAGCGTGCGCCGCTCGCTGCGAAGCGCACGATGTATCTCGACGAGCAGGGCAACGTCATCAAGGGCAAGAGCCTCTATGGCGCCGATGCCGTTGGCGTGCCGGGAACGGTTGCGGGCATGTGGGAAGCGCAGCATCGCTTCGGTAAGCTGACGTGGAAGCAGGTACTGGCGCCAGCGATCAAATACGCGCGCGATGGATTCGAAGTCGACGAGCAGCTTGCGCAGCGCCGCGAAAATGCGGAAAAGGACTTTGGCGGCAAAACGAATTTCGACACCTATTTCGGCAATCTGAAACAGGGCGTCAATTTCAAGCAGCCGGATCTTGCGGCCGTGTTGACGCGCATTGCGAATCAGGGCGCGCGCGAGTTCTATAACGGCAAGACGGCCGATCTGATTGCCGCGTCGATGAAGAAGGACCACGGCCTCATCACGAAGCGCGACCTGCAGGAGTACAAGGCCGTGTGGCGTCAGCCCGTCCAGGCGAACTGGAACGGCTATCGCGTGATCACTGCGCCGCCTCCGAGCTCGGGTGGTATCGGCCTCGTGCAATTGCTGAAGATGAAGGCGGACCGCAAGGACGACTTCAATAATGTCGCGCTCAATTCGCCGCAGTACATTCACCTGATTTCGGAAATCGAAAAGCGCGTGTTTGCGGATCGCGCGCAATATCTTGGCGATCCCGACTTCTACAAGGTGCCGGTTGCGCAGCTGACGGACGACGCATACATCGCAAAGCGCGCATCGGAAGTGAATCCGACCACACTATCGGACACGAAGAGCGTGCAGCCAGGGCTGGGCACGTCGATGCCCGAGAAGGCGGAGACGACGCATTTCTCGGTGGTCGACAAGTGGGGTAACGCCGTCTCGAACACGTACACGATCAACGGCTATTTCGGCTCGGGTGTCGTGGCGGAAGGCACGGGCATCGTGCTGAACGACGAGATGGACGACTTCGCGTCGAAGCCGGGCGTGCCGAACATGTTCGGCGTGGTGGGCAGCGACGCGAACTCGATCGAACCGAAGAAGCGCCCGTTGTCGTCGATGACGCCGACCATTCTGACGAAGGACGGCAAGGTGTCGCTCGTGATCGGCACGCCGGGCGGGTCGCGCATCTTCACGTCGATCTTCCAGGTGATCAACAACGTGTACGACTTCAACATGCCGTTGAACGAAGCCGTTGCCGCGATGCGTTTTCACCATCAACTGCTGCCGCCGAACACGATCTTCTGGGAGCCGTACAAGCCGATCGACGGAGACCTCGCGAAGCAGGTCGAAGCGAAGGGCTACACGTTGCAGGCGCAGAACTTCAACGGCGACATTCAGGCGATCAAGATCAACGGAGAGACGCCGCAACCCGTATCCGACCCGCGCGGACGCGGTGTGACGCGAGTGATACCGTAATAGCGTGACGTGCATCGGCACGTCGTGTCGATTCGCTTTGCAGCGGGCATTGCCGGAATGGCAGTGTCCGCTGTTTTTACTTTCAGCAGCGGGAGAGGGCGATGAATCAGCCAGTCACACCGAACGATACCGCCGAGCTGCGCTTCGAAGGATTGAGCGCCGTTACGCTGGCGACGCACGACATGCAGCGCGCCGTTGCGTTTTACCTTGCGCTTGGGTTTCCGCTTTCGTATGGCGGGCCGTCCGAAGCGTTTACGTCGTTTGCATTCGGCGGCACTTATCTGAATCTGATCGTCGATACGCGGGGGCCCGTTCTCTGGTGGGGACGGGTTATCGTTCACGTGTCCGACGTGGACGCTGTCTATCACAAGGCGCTTGCGGCGGGATTCACGCCGGAGGCCGCGCCTGCCGATGCTTCGTGGGGCGAGCGATACTTTCATATTAGCGATCCCGATGGACATGAGATCAGTATTGCAAAGAGGCTTTAGTGTTTGACATTCGCCGCCGCGCAACCGGCGGCAAAGCCGCTGCTGGTGCGCTGTCGGGCGCAGCGGCAAAGGGAGTAATATGAATGACACCCACGATCGCCACAATCACAAGAGCCCACGCGCAGAGTAACCCCCTTCCGTGGAATGGAAGAAACCAGGAGCCACTGTGATGAAGGAATCCGAGCAGGAATTGGACGGCGCGACGCTCGCCGCCCGGCAGCGCCGTTTCGAAGAGGACCTCGTCGACGCATACGACGAGGAACTGGAAATGGAAGTGGACGACCGTATCCTCGACGGCTCGGAGGGTTTTACGCCCGAAGCACGCGAAGCCCGCAAGCACTATTTCCGCGAATTGTTTCGCCTGCAAGGCGAGCTCGTCAAACTCCAGGACTGGATCGTCAAGACGGGGCATCGCCTCGTCGTGATCTTCGAGGGCCGCGACGCGGCAGGCAAGGGCGGTGCGATCAAGCGCATCACGCAGCGACTGAATCCGCGCGTGTGCCGCGTCGCCGCGCTGCCCGCACCGAACAACCGCGAACGCACGCAGTGGTACTTCCAGCGCTATGTGAGCCATCTGCCCGCGGGCGGTGAAATGGTGCTGTTCGATCGCAGCTGGTACAACCGCGCGGGCGTCGAACGCGTTATGGGCTTCTGTAACGACGACGAGTACGAAGAGTTCTTCCGCTCAGTGCCCGAATTCGAAAAGATGCTGGTGCGCAGCGGTGTCCAGATTCTCAAGTACTGGTTCTCCATCACCGACGAAGAACAGGAAATCCGCTTCCAGGCGCGCATTCACGATCCGCTCAAGCAATGGAAGCTGAGCCCGATGGACCTCGAAAGCCGTCGGCGTTGGGAGGACTATACGCAAGCGAAGGAAGTGATGTTGCAGCGCTCTCATATCCCCGAGGCGCCGTGGTGGGTCGTGCAGGCCGTCGACAAGAAACGCGCGCGCCTGAACTGCATTCATCATCTGCTGAGCCAGGTTCCGTATCATGAGATCGAACACCCGTCGATCATGTTGCCGGAACGCGTCTATCACGACGATTACATTCGTCAGCCTGTGCCGTCGTCGATGATCGTGCCCGAAGTCTATTGATCGACGCTCTGTTCACAGGGCTCAAATGAAAAGCGCGGCTTGCTGGCCGCGCTTTTTTGTTTGCCGCCCGGGGCGAATGGCCGTCGATCAGAACGTATGGCGGAACACCCAGTACAGACATGCCGACAACGCAATCGACGCCGGCAGCGTCAATACCCATGCCAGCACGAGGCTGCGCACGGTGCCCCATTGCAGTCCCGAGCCGTTTGCAGCCATCGTGCCCGCAACACCCGACGACAGCACGTGCGTCGTCGAGACGGGAAGCCCGTAGACGTCGGCGGCGCCGATCGTCACCATCGCGACGAGTTCGGCCGACGCGCCCTGGCCATAGGTCAGATGCTGCTTGCCGATCTTCTCGCCCACCGTCACGACGATCCGCTTCCAGCCCACCATCGTGCCGAGACCCAGCGCAATCGCCACCGCGACCTTGACCCACGTCGGAATGAACTTCGTCGCGTGGTCCATCTGCTTCTTGAAGTTGTCGATCGCTTTGGCGTCGTCCGGCGCAAACGCGGGCTGCTTCGCTTTTTCCATCAGGCGGATCGCTTCGGACGCCACATACATGTTGTTGCGCACGTTATCGACGATGTCTTGCGGTACGTTCGCCATCGAGCCCGACGCGCCGACCTGCTGGCCGATCTGTTCCGATAGCTTCTGCAGCGCGGGCACCGTCGCGGGCGTCAGTTGACGCGTGCGCACATAGTTCTCCACTTCCGTGCGCGCCGCGGCGACAGGCGGCGCGCCCTCGGTCGTGTACTTGCCGAGCGTGGCGGAAGCCTGCTGCGAAACCGCGAGGAACGTCTGCGTTTCCGTTGCGTTGACGGCCTTGTTCAGCGCGTAGGCCGTCGGCACCGTGCCGATCAGGATCAGCATGATGAGGCCCATGCCCTTCTGGCCATCGTTCGAACCGTGCGCGAACGAAACGCCCGTGCAGGTCAGAATCAGCAGCGCGCGAATCCAGAACGGCGGCGGCTCTTTGCCCTTCGGCTCGGAATAGAGCTCTGGCACGCGCACGATCGCCTTGAGGATCAGCAGCAACAGCGCAGCCAGCAGGAAGCCGACAATGGGAGAAAACAGCAGCGATTTGCCGACACCGAGAGCTTGCGCCCAATCGACGCCGCTCGTGCCGTTCGGGCCGTGCAGCATCTGGTTCATCAAGCCGACGCCGATGATCGAGCCGATCAGCGTATGCGAACTCGACGACGGCAAGCCGAACCACCACGTGCCGAGATTCCAGATGATCGCGGCGATCAGCAGCGCGAAGACCATCGCAAAGCCAGCACTGCTGCCCACCTGCAAAATCAGTTCGACGGGCAGCAATTGAAGGATGCCGAATGCGACTGCGCCCGTCGATGTCAGCACACCGAGGAAATTCCATGTGCCCGACCAGACGACAGCCACGCTAGGCGTCAGCGAGTGGGTATAGATGACGGTTGCGACCGCGTTCGCCGTGTCATGAAAGCCGTTGACGAATTCGAAGCCGAGCGCGATCAATAGAGCAATACCAAGAAGCAGATACGGAACGAACGAACCCATGCGCACGGATTCGAGGTCGCCGATCAACTGGAACGCGCAATAGACGGCGCCCGCGACGAGCGCGATCAGAAACACGGCGACGCCTAAATTGCGGTTCTTTGCGGTTGCAGCACCTGGTTGCGGGTATGAGAGTTCCGGCATGGCCTGGGCCTCGGGGGAAGGTTCGGGGGGATTTACGATGCTGCAAGGCCAGTATGTCTGTACGATGACAGCGGCGTGACGGATGCTGCCCCTTAACGTTTACGCCTTGAATCAAGGGGTTTTTGAGCAGCGGCGCATGCTCGTCCGGGCATGCGATGGTGTAGTGCCTTAAAAGAAGAGCGCGTTGGCACGAACGCTTGAATGCCTGCTTGACCGCCCTTTGCGGCCTTGAAAATAGAGACATCCCTTTCGCGACTGGCTGCAACAGGAAGTGTGGCTAACGCAGCGCAGCTTCGAAACATCGGCGGCATCGGCCGTGCCTCTGATAAGCGGCCATTGAACACAGCAAGATCGACCTCTTGTGGGAAAACAACACACGCGCGCGACAGAAGCGCTTCCACCCGTTAAAGGGGCTCATCGCCCGCTGCGGTACTGGTATTCTTTTTAGATCAATCCATGACGTTGCGTCTGCATTGAAAGCCCACACGCCACGCGTAATGAGTGCAGCGCGTGCCTGAATTCCCGCAGTCACTTGCTCAGAGAGCGATGAAGTTGGCAACGAATAGCAAGGCCGCGCAAGGGACACGCTTTGTCGAACGCATCTACAGTTTGCGCATTGCCGGGCTAGGACTTGGTTTCTTCTGTGTCGCTTCCGTATTCGCGCAACAGCATCGTGGCTTCGTGCTGTGGGCGCTGCTCGTGCTCCATGGCTTCTTCTGGCCGCATGTCGCGCGGCGTGCTGCGCTTGCCTGTGCCGTGCCCTCGCGGGGCGAGCGCGTGAACCTGATGGTCGACGCGCTGCTGGGCGGCTTCTGGGTCGTCGCGATGCGGTTCAATGTGCTGCCCAGCATGCTGATTCTCGCGATGCTCAGCATGGACAACATCGCCGCCGGCGGTCTCAGGCTATTTGCGCGCGGGGTGGTCGCGCATGGGCTCGGTTTGCTCGCGGGACTTGCGACGCTGGGCTTCGTCTTTTCGCCGATATCGCAGATGCCTGTCGTTCTCGGATGTCTGCCGTTCCTTGTCGTTTATCCACTCGCTGTTGGCCTGACTAGTTATCGCCTGTCGCTCGAGCTTGCGCAGCGCACGCGGGAACTGGAACGTCTGAGCCGGACCGACGGTTTGACGCGCTTGTGGAACCGGCGGCATTGGGAAGGGATGCTCGCCGACGAATTCGAACGATGCCGCGCGAACCGCTACGCGTCGTGCCTTCTGCTGATCGACCTCGACCACTTCAAGCGCATCAACGACACGATGGGCCATCCTGCTGGCGACGCCGTGCTACACGCATTCGCGAATCTGCTGCGCCGCCATTTCCGTGCGGGCGACAGCATTGGGCGCTACGGCGGCGAGGAATTCGGCGTCGTGCTGCCGGGCGCGACGCTGCGCGAGGCGCACGCCGTCGCGAAAGCGCTGGTGCAGCGTGTGCGCGAGAAGTGCAAAGAGGCTTCGGCGGAATGCCCGTGCACGATCAGCGTGGGCATCGCCCAACTCACCGACGATTTGCCCGACTATCACACGTGGCTGCTGGAAGCCGACCGCAGCCTGTATCAGGCGAAGGCGACGGGGCGCGACCGGATCGTCGTCGGCGGACTCGCGCCCATGCAGGAAGTCGCGCGTGGCTAAAGCGGCGCGGGCCGCGCGACAACGCAAGCTCAAGACACGTGCCTAAAGAATAGCGCTCAAGCGAAGCGCCTTGGAGCGCATCAATAACGCTCGCGAAAATCGAGCCGAACAGCGTCCATTCGACGACGAGGCTCAACGCGTTTTCCCGGTAAAGACCAAAGCGTGCATTAACACAATCTTCTTCTGGAACTTGCGCGCCGAAAAAGATTTGCTTAACCAGAAACGGCGCCTCTTGGCGCAATACCTCGCAGCGTGATGCTGCGCTCTTTGCGCAGCATGCGGCTTTTTTCGCGCGTGGGATGCGCGACCGTCTCTTCGTCGGCGCCCGAAGGCTCGACTGCATAGCCGCGCCGTTCCCATGCGTCGAGTCCGCCTCTTAGCGCGCGGACCCGCGTAAAGCCCTTGCTTCGCATATGCTGCGACAGTGCTTTCGCCGTGACATCGTCGGCGCAAATGCAATAGACGACGACATCGCGCGCGAGCAATGCAGCGTCGATGGTGCCGGGCGAATTGATGTCGAGCGGCAGCGCGCCCGGAATGCGCTGCTGCGCTTGCGCTCGCCCCGCTTCGGGGCGGGCGTCGAGCACGATGGGCGGCTTGTCGGCGTGCATCATCGCATCGAGCTGTTCGGGCGAGACGGGCGCAAGCGACAGCGGCTGTTGCAGCCGCCAGCGCTGGATCAGGCGGAACGCCAGATACGCAATTGCGATGGCGAACAGAACATCGACGATCGTCCAGCCATGAGCCCGCACTTCGAAAATGAGCAGGGTGAGCTGATGCTCGAATATCGCGCCGCCGAGCAGCCAGAACGTTGCCCACGCGACGATGCCCACGGCATCCCACGCGAAAAAGATGACGGCGCCGACGCGCGTCGTGCCCATCAGCGGCGGCGTGATGATCGCAAGTCCCGGCACGAACTTCGACACCGACACGATGGCCGGGCCAAAGCGAATGAAGAGCGCGCGCGCCTTGCGCATGTGCATTTCCACGGCAGCCGACAGACGGGCGAGCGCGCGGATCAACCGCCGGCCGAGCAGGCGCCCGGCCAGGAACCATGTGCCGTCGCCGATCAGCGCGCCCGCAAGGGCCGCTATCAGCACATGCCAGAACGACAGATGGCCAGTCGCGATGGCCGTGCCCGCAAGCAGCAGCACGGGCACGGCGGGCACCGGAACACCGAGGCGCGTGAGCAGCACGTTAGCGAAAACGACGGTTGCGCCCCAGGTAGAAATTGCCGACGGGTGGAACTCGACCAATTGCAGCGACTCCTTGGCGCTCTGCATTGCTTCGTCTCGCGTTGCCTGTCGCGCGGTTCGCGCCGGCAGCCGCTCATTGTTGCACGGCTGGACGCATCGCGCGTGTCGAGCGCATCGAGCGTAAAGCCGAAGCGGAAACGATACGCAAGACTAGCGCCGGTTCGACGCAAGCAGCGTGACAGGAATGTCGGTGCATCCGATGCTGCGCGAGATTTCGAGCTCTCGCCACTCGCCGTCGCTCGATTTCGACGAGATGAGCGGATCGAGTTGATGGTCGGTGCGCAACACGTTGAAGGGCCACGACGGCCGCAACAGCCGTTCGTGTACGAGCGAGCCGAGCCAGATAGGTGTCGGCGCAATGCCATCGTGGCGTGCAACGGCATAGCGGGTGCGCCAGAAGCGCAGCACATCGCGTTCGTCGCGGCGATCGCGCGGTCTGCTGAAGACGAGCATCGACGGTTCGCCATCGTTGAGCTTTGGCAGCACGGGCAGGTCCATCGCGGGCACGTCGGGCGATACCAGCGAGAACAGACTGCGCGCGTTGAAACGCGTGCCCTCCAGCCAGCCGTGGCTGCGCAACTGCGCGGCGATCTGCTGCGGATTGGCTGTCCATTGCAACGTGATGGGCTCGCGCCGGTCGCCTTCCATGTCGGAGCGGTAACAGGGGAAGATCTTCCACAGCGAGTCCGTCCATTGCGCTTGCGTCACGACGACAGGGGGACGCTCGCGCATGGGCCGTTGCGCATCCGGCTGGCGTCCCAAGCCGATCTGCAAACCTACGCTCGCGCACAGCACCGCGAGCAGAACGGCGGGCATGGCTTCGCGCAACGGCGGCGTTTCAGGGTGCCGCCATACGGCCGTCAGCGCGACCACGGCCACCCACACGGCTGCGAACGCCGCGCCGCCCACGGCATCGGAGAACGCAAAGCGTCCCGAGTACAGGCCCCCGAAAGCGATGACGATCACGATCAGCGTGGCAAGCGCCGTCACCGCGATGCCCGTCAGCATGCCGACGCGGCGCGCGACGACGAACGCGAGAAAGCCGTACACGGTGACGCTCGCCGCGACGTGATTGCTGGGGAACGCGTAGATATCGGGTTGCGTGGCGGCAGGCGGTGCGTGATGGACGATGACCTGGATCGCGAAGATCAGCAGTTGCGAGAACAGCACGGCAGTGAGCCAATAGATGAGTGTGCGCCAGCGCTTCTCATAGGCCATCAGAATGACGGACGTGATGACGAGCGCCATCAGCGTCGGAATGCTGCCGAGTGTCGAAGCGCGCGCAAGCGCGTCGTCGATCCACGGCGCGCGCGACGATTGCAGGAAGCGATAGACGGACATGTCCACCTGAACGAGCGGATCGCCTGCCACGACGTCCTGCATGACGCCAAAGAATACGCCCGCGCACAACAGCACGAACAATGAGATGCCGACAAGCAGGCCAATGGCTTCGCGTTCCGGATCGACGATGCGATAGATCAGCCGGCCATACGGTGCTTCGTGATTGCGTGCCCAGTTCAGGATGCCCCGGCGCGATGCGCTCGCCCATGCGCGCGCATGCGAGACGATCACGCGCATGATCCAGAAGCAGGCCCACACGATGGCGACGACGATCGCGAGCGCGGCGACGAGGCGGAACGATACCGCGCCCGCCAGCTGAATCGACGCGCCGAATACGACGCCGGGGAGGATGTGCGCGGGTGCCCATAGCAATGCCGAGAGCAGGTTCATTGCATAGAAGCGCGCGGGCGGCATTTCGAGCATGCCCGCGACGACGGGCACGACTGCGCGCAGCGGCGCGGCAAAGCGCGCGAAGACGACGCTCTTTGCACCGTGTTTGTCGAAGTACTTCTGGCCGCTTTCGAGCAGGCCCGGATGCGTGCTGAACGGCCAGAACCTGCCTATCCTGTCTTTATAGCGGTGGCCGATCCAGTAGCTCATTCCGTCGCCCGCGACGGCCCCTGCAATCGCGCACGCGAGCAGCCAGCCGAGATTGAGCGTGCCCGTGCCGACCAGCGCGCCTGCGATGAACATCGCCGTGCTGCCCGGCACGAAGGTGCCGACGATCGCGACCGCTTCGAGAAAAGCCGCAAGAAAGACGACGACGAGCGTCCATGCCGTATGGCCTGCAAGCAGGTGCAGCAACTGGACGTACGCGTGCTCCATCGATTTCTCCGGGTATTGAAGCTGCTATCCAAGAGCACGGCGACGCAGCACGGTGACGCGCATGGCGCGCAAATCACTCCATGAAAGTCTACCAGTGTGCTCATGCCAGGCGCAGATATGCGGCTACGCATCACAAGCAGGATATGGAGACTCAACGTTCGAAAGCCACTGCTTATTCTCGCGACATGCCATGCCGCAACGACGACGCTTCAAAGCACGACGCTTCTAAGCGGTTTCGGCGAGGCTTCAAAGATGCTTCAACGTTCTTTAAAGCGCTTCAATGCAGCCTTGACGATTGGGTGTTACAAACCTTATGCGAGTCTTAAGGGCGACAGCGATATAAATGCGCAACGGTTGTCTTATTCACGCTTCAAAACCATAGCGCTTCTAAGCAATTCCGTGGCATAGTCGGCCTATGCAATTCAAAGGGAGGCAATAATGGCAACATTGGAATCTATCCAGGCACGTATAAAGAAACTGCAAACCCAGGCCGAAGCGATCGTCACTCAACGCGCTCAGGGCGCGTTGGACCAGATCCGCGAACTGATGATCAAGCACGGTCTCACGACGGAGGATATCGAGCGGCGTGCAAAGGCCCGACGCGAACGCGCGCGCGCAGAGCGTCTCGGTCTTTCGGGCGGCAAGGCAAAGGCGGCGACGGCTACGAAAGGCAAGTTGCCGCCCAAGTACCGCGATCCGAAGACAGGGGCGACGTGGAGCGGTCATGCACGTCCGCCGGCATGGATCAAGAATGTGAAGGACCGCCGCAAGTTTCTGATCGATCCGGCTGAGGCTGTTTCTGAAGCGGCTGTGACCGTCAAGGCGGCCGCGAAGAAAACGGCTGCAAAGAAGACCACTGCAAAGAAGACCACCGCAAGGAAAACTGCGGCAAAGAAGGCGGTGACGGTGAAGTCGGCGGCGGTCAAGGTCGCGAAGAAAGCGGCCGTCAAGTCTGCCGGCAAAAAGACAGTAGCCGGAAAGACCGCCGCGAAATCGGCCGCGTCGACGGCTGCAAAGAAAGCGGTTGCAAAAAAAGCGGTTGCTAAAAAAGCCACCGCATCCAAAACGCCCGCAAAAAAGGGCGTCGCAAGAAAGGTCGGCGCGAAGAAAACGCCCGTAAAGACCGTGGAGCCCGTCGTTGAAACGCCGGCGGCAGTGCAGGCGCCCGCCGAGACAACAGGCGAGGCTTGAGTCGCGCGGTCGACGCGTAACGCTACGACACGACCCGGCCGGATCTCACGAGGTCCGGCCATTCCCCCGGCGCGGTGCATCAGCCCCTGCGCCGTCATTCGCAGCCGGCTTGCTCAACGGCAGCTTTGCCGCTTTCCGCGTGCTTAAAGCATTCGAACAGACGCATTTCCGCACATCGGTCCGATCCATTGGCGCTTCGTTCGTCTGCTGTCAATTTGCCCCACAAACATGAGTTTTTCGAATGCCTGCCGGAGGTCGGAGGTCGGTGGTCGGCGAGCGGTTGCGCGTGCGTCGCATATCGGGCCTGCGCATCGTCGATGCGTCGATCTTCCCGAACATCACGTCGGGCAATATCAGTGCGCCGACGATGATGGTCGCGAAAAAGGGTGCAGAGATGATTCTCGAAGACACGCAAGCGCGCGAAGCGGCAAAGGCGATAGTTGCCGCGCACCAGGTTTTTCTGAAGAAGCCAGCGGTCGCGTGTACGGAGTTGATTGCCTGCACGCGGCCGCTTTGTTTCTCTTCTCGCGAATCGCGCTCAGACGTCTTCGAGAAAATTCGCGCGGCCTTGCGTCATATCGCGCAGTGCTTCGCGCGCGGCGTCGATGGCGGTGATGGGCATGCGTATCGTCAATTGCACGCTCATTCCATAGGCGCTCGATTCGAGCGTGTGACTTTCCTGTTCGATCCAGCGGCGCACGCGTGCTTCGTCGGGGTAGCCGATTTCGACGCTCAGCGATGCGAGCGCAATCCGCTCGACGCGCGGCGCGTCCTGTAGCGTCGTCGCAATGGCGTCGGTATAGGCGCGCACGAGGCCACCCGCGCCCAGCTTCACCCCGCCGTAATAGCGCACGACGGCGGCCAGCACGCCGTCGAGATCGTGGTGACGCAGCACTTCGAGTATCGGGCGGCCGGCCGTGCCGGAAGGTTCGCCGTCGTCGGACATGCCGGACTGGCCGCCCGCGAGGAGTGCCCAGCATACGTGCGTAGCAGTGGGGTGCTCCGCGCGCAGGCGCTGAAGTTCTTCCATCGCGGCGTCACGGTCGGCCACGGGAATCGCGTAGGCAATGAAGCGGCTTTTGCGGATTTCGAGTTCCGCGTGAAGCGTCGAGGGCAGCGTAAAGGTCGGCAAAGCAGATTGCGAACGGTGATTAAAGGCGCGGGTGCGTCCGACATATTAACGGATGTGCGAGCGCGGCCTGTCTTCGAGGGTGGATTGGCTGCTCGCATTTTGACGCATCTGGCAAGAGTCTCTTGCTGACTTGCATGATGACGCAACTGCACCGCGAGCCGATAATGCATCGCATGACGGATCTAGCTCTGGCTGGAGCGATGCCGGACTCCTCATCCGGTGATCCGTCATATCAAACAGGCTCCAAAGCCACATCACGCAACGGTTTGACGGATTACGCGATTTCCGCAAATCTTGGTCATTTCCGCAAAAATATCCGACTGACGAATCCGAACCGGACCCAAATCGCGCTAGACTACACCTGTATATTCGTACAGGACTCCGGTGATGGGGCTGTTTCAAGATCCAATCGAAGGCCGCTCATGTTGGAATTGCGAGTGGTGGGAGATCGAACATCCTCGCCCGAGCACAATCGCATGCCTGCGCGATGGACGGGTGATCATGCATCCGTTTCCGGACACAGGGTGTGCTTTCTACGCGCGCGCCATCGGGAGCGACGACGAAGGCGTGCTGAATGCTCGCCAGAAGAGATGATCGAATCATCCGACCTGATGCACACCACGCTCCAGAAGCGCCCATTCTCCAGCCGAGACTGGATCTACGAATGGAAGTACGACGGCTTCCGCTGCCTCGTCAGAAAACATGGCGCTCAGGTCGATCTGATCAGCCGCGAGGGCAAGTTTTTCAACGGGTCGTTTCCTGAGATCGTCGAGGCTGTCGCCGAGGTATCGGGCGATTGCGTCTTGGATGCCGAACTCGCCGTAGGCAGTGCGCGCGGTAGAGAATGCTTCGCCAGCCTGCAACAGAGGGCGCGAACCGTATCGCCGAGAAGCGTCCCGGCAGCGGTGAGAAAATGCCCCGCACGGCTCTACGTCTTCGATATGCTCATGGATGGCAAGGAAGACATGCGCGGGCTCGCGCTAACCGAGCGGAAGGAACGGCTACGCGATGCGTTCGACGACACACCGACGATGGTCTATGTGACGGACGTCGAGACGGTCGGCGAGCTCGTGTTCGAACAGGTGTTACTTCATGACTTCGAGGGAATGGTGTGCAAGCGGAAGGATTCAGCCTACCTGCGAGGCAGGACGCACAACTGGATCAAGGTGAAGAATCCGGGGTATAGCAGGCCGGAGGCTTTGGGATGGCGAAGGAAGTGACGCGTGGCAATGCCAGCGATTGAGGGGTGTGGCGCCAGACGACCGAAGTCGACCGGCGCCAGAAACATCGAATAAAACTTGTATTTCGCGAATACAAGGCAGGTACTGTTAAGCGGCGGGCTTGACGTCCGACATCGCCGCGATCTTTTCGATGCGGACCTGATACTCGCCCATGTCGTGATCACCAAAATTCCAGCCACCCGGCCACTTGTTGCCGTCGATCATGGCAAACGTGCCGCGATCGTCTTTGAGCCAGATATGCTGGATTGGCGGTCGAGACTGCCAGCGCTTGTCGAACCACGGCCACGAACACCAGCCGTCGCGCCCCGAGACGATGCATGTCATGCGCGACAATTCGGCGGCGTAGGTCTTGTAGAAGTCTGCCGCGAGGAATTTAGGCTGGGCGAACGAGTATAGAGCGCCGACCTGATCGGCAGGCAGGTAGGCCAACGACAGGGCCGCCCGGGCCGCGCCAAGGGAGTGCCCGCATACGTTCAGCACCGTGCCAGCCGGAGCCGTCGAGAGCGCCCAATCGAACACGTGATCCATGCCGTCGCAGACGCCCCGGGTGACAGTTCCACCTTTGACGGCTACGGGCTCGAGTTGCGTGTCGCGGTAGATGTCGAGCAGTTGGCCCTGACTCGCCCGGGTGCCGCTGATAGACAGCCATGCAGCGCCGCCCGGGTCGACGGACAGACACGCTTGCCGTGAATCGTCCTGGAACTGCGCGACCCATATATCGCCAAGCGCTTCGAACGCCGCTTTGCTCTCGTCATCGTTCTCGACGTATGCGGAGTTCGCCCGTTTTGCGGCCAGAGCGAGAGCATGGAAGTCGATCACACCGACCTCCACGCGCCGCGCTCCAGAAAGCCATGCCATTCTGGCGGCGATTCACCCGACTGCGTGACGAGGATCGACGGGCTAACCGTTATCGATCCATCCTCATGCTCAACAACTGCATGGGCAGTGAGGTTGGCGAGCTTTCCATCTGGCACGCACGCATACCAGTTGCCCTTGTCGGCGTCCCAGCGCCCGTAATCGCCCGGCTCCAACTCATGCGGAGCCTTGTCGTAGACGCGACGGCCCTGCATCACTGGCTCGCTGCCACAGGCGCAGCAGCCGTTGCAGCGCTAGCCTTCGACGCCGCAATCGCATCCGCCACAACCTGATTCAGCACCGGCTGTGCGAGCTGGAGTGCAAGCAGGATTGCGGGCTGATTCGGGATGGCGGGCACCGCTGCAACGATGGCCGTCACTGCGGGGAAGAGCGTCGAGTTGAACTTCTGCAGGTCGGTGAGATCGACCGTCGCTGCCGCCGAGCAAACTGCATCGTTGATCGGCGCGACTTCCGCCAACTTGTCCTTCTGGGCTTGCGAGAGGAGGACGGACGCCTTCAGGATTTCGATGTCTGCCTTGACGATCGGGCAGAACTGCGCCGCGAGTTGGGCCGGCGGTATGACGGGGATCGAGACGGGCTTGACTTGCAGACCCGAGCAAGCGGAAAGAGCGAGCGCGGCTACGCCCGCCAGGACTACGGCGATTCGTTTCATGGTGAGGGAATCCGGGAGTTGAGACGGGGATTAAGCGGCGGGGGCTTGCTTGTTCGCGCGTGCGGCGATGTAGTTTATGGCAGCGTGGGCGCCCGCGGCGATCAGGCCGGCAACGAGCGACGAGACGCTAGCCGGGACTGGTGCGTGCGAGATCAAGCCGAGCGCCCATTCGACTGCGGGCATAAGCGTGGCCGTGCTGATGGCGATACCGCCAGTGTTCAATGCTGAGTTCATGTGTGCTCCAAAAGAAAACCCGCGCGCGGCGGGTCTTGGTTCAATCAGGGAACGACGATGTAGCCGCCCGATGCGATTGCGGCGTAGCCTGTTGCACTTGGATGCAGCCCGTCTGTCGTGTAACCGGGTGCCTTCCAGAGGTTCGTGTTCTTCCCAGTCTCAACGCCGAGCGCCGCATCAAAGAATTCGTCAAACTTGAACAGGCCCGCGCGCAGATAGTTATTCACCTGCTGGCGCTGTTTGTCCTTCGTCGCATCGACGGGAGTTTGGTTGGTCGTCGTGGCCCAGCTATCAGTCGAGCCCGTTTCGCCCATCATCGTCGTCTGGTAGAAGTACTTGTCCGGAAACTTCGCCTGAATCATATCGAGCAGGTTCAGTACTGTGTCCGCGCCTTGCGAGTTAGCGTAGATGTCGTTGATGCCATACTCGCTGACGATGTGCGTGCAGTACTTGCGGATGATCGACGCGCGATGGTTAAAACCTGTCTTCGCCGCCGAGTCCGTCAGTTCTCCGTACTTGGAGAGGTTCGTGTATGCGCGGGTCGGGCCAACAGATCGAGCGAGCCAGCCGATGTCGAGATTGCCGTTTCCGGTATCTCCATATCCTTCGCCGCGGCTATCACCGATCAGCGCATAGCTCGGCAACGTGGTGTCGCTGACGATATAGGCCGGTCGCGCGTGGGATGATCCATCACCACCAGCAAATGTTCCGCCCGTTCCCGTCGCATCAGTCTGAGCCGTGGCGCCGTAGGTGAAACAATCACCATCCGTCGCGTCGAGTGCAACGATGTTGCTGAACACGACAGAGCCGGTCGATGCATAGTTTCTCCACTCGCGGATTGCGAAGGTCGCGCCGTCAGGAATCGAGACCGTCAGCCAGTCGGATTCGAGCGTCGAGAAATCGGCTGCCGTGCCAGTGTTTGACGCACTGAACGTCAGGCGGCCGGCAATAGTGCCAAGCGGGTATTCGACGGTCGCAGTGATCGTTGCGGGACCACCCGCTGCAACCTCGCCAGCATAGGCAAATGAGTTGCCACCGTTCGCCGCCGACACATACCAGTTCGGGAATCCGACCTTGATACGCGTCATCGCACCGCGCGCCTTGTGAATCGAGCGCGACATGAAACTTGTATTCGATACCGTGCCGTTGGTCGGAGCCTTGCAGCGGGTCGCGGTCAGGCCGACGTGGCTTGTGCCGGTCTGCCATTTCGCGCCGACACCGGGGACGCCCTGCGGGCCAGTGGCACCGTTTGCTCCGTTCGCGCCGGCGACGCCCTGAATACCTTGCGCCCCCTGCGCGCCTTGAGGCCCAGGAGTGCTCGTCTGAATGATCGTCATAAGGTCAGAAAGGAATGGTTATGCCGAGCTGCAGCAGAATCTGCCCGGAGAGATACGTGACGATTTCTCCGGAGGGGAACTGGATGCGGAGGTCGTAGTAGCCCCACGGCGCGGTGCCGGGGTTCATCTGCGACAGGGGAGTAACGCCGGGCTGAGGCTGGAAGGTTGCCGTCTGTGTACCGGGCACATTCCAGTTGATCTGCGCTGCTGCACCGTTGAGCGTGATCGATCCGGACGCAGTTGAGAGGTCGAGCAGGACAACAGGACTACCCACAAAGGCGCGAACCTGCATGTGCACCTGGCAGCCCGTCAGGTTCATCAGGGAGCCGTCATCGTTCTGCAGGATGAGTTGCTGTACCCACGAGTCGCCTTGGTTAATAATGAAAGTGGCGGTGTCGGTCATGTCACACCTGATCGTGATGGATGACCTGCGACGGCGTGAACTGGTAGCCCTCGCGGATGTACCTTTGGGCTAGGTGCAGTGGATACGGGAGCATGTGGATTCCCGCATCCTTTCCGATGTGATGGTCCGGGCACAGAACGCGACCGTTAGCTAGGGCGTTATCGACGAAGGCGTAGACGTCGCCATGTGAGAAGAACGCTTTCCAGTCGAACGTCTGCGCGTCCGGCCCGTACATGCCGGCTTCGCAGTCGCGCTGCACGAGTTTGAAGTCGATCGCGTTGGCCAGCGAGCGCTCTACAGGATGGTGGTGTACCTGAGCGGGCTTGCCAGTCTCTTCTGGCGTGCGGCCGCAAATCCAGCAACGATGCCCTTCGCGGTCAAGCAATTGCGCCTTCGTGTGGCGGAAGAGGGATGTTTCCGTGCGCGCCTCATGGCCAGGGATTTCCACATCGACGCTTAGGGTCAACTTCTCTTCGTGAACTTGGGTGACGTCGGTCATGGCTCAGAAATGAAAAAACCGCCCGAAGGCGGTATGCGTGAGAGTGGTAAACCGGGTTTAACTGTTTGGCTGCTAGCTCGGCATCGCGCCCGTTTCCATCGCCTTGCAGAGGCGCACGGCGCGCTGACCTACTTGTCCGTACCAGTCGCTTGCCTTCATGCCAGCAGCCGCAACTGCGTATGACCCGCGCTGCATGGCCGCAAGCGTGTTCTTAAAGCCGAGCAACTTGCCGATGCCGAGGTTGAACGCCATATTCGCGACGACGCGCTGGCGAACCTCATCAAGCGATCGCCACCACGGAAGATTGCGATCGAGGACGGCGAATGTGTCCGCAACGTCGCCATCGAGTAGTTGCTGAATCTGCGCATCCGATAGCGGATAGGCCCAGCTCGACGGCAAAGGCTTCGCTTGCAGGTTGCGACCGACGCCCGTCGTTTGAATGCCCTTCGTGTCGCGATAAGGCCAGCGACGCACGCCTTCATCGCGCCGCAGTTCTGCTTCGAGAAGTTGGAGGTCCATTGCGAGCGCCCAATAAAAAACCCGCGCGCGGCGGGCTATACCTTCTATCGGTGTGGCGAGGGATAAGACTAGAGAAGGATCTTGATCAGCTTGTAGAACTCAGCGACCACGTTCGGTACGGTCCCGTGATTGGCGTAGTAGATCAGCGCATAGATGAACAGCAGCGGCAGGCCAACCGGCACCACAACCTGCCTCAACAGAAACCGCCACGCCGCAGCGAGCCGACAGAAAAACCGCACCGTCGCAATGCCGTCTTTCCATGCTTCGCGCATGAATGACGTATCGGCAGCAATGCTCTTCGTCAGGTCTGTGTTTTCCTTGATTGCTGCATCCTGGGCGTTGAGGCGATCGACGACGTTCCTTCTGAAGTCGTCTTCGGGCATTGAGATCATCTTTTCGGCTTCCAAAATTGCCCCGGAATGGTCGTGTGAAATTGTTGTTGACAGGCGTACCCGACGGGTACATACTTCGCCTCAATGAGCCGCGCATATCGTGTGGTTCGACACTCCGACAAGGAACGACATCAAATGAAGAACTCTCTTCGTGCGCGCCTCTGCGCAACTGGAACCGCCAATGAATTACGAGCCGCCAAGCCCAGAAGACCTGGAACGGCTGAAGAACGAGCTGGGCAAGAGCAGCGGCGAGATGGCCGAACTGTTCGGACTTGCAAACGGGCGTCAGTGGCGTCGGTATCTGTCGACGGACAAGGCCAACAAGCGGGACATGGGTCTGCACATGCTGTTCTTCGCAATGGCTCGACTGGTGCTCACCCCAGAAGATTTCGAGCGGGTCTTGGCCCGCGTACGGAAGGTGGGCGCGTCGGTCGATCTATCGGCGGATGGAGAAGATTTGCGATCGCAGGACTGACCGCCTGTTTGGCGGCTTGTGGCGGCGGCAACGATCAACCAACCGCGCAGCCAGTAGCCAAGCCCGTCGTCATCGCTGCACCGGCCTCTGAGGCATCAGCTCCGGTTGCTGCATCTTCACCAGCAGCATCAGTGCCTGTTGCTTCGGAGGCGGTTGCGTCGGGGCCTGTTGAGGCTTCCGCGCCAGTTGTTGCGAGCGATCCCGTACCGCCCAGGACTGTCCAGATCGACGTCTACGGCGACGACAGCATGATGGGCTTGACCGCCATGAACTACGGCATGGCGACCATCACGCAGAACTCGGAGCCGAACGTCTCGCAGAAGATTCTGCGCGCGCAGTTTCCAGGCGTGACGATTGTTAATCGAGCATCGGGCGGAAGGGCGAGCACGCTGGTCAACATGATGGTCGGCATGGACGGAGGAGGGCCGCCGTTCGCGCAAAGAATTGCGTCATCCAAGGCGCAGATAGTGCTGCTGAATCATGCGATCAACGACGATCTTAGCCAGTCGCTTGCGCCCTATACGGATGCGCTGATTCAGTGGATTCAGGATGCTCGAAACGCTGGCAAGGTTCCAGTTTTTGAGGAGCCGAACCCGGTCTGCGACGGCGATCATCCGCATTTGGAAAATTACGTCGCGACGATGAACAACATCGCGATCGGCTACAACGTTCCTGTCATCCACCAGTACCAGGAGATTCTGAATCTCCAAGACTGGAAGACGCACATGTGGAACTGCTTTTTGCCGGATGAATATCTGCTCAGCTTCAAAGCACAGCGTCAGGCCGAAGCACTCGTGCCGATCGTGAAAGCTGCGCTCGGAGAATAAAAATGCATACGCAAAATCGGGTGGTTCAATCGTCGCGTGTTCGCCGGGCGTCACGCAAACCTGTCGCAGTAGCGCGCGCCAATCGCAAAGTCGGCTCACGCTGGCGCGCTGCGGCTGTCGCGATGTCGCTTGGTTGCGCCGCCGCAGCAGCGCACGCCGAATCGTGGTTCCAGTTCGAAGCTGGGGCTGGCGTCACATTCGCCGAGCGACTTGGCGATGACATGTACTACCAGCGTGGCTTCTCGCACGATACGCCGAACGGCTCATATGGCGGGCGGATTGGTATCCAGATGAACGTTCTCAAGCCGGATCATTGGACGCCGGGGGTTCATTTGCACCTCGATTACTACAACTTCGGCAAAGTGCGCTGGAGTTCGACGGACGCGGAAGATCCGAACCCACAAGGAACCTCGGGTTACAACGTCGCCACGCAGAAGTGCAACGGCAACAACTGCGGTACCTTTCGCAACTTTGAGTCGACTGGCGGCATTCAGGCAATTGCCCTGACCATCGAGCCATATTGGGACATTGGAAGCGGTTGGTCGCTAGGCGTCGAAGCTGGGCCGTCGCTCTTTCGCTCGACATGGTCGGCCACTGCGACGGCGCTATCTGATGGCGGCTTCGGGCCGGCGGGGAGCCAGGAGCAATTCAGTCGCCAGCCGCGCACGCAGTTCGGTTGGCTCATCGGCGCGTCGATCAGCAAAGGCCCATTCAGTCTGCGTTACAACTACCTGCGCGCGCCGGTCGATGGATCGAACAGCGGAACGTCATCGCGCGTAGGCGGCGGTCAGTGGGTGCCGAGCGGCATCAATGGGGTGCATATGATCTCGCTGAACTATACGTTCTGAATGATCCGAGAAGGGTGGCTACTTCCTGATGTCAAAGAAGGATGCCACTCCGTCGCTTCGGACCAGCGCAGGACCATGACCGAGCGCTTGGGCCAGTTCCTTCTCTACCTCGGTGCCGTTATCGGCGAAGCCTCGACGGTCGATGTAGATCCCAGAGAATCCGAGGCGGCGCACTTCCGACAGTTGATCCTGAATCGGATGCTTCGATAGCTCACGGAAGAACCGATCGCCCTGGCGTCCGGCCATACCACCGAAACTCCATCGCAGATGGTCGGAGTTTATGAACCCTGTGCCAAGCTCATACACTTCAAGACGATTGAGTGGCGCCGACTCGGGGAAAGCGATATACGGTAGATCGTAGACCGCCGCGCCGGCCGGCATCGTCGCCTCTATCTGGCGAATGAACGCGCGGTCGACAGTAGCTTTCGCGAACGCATAATCGGTCAAGCCTCGGAACGATTTCGGAGTCTGATCAAGTATCCCGATGGTCAGCACGAGAGCAGACGTGATAGCTAGCGCATGCCGCCTCATCGAACCGGTGAAACGCTGAAGCAGAAACATCGCTGCGAGCAGCGCGGTGCAGTTGATGAAGATGCTGATGCGATCCCATCCCCGTATCAAGGGAGAGACGAGCAGCGCGAAAATGACGTTGAATCCACCGACCGTCGAGACCAGCAAGATTGACAGCGTGATGATCGAGGCAAAGCCGAAGTTCGGCGAGACGCGCTTGCCCGCGAGTGCAGCGACAGCAGAAATCAGCAGCGCGACAAAGCCCATAACGCCGATGATGCCGAGCGATGAATTCGTGTTTGAAAGCGGAAAAGTTGAGTCGTAGTTGCGCGTGAATTCACCAAGCGCGGTGATGCGGTGCTCGGGTTGCGGAAGTAGCAAATGTATCGTTTTCAGCGAATACCACTCCGACTCCCACGCGAGGCGCGCCGCTACTTCCGGGTTTGCGCCTTCATGCGCGCGATACACGATGTTGGGCGCGAGATTCGTGATCACGACGACGCCCACAGCTAGAGACAACAGTATCGCGTTCCAGATGGGACGCCAGCGCTTTGTCCTGAATGCGCCAACAGCGCCGCTGATGCACACGACGATAAGGCCAAAGAACGCATAGTAGACACCGAAGCAACTGACGATGACCACACCGCATACAGCCGACAGCAAATTGCGAGGCCGGGACAGATCGGCATGGCTCTGCCCATACATGAACAGGTTTCGCCCGTAGTGGACGAACAACGGCACGCACATGTACCAGAGATACAGGTCGTGCCCCATGAAAAATCGCGCAAAGTGAAAGGGCGCGAATGTGAACAGCATGGCCCCGACGAAACTCCAGCAATCCCGCAATCCGAATGACCGGAATGCGACCATTGTCACCGCGAATACAGCCGGGAAACTGAGCAACAGAAACAGATCAAACGCGGCGAACGGACTGTGCGTCAGCCAGCCAAGCAACTTGAAAAGCGCAAAGTTAGCGGCGTCCGATCCGGGGTAATCCAAAAAATTTGAACCGAAAGGGAAGCCGCTGCGCGGGTTATCGAAAACCCAACCTTCCATGGTTCGACGTATCAGCCACAGAATGGCTAGACCGTCTCCCCGATAGGTGTATGGAAGGCTGAAGTTCGGGATCAGCCCTCGAGGCCAACCCGTCAACAGGACGCTCGCCAACTCGAAACTTCCTACGCAACCGATCGCCAGCCATCCCCACACCTCCTTGGCATGATGCCACAGTGATTTTTGTGACTCCAAAGTCTGGCCCGTGGATTTTTGTGACGCCAAAGACTGTTCCGCGACTTCCATCGCTCCCCCTGATCTTGAAGGAGGGATTGTAAGCCATCGGCTACAATGTCTTACCTGCGATTACAGGAACTGACCATGAGCAACAGATTACGCAGATTGTTCGTGAACATCCTGCCGCTTCTGGTGATGCCCGTGCTGGCTGTTCTGATGTTCGCGATCATGTTCGCCACGCACACCTGGAGGGTAGATTGAATGCGAACCCGAGTAAGCAAACTGTTTGATAGCCTGTTTCCGCTGCTGATTGCGATCGTGCTGGCGGCCCTGTTTTACCTGACGATGAAGGCCATGTATTTACACGGTCTTCGTTGAGGGCGCTGTGAACACCTTTCCGTCGTATGACCATCCTTGCTGAGGCTGCGGGCTAACGCTGGTGATGTCGACCATTGTTGAGACCAGATCTGGCGTGTAACGTCGCTCGATCGGTACTTCGTCGCCAAGTTTCCACGCCAACGCGATGCCAGCCGGATTATCCGCGTCATACTGCATGGGTGGGATTATCTCGGCGACGATGCCTTGCTGGATCCGCGCATAGGTTTTCATTTACGCATACTCCCAAACGGTGATTTCGCCGCCCACGCCAGCGCCGCTCGCCGCTCCAGTCCCATTCGATGGCCCACTTGAGCCCCCAGAGCCCCCAGAGCCAGGCGAGGATGCGCTGTTGCCGGAACTCGTCCCGGATACAAACGGTGCGCCGCCGCCGCCGAAGGCACTAGCCCCACCCGCTCCGCTAGATACAGAGCCTGTATTATAAAAAGCAGGGCCGCCAGGGCTACCTTGAAGATTACTATCGCCTCCCGATCCTATACCCGCGCCAGCCTGTCCGCTGGAGCCGCCGCCACCCGTATTCGCCACTCCTAGTGCGCCGCCTGAGCCGCCCGTTGCAGAAACTGACGCGCCAAACGAAGACGACCCGCCAGCATTCCCTGCGACCCCTGGGCTTGCAGCTGCGCCGCCCGCACCGACCGTGACAGTTGACCCATTGAAACCGCTGGTGAGATATTTGCGCGCACCACCACCGCCACCGCCACCGCTACCTGCCGCATATTGAGCGCTCGTTGTCGCTTGAGCGCCGCCGCCGCTCGCTCCGCCCCCCAATACCTCAACATAGACAGATGTGGTTAGCGTCTGCGCCGTGAACGTCGAAGAGGCCGTTGCATACGCGCCACCGTTTATCGACGACTGAAGAGTGCCCGCATTATTGCGATACCGAGTAACACGCAACAACCGCCCCGTCGCCTGCCCCAACTGCATAGCATGCTGGCTCTGCGTGGCGGGGGAGACTTGGAGGGCGCCACCGCTCGAGTCGAGCATGATGTACGAGCCGCCGCCGATCGAGCTGTTCCACTGGACCCAGACGTCGCCGTTCTGGATCGTTTCGCCGCCTTGTAGGGCCGCGTGAGCACCACCGACCACTGCAACCGTACCGATGCCATCATTGAGCGTCAGCGCAGCATTGTTCGCAGCAGGCGCCTTGTAGCGGATCACCATGCCATCGACGCGCGACGTGAGAGCGGGCGTCAGGGCGACGACGTGAGCGTTGGCTGTGCCGGTTGCTACTGCATACGACAGGTTGCCGTTCTGGATCGACGCGAGCAGGGACGACGGGAGGATCGGCGCGTTCGTCGCCTGGACGATGTTGCCAGCGGTGATGGTCGACTGGCCGTTCGCGACCGTGACCACCCACAGGCCTGTGTAACCAGAATCGGCTGCCGGAGTCACCTGCGATCCGGTCGTCGCCGCGGTGCCGGCCTTCGCCGACAGCACAACGATGCCCTTGCGCGTCGTTGCCTGAGCAGTGCCCGAGTTGTTCGGGCCGATCCATGCCTGCGTGGGATTCGAGGCATTGTAGTAAGGCAGAGCGACGTTATCTGTATCGCTGTCCTGATACGCCGCCTGGACCAAGTAGTTGATCGACTGGCCGCCCGTTGCCGGTGCGGGGCACGAGAGGTTCACCACGTCGAGCGAGATGCCGCTCTTCATGATCTGGTGCGCCGTATCAGCAGCGAGCGACGATTGCGGCGAGCTGTCAATGTTGATCAGCGAGTAGATCTCGCCCGGATTCACGTTGACGGTCAGCCCTGCGGGCGTCGTCGGCACGCACGACAGACCATTGACGACCGTCGATGTGCCAAACATGGCTGCGGCGAGCTTTGCGATGCCGATCATCGCGTACTTGCCGTTGCGCATGACATCCAGTTCTTGCGGGATAGCGCCCGCCCACGTAGTGACGCGATCAGTCATGTCGTCTCAGAAATGAAAAAGCCCGCGAGTGCGGGCCGTAGAAATGGGAAAGCCGCCCGAGGGCGGCTGGATGCGGGGTGTGCGGTGGATTACGGGATGACGCGGACGTTGTATGTCGATGCAGTCGGCGTGGCACTCGCAGATGCGCACACCTTGACCGTGACAGTCCCGCCAGTCGAGACGTAGCCGTGCCAGAAGATGCCATCGCCGAGATAGGTTGCCGGCGCAATGGCTACCGCCATGCCGGTAGTTGAGCCGGCGATAGACACTGTGCCAGAGGAACATGCACCGGCTGCGAGTGCGCTGCCGCCGATGCTTCCCGAAGTGCCAGTCAGAGGCGGAGTGAAGTTCGCGCTATCCCACGGAATGGCGCCGTTGAAGGTGGGGCGAACGGTGAATGATGCGCCGCCAGTAACCTGGAGCGCCGCTCCCGTAGGCGAAAGACGGGCCACCTCCGTCGTTCCGAACTTGAATATGAGCGGATTGACGAATGTCACGCTCTGCGGAACGTCGATCTTCCAGCTACCGCCGAAGGACTCGAAGTCAATACCTGTGAGCGCGGACGTGCCTGACGACTGATTGCTGACAGTGAATCGGGTTGCGTTATTCTGGTCGAAGCTGATACCGGCAGCGCCCGTGAAATTGCCGCCCGCGATCGGCATCGCGCCGAGATTCGAGAGCGCCGCGCTCGCCGTCGCCGCGCCTGTGCCGCCGCTCGCCATGGGAACCGGTGACGATAGTCCGGTTATCGTTCCGCCTGTAATGGCGGCTGCGGCATTGTCCGTTTTCGCAGCGAATGCGTTATTTAAGGCGGCTGCGGTCAGAATTTGGCCCGGCAGAAACTGCGCGTGCGTTACGCACGAAACCAACGCCAGCGTGGCCGCAATTAAAATTTTGCGCATTTGATCCCTAGAGCAATTGAGATTGATCGAGCACGAATGTGCTGTCGAGATATGTGACGGGCGGTCGAGGATTGGCGGCAATGGCAGTCCAGATGATCGTTCCTGCGGCCTTTGTCTGGTCGATGGCAGCGTAGATATCAGCATCGGTCACATCGTTCTGAACCATCGAAAGAGACGACCATTCGGCCTGTGATGCAGTGCTATACGCGCCAGTAGGGATGCCGTACCCAGCCACTGAAGGAATGCCAACGCCAGCCGGACGGTACGCGATGACAAACGCCTGATACGGCATCAGCATCGAACCGTAAGCCCCGGCAGCGCTATAGCCGATCAATGGGCCGCCATAAACACCCGTATCAGCCGGGCGCATCGGCTCAATGATGGTCGGCGTGCGTCCGGTTATGTCCTGCAAAACCTTGATGATGCCGTTGCGCGTGGCCCGTTCACGAAACATGTTCGCGATGATCGTCGCCAGAAACGATGCATCAGACTGGTTTGCCTTGCGCTGGACGGTCGAACCAAAGAAGTCCGACGCTATGAGATCAAGGTACCCATCGCTCGAAGTTTTGATGCGCGTCTGATTTTTCGCATACGCATAGAGCGAATAGATGAAGCTCAGCCCCGTTGCGATGCCTGTCAGGATCGAGTCGACGACTGGCATCGAATCCGATGTCGAACCAAACCAGCGCTGAGGCAATGCGGTTTTCAGGCGCGCGAAGGTATCGTTTTGATCTCCCGTCATCACGCCACCGATACGGTTCCGTACTTGACCACCTGGAGGCTCGTGGCCGCCAGATCAGAAGTTCCGCCGTTGAGCGTCGCCGCAGTAACATTCGTCACGCCCGGCGATGCGTCATATGCGACCTGCGAGAGCCGCGAATAGGGTAGCGACGTGCCGAGCGGTAGGCTATTGATAAACGTCTGCAACGCCGTCGTCACTGTCGCCACAACAGCCGAGTGCGTGTAGCCGGAAGCCGTCGTGATCGTCATGGCGACGTTCGCCGTCACGACGACCGGCGCATGCACTTCGTATGTGCTCGTGAATGGCCGAACCGCGTCAATCGCATTGGCTACCGTCGAGAGCAACGTCGAAGAAGGTGATCCGGTTCCGTCGTCCACTATGGCTACGATATTTCCCATCTGCGTCGCGCCGGCATAGTTCACGTTCTCAAGCAAGGTGTATTGCAGTCCTTGCTTGACTGCGAGAATCGCAGCTCCGATCGCCGCCTTCGTTGCCTTCGACAGGCTGTTGATGTACGTGACGAATCGCGCACGGAAAGCAGTATCGGTCTCGGCATCGGCAGCGTTCGTGAAGGCCGATGCGTTAGTGACGGTATCGACGTACTGAATCGCCTGCGTCAGAACGGTGATGGTGTTGGCGAGAACGTTCGTCGCCGAGCCGGTATTGACGGCCTGAACCGTGGCAACCGCACTTCCAACGCCAGCAGCAAGAACATAGCCGCCGAGCGTCGCGCTGTATGCCGTTTGCGTCGTATCGGCAATGACGGTGAATTGCTGCGTGCCGTCTGCCGTCTGAATTACCGTTCCGACCGGTACAACAGCCTGATACGTCGGCGTGAAGCGCGAGAACGTGACTTGCCCGGTCGATGAGGTAGCTGCAAGGCGCGTCAGGCCATAGTCGGCCATCCACGTATCGAGATCGGAGCCGTTCGACGTCGCTGCGCGCGTCGTGGCGAGTAGCAGAAGGATTAAGCCTTCGAGCCACACGACGACTTGCGCCACCGCTTCGATGATTGCGAGGTTGACGGAGCCAACCGTGAAGTCCAGCAGGACACGAGCTTTGGCTTGCGCGGACGTGGCCATATTGGACACAGCCGTTGTCAGTGACCATTGCTGAGGGGATGCCATGTCGTCCTAGAATGCAAAAAGCCGCCCGAAGGCGGCTTGCGTTGAGCGTCGAACGTCAGGAGTTGACGTTGAAAGAAAGTGTTGATGGCGACCCCGACCCGGCGATCGTGTACCTGATGTAGACGGAAATCGTTGTCGGGTCGATCAACGTCACAGTGACTTGCGGCTGCGGATTCTTCGCGACCGAATCCTCGAGCAGCATTTGCCCGCGGATCAGCGCGCGCAGTTTTGCAACGTTGACATTCGCGCCGACGTAGCGGGCGAGTCCTGCGCCGTAGTCAGGATGCAGCGGATAGTCGGGAGGTCCGTTGGCGTCGAGCGGATTTGTCAGCAGGCGCCGGATGACGCGCTGCTGGCTGCGGGTGGCGTCTGTTGCGATGCCGAGGTCGCCTGTGGGGCTGGTGACGATATCGTTCCCCCACAATTGCGAGCAGTCGGCCAAAAGTTGCGTCGTCATCAGCCGCCCGTAATCGTGGATGTGAGGTGAGAACTGCCCATCGTCTGATTCGGCGCCTGTGTGCTCCCGCCGTCGTGCTCAGGATGCGTGTGAGTGTTGAACAGGTTCACGAATGCCGACGTCACGAACTGGAGCAGCGTTTGCCCGTTCGCACCGAGTTTGATTGTCGGTGCCGTGACGCTAGCGGAACTCGTCGCGGTCACATTGGCCTGTGCGGCATTTGTGTTGGAGTTGCCCGTCACATTGGCTGTCATGTTGCCGCCGACCGTCGCGCTGAGGTTGCCCGTCACGTTGAGCGACACGTTGCCGTCGTTCGTGAATTTCAGGTAATTCCCCGACTTGTGCACCAGCCAGAACTCGCCAGACGGCGCGGCAGGCGGTTGCTCTACGTCGGTGAAGAAACGCCCAACCACGACGCCCGCATCCTGGTCCTCGCGGTCAAACGCGACCATCACCTGATCGCCGATGCTTGGCGCGGCAACCAGTCCCCATCCCGCACCGATGAATGTCGAGAGCAGGGGAATCCAGCCAGTACTGTCCGTCGTATCGGGCCAGAACTTGACCTTGACCGCATACTTGCTCGGGTCATAGGCGGTGATCTGCCCGACCCGATGCGTCGTCTTGTCGCCCTGAGCCATCTGCGCGTGGGCGCGGATCTGATTGAGAAAGCTGTCGATCATGACGGGATGATGGTCGTATCGAGACTGTGGTTTTTGCCGCGCACGCTCATCGTATAGCCTGCATCGAACGACATGCGCCTGCTGACTGACTCGACGTAGTACATGTCATCAAACGGCGTTTGCGTCCCGGAAACGCTCACCATCACGTTCGGCGTCAGGATGTTGTCGCCGGGCAATTCAGCCTGGAACTTGCGCTCGTGGAGGATGAGGTTGTCGTAGATGCTTTTCGCGCGCTGCTGCGCGTCTTGCTGCGTCAGGTTTGCGATGATGTAGCTATAGACTTGCTCAGGCGCCGTCGCCGCCCCCGGCTTGATGCCCTTGGCTTTACTGTCGGGGTAGGTGACTGTGAAGCCCTGTTTCTGCTTGTGGTTTGTGCTATGCACCTGGACAACGAGACCCTTGCCGACCGTGAGCGTCCGACTGAATGACATATCAAGCACGTTGCCCTGAAACGTCGTGCTCGTGATGGCGTCGGGGTTCTTCCACTGGAGCGCATAAGGCGTCGCCGTTTTCGGGTCAGGCTTCGGCCCGAAATACAACGTCATGCCCTGCACGTAGACCACGAAGTCATAAATGCTTGCCAGCCACGTGAGCAATTCCCATTCGGTCGAGCCGTGCCGATCATGAATCTTGTCGATTTCGTAGATCTTGCCGACTGCGCCCGTCGTTGCTGTGACCTGTGGCGTCAGGCCGTGGCGTTTTGCCAGCGTAGTCGCTATTTCGCTTGCCGTCTGGTTCGTCCAGCGGTCGAACGTCTTTGCATCGATCAGCAGCGACGTGTAATCGCGCCCCGACAATTCGACCGTTCGCCGCGCCGGATCGAATCGGATCTGATCGACGTTGCCGGTGATGAGTTGCTGAAGATCGGCCGTCCCGTACTGGTCAGGATCGCCCGGAAAGCCCGCGAAAATCTGCGCCTGAATCGGATTCGTGCCGAGCACATAGTTGATGTCGATCGGCGCCGTCAGAGCGGAGACGGGCAGGCGCATGCGGAAAGTGCTGGCCGAGTGCCACGTGTTCTGGTCGACATCCCATTCTATCCACGGAACCGACGTACCGGGCTGGCTCGGGTCGCCGAGCAACACCACGCCTCGCGGTTGCCGGGCGGCGGCGACCGCGGGAACGATGTTGAGTGTTGTCATCGGGCAATAAAAAAGCCACCCGAAGGTGGCTTGTGTTTCAATAGGCTACGGGTCAGGCAGTCTTTGGCGCGTCGCTCAGTTTCAGAAGCAGCTCGCACACGTCATCGAACCGGAGATATTCGCCGCGGCCACTCGATTCCATTCCGGGGCCGGAAAGATCATCGTCGACAACTTCATAGCGCTTCAGTTCGGATACCGCTTTCCATGCATCGTCTCGCGTCACAATTTTCTCCCGTCAAGTCGCCAAACCTGATTCTAGGTCAAGCACTTAGGAGACCGCCAGAATTATCCGGCGTGACTGGGATATTGAGTGTTTGAACGCCTTGCACGACGGGATCGCTGACGCCGTTAGCCTTCGCGATGCCAGTCCATGCCTCAGCCTTGCCGTAGACCTTCGCGGCCAACTGGAAGAGGTTCCCGCCCGCTACCGTGACCTGTTGCGCGGCACCTGTGACGCTGCCGAGATTGATCGACATGCGCCCCATGACCGATTGCAAGTTGTAGAGCAGGGGGGACTGCTGGTAGGCCGTGACCTGTGAAGCGATGTTCGCGACCGACGTCGAAATCGGGTTATTCGGCAGGATGCCGCCCAGCGTCGTGACGTTCGTCATCGTGTTGGCAGCCTGTCCGATTAGCGTCGAGACTTGCTGCTGAACGGCATTGATCGGCTGCAGGACACCGTTGATCGTGCTGGCAGTCGCGCTGGCGAAATTCGACACACCGGCAATCGCCGTATTGACCGTGCCCATCAAGCCGGTCAGCGTGCTATTGCCAATGAGGCTTGTAAGGCTGTTTGCGCTCGACAGGTCCGTGTTGATCAGGTCATTGATCGACGGACCCGCCAAAGACGTCTGAGGCTGCGAGTGATTCGCGACGACTTCGCAGACGATCCGGTACGGGATCATCCACTCACGTTGAAAATCCGCCTCGAATCGCCGGATAACGACGTCGTAGAACAGTTCCGACCAGACGAGAGGCAAGGAAACGCCCGCAATGCGCTGTGCTTCGAGATATTGCGCACGCTGGAGGGCGTTCTGACCCATGAACCATCCCGACCACTCCAGCGGCATGTCCGAGCGGCCCATCGCGTCAACAATGCGCGTGCCGCCGACCAGTTCCTGCACGATCAGGCGTTGCTCACCACCGAACGTGATGTGCTCAGGGACTTCCAGATCGGCAAAGAGGACGTCGCCGAGGGAGAGGGAAGTCGCCATATTTTATTTCGCGAATGAGTGGCCGATCGGAGGAGCGGAGCGGCCGAAATCGAAGCCGGAGGATGTGGATTGCGGGCGATTCATGCCGCCAAGGATGTAATCCGTCGCAGCCTCGCCGATCTTGCGACCGTCGATGTTGATGGTGGTGCTCAGCTTGAATGGCTGTCCGGCGCCAGTCTGGACATTCGGACTCTTTCCGGGCTCTGCCGCATTGGCGGACCCGAAAAACTGCTTTGGCAACCAGCCGAATGTGCCGTTGACCTTCGAGGCGAAACTCATGAACGACTTGAAGTTCTCGCTTTCTGTGATGCTTGCCAGCGAACGCAGCAGGTCAGTACCAGACTTCAGCATGCTCGTGATCTGCGGCAACATTGTCGTGCCGAACTGCTTTTTGAAGTCCGTCCACGCGGCATCGAAGTCAGCTTCAGCGCCCGACGCCGAGTCACCGAACATCTTCGTGACCTTATCGGCGCCCATCGCGCCAGTGGCGAGTTTCTGATCCCGCAGAATCTGCATCATCTGCGTCGTCATCAGCGAACCCTGATTGGACGCATTGCGGTTCGAAAGCACATCATTGACGGCCTTCAGAACATCGCCTTCCTTCGTGATGCCCTTAGCGGACAGAGCGGGCAGAAGCACGTCCGTCATCCACTTGGCCGGGTCCGACTGGAGCAATTCCGAACCCTTGATGCCGGTCATCACGAGCGACTTCATCGGCTTTCCGCCGACTGCGCCATGTTCCTGCATGGCAAGCTGAGCTAGCCCAAGTTCCTGCAGCAAGCCCATCGTCTTTTTCGGCGTACGGCCGGCGACAAGGTTCTGATACAGCGACATGAGCGCAGTACCGGCCTTCTGGCCGCCCTGTTCGATCAGCAGACCCTCCATATGCAGAAGGCCTTCATCCGATAGGCTGCGGAATGCCGTGCCAGCGTTCTGCGAGAAGCCGGCGAGATCCTGAAACTTCAGGAAACCGGACGAGCCGGTGACCATCTTTTCGGCGAGGTCAAGATTGCGCTTGAACGTCGCTTCATCCTTGAAGCCGCCGCGGCGATCAATGAACTTCAGTAGGCTTTTCAGCCCCTCTTCGTCCATGTGGCCCAGCTTGTCGCCGAATACCGCCGAGTTGGCCTTGCCGAGCGTCAGCAGATCGGGCGTGAACTTCTTCGCCTCTTCGAACGAACCGAACAGGCCGACCGATTCGCCCAGCGCCTTCATCAGTTCGGTCTGCGAGACGCCATAGACCTTCGTCGCCTTGACGAACTTGTCAGCCTCCGCATTGACCTGATCGCCGAGATTCAGCGACTTGAAGCGCATGAAGGCGTCCTGATAATCCTTCGCGCCTTCGTAGAATTGTTTTCCGACGTAGTACGTGACCATGCCGGCGCCGAGCGGGATCAGGGCATCGCTCATCAGTCCCATGCCGACGCCGCCGATTCCGATGCCGCCTGAACCGACGTGGATATTGCCGCCATGAATGTGGCCGCCACCGCGACGACCGCCACCACCACCTGGGCCCGGAAGATGACCACCGCCACCGCCCGGAGGCAGGCGACCGCCGCCACGAATGCCGGCCAGCGTCGCCGCCAGCGTGCGAGCCTGAGCGTTTGACGCGATCAGTTCCGCCTCAAGACCGAGGCCACCGCTAGGCAACGCCATGCGAAGCGCAAACAGGTTCTTTTCCGCCAGCGCCGACTCGTCCTTGATCGCCTTCATGCTGGCGGCCAGGCCTTTTGTTGCACCAGCAAGGTTGCGAATACCGACAATCTCGGCACCCATCGACTTCAGGCGCTTGTTGATCTGCAGCGCGACTGCATCGACCTTGCGGAATTCATCCGACAGTTTGAGCAGTTGCGGCGTGATCAGGTCATTCAGCTTGAGCGTCGTGCCGATTTCGTAGACGTTGATCATTCCGCTATATACTCAATAACTTACTGGAGTTTCTATGGGCATCGCCTACCGAATCCATGAATGGTTAGCTGACCGCGTCAGCTTTATTCAGTACCCGAAGCCGAAGGTGAAAAGCCTGAGCGGCCATACTTACGGCTGGAAAGCGCGATGGGCTACCCGACCGCACATTCCGAAGCTCTTTGCGCTCTTTATGCCGTCGATGCTGCTGTTCGTGCCATACATCGGCGTCTATCTGGCGGTCCTTGCCATCGTCTTTCTGTTCTTCTACTTCCGCCGTAGCTGATTGCGCCAGCCTTTACCCGACAGAAAGTAAAACGTCGTCGTAGCCATGCGGGATAGAATTCGAGGCGTGCTGTGATGCGCAGCCGGTCCCAAAACGGGACGAGGCGGCATCTTTGGCGTGCCGAACTCGTGATACTCCAGCACCTTGTCATTCGAGCCAGTCGCGGCTTCGTTGCGCTCTGCGGTTGAATGGACGCTCTTCTGCATCTCGCCCGTACGCAGCAACGGCGCATCCGGTTCAAATCCAGCCGCAACCTTCGCGGCTTCATACTTCTCACTGAGCGGCGCCCAATCGGGGTAGGGAGCGATGTCGGTCTGGTAGAACCCGATCATGCCTTTCGCCGTTTCCTCGATCTCTTTTGCGCCGGACTTGACCATTTCATGCGTCACTTCCGGCGTCGTCACCGCGAGTTTCTCAAGGTGATTGGCGAAAGCGCCGAAACTGTTGAATTTCATCTCGGCGGGTCCTTGAAGCGCATCGCTTCCCAGTCATACTCGGCACCGTTGAAGCACGAGAACGTAATTGCCATCGCGCGACGCTCGATCTTGTCGATCCGCCAGTCACGCGACGCCGACATGCCGAACGCGCTATGAAACGGAACCCCATTCTTCATCAGCCAGCAGGCCTCCTGAAAAGCGGGATTCCGGGCTAGTTTTTTACCGCGGCGTCCTCTTCGTCCTTCCTCTTCGCTGCCTGATACTGAATCACAGCGTTGATGCCATCGTGATCAAGTCGCTTGATCGCGGCGTCAACTTCGCGCTGGCTCATCGGAAACGGCATCTCCTCGCCATCGATCTCGACCACCGATACAGCCGGCATCACATAGAGCCGCATGTAAGCCGGGTTCAATGCTGCTTCCGGGCCGACCATGCGCATCAGACGGCTCTCAGCGAGGATGTCGGGATCGACGACCTTCAGCACACGACCTTTTGCGTCCGTGACGAGGTTGTCGGCAGCCGAAGCGGGTTGCTCGACTGTTGCCGCATTCAGTTCCAGCGTGGGTTTCTTCGTCATGTTGGGTCTCCCCTGAAAAACCCTGAATAGAGGCTTGCGGAAACGCGCTCAGGGAGGCGCGCTTGTCGGCCGGCCAGCCTATCCGCAGCCAGAGAGTTACAGCGGAACGCGACGCGACGCCGAGAAGCCGATCGTCACCTGCACGCGATCATCACCGACAAACTTGCCGTGCTCTTCAAGGCGCAGCGACACTTTCGTGTAGCGGTACTGGCTTACCGAGCCATTGCCTTCCGAGATCGTCTCGGTGATCGTCGCGTAGCCGATGTTGATGCCGGCGTAGTAGTTCGATTCCAGTGTTGCGAAGAAGGCGTCAACCTGGTTGTCCGTGCGGTCCAGACCGATAGTGCCGGTCCAGCCGATCGGAATCGACGCGTGGTTGTTTTCGCCGCTGATCGAGACGGACTCGATTTCCTTGTATTTCGGCTTCGCTTCCCAGCTCGTCGTAGTCGTCGGGAGACGCAGCGGGCCAGTCGGGGTCATGACGTCAAGCACCACGTCCCGCCCGGTATTAAACGGACCAATTGCCATTTACTTACTCCTTAGAAGGACGGGACTTGCTGACGGGTGATCGTCACTGACTGGCCGCCTTCCTGGTTGATCAGGATCTTTTCGGCGACAGCGAGGAAGCGCACGCGGACATCGGCCTGCAGATAGCCCAGCGCGATGCGCGATGGTGTGTTGTTGTTCAGATCGCACTGGACCGTGAAGTCGTCGATCATGTTTTGCTGCTGGAGACCGAGATAGAAGTTGTCCAGCGTGGCCTTGACCGCACGGCGCAACGGGTCGGTCGGCTGCGTCGATTGCAGGCGCCCGTCGTAGATGCCCATGCCTTGCGCCGTCGTGGCCGCGAGGTAGTTGGTCATCCGCGTGTAGTTGTCGCCGTTGCGGGTGTTGTCCGACGAACTGTTGTGGCCGATACGGCAGCCGAACTGATTGCCCGCGGGGATCGGATTCGTGATGACGTCAATGCCGGCCTGAGCCAGCGTCTGAAGCTCTGCGCTCGAATACTGCTGGTTCTGGTAGCTCTTCTGCGTGCCGACCACGCCATACAGCGGCTTGTTCAGCGATGAGTTCTGCGGCGAGAGATTCGCAAGCACGCCAACGACATAGCCCTGCGGCGAGATGAGGCGTACGCCACCATTGACGGGATCGAGGAAGTAAATCCAGTCGCCGAACATGTACTTGAAGATGTACGTGTCGATGCCTACGGTTGCCTTCGTCGAAACGGCGTTGCTGATCGTGTCGCCAGCGGGCGTGACGCCGATCATGTACGTGCCTTCTGACAGGCCATACGAGACCTGCGTCGAGAACGTCGTCGTGTCCGAGCAGTCCACGAGAGCGGCAACCGATGCGCCCGTGCCGCGGAGTGCGTACATGCCCTTACGCGGGATCGTGTCGACGCCGACCAGTACGGTGCCAGTGATCGTGGTTGCGCCGTCTGTGCCGCCCGTCAGCGAGTATGTCGCAGCGCTCGGAGCCGTGACACCAGCACCAGCCGTTGCAACGATGATCTGCGAGGGACCGCGCGCACCGACCTGGCCGTTGTTGATCGCATTCGCCATCGCGACCCACAGCGCGTTACCCGAACCGGTGATGTTGTCGAACACTTCCGGCGTCTGACCGGGCAGCGTGACGATGACCTTTTGCGAGCTGGCAGCCGAACCCGGCGCAACCTGAACCTGGACCGAGTTACCCAGCGTGCCGGTGTACTTCGCCGTGAACGTGATGCAGTTCGTCAGCACCGCGATCGAGGCGGCGACGTCCGTGCCATCGGTCACGCGCACGCAACGGAAGTTGTTCGCGCCTTGCAGGACAGCAGCAGCGACTGCGGTGCCCATGTCATAGGTGCGGTTCTGGATTGCGCCGAAATTGCGGGCGTAATCCGCCATGCTGCCGACGATGGTCGGGCTGTTGGTCGGGCCCCACGTGGCCGTACCGACAAAGCCGGCTACGTTCGTGGGCACGCCGTTAAGCTGTGCGACCTGAGGCGCAATGATCTGCACGATCAGGTCTGGAACGATCAGCGCTGTCGTGTTGACCTGTCCATATTGGACAATTTGGGTCATCGTGGGGCTCCAAAGAAAAAGCCCTCCGAAGAGGGCTAAGAAAACGAGAGTGAGGGCTGTATCTTTTCTGCGATCAGCGCTATTCGCTGCATGAGCGGAGGCTTCTGCTTTTTGTGGTCATTCAGGCCGCGCCCGCACAGACTTGCGAACCTGTTCTGGTTGTCGAGCGCCGCTTTCGCGTCGTACCACTCCGACATCAGCGAGCGATTGGCGACCCGTTGTTCTTCGATCGCGTCAAGTTGGTCTAGCACCCATTTGCGGAACTTCATGCCGTTCGCCGTGCGTGCAAACATGCCAAGCAGATGCGCGCCGCGGAGGCTGAACATGCGCGTCTCCGAGGTCAGGTTCGGGAACCCCAAAGTGGGGGTCTCGACAACGCATGTCATCGAAGCGGTGAATTCCGACGCATGGCGGTCATAGACGCGCGTCAATTTGTCGGTCCGGGCGTACCCGAGCGCTTTGGCGATGTCCGCAGATTTCAGCCACAAGCGCCCGTCATGGTCGATGAGCGTCATCGGCTGGTTTTCGAATGTCAGTTGGTTCATGCTTCCTCACAGAGTGATTGGGCCAAAGGCCAATAAAAAAGCCCCACGAATGGGGGCTTTGGGGTAGAGCGGGAGGGCGCTTACTCAGCAGCCGCCCGCTTGATCACGTGATGCTGGTTTTCGCCAGCCAGAATTTCGGCAACCTTGTCGGCGTCGGTGATTTCCTCACCTTTCGCATAGCCGCCGAACGGCTCGATAACGACGAGAACGAATTTCATTGCGATTCCTAGATGTTGACGGTTGTCGTGTTCGGGTAAGTGCCGCCGTTGTAGCCATTCACGCCGACTGCGATGTTCTCGACGATGTCGACGACTTGGGTAGCAGTGACGCTCGCCGTCTCGGCGTATTCGACCGTAACCATGATGTCGCGCCGGTAGAGCAGTTCCTTCTGTGGTACATCGTCATCGCGTTGACCCTTGAGGATCAGGCGCGCGGCAGAGCCATCGGCCAGCGTCAGGAAGTGGTTCTGCATGATCGCAGGCACGATCAGCGAGGCGATGGCCTTGCGATTGGCCGGCGTGTTGCTCCAGACGGTGATCTGGAAGATCTGCTCGACGCGCCCGACTTCTATCGACTGCGACGCAGAACCGCCGACGCGGGCTGCGTTGATCGCTGGGCCAGCGGGTAGGGTGATGACGGCGCCCGATGCCGTCGTGCCCGCATACGTCGCATTGATCAGCGCCGCAATGTTCGTCGCGATGCTGTTCAGCGTGTCGCCCGCCACGGTTTGGTATACAAACGCGTTCGTGCCGACGATAACTGCCGTATTGACGCCCGTTTGCACCGTGCCGCCTACGGTTACGGTTCGCCCGTTGATGGCCAGCGTCAGTGTCGGAGGCGTGATGACCGGATCGACTTGTGCGAGCTGGTAGCGCGTCGAGTTCTTGGATTCGCGGTTGAAAACGCTTATGTGAGCCGTGCCCGCCAGTAGATCGGTGTCGAGTTGCGCGGCTTCGGGCCATCCCGCATACACACGGACGGGCACACCAGCCGCAGAGGGTTGGCCTGTCCCGTTCGGATAGATCGTGCTAGCAAGGAGCGAGACCAGGCCGTCGTTGACGTCTGCGAGATCGCTCATGTCTGGGCCTGCTGCGCAGTGATCCGCCACCCGAGATCAGTATTTTCAGCGCTGGAAATCACGTAGCGGCGGCTCAAATCGTCTGTGATGGTGTCGGACGTGCGAAGCGTCACGCCAGCAATCGCAGGAAGCAGGATCGCCCACCACGGCGTACGCACGTCACCAGGCAAGTTCGTCTCATTCTTCTCGCCCTTCGTCCCTTGGAGCACAGAAGCGGGCCAGCCCTGCATCAGCATCGTTTCGGTTGACGCCGTGTTGCCGCCGTATCCAACAGCGCCGACCGCACCCTGTTGTGCCGGTCGATGAATGCTCAGCGTCCGGTTGCACTCCACCGCCAGAATCGGCAGCGTATCCTGCATTGCGGCGATGAAGAACGTCTTGCCTGCGTTGATCAGGTAGTCGCCGACCTGCGTTTGAGTTCCGTCGACCAGCGCATACCAAAGCGGCTTGCCATAGATGTTCGGCTTGCCGTAGGTCATGTCCTGCGCGTTAAAGCTCGCGTTCAGCGTGGCGATTGGACCGTTGCCTAGCGGGTTCGTCGCGGAAGTTGGGCGGTAGAGGTTGTAGGCGGGGCCGATGTACTTCGCGGCTTTGCCGTAGCCCTTCCACAGCTTTTGATTGAGCGTTGCGGCATCCATCAAACCACCAGCGCGTTAGACGACCCGCCGAAGTTAGGACCGGGCGGCACGCCTAGGAAATTGCAGAGACGACGGCGCCACGAGTCGAACAACTGCGATCGATGAGCCACTTCATCGCGATTGTGTTTCCACACCGCTGCCTGATCGGTATCGAGGTTCGCGCTTGATGCGGGTATCGCCGTCTCAAGCGTCGTCAGATTCGCCAGGTACGTGTTCACCACCACGTTTCCCTCATCCGTGCTCATGTGCTGGAGCCGGTATTCGATCGCCAGATACTTGCGATAGACCCATGGCGCAGGAAACACCGTGGCTCCGTCACCGTAAAGCGGATAACCACAATGGCGCCTGATGTCCACAAGCTGGGCTGAGGTGAAAACGTAGGCGGTGAATGGCATGGATTACTCGAAGACTGCGCCCGATTGCACGAGCGCAAAGATGAGTTTCGCGTCTGTTTCCGGATCGAATTCCGTGCCGGCAGCGAAGAACTGGTTGGTCTTGCCGTCGACGATCAGGCCGTGATTCTTTTTGAGAACGAAGCCAGGCTTTTGCGCAGACGCCTGTTCGGCAACGTCTTGCTTGGGTCGAGCCATTTCAGTGTCCTATGGGAAAGGAGGGGGATTTCTCCCCCTCGCGCCGATTACAGCGATTCCAGGAGCACGCCGCGCTTGGCAGCCGAGCTGTTCGCGGTCGGGATGGTCGCCGAAGTCGTCGTCGTGTCGGTCGGAACAACGAAGCCGCCGATGTACGACCACGTCTGCGTCACAACTTGCTTGAGCGCGTCCAGCGGCTCACGCGTCACGTGGGCGATGCCCTCGATGATGGTGATCATCTCGTCCTTGTCGACCGTCGCGAGCGCTTCGCTGTAGGCTTCGTTCGTGAACTGGCCTTCGACGAGTGCACCCTGACCGACCAGCAGACCGCGGCGAACCAGACCCACACCAGCCAGGTTCTGCACCGGGTTGAGGTTGGTTTCCTCGACGCGCACGCCGAGCAGTTCGGCGATCACGCCACGGCGGTATTCTTCCGTCGTCACCTGGCCGCGGAAGAACTGCTGGAATGCCGGGTCGCTGTACAGGCCGGTAGCCTGGAGCGGGTCGATGTACAGGTGATACATGCCCGTCGCATCGACAACCGGTACGCCGTTCGCTGCCATCGTGGCCTTGGCGTTCAGCACCATGCCCATCGTCAGCTTGCCGTTGTTGATGCAGTTGGCAGCCGAGATTGCAGCGGTCGTCGCGACCATCGTGTTGTTCGACGTGAGGCTCGGACGCACGACGTACGGAGCCACGGCCGACACGACAGCGTTGAGCGCCGTACCGTCAGCGACCGTCACGTTGCCCGAGAACGTCAGCGTTCCCGAGATACCGCCAGGCGCCGTCGATACGTTCGAACCGTCAGCCGCCGAGCCCGTCAGCGAGTAGGTATTGGAACCAACCACCACGTTGACCGGGTTCGACACCGAGATCGCCACGACCTGGCCGGCGCTGTTCAGCGTGTTCTGGAAGCCGCGGATGTCGTCGACCGAGATGGTCACAGCCGGCGCGCCGAGCGTCGTACGCACGCGGGTATTGCCGCCCATGTACGTGTTGAACAGGGTTTGCTGTGCAAGCGTGTCGACCGAGCGGAAAGCCTGTTCGCCCAGAGTGTAGGCGTTGCGCAGATACAGGTCGGCAATCGCGACCTTCTGCGTCACGATGTTGAGCTGCATGTTCGCTGCGTACTGCGCGATCGACAGAACGTACTGCTCGATCGAATAGTTCTGCGGCGTGAGACCCGACGTGATATCGCTGTTTGCGGCGGGCGACATGGCGGTCGTCACGGCCGGGAGCAGGCCCGTACGCGTCTTGGTGATCGTTTCACCGATGTTAGCCGTGAACGGCTCACGGTCGGCGATTGCGCGGAAGCCGAGCTTTGCCTTCAGCGGGAGGCCGAATTGATGTTCAAGGAAGCCGGTTTGAATGACGCTTTGCAGCGCGGCCGGCAGATTGTTCAATGCCATGATGTGTGAGTCCTATCGGAAAAGGGAAATTGCTTTCGCTTCCCCTCGTCGTCAGGACTCACGGGGCGCTGCTAATGCGGTTACTGCTTGATCTTCAGGCCCATTTCGCGGGCCTTTGCCTTCAGTTCTTCCGGCGTCGCCTTGCGCGCGTCGAAAGGTTCGGGCTTCTTCTTCGGAGGGGGGTCGCCAGCGTGCGACGTGCTCGAAGCGGGTTCCTTGAACAGGTACGGCTTCGATTCCTTGAGCGTGGCCATGAGTTCGGCTGCGCCCTGGATGTCGCCTTTCTCGTCGATCTTGATGCTTGACAGGTCGGCCAGCTTCAGGCCGTCGAGATCCACCATGCCGGCCTTGATGGCTTCCGCCTTCAGTTCGGCGCGGATGATGCGTTGCTCCGCTGAGGTGTGCGTGTCCTTCACCTTCGCGTCGGCGTCGTCCGAGGCTTTCTTCGCCTTGGCGTCAGCTTCTTCGGCGGCCTTCGTTGCTTTGGCTTCGGCTTCCTGAGCCTTGCGTTCGGCTTCGATGGCGCGGGTGCGGTAACTGGCGTTTTCCTGACGCAGTTCTTGCACGTATTCGCGGGAGAACGTCTCTTTGCCAGCCACTGGAGCAGCAGGCGCAGGAGTCGGAGCACCTGGACCGGGGTCAACCGGATCAGCGTTCATCAGACGGTTTTGCATCATCAACTGGCGAAGCAGGTTAGGCATCTAGCCCTCACAAAAGAAAAAAGGCCGCATCTAGCGGCCCGGTTTGAGATCCGGCATCAAGCCGGGGTAATGCGTTTAACTGAATGCGCCGGTCGCAATGACCGAGACACCAGCGCCCGTCGTGACTTTCCAACTACCAGAGTTGGATTTCATCGCGACGCGAATGACGTATGTACCGACTCCGCCACCAGGCGAGTTCGGAAAGACTGTGAATGCCGAACCTGAGCCGTCTTGCAACTGCACCTGAGCGGTTGCGGCTGTCGAGACGACGCAGATCAGGTTCTCGATGTAGTCGGCGACGTTGCCCGATGCTGTCTTGAGCGTGGCCGTCGTGCTGGCTGGAATGACCTGATAGTTGGAGGGCGGCTCGACCGTCTCGATCGGGCGCCCGGATGAACTGACCGCAGCCATGAAGGCTCCTATTCGTTGATCGCGACTTTCTTCTGCGCGTCGGCGTTGCGTTCGGCCATATCCGCATCAGCGAGCAACTTCTCAGCCTTCGCGTCAGGGATGTCGTACTCGGCAGCCAGAATCTTGATGGCCGTCTCACGACTGAGCAGGCCGGAATCACACAACGTCCTGAGTGTGCTTGCCCGCGCGGCCATGTCCTGCAACGTGGGCTCAAACCAATCGGGCCAGCGCAGCGAGATGTCCGCGTTCTGGTCGAACTTTCCAACCTTCGCGCCGCTCTTGAACTGCAGATTGATCTTCTGCGACGCCTTGACGACCATGCAGACGATTTCGCAGATCGCCCCTTCACCGTAGCTGATGCGAAGCCGATCGGAGAGGTTCACGAGTGCGCGCTTGGCGATTTCCATCGCACGACCGGACTGCACCGAAGCCATCTTTTCCGGGCTCGTCTGGTCGCCGTGCATCGTCTCGATCGCGATTTCTCGCAAATGCTTGACGTAGTCGAGTACCGCAGCCGCGCCCGTGCCGTTGATTTCGAGCAGCTTGGCGTCGCCCTCAGCAGAGACCTTGATCGCGTTTGCAGCACCCTTGACGGTAGGCCCTTGCTCACCGAATGCCGGCTCCTTGATGAGCAGCGTCGGATCGGACGTGTACTTCAGACCGCGGCCAGCCTGCGAGAGCTGGTAATCGATCTCGATTTGAGTATCGATCGCCTCGTCACAGAACGTCGGCAAGCCGTCGACCGAATCTCCGCCAGGCAGATTCTTGATCCACACGACGGGCACGAAGCCAAGTTCATGCTTGACCGTCTTGTCATTGTCGACCTTCGGCGTCTTGTCTTCGGCGGTCGTCTTGAGAGGGAGATACCACGTTTCCGCCCGGTCATTCCAGTCACGCTGAAACCAGAACGAAGCGCCATACTCATCGGCGGGAATCGTGTAGCCCTGCGCGGCCAGATCAGAGCCTCTGACCTTGTACCGTTCTGTCACTGACAGCAGCGTATCGGGCGCTTCCGGGTCCCAGTTCGGCGTGAGGTCTTCCGTGCTCATCACGTCAAGAAAGACGCGTTTCTTGAGCACGCGAAACAGGATCGCCGCCGAGCCGACAGAGCCGCGCGTCGCTGCGTCAATCATCACCGCATTGAGCTTGATCTCCTTGATCAGCTTCGCAATCGCAGCCTTCTGTTCGTCGCCTTCCAGTTCGACGGTCGGGAAGTGACCCTCGCTGAACAGTAGCGAAACGGAATCATCAACGACCGTACGGCACAGATTCGAACGCACACACGGGCGACGATCACGCAGCGGAATGTATTCCTCCGCGTCGTTCTTCTCTTCATGGAAGGCGTGCGGAAGATCGTCGTACAGCGTGCCATTCAGCACACGCTGCAAGACCTGGAGCCGGAAATTGCGCTCCGGCAGATCCTTGTCTCTCGGCAGCTTGGACTGGATGGTTCGGAACATAGATTACTTGGGGGCGTTGTGCGAGATGATTTTTTCGCAGAATTGAATGAGCATGCTCATGTCTAGATCAGATTTCATCTGATTCACTGCCATGCAGACCAGCTGGACATTGCCCTTGATGTACCCCACGTTTGGATTGGCTCTGTCCAAACTAATATTCGTGGGCACGCGCCCTTCGAACATGGCGTAAGTCATCGGAACGCCAGAGAGTGCGCATTTTCCTTTCTGCGACTCCCAGAGACCAAAGAGATCGTCTAGGGTGATGTCTACTTCTAATGAATGGCGCTTCGACCTATCTTTGGCACCCGCCAAGCGCTCTACAAGCAATCGCCTCAATGGTTCTTGCTCGTATCGATATTTCTGCCGCTTAACATCAGATGCTTTTCTACACGCTTTGCAGCGAATATCCTTGCCCGCACGATGTTTCTTATTTGAATCAGTCTTGAAATCATCTAGGGGCTTGTATTCTCCACAGCCAAAGCATTTCAGCTTGCCATCCTTCCAATGCGCATTTAGACGTTGATTTCGGCATGTGCTGCACTCTGCTTTACAGCCGCCTTCCGGAATGACCGGCAACGCAGATTCGTCTACCCCGGATCCGATGAAACTTCTGCGGCAGTACGGGGCTGATGCTTTCATCGTTTTTTAGGGTGCCTGAAATTGTGCGCGAAGTTAGCCATCTGGCGCACATGAGCGTTGCTCGAATGCGTTGCCTCGACGATGCGTTTCTCGGGGATTTTCTTGTCTTGCGGGATGCCCAGCGCCTTGTGCAAATCGCCTTTGTGCGCCGGGTTGATCTTGATTGCCATGTGTCACCTGTGCATGTGAGGGACGTGTGTGCTGTGCGTGGCTGTCGGTTTGGCGACCGGGAACATGTACGCGATCGGATAGCCGGCCGCGTCGCACATATGGTCTTTGCCCGACGATTTATCGGGCTCGCCGTTGTCGTCGTAGACCTGTTGCTCAAGACACTCAGTCAATACGGGACAATTGCGAGTGTTGACCATCAGGCGCCGCTCACCTTCGCCATTCAGGATCAAGGCGTTGACAGCGTTGACGCGATCTTTCACGCGTGGGTTGGAATCCTTCGCGCGAATCTTGAAACCGGCGTTCTGCAGGATGGTCAGGTCCGAAACGCTCGCGCTCTTGCTGGTCGTGTTCTTCCCGCTTGCGTCAGGAAACACGATGATTTCGTGTCCGCCGAATCCTTGCTTGAGCGAATCAGCCAGCGCCGGAGTATCCCGCACGCCCTTGCGCTCAGCCACGGCATGAGGCCGGCCGCCACGCATCACATAGATGACGGCTGACATGTTGTTCACGTTGAAATCGGAACCTGCGTAAAGCGTCTCGCCAGCCTCAATTTCCGTATTGCAGTGATTCAGCGTCCGCGAGAACTCAGGGTAGACACTGCCGCTCGTCAGATTACAAAACTGCCCGCGCAAATACGCGTCGATCAGTTGCGCCGGATACGATTGAAACAGCGAGTCGATGTAATCATCAGGTAGGTTCGCCTCGTTATCGTATGTACTGGCCTGAATCAGACCGTACATCGAGCCGAGTCCCGGCTTTTCCGAGACCTGCTTGACGAACTGGGCATGAACGAATCTGAAACCCTCCGGCGTAGTCGTCACGTCGACACCGTTTTTCAGGTTGTCGATCTTGTAACGCATACGGGCGATGATCTTTCGCCACGCCTGCTGCGCCTTGTCGGCCTTCATGACGTCGAGCTCGTCGCACAACGCCTTGCCAATCTTGAAGCCGATTATCGTGTCGGGGCGCTCCATCGAGCGACAGATGATCGTGCCGCGGGATTTGCGCCCCTCGAATACGTGAACTTCCTTGTTCGACTCGTTGACTTTGACCTTCAGGCCCCAATCGAACGCGACTTCATCGACGGTCGGGTAGAAGATGTCGCGAATCTGAGGGTAGGTCGGCGCGAAGTAGCCGGCGTTGATGCGCGGATACTCCCAGAAGTGTTGCATCAGGCCGCCACTACCGACCCATGTCTTACCCGACCCGAAACCAGCCACGTACGCGCGAAACTTGTGTTCCATCGCCAAAAACTGAGCTTGCGGCACGTTCAGGCTAGGCATCGCGCTTCCTTGCATCCCGCACTTCGATCACGAACTTACGGGATTCTGGCGGCTCGTCGTCATCGTCATCCAAGCCCTTTCGCAGGCGCTCATTCTCGATGCGTAACTTCTCGGCAGCCAGCGCCTTGCCGTCATCATCGCGTTTGTCGTTGAACATGCCGAGATGACGCGCGACGTTCTCGAGCGCTTTGCCGCGGTCTTCTAGCAGCACTTTGAGGCCGTCTTTGCCTTGATGGACGCCAGCGTACAGCGCGCGCGCAGCACCTTTCAGGCGTCGCGTGTCGTGCACATGGATCTTGCCGCGACCATCACCGCCGCATTCCGGGCATTCCGGATTGGGCTCGCGGTTATGGTCAAAGCCGAATCCGCCTTCGCAACTTGGCGAATCGTTCCCTTCGGCATCAGCATCGCGCTGCGCCTTCTCGTACTCACCGTGTGTCCACTGATAGCCGAACTCGATGCCCCAGCAGTGACGGCAGTTCTGGCGTCGATACTCAACCAGATCATTGACGTCGACATTGGCTAGATCCCACCAGCGCTGAAGCACCTTGTCAGCGGTGATCTGCGTGCGCTTCGAGCGAGACTTCTGCGACGCCTTGATCGCAGTTTTTACCTCAACATTTCTCAACAGCCTTTCGCCTTGAGATGAGGCCGTCTTTTCGCTATACCCCGCCCGAATCGCCGCTTGCGTAGCGTTCAAGTCAATGAGGTACTCGTCTACGAAGCGGCGCTGCTTGTCTGTCAGCGCCATAAAAGTCCATTTTTTCTATTCGTGCCGTACCGACACGATGTTTTGAGGCACAAATATCCTAAACAGTGCTTGACGGCACGGTGTGCCGAGCCTAAGATCCACTCATGCCGCCACACAACGTGGAAGGCGAACCCGGAGAAACGAAATGAGCCAAGCCCCTGTCTGCGCATTCATCCGTCAACACGCCGTCAGCGTGGAAATGCTGCCCAATGGCAATCTGATCTGCGAGGAGCAATATGCTGGCGATGGCTTCCCTGATGCAGCCTGCGAACTCTACGGCCCGTACTGGACCGTGATCGAGAACAGCATGCGCGCTGCTCGTGACTGGCTCGGTTATTAATCGGAGCCTGCCATGATCGCGAAAATCGCAACCTACGTGGGTATCGGAGCCGTCGTCATCAACACCGTTGGCATGATTGCGTGCTTCGTTGCGCTGTTCTGGAAGTTCTGATCATGATCACCTTCGGCGCCTTCCTCAACGGTCAACTGGTCTGCACCATCACCGTCGATTCAACCAAGCCGCGAGACGTCGAAAGCGCTTTGCGCTGCCTTCGTAACTCGTATCCTGAAGCCATCATCTATCGGAAGCTATGACGCCAAACGCCAACGAACACACGCCCACGCCTGATATGGTCCGCGAACTCGTCAAGCGCATCGACAAGTCGCAGTACTGGATTGCTTGCACCATCGGAATCAGCGAGAGGCGCTTGCGCTACCTGCTGGCTGGCTCGCGCGAGGTCGACGGAAAGACTGTCGCCGTCACGATGACCTATGCGGAGCAATACGCGCTTCAGGATCTGGCGCGCGCCGCTGAGATCATGCGGCTGGAGTGGAAGCGACCGAGCTAGAGGCTAGCCGCCAACAAGACAAGTCCAATCGGGATGCACCAGACAATCCCCCAGATCAGCGCGTCAAACTCTCTGCTGCGCTCACAGGCGCGGCTGAATTCGTCGTCCGTCATCTCTATCCACCCCCCTTCAATCAGTATGTATGGGGGATGGTGTGCCGGTTAAGCGGCCAACAATTCGCTTTCCGCGCGTTCGTAGAACCTGCCGCCGATCATCGCGAAGTCCCGCAACTCGACGTATTCGAACTGTGTGTGCTTCTTCTGCGTGTCCACATGGCACAGCATGAAGCCCAGCGCCCACTTCTCGCCCGCACAGTACGTCGCGGCTCTGGCGTGGCCGCAGCCAAGCTGATGCCATTCCGTCGACCCGAAGGTGGGCGAGTAGAACGGCCAGACGATGTGCTTGTGATGGTGGCCCGAAAAGCCCGGATAGCCCATCTCCCTCCCTTCAGGGAAGTGATGCGCCATCAGGCAGTCGTACATGATGTGGTAGTTCTTGGATAGCTCCTTTTTAAGGTCCCTCTCGCTGAACGCCGCCAGATCCATGCGCGCGATGTAATTCACCTGATAGGCGTCAAGACCAAGCAGTTTCGGCACCGTGAAGCCGTGCAAGTCCGACAGTACAACCTTCAGGGCAGGCGTTGCCTCGCCAAGGTGGCGAATCAGGCGCGCTTCGTGGTTGCCCTCGATGTAGACAATCTCCGTATCGGGGCAGGCACTGCGGATGTCGCCAAGGAACTCATGTAGCCACTTGATGCGGCCGACCACATTCCATTCGCGCGGGTCGACGCCGTACTTGCCGAACTCAGGCAGGTCCAGCGCATCGCCGTTGATGACAACCTTCTCAGGCTGCACCCGCTTCGCCGTATCGATGAAGCAGCGACGCCAAAACGGATCGCACTCGATGTCGTGGATGTCTGACGCCACCAGAACCGTTTGGAAGCGCCTCGAAGACGGGCGCAGGTACGCATCCTCCCATCCAGATTTCTCAATGTTCATCTGCCGCTGCGCGTCTTTGCTGGCGTGCTTGGCAATGTGACGCTCTAGCTGGTGCGCATGGCGCGACAGGATGATTCCAGCTTGGCGTTTGAACTCAAGGAACGTGCCAAAGTGTTTTGACCACGTGGATTCGGAAATGTCCGAGTGCACACGGAAGTAGTTCCGGCTGATAACCTTGTCTTCGTCCAGCTTCGCAATGCGCTGAAGCTCGGCGATACAGTCTTCCGCCGTCCAGTCGTCGCGGAATTTCCGCTCGTTCTCCGACAGGGGAATTTTCAGTTTGCCGCGGAGTGTGGATTCGGGCATGCCCAGTTCGCGAGCAGCAGCACGGACACTTCCGTGTTCCTTGACGGCTTTCTTTAACTCGCGAATATCCACAGTTTCCCCTTTACGAATTTAGATATGCGCCAAACTCTCCGCACCAATGATCGGCGTCGACAATCGGATGCGTGACAGCCGTGCAACCACTTGAGGGGTCGTACACGAACTGAGGCGGAAACCTTCGGCACTGGATTTCTTCGCCGCGCTTTACCGATGCGTGACGACAGTTCTTGCATATCTCCGTGCGCTCAGCGGATACCGTGACTTTCGGCTTGCGAGCTGCCATCGGGAATCTCGAATGAAAAGCGCCGCACTCAGCGGCGAACCCAGCAAGGGGAGGCTGGGCGAGGAGAATGGGTGAGGCTACTTTGTCGCTGACCGCGTGATCCGAAGAGGGCCATCGCCCGGCGCGTCGCTCAATTTCACCTTCAATGGAACGGACTGGCATGCGAGTTCGCGCCACTCACCAGTCCAGTACTGCGCGCTCCATTGAAGGGGCTGGTGACGGATTCCAGCGTCTGCCTGATCTTGCAGCCGATTTGTGCCGATCACCCAATACGCGCCGGGACACCGCCCAATCGCGCGCAGGGGAACAGCGTTATTACAGGTGAGGCGCCCGGATGTACTCTGCGACGCCGACCGTCGCGTGACGCTCTCAGGTCGTGCTAACTGAGCTTGACGTCTGCTCCTCCATGCCGATAGGCCATTGGAGCGGTTCTCTCAGTCAGCACGCCTCAGAGCGCCTTGTACGATTTCCTGGCCGTGTTCGCTTTTCCCGAACAGCCATCAGAAATCGTACAAAACCGACCTAATGCTCTGTATTTAAAGCGTTAAGTTAGGGGCGCGGCCTAATGTATCGCATGCGGAACATCACTCTTCCGGCTCCAGCGCGTCCGCCATATCTATCCAATACCGGCTAGCCTCAAGATGCCAGGTGCCTAGCCAGAGCATGAACGCAGTTATCGGATTCAAGCCCATTTCGTTACCTCAAGGAATTCGTCCGGGGTTGCTCTCCCGGCAGAGCGGCATTGCGCCACGGCGGGGCTTACTGCGAGGAGTCACGCCCGAGATTCGGACGCGGAGGGAAATCAAAGAGCGCCTCCGCCGCTTCTCTGGCCGACGACCAGCGCTTACCTAGCGCCTCGCCGACTCGGCGGGATTCTCGCTGCTCGCGGGATTGCTTCTCCTCCAGCACGCGCATCGGATCGCGGTATTGGTATTGAGGCAGGGCCATAGCGAGCGGAAAACAAAAAGCCCCGCGAGGCTTTCACCTGGCAGGGCTTGGGGAATTTCGGAGACGAGTTTACCCATCGTCATTTGGGATGTGAGCCTTTCGGCCCCACTGTTCAGCGGTCCAACACAGAGCGCCGGCAATCCAACAGAGTGCGAATAGTAGAACACAAGATTTAGATTATTGCAACAACTATTTTCTATATTTTGTTGTTTACTGGTCAATACAGGTTCTCGGAATACAGCGTTCCGCCGTTCTTGTCGTCACCGCCGACGCGGCGAATGATCTGATTCGCCGATACAGCAATTAACCACGCGCCTTCGCGTGTATGAAAGTTCCCATGGTTGTCGATGAATCCCTGGTCGACCGGATCGCCTTCTGTGTCCAGCGCGTTCGTCATGAATGCATCCCAATGGCGAATGCCAAGCACGACTTCGCCAGTGAAGCGCTTGCGGTTAGCGGCGCAGACTATGCGATGGATGGTCATTTCGCCTCCTTCGAGAATTGCGAGAGCGCCGAGTCGCAATGCTTGATCGCGTTTTCCGGCGTGGCAAGCGCATAAGAGCCGCCAGCGCGCCAGTCCTTGCCGTCCATCATGTCCCGCGCCTTCTCAACGATGCTCTCGAAGCGCTCGCGGCGAGCCTTCGATGTACTCTTGAGAGAGCCGTCATAACTGAGCGTCGCGGCGTGGCATGAAGCCAAGTAGGCCGCAACGCGCTTCCAGTAATCGCGGTCTTTTTCGAGTTGGCGGATTTGATCGCTCATGCCGCATCCCTCATCAGCGCGCTAACTTTCCCGCCCGTCGCCGCCACGGACGCCATCATGCACGTCATGGTGCGGTCGAAGTTCTTCTGGTGCTTCGACCATGATTCGATCGTCAGCCCGGCAGCAAGGGCGCGCTCGGTGTCGCTGTACCGCTTGACTCCCGAGCCATCGCACTTCGGGCACTTGTCGTAACGCGCGCCATTCAGGATCAGGCCAGCACCATTGCACGGAACGCAGTTGTCCAGCACGAATTCTTTGATGCATGCCGTCGCCAGCTTCCGCGCGTATGTATCCACGAAACCGTGATTGCATGTCATTTTGTGCGCCAACAGATGCAAAGCACGTTTTCCCGCCGCAGCATCCGATCCATACTTGAAGCGGAACAGGGCAGCGCCCAGTTGGTCCGAAAGCCCCATTGCCGTCAGTCGATCAATTGCCTTCACCTCGCGATCATTCCACGCGAGATTAGAGCTTCTGACATCACTTGCGTACTTGTCTTTGAACATCATGAACCCCGCATGATTGACTCTATGAGTATACAGCAAATTTCAGTAGTCCTCACGGCGTAGGTGTGATAGACGCGCGTGAGGACGACACTTTCAGACGTCTTCGTTACCTACGCCCATGAACTCGTAGCGGATGCCGCCGACTCCTGCTTCATCTAGCGGCTGAACCCTTGGCAGACGATCCTCCCTCCGCCCCTCTGCATCGCGATACTGACGATGCGTGTACTGGACGTCTACTGGCTTGCGGGAGGCCTTGGTGATGCTGGGCGGGCGGTGCGCAATCATCAGAATCGCCAGCATGCCGAATGCACTTGCGCCGAGGAGAAAGCCGGCTGCGAATAAGAGGAAGTTGCTCATTTGCGCTCCAGCCAGGTAACGAACAGGATGCAGACCAACCCGCCGATCAGCATTCCGGTTGCCGCCATCAGGAACATCGCTACGCCAAGCCAAAGTGGAAGGGTGATGACCCACCACGGCAACGCCGCGAGGAACGGAACGCCCGCGAGTTTCAACGCAATCGCGATGATTGTTGCGATCAGGACTGGCATTAGAGGCTCCGCTGGCTAAAGTTGGCGTCGAAATAGGCTTGTGCCTCGGTTGCGTGCGGCTCGTCATCCTCGGGGATCAGCCCCGGACCGGCGAGCGTATTCTCAATCCATTCCATCGCACCGTCAGCGCCTTCGCCGTGCTGCCATTCGATCCAGGCTGCCTGCATTGCGACCGTGTTGTTATGCATGATGTTTGCCAGCATCAGACTGCTGCGCTCGTGCCTCGCGTTTTCCTCCCGCAGCCTCCGCACCTCTGCGACGAGTTCGAGGATGGCGGCCGGCGCGGTTGCCTCACAATACCTATGCCAATCACGTACGCGCGGACAATCCACGCTAACCTCATTCGCTCGGGCTTCCAATGCGTCTAAATCGATCATGTCGCCTTCTCCGTTAGTCCGCGCCATTCATAGTTTTCCGGACGAAGATTTAGCATGCACGCGAAAGACGTCCACTTCCAATCGCCCAAGGCCGTGCGCTGCCTAATCTGGAACTCACCATTGAACCTTGTCTTGAGCACGAGAGAGTCGCCCTTATAGCGGAACTCATACACACCGATACGCACCGGTTTTATTGTTGCCGGATACCATTCTGTCCTCGTCATGCTGCCTCCAAAGTTTCCATTGACGCCTCTATGAACGCTGCTGCGACTTCCGGACTGATCGCGTTCCCGATGGCGCGCAGTCGTCCCACTCGACCGGAACTCCCATCAACCAGTACCGGAATGTCGTTGACTTGACCAGGTCCCGGCGGCCAAGGTCCACGCATTGATCGCACAAGTTCGCCACGTGGAGCCGGCCGTTCTTCCCGCGCCTGATCCGATTCCCCTTTCCCGACTCTCCCTTGCCGTCGCGCGTGGTCGGCGTCTGCCACCCACCAAAGCCGGTCTCTTTCCTGTGGGCCGCCGACGCTTGCGACTGGCAGAATTGCCGCCCCGCAGGCGTAGTCCATTCCTTCCATGTCAGCGAATACAAGGTCGATCCACGCCCGAGCAGCCTTTGATGCAACCTGTTCGCCAAAGACGATTGCAGGGCGACACTCGCGGATGAGATTGCACCAGACCGGCCAAAGGTGGCGATCGTCGGCAAATCCGAGCCCGCGCCCCGCGTCACTGAATGGTTGGCATGGGCATGATCCCGTCCAAACAGGTCGAGCGTCGTCCCAACCGGCCAGTCGAAGTGCGTACGACCAGAGCCCAATCCCTGCAAAGAAGTGACATTGGCTATAGCCTCGCAAGTCATCAGGTCGGACATCCTCAATACTCCGTTCGTCTATGTCGCCGGCGGCAATGTGACCGGCTGCTATCAGGTTCCGTAGCCACTGGGCGGCGTACGGGTCGATTTCGTTGTAGTAGGCGGTCAAGCGGCCTCCATTTCTTCTTCTAACGCCTTCTTAAGCTCCCGGACCTTCGCCCGGAAGAGCGCCTTCATTTCCTTGATCTCCGCCACAGTGATCTTCAGCGGCTCGTTTCCGGCTGGTCCCTCCAGCCATGCGACCTGATCGGCGCCGATCTTTTTCTCCAACTTCGGCTTGTAGCCGGCGTAATTACCTGACTTCCACTTGTTGCAGATGGAGCACGCCTTGTGGATATTGAGCAGGTTGAACCGCAAGCCGGGGTGCGAGCCGACTGACAGGAAATGCGATGCGTGCCACTGCCCTTGCCAAGTCGCCGGTCGATCACACGAAATGCATCCGTCTTTCGCATCCCGCAGTCGCACATAAGCGTTCACGGCATCCTGCAATTCCTTCAGATGCGCCCCGCGCGTCTTCGTCTTTTCAAGCGCCTCCCGAATCGACCTCTTCTCCTGGCGCTTCACCTTGGCCGCTTGCTTTGCCTTGGCGGTCTCGGTTAGGGCTATTGCGCAAGGAACGCTGCAGGCCCGCGACATGCTACTGATCGGCGTGAAACTGTTCCCGCAATGGCGGCAGCGTTTGGGCTTGAGCGCTTTCTTGACGGGCAGAGAGGTGCGGATCATTCGCCCTCCAACAAGCACGCGCCATCGAATGCTTCCGCAACGGCATCATCTGCCGACTCGATGCCGCTTTCGGCCCACCATCCGTCATAGATGTAGCAACCATCCGGCGCTATGACGCGGATATACCAATCGCCCATCGGCTCAAGCTCTACCCAGATCAGGTTGTCTCGCCAGTAGCCGCAGACCTCATCGCGTTCGTCGATGCTCACGTTGCCTTCGGCGCGCAATAGTTCGATGGGCGTCATAGCGTCTTAGCCTCCACGCGTCGCGACGATTCCAGGCTACGCCACGCCTCAATCCGCGCTTGCGCCGCCACCATCAGCCACCTCAAGCGCTCTTCTTCCTCGACTGCTGCGCTGAGCGCCACCAGGTGCTGCTGATAGTCCTCGTCGGCGTAGGCTTCTCTTTCCTGCGCCACTGCCGCCTTGTGGCCAGCAGATTCCGCCTTGCGCATCAGCAGAGCCTTCTTCGACTTGCGAAACTCCTCCAAGTAGATGCGATCGGCCTTCGCCTTTGCGTAGGCGGGCGCGTTATCCCGAATCCAGTTCAACGCGTCGAAGATTCTGATTTCACCTTCGTCAGTCATTTGAGGCTCCCGTAGCAGGTCTCACTGCAAACCGGGCATGGGATGCTCAGCGAGTCACCATCGCGCTGATCCGAAACGAAGTGGCCTTCGCTCTGCATGCATTCGAATATGGTGCGGCAGTGCGTGCACTTGAACTTCCATTCCCGCTCGCGCGGCGGCGTTCCGCGTTGGATGATCTTCATGCGGCCTCCCGCTTGATCCAATGCACATAGAACCCACGCACCCACGAGAACGCGTACAGGATGCAAAGTGCGAAGATGCCGTATTGCTTCGCGTGCCACGTTGTCCAGAACCAGAACGGCTGCGATACCATGCCGAACAGGCAGGCAAAGCGACGAACCGACTCGCGCTTGTCTTGCGACAGGAAAACGGCTGTGACCCCGCACAAGCCTATTGCTATTTGGTCAATCATTCGTTGCTCTCCGCGAGTCCGCGCCACGTTATGTTTTGATCAATCAGCGTCATGCCGTATTTGTCGCGCCAGTGGCGGCCGTCAAACCAGACCATCCAGAAATAGTCCCAGCCACCGTCGAAAATTCTGCTTTCATAGGTCCCGACGCGAACCGGCTTCATGTCGCCTGGATACCAGTCTGTGAGCTGCACCCACTCACCGTCGATGATTCGCACGTCATTGACCATTCGTCGGCTCCAGGTCATAACCGCCCATTTCCTCCGACAGCGCGACCAATTGATCCATCGCCTCCTCACGCTTTGCCTGGTCGGCGAGGGCGCGACGTTGTGCTTCCTGCAAAATGCGCGTGAACTTGTCGACAGAACAGAACACGCCAGCATCGGCCATCCACGAGAGCATCTCGCGGTGAGTAATCGCGATAAGAAGGCTGCTTGGCTCTTTGGGTTCGGTTTTCATGCGGCCTCCTGGTCATCCCAACAGTTGTTAATGACACGCCCTTGCTGGCCTTGCGGGATTGTCACGAGACCGGCAGCGGCGGCGAAGGGGTTCGGCGTGCGTTTTTTGCCGTGGCGACGTGCGTACCAATCCCGCTTAACCGACGCGATCGACTTTCGCGCGGGCTTCGGAATGTTCTCTCCATTGCCGAGCGCATAAGCAGCCGACCATTGCCCGTCGCTACTGCGGCGACGCCAATCGACAACATGACATTCACCATTTTCCAGCCACTCCCTAACGATTTCTTGAGCCCGCGCCATCTTTACGCCCGCAGCACTTTCAAGTTCGTAGCATGTGAGAGGGCCATTTTCTTCAATGGCTTTTCTCATCTGCATGGCGCAATAGGAGACTTGCCCATGCCCGAGATTTCCGCGCTTCGTGGGAAGCCCAATGCGCCTCGCGCGATCCGCAATCCCCTTTCCTGTCCTGCCGGGGAAATGCTTGGCAGCAAGGATCTTCAGCGATCCTTTCTCGCCCCATACGCGCTTGAGGCGTTCGTCCTCTTCTTCGATCCAAACTCTTGTGAACATTAGGCGGCCTCTCTCAGTTGCTCGCGCTCTTGGCGCGCTTCGAGTTCAAACTTGATCTGAATGTCGCGAATCAGGCGATAGGCGTAGTCCGCTTCCATGTCGCCGGATTGCTTCTTAAGCGCCGTGATCGAATGGCGGGCACCGGCCAAGTCGTACTGGTCGAGCATTTCGCCCTTATCCAACTTCACGCATACGGTCTTGAGCGGGTTGGTGACGATGGGCAGGCCGTTGCGCTCTGCATGCAGGTCGAAGGCGTCTATCAACCCGCAGAGCGACGGCACGAACTCATACACATCGTTGTGCGCCAGTTCGCTGAAGATCGGCTTGCCTTCTTCGGTCACGCTCACCATGCCGCTCGATTCAATCTCGTCGAGAATCGCCTCGACGGGCTCAAAGACGGCGTGAATCTTCCACGGCTGCGCGCGGAGCTTGACGTGACCGGCGCGGGATTGCGGGTTGTAACGCTTGCGGGGTTTTTTGTTGCGGCTCATGCCACCTCCGAGAACAAATCTGATTGACGGCTTGCGTCGATTCGCGTCTGCTCGACGCGATCGGCTTCGAATTGAATGCGGGCCTTGGCGATCTCGACGTACTCGGGCGTCATGTCGATCCCGATGAACCGGAATCCCTCACGCATCGCTGCCTTGCCCGTGCTACCCGATCCCATGAATGGGTCGAGCACGGTACCGCCGGGCGGCGTCACCAGACGGCACAGGTAGGCCATCAAGTCAGTCGGCTTGACGGTCGGATGGAAGTTGCCGTTGCGCTCTTGCCAATCCGCCGTCTCGCGATCGCGCATGGTTGCTTTCGTCTCCACTGCGGGCGCGTCGCTGCCGCCGATTCCTTCGTTTCGGTCGGCGCGGGACGCTTTAGCGCAGTAGAAGAATCGGGCTGCAGAGCCAGTGTCGAGCCGACGCGCGCCAGGCTTCATGGCGAAGTTGGTGCCGCCGTTGTCGGCGTACGTGCGATCGCGGCTCGGTTCGTGTCCGCGATTCATCGCACCGTAGACGTTTTGCGTCTTGCGTGCGTCGCCCTGATAGCTCACATCGGCGAGCTGGCCGGGAGCATCGGGAAATGCGTCGAGTACTTCTGGCGAACCATCATGGATAACGTTGGCAGGCCAGCGACCGGCTTTCATCTCGCCGCGAAACTCGACATCCTGTTTCCAGTTGCCGTCCTTGACGACGGACGCACCAGGCGCGAACCTCTTCACGGTGTATTCGCCGCCGATCGCGTCGTCCGCGTGAACGCGACAAGCATCGATGTTGATCGCGCCGGTACCGTACGCTGCGACGTTCTCAGCGACCGTTCCGATGAGCGGCTTGCGGGCCATGCAGATTGGCTCCGTGGCTGGCTTGAGTGCGGTACCCCAGCCGTCCCATTGGCCGTCGAGATTCTTCGACTTCGGGAAGCCGCTGCCGTAGTGCCACGGCACCATGTCGCGGATCTCGAAACCAGCGTCCTCGATCGCACAAGTCATGCGGTGATAAGTGCGAGTCGCGGCGAAAGCCAACAAGTGACCGCCCGGCTTGAGTACTCGCAGGCATTCGGCCCACATCTCGACGCGGTGCGCGATATCTCCGCCGTCCCAGACCTTTCCCATAAAACCCTTGTCGCCGATCCGATGGCGGCCATGCGGCATTTCCGGGTTGTTCGTGCGGGCGTGTCCGCCGCGCGAAACCTGAGTCAGGTGATAAGGCGGGTCACAGACGATCGAATCGACGGATTCATCCGCGATCGTCTTGAGCACGTCCATGCAATCCCCGTGGTGCAGCGCAAAACGGTTTTCAGTACTCCTCACCGCCATCCCCGTTCTCATTCCGTCCATTCGTCCTTCCCCTTACTTGTCCCGTTCAGCCCACAATTCCGTCAAAGCCCGTTTAACCTGCTCCGCCGCCTCCACCCCCTGAGCCTCTTCCAGTTGCCGCAGATAGAGTCTTCGTTTGGCTAGATCCCATTGGGATATTTCCTCTGCGACTTCGCGGAGTCTTGCGGGGTCGTGGATCATCAGAAGGGGCAGTCGTCGCGAAACTGCTGCAACCGGATCTCGCCGATTTCCTCGCGCAGCATGCAAATGGCTTCAACCAACATTCGAATCGTTGCCTCGATCTCTTCCTCGTTTTTCTCGACGTCGACCAGTTCCAATTTGACGTGACCGAAGTTCATTTCCATTACCTTGATCGAGCGAACCGGGAATTCCTCGTAGGTGTAATGGATGGCCGGCGTCGTCAGATCCTCATCGTCAACAACCGGGTCTTCATCTTTCATGCACTCGCGCAGGCGGTCCAAAGCCTCGGAAGGCGTGCGGATCTTCATGCCGGCTTGACGAAGTGCGTCCAGTGCTTCTGATGCTTTGCTCATGCTGCTTCTCCAATGGATTGTTTGAATGGAACGTAGATATGTGGCCGGCGCGAGTCGTGCGTGCTGAACTGCATGCACTCCTTGTTGAAGAACAGCGCTAGCACCCGGTGTTGCGTCTCGCCGTTGCGGGCCTTCCACAAGGTCAGATAGGCGTCCGGTTTGTCAACTTCAGGATCGCCATCCTCTTTCTGAGCCGACCAGACGGAGAACACGTTGTCTGCGGCGTCGGTAATCTTCGAGCTGCCGGCGACGTCCATCTTTCCGGGCGAACGCTTCTCGTCTTGGCCCTTGCGCGGGTGAGCCACTAGATGGACATGCACATTCATTCCGCGAGCGAAGCCGGCAAGTTTCCGCATTGCCTCTTTCTGCGCGCTCATGGCGCCTGCGCCGTCCTCTGGAACGTCCGTCATCATCAAACTGTCGATCACGAAGTGACGGATGCCATAGCGCTTGAATGCGTATGTGAAGACCGTAATCAGGCGGTCAATCGAAGCCGTGCCGACCAGATCAAAGATCCACGCGCGATCACGCAGCCATGCGCCCATCGCGTCGAGATACTGAGGTGTCGGACGGTCCAACCCGCCGAGTTGCTTCGCCATGCGCTTACCTTGGCGTTCGGGCGTCATCTCTCCGGAGAACACGCAGACGCGCTCACCTTGATCCATCAGCTCGACGAGCACCTGATTCAGCAGCAGTGACTTGCCGTGACCGTTATAGCCCGTCCAGACCGTCAGTTCGCCATAGCGGAACTCAAACCACATCTGTGCAACGCCGCAGAACGTGAGCGTCGGAATCGACTCTTCGTCATGCGACGGATAGAACAGCGCTTTGACGCCGGGCCAGAAATCGGCAAGCGAGCGTAGTTCGTCGGGATCGAACGTCTTGGCTTGGGCGAAGTACTTCTTGAAATCGTCCTGCTTCGCGCCGGTCAACAGAAAATCGTTTGCATCCTTCGTCGGGAATGTGACAACCTTGCAGCGATCCAGCCCGAGCCGGTTAGCGACTTCCTTAGCGCCTTTCTGGCCCGGTTCGTCGTTGTCGTAGCAAAGGTAGATCTCGCTGAAACGCTCAAGGCGCGTCCAGTCGTTGTCGATCCATTGGTGATTGCCTGCGCCGGCATTTACGGACAGGGCAGGGATGCCGACCTGATACAGGCTCATGGCGTCTATCTCGCCTTCGGTAATGGCGATGCCGCGCTTCTTCGGGTCGATCAGATGCCAGCCGAACAGGCATGGCTCAGCGCCGCCTTCCTGGCGCATGTCCTTCTTGTCCGCGATGTTGCGATACTTGGCGTTGATCAGTTCGGCGTCGCGGACATACGGAAACACGGCGTAGGTAACGCCATTGCGGTCCTGCTCGCCGATTCTGAACGCTTCGAGCGTCGCCGCCGTAATGCCACGCTTCGAGAACCATTCGCCGAGTGCGCTTTGCGGAGCCAGGCGCTTCATCTTCGCCGGCCGCTTGTAGCTGGGCGCCTCACGTGCCAGCATTTCATCTCGAACGCCAAGGAACTGCTTCGCCTCGCGCATCGCGTCGGCCACCGACAGAGCGCGGCATTGGCACCAAAGCTCCAGCATGTCGCCTGATGCGCCGGTCGAGAAGTCGGCCCATACGCCACGCTTCGCGCCGGTCAGACGGATCTTCATCGACTTGCCGGCCTCGCCACCGACAGAGCCGACGCACCATTCTCCGCCTTGCTTCTTGCCTTGCGGAAAAAGATGCTCAGCGATTGCCGCCGCATTCTCAGCCATCAGTTTCGAAAGTTCGCCCGCGTTCACTGTTTGCCCTCGATTCTCTTGCCGTCTCTGAAAAATCTTGCGTTGGTCTGCGTGCAGCCGGCGTTCGTCGCCTGCCATTCCTTCTGGAAACCGGCCTTCACCCACCAATCAGCGTCTGAGGCGATCTTTTGGCCCCACGCTTCCGCGTAGTGGCCGTCCGGTCCAAAGAAGGTCGCGGCCTGCTTCACGTACTGCGTGCCGATATCGCCTTTCTTTTCGAGATGCGCGATGTAGCGTTTCAGGCCGGCGATAATTTCGGCGGGATTCACGCCTTCACGAATGCGTGCATTCCAAGCCTTCAGCGCCTTCGCCTTCGAATCACCCCCATCGCGCTCCGGATACAGCTTCCACGCTTCTTCGAATTCCGGATTTTTTTGCGCGCGCTCCTTTTGTTGGTTTTCTTTTGGAAGGTTTTCTTTTGTGTGTCCCGATTTGGGACTATCGACCTGTCCCAATTCGGGACTATCTGCGTCCCGATTCGGGACTAGTCCCAATTCAGGACTACTATTGGTAGTAGACAAATCAATACCCTCTACGCTAGATGTGGTAGTCCCTATTTGGGACAGGGTGTCCCGATTTGGGACTACCCAGCGGCGATGATTCTTGTTGATGCCGAGCACAGATCCGTAGACTCCAGCACGACGATTGATTACGTTCATGGCCGCGAGTTGGCCTATCACTTCCGTGACATGATTGCGCTTGACGCCGCACATTTGCCCGATCTGCCCCGCCGACATGTCGTCCTCTTTTTTCCCGTAGCCGTAGGTCTTTCTCAGTACTGTCAGCAAAACAAGAAGCTGCCGCTGGGTGAAGCCGAACCCCAAGATCGCTTCGAATAGTTCGTTCGCGATTCTGGTGAATCCGTCTTCGAGTTGCGGAGTTTCTTCTTGCACACGTAAGCCTATTTCCCTCGAATCATTCGCACGAGCGATCTGCAGAGCAGATGCACCTGTTGTTGCTTCGATTACTGCTTGCTACGCAGCGCCGCGACGTTTCGAGCCATCTGCATCTGGCTTTCCTGGTCGGGCGTCCTCATGTTCAACAAGTCTCGTTTCATCACATAACCCTCATCGCAGAGGACCACTGGATAAAACCGCCGATCGCTGCGGCCAGAAGAGTGGCCAGCAGGATCGCGGACGTAACGACAATCACAACCTTCATCTGGCCTCCAAGGTACGGGCTGACGGGGTCACAAGGAAAGTCAACCTCCGTCAACTCGACGCAACCAAAGTCAACTTTCACGCTGCCGACCTCTCCGCAATAACCTCTTCAAGAATCGTCAGCCGCGACTGTCGATTCAGCCACTGCTGGACGCCCCAGTTACCTACTGCCGCCGAGAAGGCGCTTACCTTGTCGGCTGGCAGGCTGCGGCGCGTTGGCTTGTCGTCTGAGTGCAGGTAATCCGACACATGCGACGGATAGCACTCAGTGCGCTCTGCCAGGCTCCGCTGGGTCATCGCCTTGATTCTGCGATGCGCCCATGCCGTCCTTACTGCCTCGCGGTAGGTGTTGCAGGCCGCGATCACATCAGCCGGCAGGAAGGCCGGCGCGTTGACTACCCCTCCAAACAGATGCAGGTCGTTCATTTCGAGCTCCGTAGTGAAAAATTCATCGTGTAACCGCTTGAATCAGCGGTTATCTGAGAGCCAAAATTTTTTGCACCAGCATCGATGCAAAGAACAAAAAGGCTTCCAGATGAACCATCACCCCCAGCTCCCGGTAAATGTTTTTGGAGTGTCATCGCCCGGTGATCCGGGCGTCCTCGGTTTAGACGGCGCTCGGACGCGGCGCCTCTTTGGTCTTACGATTTCCGTTGCCGCCAGTCTTCTTGCCGCCGTGGTATTCCGGCCAGATGCGCTGCCAGTCGTCAGGCCTCAACTCCTGGAGCGTGACCTTGCCATCAGTGGCGAGATGAATTCCCATGCAATACTCTGGGCTTGGGATACGCTTGTAGTAGCCATGGCGCCATTGACGAATCTGGTCCGGGCTCTGGACGTCGTATCCGAGGGCGTTCATCTTTTCTTTGAACGCCTTCATGGTCGGTGCGCCGGGTTCGTTGAAATATTCGTCGAGTGTCATGGTCGTTCACTAGTAGCCAGTTACGCCATGATAGGAGCGAACGGTACGGTGCGTCAAGGACTATTTGAGGAGCGATTAGTACGCGTAGCGCGTGCTACGCTTTGAACCATGAATGAACAAGAGCTCGCGCACCTGCGGATTGACCTGCTGCGGGCTGCCATAGAAAAGGTCACGGGGACTCCGGATAAACCGGAGGGGAATCAGACTCAATTCGGCAAGATATTGGGGTACAAAGATGGCGCTTTCGTGCGTCAGATGCTGGCCGGAGGGAAGGCGGTAAGCGATAAGACGATAAGGAAAATCGAGTCCTTACCGGGAATGGCTGGTTGGTTCACTTCGCGCGAACAAACGGCAGGCGCTCCTGCCCATGACAAGCATAAACCTTCTAGTAGCGATGCACCGAAAACAGGCATCGCAAACGATTTATTTAACAAATTGCTCCCTGAAGGGAAGGGTAATGTTGTTACCTGGGAGCGGCCAGAAGACCTAGAACCGGATGAGAGCCGGGTGTGGATCGACCGCTATGACTATCGTTTTTCGGCGGGGACCGGCGTGATCCAGTGGGAAGTAAGGCAAAAAAAAGCGCTTCCGTTCGATGTTGGTTTCTTCAAGGCGCTTGGTGTGCGCCCGCAAGATTGCAGGTTGGCCCAGGTGCACGGGCGCAGTATGGAGCCGTATCTTTTCAACAAAGATATGATGATGATCTGCACGGCAAAGACGCACGTGCGAGACGGCCTCATTTATGCCGTCTACCTCGAAGATGAGCCGCTAGTGAAACAGGTATTCAAGGAGCCAGATGGCTCGCTGCGCCTGCACTCATACAACGCGGAGTTTCCGGACAAAGTGATTACGCCCGAAAATCTTGAGCGCCTGCACGTGGCCGGCGAGGTCATCTATCGATCAGGTTCCGGCTTGGCTGGAGGAAACTGATGAATTGGCGAACAGCATTCCTGGCTGCTGTGCTGGCGGCCTCGGCGCCCTTGGTGCACGCGAATTGCCTGACGGTACTGGACGACGCACCCGAGACGATCGCGGAATTCCGCGACAACGGCGTTTCGATCAAGAGCGCCAAGAAAGTCATGACGGATTCGTATTGGTCCGACAGCGAGAAACCCTACGCGCTGGCGATGGTGGATTCGATCTACGCATCCAAGGTGAAGCCGTGGAGCGCGAAGAAGTCTGTGGAATCCATATGCAAGGGCACGGTGCCGCCGAGTCGAAGCGCCTCTGTAGCGCCGCCCAGCTCGAAGTGCCCATATGGCGAGCACACACTTGGGGATGGCTCCTACCAGTGCCTCCGGTCGCCGCAAGAAATCGCAGCAGACGAAGCCAAGGCCGAGAAGCAGCGCGAGATCAACTACCGCGAGTCGAAGAACCGCATGCCTAGCATCCCCGGAATCTGTGTCGGCGACGAATGCAGTCAGATACGAAAGATTCAGCACTGGGACGCTGACGGCCAGATGACCAACTAAACACCCCTCAACCCAACATCAAGCCCGCCTAGTGCGGGCTTTTTTATGCGCCCGCTTAGAAGCGTTAGCTTCTATCGCTACTATCACCGTAATTAAAAAATACAATTGCGTCTAGTAGCCTCCGCTACTTGTCGGTACGCGTACCTTTCGCTACTATTCACCCATACCAAGCAACGCCAGCAACACCCAACGTTGCCCACGGTATTCGCCCCGGCAGAGCTGGAAGCGATTCGCACATTAACAATTGACGCAAAGAAATGCCGGGACCGCTAGTACAGGGAGCAACCGGTCGTTGTCCCCATGGTGGACTCGTGAAAGCAGAGTATCGCAACCATTTCCCGCAAGGGACGCGAACCAAGGAAGGGCCACCGATCGCGTAGTAATCGGGGCACCCGCAGCAGTCAGGCTGACAGGATCGGTCTGGGTGCTGCGGAAAGCAGTCTGATGGAACGGGAATGCGCAGGTGGTGACTGCGCGCAGGATCGCAACCGCTTCGGGCGGTGATAGGTGGTATGAGCGGCGTATGCCGTACAAGCGGGGAATCAGTGCCACGCCCCAAGCCGGATCAGATGAAAACCGCCGGCCCCGTTCCATGAGACTGAATTCCTAAAGCCAGCAGTACCGCCTTGCAAGCGGGAAGGAGAAGTGCTGGCATTTCCCGTAGCACGCTTTGTTAGGGATGCCGCCCGTTAGGTGGCTTACTGAATTTCACTGGACTGCGAGTTTAGTAGTCCTTCTGGAGCAGACATGACAACCGAAAGAGAACGCCTGCGGGACGAGTTCCTCACACGGATACTGGCCCTGATCGAAGAGGCTGCAAGCCACGATATAGCACTATCTGGCCGCTACATGGCGAACGGCAATAGCGCGCACGCCACCAGCGTGAGCAAGCCAACACTGGCCGAATTGAAGTCCGACATGCTCGCCAAGATTCGCGAGGCAGAGAAAGCGGCCTACGCGTACTTCTGCGAGTGCGAAGTGGGCCCGGAGCGCGAACGTGCTCACGACGTGTACTCAAACATCCTGTACTCGACGCGCGTCGGTTAAGGAGCCCACCATGCCTTTCTATTCCGACTACATCCCCAGAGCCCCGAAGATCAGCAACTACATTCTTCGGTTTGCGAGGCACTTTGATGTGTACCGTAACTCGCGGTTTGTAGCGAGTGTGGATTACTCGTCGATCGTTTGGTGCTGAGCCATGCTGAATCAACTCTACTCGATGGCCTACCACGCCCTCTTCATCATCTGCACCGGCCACCCGTTCGACTCTCACGCCTACCTTCGCTGGACGCCTGACGGGATGCTGCGGAGGCCGGCGATAGAGGGCGTACCTCAATTGGGGTGGTGATATGTGGAACACAAAAACCTACTACATGTGCCAAGGCATGGTATTCGGCGTTGGCGCAACGCTCGTTCTGCTCATCCTGTGCCCGTGGCTTCGGGCGATTCTTATTGGAGGCTGACATGCTCCGATTCATCATCAAAACCAAGTGGCGTGAAGGCCATAGCGGCGCAGAGGGCGAGTTCTTCAAGACGATCGATCTTGACGTGCCCGAGCTTCAAGACGCGCTGACTCTTGGCGGATACAGCGAGAACAGCTACGAAATGGCGCAATTGATCGGTGTCGAGACGCTGAAGGACCAGACATGACCTCCGACCAATTCCGCTCCCGCCCGCTCGAAGTGAAAGTGTTTGAGCCGTGTCCAAGGTGCGGAAAGCTGGCTCAGGGCGTCGAGAAGCGCACGCTCTATGGTCGATGGCTTCAGCGGTTTGAGGAGACGACTTGCTTTGATTGCGCGGTCGTTTTGCAACATCAGTATTTGGAGGCGCCATGAACAAGCCAACCACAGTGCAGCAATTGCACGACTTCCTGAACGCCGCAGCCAGTGACGGCTTCGTGATGGATGAAGTAGACGCTGGCGATCTGTTCATGGCGATCTTCGACTTTGAGGGCAAACCAAACGCCAACTTCACCGAGGAAGTCACAACGGTTTCCGTCGATGAGCTTCGCGCCGAAGTGGCAATTCTGAACGGCGCACTGCACGAGGCCGAAGAGAAGGAATCGGCACTGATCGAAGCGCTCGAACACATCGTCGAGTACTGGAATCGCGACCGCAACGACGCCGCAATGCATAACGCGCTGTGGCACATCATCGAGACGGCAGAGAGCGCACTGGAGGCAAGCAAATGCACTTAATCCTTACCGCCCTGAAGTGGTACTTGATAGCCTTCCCGGTCGTCCTGTTCATTGCGTGGGGGCTGTGTTATTCGGGCGCTCGTGTTGACCGCCGCGATGCCGCAGAAAGGGCCCGTCGTCATCGGATTTACCTGCTTACTGGAGAGAGGGTGTGAGCGCAATCACTGGACCGATAAGCACGATGCCGGGCGCACATCATTCCGCCAGTGGCATGTGCGATTCCCATCCCGACCGACCGGCGACGTACCGCATCCAGGGCGAGACCGACTCATTCGGGTGCGAGATGCACGACATGTGCGACGAATGCTACGCAGAGCACTGCGAGGGAATGGCGGCAACCGCCGCCGAACGCGCGACCGGCACATGCGAATGGTGCGGCAAGCATGCGACGGACTTGCGTTCGATGCGTGATTACGAGGAAGGCTCATACGGTCGCCTGTATGACGTCTGCTTAGCTTGTCGAAAAAGCGCCAATGACCGGGCGCAGGAAGAACTGGACCGATACGGGTACCACGACTGAGCACCACAAATCGTCGCGGACCTCTGACCGACGGGTTATGTCGGACGCGATGCCGGAACCGTAACCGGCACCAACACAGGAGATAAACATGCAAACGAACATCGAAGAACGCGTCAGAACGATTCTGGCAGCGCAGTTCTGCGTCGAAGCGGGCGAAATTGACTTGGCGGCGAATCTGGAGGACGCGTACACATGCGATTCGCTGGACCTTCTCGAAGTCACGATTACTGTCGAGGATGAATTCGGGATTGAAATTCCCGATGAGCCGATGTGGGCGATGAAAACCGGCCAACAGATCGTTGACTATGTGACGGCAGCGGTTTCCGAGAAAGCGACGGCCGCTTGATAAGCCGCGAGCGGCGAGAGGCCGCCGCCTGGTCCCCGTCAACGGACCACCCTGACGAATCCACCGTGGATCGTTTGATTCGCCAGGGTTCTCCACTTAACGGATAGGAGTACTTCAAATGAAATCGCGACAAAGGATGGTCGATACGCTGCCGAACCATGATGACATGCTTCTTGCGGGATCGGATGACGACTACGAGCCGCTGACGGAAGAGCAGCGCGCAGCCGTCTGGGATGACACCTACTGGGAACGGATTGACGCCGAAGTGCGGTATTTCGGAGGTGTGCGATGAGCGATATCAACACTGGCGGCGGCGCCTTTCCTTGGTGCGGCGATCTGAACGAAACGCCGTATATCAACCTTGGCGTCACAGTCCGCGATTACTTCGCGGCGAAGGCGATGCAAGCGATTGTTTCGGCGACCGTTGAGGCGGACGGAAGCATGACCGCACATGCGGTCGATTGCGCGACGGACGGCGCGTATTTCATCGCTGACGCGATGCTTCGCGCGAGGGAGAAGCCATGACCGACGACCTTCTCGACATGGACTGGATAAACAGTCTGCCGCAGCCGTTCTTTGCGGGCTATTGGGTGAACGACAAGCGCTATTGGTGGCCCGTCAACGACTTCGAAGTTCAGACAGGGCTGTACCGAATCGACGTGTGCGGGCTGCTCCAAGTCTGCCGAATCGGCGACCACTTTGTGTTTATGGACGGCAACGGAACAGAGCACAGCTACGAGGATTTCTTCGTCGATAGCGACCGCGCCATGAATTCCAAAGCGAGGGAAGCATGACCACCTGGACCGTAGTAGACGACCGCGAATCCGACGACGCAGAACACTTCGTCGTGACGCTATCGGCGGAAGGGTTGCGCCGGGCTGCGAACGATAACGCGCTGTTGGCGCAGACCGCACGCACACACGAACTGACGGCTGGCATCGCTTGCGGCTGCATCGTTGTTGCGATTGTGATGATGGCAGTTCACACACTGATTAGCTGAGGGGACTATGACCGCAATGCAACTTCGACCGGCGATCCGACGATACGCCTCGCACCTGAATCGAGAGCAGCGCCGCCGCTGGATGGAACAACGGCTACGCCTGACGCCCAAGGTCAACATAAGCGGTGCCTACGTTCCGCCCAGCGTCGCACGGCAGTTCCAGCATGTGCAGTTCATTCGCGGAGGTGCGTGATGAGCGAGACAAAGCACACACCCGGCCCATATCTGCGTACCGGCACGACGGTGTACGCGCTCCAACACGCTGGCTGGCGAAAGGGTGAAGAACAGTTCTGCAATCGCATCTACGCCAACGTGCAGCGCGGCCCAGATTGCTCGACGGAAGAGGCCGAAGCGGTTGCGTGTCTGTTTCAGGCTGCGCCTGATCTTCTGGAAGCGCTTCAATGGGTAAAAGATCAAGGCTGGCTGAAATACGCCCAGCGCCTCAAGCAAAACGTCCACTTCTGCGACGCAGTAGACCGAGCTCTGGCGGCAATCGACAAGGCAACCGGAGCCACAAATGACTGATCTGCAGTCACTTTCAAACGACGAACTTCTCTCGCGGCTCGCCAGCAAAGGCCGCTCCCTCGAATGCTTCGAGCGCGCAGACGGCCAAGCCTGGTACGACGAACGCCAGCAACGCGAGCAAACGAAGCGCGAATACAACAACCTCGTCGCCGAATGGGTGCGGCGCGGTCAACCGAAAGGGGAAACAAGTGAGTGAAGAAAAAGCATTGACCCTGCCCGAACGCGCATCCGTCGCGCTGGGCGCACCGAAGTATGAGCAGGAAATCCGCGAACTCGTCGCCAAGACGGTGACGATCACGGAAGTCAAGAACAAGGACGGTCGCGATCAATGCCACGGCGCAATGATGACGCTCAAGAACACGCGCGTCGCCATCGAGAAGGCTGCCAAGGGCGCACGCGAGGATGCGACGGCGTTCAGTAAGGCCGTGATCGCCGAAGAGAAGCGCCTTGTTGCGCTGACTGAGCCGGAGGAAGCGCGCCTGCAAGGTCTTCGAGACGCTTGGGATGCCGAGATCGAGCGCGAGAAAGCCGCCAAAGCCGCCGCCGAGAAGCAGCGAGTCGATGGCATCCGCAAGCGCATCGACGAGATGAAGGCGATTCCTGCTGCGATGATTGGTAAGCCGTCAGAGCACATCGCCTGCTGCATCGAAGGGCTGGATGCTGCATCTATCGAACTGAGCGACTTCGCTGAATTCTCCGGCGAAGCTGAAATGGCAAAGATTGCGGCGCTTGAAAAGCTTCGCGAGATGCACGCCGCGCAGAGGGCGCACGAAGCCGAACAAGCCCGCCTCGCCGAGGAGCGCGCGGAACTCGAAAGGCTCCGACGCGAAGCTGCCGAACGTGACCGCCAGATTGCCGAGGCGAGGGCGCTTGACGAGCGGTTGGCGCGTGAGGCGCGAGAACGAGAGGCGGCTCGCGTGAAGGCGGAGCAGGATAAGGCAGCCGCAGAGTTGCGGGAAGAGCGTGAGCGCATCGAAGCCGATCAGCGAGCCGCAAAGGAGAAAGCCGACGCCGCGTTCGCCGCTGAACGCAAAGCCGCCGCACTCACTCAAGCGGCAATGTCCGAAATTCAGGGCATCCAACAGCAAGTCATGATCGCCGTCACTGGCCGCTCTGGCGTTCGCAAGGGCGGCACCATCGCATGCATTCGCGAGACGCTTGCCGAGACGGAAGCATGGGAGATCGACCCGGAGCGGTTTGGCGTGCTGGCTGGCGCGGCAGAGATGGCGAAGACGACCGCCGTTGCGGAGATTCGCCGGATGTTGGCGGATGCGGAGCGACTTGAGCAGGAAGCCGCAGAGGAGCGCGCACGGCGTGAGGCTGCGGAAGCTGCGGAACGCGCCGAGGCGGAACGTATCGCAGAGGCGCAGGCAGCCGAAGAGGCTCGCTTGAAAGCTGAGAAGGACGCCGCCGAGCGCGAGCAGATTCGCCGGGTTCGCATGGAGTTCGCGAAGAACGGCCCCGGCGATGTGGAAATCGTCGAGACGCTGGCGAAGCATTACGACGTCGAGATTGGCGACGTCATGCAATGGATCAAGAAATTCGACTACGCCGCAGCAGATGAATATTTCGCCGCCGCGAACGTCGCCGCTAACTAACTGGAGCAAGTATGCAAACCGCAACGATGGCAGATATCACCGATGTTGAGATGGCAACACCAGCGGCGAGGCCGCCAGCAGTAAAGCAGACGCGAGCCGTAACGGCTGGTTCCGCGACGCCTGCCGACCTTCTCCGCATCGCGGTTGAGAGCGGAGCCGATCTTGACAAGCTTGAACGCCTGATGGCGCTTCAAACGCAGTGGGAAGCCAAGGAAGCGAAGCGCGCTTTCGACGCGGCGTTCTCCGCGTTCAAGGCTGAAGCCGTGACGATCATCAAAGGTCGCAAGGTCACGGATGGCCCGCTGAAGAACAAGAGCTACGCCGAACTGCACGATGTGGTGAACGCAGTAACGCCGGCACTCTCGAAACACGGACTGTCGTCGTCGTGGAAGCTGACGAAGGACGAAAAGGACTGGATGGAAGTGACGTGCTACCTGCGCCACGTCAACGGCCACGAGGAAAGCGTGTCGATGGGCGGGCCGCCTGACGCGGGCGGGGCGAAGAACGCGATTCAGGCACGCGCCAGCACGAAGACCTATCTGGAGCGCTACACGCTCAAGGCGATCACCGGCCTGTCTGAGCAAGCCGACGATGACGACGGCAACGGCAAAGGACAGAAGCCGAGCGGCGACGAAACGTTCATGAAGTACGAAAGCCAGTTGCTCGACGCTGCGACGGTCGACGACGTGCGCCGCATTCGCGCCCTGGCTGGAGCCGCGTTTGAGGCAGTCGGCGACGTCAAGGGCTGGAATCAGTTCAAGACGATGGCCGACAAGAAGAAGGCCACGCTCGAAGGAGGTGCGCAATGAAGCGGAATTTCATTGTCTCGGAGCATCCGCAGAACACGCCCGAGTGGCTTGCGGATCGCGCTGGCCGGGCGACCGGATCTAAGGCCGATTGCGTGACGGCCAAGGTCAAGTCTGGCGAGGCTGCGACGCGTGCCGACTACCGCGTTCAACTCGCGCTTGAGCGCCTTCTGTGCAAACCGTGCGGCGATGAGTTCTCCACCGCCGACACCGATCGCGGACAGGAGCGTGAGCCGTTCGCCCGCATGCGTTACGAGATCGCGACGGGCATCACGGTCGTGGAAAGCCCGTTCGTGTACCGCGAAGACATGATGGCCGGGTGCAGCGTCGACGGCTTCATCGAGGACGGTGGCCGGTTCGGCATTTGGGAAGCGAAGTGCCCGAAGACGAAGACGCACTTCAAATACCTGGTCGAGCAGCGCGTGCCGCCGACGTACATGAAGCAGGTTCTTCACAACATGCTCGTGACCGGCGCGGAGTTTGTCGACTTCGTTTCTTTCGATCCAGAGATGCCGGAAAAGCTTCAGTTGTTCGTGTTCCGCTATGAGCGCGACGAAGAGGCGATCAAGGAATACGAGATCGAGCTTCGTCAGTTCCTGATTGAAGTCGACGACACCCACAAACAGATTGCGGCGATGGCCGCCTGATTCACCTTACACAAGAGCGAAACCATGATTCAGATTTTCGGACTGGCGCGGATTGGCCGCGATGTCGAAGTACGCAACACAACGGGCGGCGATGCAGTCGCAAGCGTCTCTCTGGCGTTCAGCTACGGTCGCAAAGGCGACGACGGCAAGAAACCGGTTCAGTGGGTCGACGGTGCGCTGTGGGGCAAGCGTGCCGAAGCACTGGCTCCATACCTCACGAAGGGCACCCTCGTTACTGTTGCCCTCGAAGACGCCCACATTGAGACCTTCCAGAAGGACGGCGGCGGCGAAGGCGTGAAACTGGCCGCGCGCATCACTGCGATTGACCTGGCTGGCGGCGGACAACAGCAAGCGCCTGCACAACAGCAACCGCAACAGCAGCAACGCCCAGCAGCGCGCCAGCAACAACGTCAAGCCGCGCCGGCTGGTGGCGGCTTCGAGGACATGGCAGACGACGTGCCGTTCTAGATCGAGGCACCGCCCGCGAGCCGTGTCCCGCAAGGGATTAATCGTCGGGCAAATCTTCTCCCTTCCGCTTTTGTCCCCGTGCGGAAGGGCGGCGCTTAGAGGGCGGCTATGGCTAGGTCGCCCTTTCTTTTTGAACAACAACATGAGCTTCGACTACATCAGAAAGCACTACGGCGTTCCCGCCGAGCGTGGGCGTCAGGTGACGTGTTACGGCGAGCGCGGCGTGATCGTCGGCGCAGATGGTCACTATCTCTGCGTTGTGATTGATGGCGACAAGAGCGAGACCGAGGGTCGCTATCACCCGACATGCGAGGTTGTGTACGGCGACATCATCGACCGTCCAGCTTTGCGCGAATGGAAGTGCCTGTTGCCACGCGACAGGTGGGACGACTGGGATAGCCCAGCCGTATTCACGGTGACGGCGAGCACGCGCAGCAAAGCCCGCTACAAGGCTTTCATCGATCTTAGCGACTGCTACGACCTCGACGGCAAAGACATGATCCGCATTCGCGTGAAAGCCGTGCCGCGAGTGAAGGCTGTCGAGATTGACGATGACACCGATAGCGATGTTCCATTCTGATCTACCGCAAGGGCAACGATAACCATGAGCAACATTCTAGAAATTCAAGGCTGGTCGGTCAGCGTCGAGGTTGATGCAGAAACGATCCTGACCATCGGTCACAACAGCCTTTCCGGCATCGATGACTTCACCGAGGCGCAAGCTCAAGTCATTCGCAACTGCGCCGAGCATTTGCTTGCGTTCATCGGGACGCCTCGCGCCACTCCCGCAGCAGTGGCGCCAGCCGTCGATGCGGGATCGTGGGCGACCGTGGAGGAAAGCTGCGTTGGTGCCAATTTGCTGGTCGCGGGCGTCCAGGTGAATTCCTGGCTCGGCACGATGTATATCCCGCGAGCGCATGAACTCGCTAACGCGGTCAACGCCGCACTATCCGCCAAGTCCGACGCGGGGGCCAGGGAGCCGGTTGGAGTTGTTGCACACGACCCTGTCGAACGCGGCTACCACATGGAAGCGCTGATCTCGTGGGATGACATTCCCGTTGGCGCGAAACTGTATCTGCACCCCGCCAGCGAGCCGAAAACGCTGACACTCAATCAGTGGATTGACATCGCATCCCGTCACGCCAACCGGGATTGGAACGGCGGAGGTTATCTGGATTCGGTGAAGGCGGTTTGTGCCGATTACGCCCGCGTCACTTTCGGCGAGCCGCCCAAGTTATCCACAGAAACGGTTGATAACCCTGTGAGCAAGTTGACGGATGAGCAGCGCGTTCGTGGCCGCATTCTCGTTGAGAAACTCGCCGGAAAGCTCGACAGCGTCGAGAAGAACATAACCGACATTGTTGAGGCCGACAACAGCGTGAGCGGCGTTCGCATGGGGTGGGGACACTGGGCGATGCTCCGCGCGGCGATCCTCGAAGTCATCGAGTGGAAGTGCGAGAGCGACCGGCAGATAGCGTGTGGGTGCGACGGGACGACTGGCGATACTTGCGAATTCTGCCCACAGAACAAGACCGAGGCCGCCAAGTGAAATCTACACTTGTTCTTGATTATCCAACTGGCCGGTGGCGCGATTTTCGGCCAAACGAATATGTCATCCCCGTTTTTCAGAGGGAATGGGTTGCGCACACAGAGCCAGATGGCCTGAAGGGTAAAGCTTGGCTCAGTGAGGATGATGTTTCGCGAATTATGGACCAATCCAAATGACCGACACAAAGAAACTGATTGATCTACTACGCGACGCATCCGTCAAGGATGGCATGTGCGATGTCGCCGCAACCATGATCGAGCAGCAAGCCGCGCGCATCGCAGAACTCGAAGCAGCATTGACCGTTCCGGACTATGCCATGCCGCCAGACGGTCAGGAGTGGGCAAAGGTTATCCCTGAAGTGGCTTTCCATCTGATCGAACGGCACGCCGAGAACTGGGCGCACGCGGGACAACTGATGGAAGCATGGCGGGATGCGACGGCTAAAGCGCCCGAACCCATCTGGTGTCAGTCCTGCGGCGACGGCATCACGGCGCACGATCCGGGTGTGTGCGGCAACTGCTTTGCGATGAAGTATCGGGATGCCTACGAAGATGCCGCCCGCTATCAATTCCTCAAGCGGCAAGCGAAGTCCGATCCGAAGATGGACGGGCGCCATGTCTGGTACAGCATCCCGATGCGCAATCCGAAGGGCGGGACGCTGACGGGGAGCACGCTAGACGAAGCGATTGATGCCGCTATCGCATCCACTAGGGAGCAAACGGAATGAGTGAATGGCAACCGATCTCGACGGCCCCAGAAAACGTCGAAATCCTGACCAAGATTGATGACAAAGACGGCGAGCGCAACGAGCAATCGTTGATTCGAAAAGGTCGTTTGTTCTTCTTCCCAGACGAATCCATGTACGTGTATTACACGCCCACGCATTGGAAGCCGATGCCTACGGAGCAACCATGAAACCCTACGCAGTAGAAGTCTCCTTCACCATGATCGTGATGGCAGACAACGAAGTTGATGCACAAGAGGTCGCCGAAGACAACTCGCATGAAGCGTGGCGCGACACCTTCGACCAGAAACATTGCGTACTCGGTCCGGTGACGGACGAGCGACAACTGAACGCGCACGGGTGGAGTCTGAACGACATTCCTTGGGGCGGCGATGGCGAAACATCGCTCCGGACGATCTTGGCTGAGTTGCCGCCAGTGGTGGAGCAGGATACGCGGACGATCGACATGTTCAGCGAGGCGTCATGAGACGTGCAACCGGCTTCGCAGTCTCCTGGCTGCTATTTGGAATCGGCCATATCGTTTCGCGCCCGATGTTGTGGTGGGACTGGCCCGTTTATCCGGTCTATAACTGGCTGATGCTTGCCTCTTGCGGCGTGCAGGATTGGGGCGGGAGTGGGCCGTGGGAGGTGGCGAATGACTGATTCGCCGAAACGCGCGGTGCAATTCCGCGTCGATATTCAAGCCGATGACATGGCGGCTCTAGCCGATACGCTCCTAAACTTGTCGATTAAAGCTGATCGCGGGAAGTTGTCTGAGCACTCGGTCAGTGGTGGCTATGACTCGGGCTATGAGCACTGGCTCACCGTGTCCGACGAACCAACGCACGATGAGTATGTGCGGCAACTGAATGCCTGGCTGGAGGCGAGGAAATGCTGATCCGACGAATTGAAGGCGCAACACGAAATCTCGGAGCGCCGCCCGATTGGGATGGCGATATCTCGAAGTGCAACGTCCTGCCGATCCGAGACGTGATGACCGAGCACGGACCTTTCATGGTTTCGTCGTGGGAACCGACGCCGGATGAAATGGCTGCGATCAACGCAGGCGGTTCGATTCAACTGTGGATTTCAGGAACCGGGCATCCGGTCGTGTCGTTGACCGTGGATGCTATCGATGCGGAGGCGCAATGCTAGGCGACAAATGCAGCCACGGCGTGAAATGGGGCGACGAGTGCAGGGAGTGCCAGTTGGTATGGGATCGGGAACTGGTCAGGCGATGGTCGCCCGTTGTCGAGGAGGCTAAGAGGCGGATTATCGCCAACGAAGCGGCGATGATTGAGACAACTTTTGTGGAGGTGAAGGCGTGACCTGTGACCAACAACGATTCAAGCGCGACGTCGCCGACCATGTGATGACGATCGTGCGGGATGACGGCGTGGATCGTCATATCAAATTCGGGAACAAGGACGGCGGAAGCCCGTACTGGTTCGAGATTCTGACGTGGGCTGGAACGCTCTGCATCCACGGCGACTGCGGAACGTTCGTGTTTTCACGCCTGACGGACATGTTCAAGTTCTTCCGCACCGATCGTGGCAACGATCCGAGCAAGCTGTACATCAACGAGGGCTACTGGTGCGAGAAGTTGCAGGCGGTTGATTGCAATGGCTACGGGAAAGGCGCGGCGAGGAAGTTCGATCCGGAGGAGTTCAAGAGCCGCGTGAAGGAGCATGTCGAAAGCTATCTTGAGGGCTATGAGATCACGGACGAGCGACGCGCCGACCTGTGGGACAGCATCCATTCGGAGATTCTTGGCTACGTCGATAACTACAGCAGCGAGTACGTCGCATTCCACCGAATGCACGAGTTTCACGACGATGAATTCCCCGAGCTTTTCACGGACTGCTGGGAATGGGATTGCGACGAATACACATTCCGGTTTCTGTGGAACCTGTACGCCATTGCATGGGCTATCCGCAAGTACGACGCGGCGAAGGCGGAGAAACGGGCGGCATGATCGAGGCGGCACAACGGATTCTGCGGGTGACCGCGAGGGAGTTCGATATGGAGCGACGACAAGTAGTCGACCTGTTCGGCGAAGTGCCGAAAGCACCGCGTGCGCCGAGCGTGCTACGCATGCACGTAGTTGATGCGGGCGACGGGTGCGAGTGCGTAGAGCGCGGCATGCCAGTTATGGCGAGGTTTGCATGTCACCGATGCCATAGCGTGACTGACTGGCTGTACGTCACTTACAGCGAAGCAAAACGCGGCATCCCATGCGAGAAATGCAACGGAGAGAAGAATGCTCGATGACGACGGCTATCCAACCGAAGAAGCGTTAAAGCGTATTGCTGATTGGCCGTGGCGAGATGCACTTGGGATGCTGGCATTCGTGCGGGATCTATGGCGATACCCGAACTTCTGGACTCAGGAAGGCGGCAGGCTGAGCGTTTCGACGGGAGGGTGGTCGGGCAATGAATTGCTGATCGCCGCCATGCAGCGGAATATCGGGTTCTGGAAACTGTGCTGGCATCAGTCGACGCGTGGTGGTCACTATACGTTTGACCTGTCTCGTGTGAGAGGAATGGAGGGTGAGGGATGAGCGACACGTTTCTGTCTGCTGACGAGGTGGCGGAACTAACCGGCGTGCGGATCGGCCGACGCGGCAAAACGCGCGAGGAATTGCAGGTCGAATGGTTGCGGACTTCGGGCATCCCGTTCTGGCAGAATGCGCGCGGGCGTCCGATAATTCCGCGTACGGCCATCGAAGGCAAGACCACACGCGCCGAACCGCCGAAGAAGAAATGGCAACCGAAGTTTCTAGCTACCGGGTGACACATGGGTAGGAAGCCCACGCGCAACACTCACTTGCCGCCAGGGATGCGCGCCCGTCACCGCGGCAAGACGACATACTATTACTATGACCACGGCGGCAAGCCTCGCCGTGAGGAGCCGCTAGGCACTGACTTCCGGCTGGCCGTCAAACGCTGGGCGGAAATCGAACAGGTTGATGCACCGAAAGAGGCGGGGCATACGTTCAAGGACGCCACCACGGCCTATCTGCGCGAGGTATTGCCCGGCAAGGCACCGCGTACGCAGGCCGACAATCTGGCCGAACTGGAAAACCTGCGCAAATACTTTGAGGATGACACGCCGCTTGATGAGATTGAGCCAGTGCACATCAAGGCATACCTGCGCTGGCGCCATGAGGAAGCGGTCAAATGGTTCGCCAGCAAGAAAAAAGTCGCCCCGGTAAATGCCGGTCACGTGCGAGCCAATCGAGAGCTTGCCCTATTCAGCCACATCTTCAACTTTGCGCGTGAGAAGGGGTTGGCGAAGGTGGCGAATCCATGCTCCGGGATCAAGAAGAACTCCGAAGATGGGCGCAGCGTCTATGTCGAGGACGATCTGTATGCGCGCGTTTATGCGAATGCCGACCAGCCGACCAAGGATGCAATGGATTTGGCCTACCTCGCCGGCCAGCGTCCACAGGACACGCTCAATTATGACGAGCGCGACATCCGCGATGGGTTCCTGCTGATAGACCAGGGAAAGACGAAGAAGAAACTTCGGATGGAAGTGACAGGCGAGCTCAGGGCCGTGATCGACCGCATCCGGGCACGCAAGGCGGCGTACAAGGTCGTGACGACAGCGCTGGTCGTGAATGAGAAGGGCGGCCGCCTGACGCTTCGTGCGCTGCAACTCCGATTCGGTGATGCGCGCGAGAAGGCGGGCATAAAGACGGACGAATTCCAGTTCCGAGATTTGCGTGCGAAAGCGGCGACGGACAAGACGGATTCGACCGGCGACATTCGACAGGCGCAGAAGCAGCTTGGACACGAATCGGTCTCTATGACAGAGCACTATGTCCGCAAGCGCCGAGGTGAAAAAGTGGGCCCGACGCGCTAAAATTATTTCCGCAAAAATAATTCTGAGCCGGTTTTATAGGGGTTTCTGACGATCAATAAAGCCGTATTTGCGGAAAGAAAAATAGCGTAAACGTTTGATTTGACGGATTATTGATCTGGACTCCTCATCCGGTGATCCGTCTGCTTTTCTCTTTCGACGTAACAAACATCGCTGAGGGCCGGCACTAAAATCGTGTCCCCGCCGTGCAACCGGCGGCATATCCGCTGTTACCGCCGACGCCCGCGCAACCAAAAATTCCACACGCGGAAAGCAGTGCGCTGACGATCGCCAGCATGGCGATGAGCTGGAAACGTGATTTCATCATGCAGTTCCATCCGCCTTGATCTTCAGCGAATCGAACTCGATCGCGAGTTCTGCGCCAGGGCTCAAGCGCATATATCTGGCACGCGCCTGGGTGGATCGCAAAGTTCGTCAAGCTCTTTAAAGTTGCCCCTCTGTTCCATTCGCGAACAAAGGGGCCTCGCTCCGCCAACACCCAAAAAGCAAACACCAAATAGCACCCTCAAATCATCGACCCTTTGATACGTCCTTCGAAAATAGCGGTGTCGATTGCCCAATCGTCGACAGTGCCGCTACGGGTGCCGTCGACGGTCACGGCCACGCTTCGACCGCCAACAATGCTCTTCATCTTGTCGGGAATCAGCGCGGTTTCCTTGCGGTCGAGGGTGGTGGATGGGGACAGGTCTTTGACTACAACAGTGGCTTTCATGGCAATTCTCCTGATGCGGATAAACGAGCACGATTCAGCGCTCGCTTCCTGTTCCGCAACACCTATGCCGCTTTCGCAGCACTGTGAGGGGTAACGCACATTGCTCGTTGAAAAACGCCTGTGCACAAGGGAATATCGGAGGGCGTTCACGCGTCTATGACCGGTTGGCCTTCGTGTCGGCGCAAATCTGTTGGCGTGGACCACACCGGCGCGCGCGGACGGTTGTTGGAACGAACCCGACGCGTCGATCAATGCTGCGCATTGACGCGCGAACGAACGCCATCCGTATGCCGCCGCGTGTCGGCATACGGAACGAAGGTACACGTGAGCAAGGGACGAGAGCGCTGCAGCTATTTGCGCAAAAGGCTTTGCGGCGGTATGCGCTCGTCGACGGGTCGGCGCGCGGCCGTCGGGAATCCTGCGGGATAGTCGACTACGCGCGTCGCGGCGGGCAGCGCTTGCGCGGTGACGCCAAAGAAGCTTCCCCCCGTTCTTGCGCCGCCGACGATGGCCGTCATGGCCGCGCGATCGAGTTCGGCGCTTGCGGAGAGATCCTTGATGACGAGCTTGGACATGGCAGTTCCAGAAGAAATATCGCGTGATGCCATTTCGGCCAAAGGCGCGATTCAGTGGCGACAACGCATAGGGCTCGAACCACCAGTATAGGTAATCAGGCTCGATACGGTGTGAGCCGCCGGGCAATGCGAACGAAACGAGGCGAGAAGCGAAGCGAAAAGCACAGCGCTCGTATTCGTCGCATCGTTTACAAGCTGCCGGGCGTCGACCGTCTTGCTGTTGTTGAACATGAACGATGGCCGCACCGCTCGCGCCGTGCGCACCAGTCAACGCATAGGCCATGCCAGTCGTACGAGCGTGCCGTGAGCGTGTCGCGGGCCAATCCTGGTTTGCGAAAGGCATACGTGCGAACTACTATCGAACGAGCAAATGTAATTGGTTACGACAGGGAATTTCTTCGGCCAACGGGAGCTGCAGCGCTTTGAACACATGGCTAGCCTTGCGCACGTGATTCGGGATTTTCAGAGCGGCGCGCTCACGCAAGACGCGTTTGTCGCTCAACTCGACAGCACGCTGACGACGGAAGGTCTCGGTTCGGCTCGTCTGCTCGAAATACTTGGCGAAGCGCACACCAGGAAGCCCTTGCCTCCTGATCTCTACACCGAAGTGCGCCGTCGGATCGAGCAGATGCCGGTGTCGAATCTTGCCGCGGCGGGCGGCGAGGAAACGCGCGTGCAAACGGTACGGGAGCGCCTGATCACGCCGCCGCACACGAAGCACGCCGACACGTCGAGCGTCTTTTCCGGCATCGATCAGGTGAAGGGCACGGGCGATACGCTCAACAACCGCTTCGTTCTCGAAGAGTGTCTGGGCGTGGGCGGCATGGGCACCGTGTACAAGGCACTCGATCTGCGCAAGCTCGAAGCATCCGACCGCAAGCCCTATCTCGCGATCAAGGTACTCAATACGCAGTTCCGCGGCAATCCTAAGTCGCTGATCGCGTTGCAACGCGAGGCGCGCAAGGCACAGGTACTCGCGCACCGCAATATCGTTACCGTTTACGATTTCGATCGCGAAGGCCCCATCGTCTATCTGACGATGGAGTACCTGTCGGGCAAGCCATTAAGCCAGATCTTGCGCACGCCCGATTTCAAGGGCATGCCCGTTCAGTCCGCATTGCCGATCGTGCGTGGCATGTCGAACGCGCTTGCGTATGCGCATGAGCGCGGCTTCGTGCATTGCGATTTCAAGCCCGCGAATGTCTTTCTCACGGATACGGGCGAAGTCAAGGTGATCGACTTCGGCATTGCGCGCGTTTTTCAGCGCCCCGAAGAAGAGAGCGACGCAACGGTTTTCGATCCTGCCAGCCTCGGCGCGTTGACGCCCGCGTATGCGAGCCCGGAAATGCTCGAGCATCTCGAGCCCGATCCGCGCGACGACATCTACGCGCTTGGTTGCATTACGTATGAGCTTTTGACGGGACGTCACCCGTTCGAGCGCATGTCGGCGACTCAGGCGCGCGCCGCGAATCGCCAGCCGCAGCGGCCTGAGAATCTGGGCAACCGTCAATGGCGCGCGCTGCGCTCGGCGCTGGCGTTCGATCGCAAGGCGCGCATGCCGACCGTGTCGCGCTTCGCCGAAGAGTTTGGCGCGCAGGAACGCCCGTCCGCGTCGAAGTCGACGACGCGCAGCCCGGACCGCACAGGGATGCTGGTGAAATCCGGGGTCGCGGGTCTCGCGCTCGCTTGCGCGGCGGCGGGCGCGCTGTACTTCTATCGCGCGTCGCAGAACCTGGAGCACGAGAACGACGCGCAGCAGGCGTCGGTCGTGCCCGAGGCAGGCGCGCCGACTGCACAGAGCGCGGCCGCGTCGCCAACGTCGCCTACGTCTGTTACACCCTTCATACCCGCACAGCCGTCCGCTTCCGTGGCGTCCGTGGCCTCGGCGCCTGCGCCGCAAGCTCCCAGCACGCCCGCGCCGCCGACGCTCGCCGCCGTCACGTCGGTGCTCGCGTCACTGCCGTGCTCCGCGCTGGCCGCTTCCGTTCAGGATCGCGCGGTAGAGGTGCGCGGATTCGTGCCGCAGCAAGGCGAGGCGCAAGTCAACGAGCGCCTTGCGACGTTGCCCGGCGTGGCATCGACGAAAGTCGACGTGCATCACGTGAGCAACGACAAGTGCGACATCCTGAAGGAACTCGGGCCTTACTGGTCGCATAACTGGCTGGTGGGGCACATCATTTCGCTGAAGGCGCGCATGCCGAATGGCGTGCTGACGGAAGGCGATCCCCTCGTCGTCGATGTGACGACGCCGGGTTACGACTCGTATGTGAACATCGACTATTACGTGCTCGACGGCACGGTAGTACACATGGTGCCGGGGCCGCGCGCAAAAGGTAATCAGGCGCCGCCGCACTACGCGGCGACGATCGGCAATGGCGGCGAGTGGGTCGTTTCGAAGCCGTTCGGCCAGGAACTGGTTGTCCTACTGGTCACGCCTGTACCGCTATTCGACGCGCCGCGTCCGGAGAGCGAGTCGCGCGCGGACTATTTGCGCGCACTCGATGCGCGGCTCAAGCAGCTAGCGGCGAGATATGGGAAGGACCGCATCGTCGCCGATATCGCGCAGATCAACAGCAAGCCACGGCCGAATTAAAAGTCGCGCGCGTTTTCTGCGTATTGCGCGCGGCCTTTAAATCATTTGAGTTCTTTGACGACACGAAAGCCGTTTTGCGACTGGCGCACGCTGGGGCTGTATTTGAAGCGTGTCGAGCTCAGCATGTAGTCGTTGCCTTCGCGCCATGAGCCGCCACGAATCACGCGCATGTTGCAGCCGGGCGCATCCCATGAGCGTCCGTCGGCCGGCGCGTTCTGGTATGAGTTATGCCAGCAGTCGCCGACCCACTCCCAGACGCTGCCGTTCATGTCATACAGTCCATTTGGATTCGCCGCATATGAACCGACGGGTTCCGGCGCTTCCTTGTGATAAGGATCGCCGCAGTCCTTGCAGTTCGCCACGCCTTTGCGCATCTGATCGCCCCACCAGTACTTCGTCGATGTGCCCGCGCGGTCCGCGTATTCCCATTCGGCTTCAGTCGGCAGCCGATAGGTTTTGCCCGTTGCTTTGCTCAGCCATTTCACGTAGGCCTGCGTATCGTCCCAACTGAGATCGCGCGCGGGTGCATTCTTCACGGAACTGTTTTCGGACGACAGCTTCGGGCATCCATTGGCGTCCGCGCACGCGTTCCATTGCTCGACCGTCACTTCGTATCTGGCGATCGCGAACGGCGTGGAAATGGTCACGTGATGCGGCGGCTTTTCAGACGGGTCGCCGTAATTGCTGCCCATCGTGAACGAGCCCGCGGGCAGCGACACCATTACGGGGCATGCCGCGCAGTCCTTGCTTTCGCCGCCCGTCGCGGCTTGCGCGGGCGCTGGCGTCGGCGCAGCGGGCGCGGGTGTCACTGCGGCTTTCGGCGCGGGAGCGGGTGTGGAAGCGGGTGAGGGCGTCGCAGCAGCCTTCGGTGCAGGTGCAGGCGAAGGAGCGGGCGTCGCGTGCGTGGCAGGCGGCGTCGCCGATCCCGCTGCCTTGAGCCGTTCAATGCGCGCCTTCGCGAGCGCCGCAAAGCGGCCGTTCGGATAGGCCTTCAGATACGCTTCATAGTCGCTCGCGTAATTGCTGTCCTTGATCGAATCCCAGAACGTCAATTCATATTGCTCGTTGCTGTCCTTCGGCAAAATGCCCCGGCTATTCAACTCGACAAGTGCATTCGGCGAATCGTCCGCGGCCAGCGTCAGCGGATGCGATGCAAAGACGCGCTCGGGTTTCGCGAGCGATGAGACGGCCCACGGTTTCTGCATGCCGTGCGTTGCTTGCATCACGCGTTGCGTCACGTGAGCGAACATAGAGTCCAGTGGCTGATCGGGCGCACGGGCCATTTCGCGCAACCATGCGTCCGTGAAGATGCCGTGACGCGCGCCGTCGGCGGCTTGTTCGCCCTGCGCAGCCGCGAAGGCGACGAGCGTTTGCGCGGGCAACGAAATCGCCGCTGCGGACCGCGCGAACGGTTGCGTGAGGCACGCATCGAGCACCACCAGATTGAGCGCATGCGCGCGCGGCTCGGAGAGCGTATCGAGCACGCCCGACAGATCGACGCTTGCCGTTATCAAGGTCGAGGGCGCGCGCGGATCGGCGCTCGCGGAAGCGAGCAGCATCGAGTGCCCCGCCTGCAATCCGTGTCCGGCGAAATAGAACAGGGCGGTACCGCCTGGTTGCACGCGACTGCGAAATTCGGCGAGCGCATCACGCATCTGTTGCGCCGTCACGTTCGTGCGCAGCACGACATCGAAGCCTTCAACGCGCAACGTGTCGGCGACGCTTTGCGCATCGCGCACGGCGTTCGGCAGCGCATCGACGGGGTAGTCCGCATTGCCGATCACGAGCGCGACCTTGCGCCCGGCGCCTTCGACTGAACTTGTAACGGCATCGTCCATCGCGATGCGCAGAGCGGCAGCGCTTGCTTCGCGCGGTAGCGTTTGCGCGGCGGCTGCTTGCATCTGGAGTGCCCCGATGATGCAGACCAGCAGAAGTTTTCGCCACATTTTCAGATCCTGTTTGTTCTGGAAGTTCTGGAAGGAACCTCGCTATGGACGAACCGGCGGGACCAGCCGGAGGGGCCCGGCGCGCAATGAGAACGACAGCCGTTCGCTGTAATGCAATCGACGGCGAAGCATGCAGCCGTTCGCGACGTTGCACGCGCGCTTGCTGGCGCCCACGCGACGCATTGCCTTTGCATCGACCACCCTCTTCAACGATAGCACGCGATTCGAAACGTCAGAACGTTAACGAGCGTGGCGTATCTTTTTGACAAGTTACGTCCTAAGCTAAAGCGGAAGCAAGCGGCACTGACCCTCCCTCGGAGAATGCGCAATGCAAAGAAGAATAAGGCTGGCGATTTTTGGCGCGCTCTTTCTCGCTTCGGCACAGACATTCGCTGGACCGACGCCTTCGCCGCCCGGAGCCGAAGCGTACATCATCTGGCCGTCGGACGGCACCGTCATTACGGGCGGCAAGCTCTGGGTGCGAATGGGCTTGCGCAATATGGGCGTGTGCCCTAAGGGCGTGAACGTGCCGAATACGGGACATCACCATCTGCTGATCGATACGGACCTGCCGCCGATGGATCAGGAGATTCCCTCCGATCGCCAGCACCTGCATTTCGGCGCAGGGGAAACGGATGCGCGCATCGAGTTGCCGCCCGGCAAGCACACGCTGCAATTGCTGCTCGGCGACTACAACCACGTTCCGCATAATCCGCCCGTCTATTCGAAGAAGATCACCATCATCGTGAAGTGAGCACGCGCCGCCACTGCGCCGGCGGGCCGGTGCAATGCGCGCAAGACGGAGAACAGCAGCCATGATCAGGATCGTTGCCGCCGCGGCGCTTGCCGCTCTCGCTTCGTTGAATATCGCATTCGCTGGGCCGACGCCTGCGCCAAAAGATGCATACGCGTATATCGGCTATCCGAACAACGGACAGGTCGTGCCCGCCAACAAGCCTTTTCGCGTGTGGTTCGGCTTGCGCTACATGGGCGTCGCGCCCAAGGGCGTCAAGTACCCGAATACGGGCCACCACCATCTGCTGATCGACACCGACCTGCCGCCGATGGATCAGGGGATTCCTTCCGATCGCCAGCATCTGCATTTCGGCGCGGGCGAAACGGAGACGATGATCGAATTGCCGCCCGGCAAGCACACGCTTCAATTGCTGATGGGCGATGAAAATCACGTTCCGCACAATCCGCCCGTCTACTCGAAGAAGATCACCGTGATTGCGAAATGAACGAACGTGTGTGCTCAATAATCACCGGACAAATTGAGTACTTTGCGCGTGTTCTTTTCGGCCAAACAGTTTCCTTATAAATGTCGGCTGCGCTGCATCACATGCGCGACAGACGGATGCACGCGCGATTCGTATGCGCAGACGCGTTTTCGGAGGCAACTCAATGCGAGCAAGGCTGTGAAGGTTTCGCCAGGTACACGCGGTGCAATTGGCACGACCCATGCGTGAGTGAGGCTCGAGCAGACAAGATGCTTGAAGCACCCACCCGAATATCTCGCGAACCCTTCGCTTCTCTCATGGGAGAACTGTCATGAGCGCACTGATGATCAAGGACCTGTCCGTTGCCGAAGAACTCGACAGCGAGGCACTGAAATCCGTCCGCGGCGGCTACCTTGCCAATCCGTTGTTCCCGAGCCTGTCGTTCATGTTCGACAACAGCAAGACGATCAACGCGCCGCAGTTCATTCAGCAACACATGAACATCACGAACGTGGGCGGCAACAACTCAACGATCATTCCGATGATGACGGCCGGAAACAGCATTGTCATGAACTGACGTCCACCCGCGCATCCGAGGCTGTCCGGAGCGGCCGCCTCGGATGGCCAGGCGCTCGTACCAAAGACGTCGTCGCCACCGTCAAAAAGATCGAAAACGTAATCGTCCTTTTCAAAAGACCGCCGCGTCACCGCACGAACTCCACGCCGAACGAAATCCGCCGACATCCATAGTGATGCCGCGCTGGACGTGCTTTACTTGAATGGCGCGCTTTGCACGTGCAGTAGAGCCGGGAAAGATCGGAGAATATCGTGTCTGCGTTGCCTGATTCGTTCGTCGCCTGCTGCACGCAACGGAGTTTGTCCGCCAGCGTTCATGCGGATAACCGCGACTTGGCGCCGAAAAGCCGTATCGCCATCGTCGTACGCGCAATTGCATCCACCGTCGTCTGCGCGGCACTGCTTGCCGGTTGCGTCGACGTTCACCAGCCCGACTATAAGCGTCCCGATACGCCGGCCAAGGCATCGTGGTCGGACAAGACGGGCTCGCTCGTTTCACCCGCCGACACCATCGTGCCCGACTGGTGGAAGGGCTTCCAGGACCCGTATTTGAACACGCTGATCGACAAGGCGATTCAAGGCAACTTCGACATCAAGGTACTGGCCGCGCGCATCGACGTGGCCGGTGCGCAAATCGGCGAAGCGAAGGCAGGCGCACTGCCGACGGCCGATCTCGGCGCGGGCGCTAATTTTCAAAAGGTCACGGGGCAGCCGTTTACCAAGCAGTACAACGTCGCCGCCCAGGTGAACTGGGACATCGACATCTGGGGCAAGGTCGAAAAGGGCGTGCAGGCGCAAAAGGCCGAATTCCATGCGACGGAAGCGGACTGGCGCGCGGGCTATCTGGAATTGGTGTCGAACGTGGCGACCACGTATTTCCAGATTCTCCAGTTCGACGACCAGATGGAAGCGCAGCAAAAAATGGTCGACGAGAACAAGCAGATTCTCTCGATCTTCGACGGCATGAACCGCAATGGCCTCATTCCGAAGACGCAGGTTCTTCGCCAGCAGGCGGAGGTCAATCGTCTAACGAAGGATCTGATCGATCTGCGCCGTTCGCGCAGCCTGGCGAACAACGCGCTGTGCACGCTGATCGGCGTGCCCGCCGGCGAATTCACCGTGCCTGTCGGCCATTTGCAGCAGCGCGTGCAATTGCCGCCCGTGCCGGGCGGACTGCCTTCGCAATTGCTGTCGCGCCGGCCGGACGTCGTCGCGGCGGAACTGCGCGTGCTCGAAGGCTACGACTTCGTCGGCGAAGCGAAGCTCGCGCAATTGCCGACCGTCAGCCTGACGGCCCACGGCGGCACGGCGAGCTTTGCGCTGTCCGAGCTGCTGAAGTCGTTCACGTTCGGCCTGCTGCCGAGCATCAACATTCCGCTGCTCGATCCGGGCGTGCGTGCTCACGTGAAGACGACGGAAGCGCAAATGGCCGTCGCCGAACAGCAGTACCGGCAAACGGTGATGGCGGCATTCGAAGAAGTCGAGAACGCGCTGGTCAGTCTGGATGCGCACAAGCAGCAGCGGGTGGAATTGCAACAGGAAGTGCAGCGTCTCAGCGTGGTCGCGCAGCAGATCGAGTCGCAATTGCGCGAGGGAGTGGTCTCGCAGCTGGAAGTATTCGAAACGGAGCGCACGCTGCTTCAGGCGCAACTCGATGTACTGACGAATCATCAGCAAATACTGTCGGACACGGTACTGCTTTACAAGGCACTCGGCGGCGGCTGGCCGGCCGTCAATGTCGAAGCGCAAGTCAAGCAGTGAGCGCAGCAGCAAATCCCGTAATCGACGGGTACTGCTCGCCAATGGAAAGCACTGGCACGGTTCTTAAAAGTACTGCGTCGAGTCGAACGATTTGCGGCAGCCGCAGTGGCCGGACCAATAATTGACTAACACCATGCGTGACTTAAAATTCCTGATTAGCTGCCGAATTGGCGTCCAATTCGGTGGCTGCGTCGAATACGCTCTGGTCGCCGCGCCTGTCGAAAGCTCTGTCCTGCCGCTCGTGCGTCAGGTGTCCACGCTTGGTGATGCAACGAGATGAATCCCGGCGAAGCTCCGATTGCTGAGATGCGGGCGGCTCTGGACAAGGAGTTCGACGTCCTGCTGCTTCCCGTCTCGCATCCGTCCCTGGGCCCTATCCGCATCGTCGACGATCTGTTCGCGATCGGCCGCAGCGAGCCGCCTTTTGCGGAATATCCGCGAGAGCTGATCACGAAATTTTCGCGGCGTCACGCACGCATCTTTAGCGAGCACGGCGCGGTTTACGTGGCGGATCTCGACAGCAAGAACGGCACGACGGTGAACGGCAATGCCGTGCGTCAGACGCCTGCGCGCGTGCGCGCGGGCGACGAACTATGCTTTGGCGGCGAGCTGAGTTATCGCGTCGCCATAGAACCTCGCCCGTTCAGTTCCGCGTCCGCGCGTGGCATTCAGCATCTGACGGTGACGCTCAAGCCGGAACGTACCGATCTGGGACTCGAAGCAATCGACATCCCTGTATTTCCGTTTCTCGTCAGCAAGACGGATGAACTGTTCGCGCGCTATAAAGATCGCTACCCGCATCAGGTCAATTACATTTCGCGACGCCACGCTCATATTTTTCTGAAGAGCGGCGAACCGTGGATCGAAGATCTCGGCAGCACGAACGGCACATTCGTCAATCACAAGCGCCTGGGCGAGTCGGCCGTCGCGCTGCGAAACGGCGATGTGGTCGGATTCGGCGGAGATCATTTCGTCTATCAGGTCGCGCTCGAAAAGATTTTCGAAATCGAGCCCACCGTCACGCAGATGACGCCGCCGCCCGCCGACGCTGCGTCGCCCGTTTCTTCCGACACACCTGCGCCCATTGCCGCCGCCGCGATGCCTGCGGAAGATCCCGACAAGACGACGTTCGTCGGCGCGGCGCATTCGTTTCTCGACATCTTCTGTGTCGATCGCGCTTTGCAGCGTGAAGACGAAGTCAACGAGAACTCGCCGCCATTGACGCCGGAAGAGTCGACGGAAACGCAACCGCGCCGTCCGCGCCGCCGCTGGCAACTCCTGCTCAGCGAATTGACGCGTACCTTCGCGGGCGGCGACCGCACGACGATGCGGCGTATCGGCTGGGGCGGCCTTGCCGGGCTGATCGTCATCGGCGGCATTGCCGTTGCGCTCTACATGCGCGGTGCGTCCGAGCGTGAAGTGAAGAATCTGCTCGCGGCAGGCCAATACGAAGAAGCGGCGGATTCCGCCGCGTCTTATCTCCAACATCATCCCGCCAGCGATTCGATCAGGTCGCTCGCGAGCGAAGCGCTGATGAAAGCGCGCGTGCCCGGTTGGCTCGCCGCATTGCGCGGCAAGCAGTTCGACCGCGCGGCGGCCCTGGTGGAAGGTATGCGCGCATCGAGCGAGGGCAATCCGGATGCCGTTTCGCTGATCGACCAGTTGCGCTGGGTCGGCGACCTGGAGCGTTTCGTCGTAGGCCGTGGCGGCCCCGACGCGCCGATTCACATCTACAGCGACGAAGGCCGCATCGACAATCTGCTGAAGCGCTGGGAAGACGATGCGAAAGGGCATCAGCGCATACTCGATCGCATCGCGTCGTATGTGCCTGAATTTACCGAGCCGTACGCGCTCGCGATGAGCCATCTGCGCAAGTTGCAAAGCGACGATTCGGTGTACCTCGCCGCGATCGAGCGGCTCGATTCGACGATCGCGACCGAACTGGGACGCGACAAGCCGAATGCATTGACGGCCGTGCTCGACGACTACGCGCAGCGTTATCCGCGTCTCGCCGGACTTGATGCGGTACGCGCGGATTTGCAGCAGTACTCGGATATCTTCGACAAAATGACGGCGCGTCATCTGGCGCCGCTGCTCGCATTGATGAAGAAAGCGAGCTTCGGCACGCCGCCGTTTCAGTCGCAATACAGGCAATTGAGCGCGAGCCGCTTGCCGTCGGCGGAAGTGATTGCAAAGCACGATGCGGTGAGCGCCGCATGGCAGAGCGGCGACAGCCAGCAGGCGCTGGCCGGCTTGCAGGCGATGCCCGCTGGCCCGTGGTCCGATGTGCTTGCCGCGGAACTCGCGCACAAGAAGGCGGTGCTCGATCAGTTCGCGGACTTGCAGAAAAGCCGCGGCGCGGGCAATCGCGACGACAAGCTGCTGTCGTTTTACGCGAGCCTCGATCCCGTCGTAGACGCGTACTACGTGCACGCAATTCAAACCGACGTCGATGCGCTGCGCGACCGGGCGCTCGCCCGCGCGCAGGACTCGATCAATCGCGCGCAGACGCTGTGGCGGCAATATCGCGCGAACGGTTCGATCGGCGGCACGCAACGTCTCGAAGCGGGCGTTTCCGAAGGGTTTCGCAATCAGGCGCGTCTGCTGTCGGAAGCGAATGCATCCGCGCAACAGGGCATGCGCATCTATACGCAATTGAAAGCGCCGCATCCCGCCGGCTCCGATCAGTTGCTCGAAGACATCGAAGCGGAAACGCAATTGCAGCGCCGTTCATTGCAGGAGTTGCGGATGGTGCTCGAGCCCGGCTTGCTGAAGTCCAAACTCACGTTGATTGGAGGCACTGACGAGTGAAGCGCGACAATCATCCGAAACCGCTTTACGAAGCGCTCGAAGATCACAGCGCCGAAGGCATCGCGATCCTCACTGCGGAGCCCGTGCGCATTGCGACGGCGCTCGTCCTGACGCTGGTCGCGCTGGTCGTGGCGGGCCTGTTGTGGTCGTTTATCGGACGCGCGGATGTAATCGTGACGGCGCAAGGCACGCTCGCGCCGGAATCGGACGTGCGGCGCATCTATGCGCCCATCGACGGCGAATTGACCGATTTGTATATCGCGGAGGGACAGCCTGTATCGAAGGGCGATGTGCTCGCGCGAATCAATGCGCGCGGCGCGATCGAAGCGGCGACCAATGCATTGCAGGCGCAACTGAAACTCGAAGACGCCGAGCGCGAGTGGAAAGAGTTTCCGCAAAAGAAGGAGTTGATGGAGCGAAGAGCGGCCGCGCTCAAGGATCAACTCGAAGTGGAAGAACGTCTGCACGAGAACCGCATTTCCGAAGGCACGACCAAGCTCGCTGAAGGCCAAAAGGCGGAACTCGAAGAAGCGCGCAGCACCCTCGACAACGCGCGCCGCACGCGTGACGCCGCGCGCCAGGAGGCGGACAAGTACGCGCGCCTCTTCGCGCAGCCTGGCGGTGGCGGCGTGGCCGAACTGCAAGTGGAGGCGAAGCGCAACACGTATCTGGAAGCGGACAACGCCTATCGCGTCGCGCAATCGAGACTCACGGAACTCGACTTCAAGCTGAGCCACGAATACGCGCAGGCCAATGCGCAACTCGAAACGAGCGGCCAGCAGGCGACGAGCTTGCAGCTTCAATACGACGCCGCGATTCGCGAGATCACGAGCACGGAGGAGAAACTGCGCCTGCAATTGCAGACGGCGCGTCTCGTCGCCGACGCCGCCGCGCGCATCCGCTTCGAGAACATCGACAAGGACAATTTCCTGCTGATTCTCGCGCCGACATCGGGCGTCATCACGGATGTCACGTCGACGCAAACGGGCGACAAGATCCAGGCGAACACGCCATTGGGCGGCATCGCGCCGAAGGATGCGCGTCCCGTGCTGAAGATCGAGATCGCCGAGCGCGACCGCGCGTTTCTGCACGAAGGGATGCCCGTCAAGCTGAAATTCAACGCGTTTCCGTATCAGCGCTATGGGCTCATCAGCGGCACGCTCGCGTATATCTCACCGGCGACGAAACCTTCGGCGCAGGACAAGCAGCCCGTCTACGAAGGCCGCGTGTCGCTCGACAAGAATTACTACCAGGTCGCGGAGAATCGCTATCCGCTGCGTTACGGCATGACGGCGAGCGCCGAAATCGTCGTGCGCGAGCGGCGGCTGATCGACCTGGGGCTGGACCCGTTCAGGCAACTCGCCGGATAAGCCGGCCACGATCTGAACGTGCTGCAATGCAAGCCGTAGTCAACATACAACCGCCAGCCCGCCTGTTCATTCGGGCCACCATTAGAAGGAGCGGACGAGATGACCGCGATCGTACGAATCGATGATGAAGTCGTGGATGTCGGTGAATTCACACGCCTGCTGAAGCTCACGGGCCAGTTCGAAAGCCTGATCGAGCAGATGGTGCGCGACAAGCTGACCGTGCATGCCGCGAAGAAGCATGGCTTGACAGTGAACGCCGACGAAATCCAGGAGCGCGCCGATCAGTTCCGCCGCGTGCGGGGGCTGCATCGCGCGGCCGACATGAACCAGTACCTCGACACACTCAAGGTCAGTCTCGACGAGTTCGAGGGGTTCATCACCGACAGCCTGTATCAGGAGAAGATGCTCGACAAGGTCTGCAGCGACGGTGCGATAGAAGAGTACTTCTCGATGAATTCGCCGAAGTTCGACGCGATCGAGATCAGTCACATTCTTCTCGACGACGAAGGCAAGGCCAAGGAGATGATCTCGTATCTGAACGACGATCCCGATGCATTCGCGGAAATGGCCCGCGAGCATTCGATTGCGGATACGAAAGCCTCGGGCGGCGTGATCGGCAAGGTACTGCGCGGCTCGCTGAAGCCGGATATCGAAGCGAAGATCTTCAATGCGGCAGTCGGCGATCTGCTCGGGCCGTTCGCTTCGCCGGACCGTTCGTGCTTCGAGATTTTCGCCGTGACGGCGAAATATCCGGCAGCGCTCGACGCCGATGTGGCGTCGGAAATCAAACGCCTGCTGCGCGAAGAGTGGCTGATGACGCGCGCTCAGGAACACATTATCGAAGCGCTTTGAGTTGAAGCGCGCTGCTGCCGGGGACCACGAGCATCATGGATGCACCGCAAACCACGCCGTCCATTGCCGATTTTCTGTCGACGGTCGAGATACTTTCGCCGTTCACGCGCGAAGAACTCGAACGTCTCGCGGAACACGTGCAATCGCGCTTTTATTCTTTCGGCGAGACGGTGTGCAACGTGGGCGATCCCGCCGACGGTCTCTATCTGATCAAGTCGGGCTCGGTGCGCATCTTCACCGAGGAGCACGGCAAGGAAATCAGCATGGGCGTGCGCAAGTCAGGCGAAGTGTTCGCCGACATTGCGATGCTGCGCGCGTACGTGCACGAGTCGTCCGTGCGTTCTTCCGGCAAGACGGAGTTGCTGTTCATTCCGCGCGCGGCGATCGAGCCCGTCATTGGGGGCAATCAGGCCGCGCTCGCGTTTGTCGCGAGCTATGTTGCTATCAATTCGGCGGGCGGCTTCGTGGCGCAGCTATTCGATCTGCGCGGCAAGCTGAACAAGCAGGAACTCGAGGAATACGTGCGCAGTGTCGGCGTCAAGCGTGTCACCGCCGGCAAGGAGATCCTCAAGCAGGACGGACGCGACGACCGGCGTCTCTATGTGGTGCGGCAAGGCGAAGTGCGCATCGTGCGTCACGAGGACGGCAACGACTACACGCTTGCGACGCTGCGCGACGGCGAGATCTTCGGTGAAAAGGCCTGCCTGATGCGACAGGAGCAGGCGGCGTCGGCGATCGCCACGACCGATACGCGGCTGCTCGTCATTCCCGAGCGCACGGTGCATTTCATTCTCGAGCGCAATCCGAAACTGCGCGAAGTACTCGACGAGCGCATCAAATACGCGGATCGCGAGCTGGACCGGCAAAAGCGCATCGAGCAGCGGCGCAAGATGCCGCTGCGGCTCGATCTGCATACGAAGCCGGAGCTTGGCGAACGCGTGATCAAGCGTTTTGCGCTCGTCGAGCAGGCGGAGGAAATGGATTGCGGCGCCGCGTGCCTTGCGATGATCTGCAAGCACTACGGCATACCGATGACGCTCGGCAAGCTGCGCGAGCTCGCGAACGTGACGACCCAGGGCGCGACGCTCGACAGCCTCGCGCGCGCAGGCGAATCGCTGGGCTTCACCGCGCGCGGCGTGCAATGCACGTTCGATTCGCTGCGTGGCTTCGATCTGCCCTTTATCGTGCATTGGGAGGGCTACCACTACATCATCGTGTACGGCGTGTCGAAGGATCACGTCTGGCTCGCCGATCCAGCACTTGGTTTTCGCAAGCTGAATATCGAAGACTTCGAGCGCGGCTGGAGCGGCACATGTCTGCTGTTCACGCCAGGGCCGAACCTCGTGCAGCTATCGGCGTCGCGCTCGCCGTGGCTGCGCTTCGTCGCGTATCTGACGCCGTACAAAAAGATACTGATGCACCTGTTTCTCGCGACGTTCGTGATCCAGGTGCTGGGCGTGATTCCGCCGTTGATCATCCAGAACATACTCGATGGCGTGATCGTGCATCAAAACATCAGTCTGCTGCACCTGCTCATACTCGGCCTCATCATTTCGAACGTGTTCTCGCAGCTGATGTCGATGATCCGCGCGTACCTGTCGAACTTCATGGTTCGCAACATGGACTTCGCGATGATGTCGCAGTTCTTCAAGCACACGATGTCGCTGCCGTTCTCGTTCTTCGCGAAGCGCAAGACTGGTGACATTTTCGCGCGCTTCCAGGAGAACCAGACGATCCGCGCATTCCTGACGGAATCGACGGTGACGACGGCGCTCAATCTGCTGATGGTGTTCATCTACTTCGCGATCATGTTCTTCTACAACGCGAAGATGACGATGGTGCTGATCGCATTCGTCATTCCCATCACGGCTCTGACGGTTGTCGCGACGCCGAAGATCAAGAACTACGCACGCGAAACGTTCTCGGCGGCGACGGATTCGAAGTCATTCCTGATGGAGGCGCTATCGGGCGTCGAGACGGTGAAGGGCATGGGCATCGAGCGGCCCGTGCGCCTGCGCTGGGAGAAGAAGTACGCGAAAGCACTCGAAGTGCAGTACCGCGCGCACGCGTTCAACATCCTGATCGGCTTTATCAGCCAGTTGCTGAATGCGGCGACGACGATTGCGATTCTCTGGGTCGGCGCGAATCTCGTGCTCGCGCGTGAAATGACGATTGGCCAGTTGATCGCCTTCAATGCGTTCATGGGCAGCGTGCTGACGCCGCTGATGGGACTGGTCAGCTTGTGGAGCATGCTGAACGATGCGGGTGTCGCGATGGAGCGCCTCGGCGACGTGCTCGACATCGAGCCCGAGCAGAAGCCGGAAGATCTGCCTTCGCGCGTGATGCTGCCGGACCTGCAAGGCGCGATCAGCCTGAATGGCGTCTATTTCCGCTACGGCGAGAACGAGGGCGCGTATGTACTCGAGAACATCACTTTCGATATCAAGCCCGGCGAGCTCGTCGCGATTGTCGGAAGAAGCGGCTCGGGCAAGACGACGCTCGCGAAGCTGCTGGTCGGCTTCTACACGCCGAGCGACGGCAAGATGACCGTCGACGGCTATGACATGAATGTGGTCGACAAGGCGTTCTATCGCGCGCAGATCGGCTACGTGATGCAGTCCAATCTGCTGTTCTCGGGAACGATTGCCGAGAACATCGCGAGCGGCGACGATACGCCCGACAGGCGGCGCATCGAGGAAGTGGCGAAGATGGCCGACGCGCACGCGTTCATCAGCAAGCTGCCGCTCGGCTACGAACAGATTGTCGGCGAGCGCGGCATCGGCTTGTCGGGCGGACAGATCCAGCGCCTGTGCATCGCGCGCGCGCTGTATCACGATCCGCGTCTGCTCGTATTCGACGAAGCGACGTCGGCGCTCGATACGCAGTCGGAAAGCAATATCCTCAGCAACATGCACGACATCCTCAAGGGACGCACGGCTGTCATCATCGCGCACCGTCTGAGCACGATCATGCGCGCGGACAAGATTCTCGTGCTGTACGAAGGCGCGATCGTCGAGCAGGGGCGTCACGAGGAACTGGTCAACCGGAAGGGCATGTACTACCAGCTCGTCCAGAAACAGTTGAGCGCGTGATGAAGATACTCGACCAGCAGCCGGAAGACAGCGGTTCCGCCCTCTCGTACGCGGGACTGATCGAGAAGATCGAGATATTGCGTTCGACGCTGCGCTGGTCATCGCGGCTCGAACGCGCGGATATCGAAAAGCTCCTGAAACAGGCCAGTTCCTTGCGCGATGAAGTGATGCAAATGTCGCACAAGGAACGCTTCGTGCAGGCGGCTGCCGTCGAGCCGTTGCGCGGCGAGCAGTCGCGTGGCGCGCGGCGGCAGGCGCTGCTTGCGCGCAGCTTCATTTTCGAAGGCACGTTCGGCGACAACCCTAAGCTGCTGGAAGCACTGGAAATCTCGGAGAAAGCCGCGCCGACCGATCTGCCCGTTCTCATCGACGGCGAAAGCGGCACCGGCAAGGAGCTGATGGCGAAAGTCATTCACGCGAACGGCAGCCGCGCGGACAAGCCGTTTATCTCCGTCAACTGCGGCGCGATTCCGGACAACCTGCTGGAATCGGAACTGTTCGGTCATCGCAAGGGAGCATTCACGGGCGCGACGAACGACCGCAAAGGAAAATTCGAAAGCGCGCATACAGGTACGATCTTTCTCGACGAAATCGGCGAACTGCCGTTGACGGGACAGGTGAAACTGCTGCGCGTGCTGGAGGCGCATGAAATACAGCGCGTGGGTTCCGACGAGCCGATCGGCGTCGATACTCGCATCGTCGCGGCGACCAACCGCAACTTGCGCAAGCTGAGCGAGCAGGGGACGTTCCGCGAAGATCTGTTCTATCGGCTGAGCGTCATTCATGTGACGCTGCCGCCGTTGCGCGAGCGGCGCGATGAAATTTCCCTGCTGATCCAGTACTTCGGCGACGAGGCAGCGGGCGTGCTCAAACGCCGCCCAGTGAGAATAACCCCTAAATTAAGGGACTTTCTGCTGACCTATTCGTATCCGGGCAACATCCGCGAATTGCGCAACGTGATGTACCGCATTTCGTGTCTCGCGGGCGATATCGCCGATGTCGACCATTTGCCGACGGATATGCGGCCGTCGTCACCCGTTGCTTCGTTGATATCGGGCGTGGCGAACGAAACGGCGAACGACGTCGCGAGCGTGACGAACCTGCTGTCGCTCAGCGACGCGAAGCGCGCCGCCAGCGACGAAGCCGAAAAGGCTTTCTTGCAGCGCGGCTTGCAGGAAGTGGGCGGCACGGTGGCGGAACTGGCGCGGCGCGTCGACATGAACCGCTCGCATCTTCAGATGCTGCTGAAGAAGCACGGGCTGCATTCGAAGGATTTTCGCCGTCAGCATGCGCAGGCCAATGCGCGCAAGGACGAGGCGGAAGCGAACGACGAAACGCAATGAAGCGATCAATGCGTCGTATCAGGGCGTCGGATTGAGCAGCGTTTTGTCTGACGCATGCGGGTCTTCCGCCTGCACGACGATGGCCGTGATGTTGTCGCGGCCGCCGCGCGCGAGCGCGATATCGACGAGTTCGCCGGGCGCATGCAGGCAATCGACAGTGGAGAGCATCTTGTGAATCTCTTCGTCCGTCACTTCATTGCTCAGGCCGTCGCTGCATAGCAGGAACACGTCGCCGTCCGCGACTTCGATCGCATCTTCGTCGAGATCGAGATGATCGGTTGCGCCGACCGCGCGCGTAATGATGTTGTGCGCGGGATGATTGCGCGCTTCTTCATCAGTTAGATAACCGGAGCGGCGCAGCTCTTCCACCTGGCTGTGATCGCGCGTCAACTGGCGCAACTGCCCTTGACGGAGCAGATAGATGCGGCTGTCGCCCGCCCACAGATAGCCGCAGAAACGGTCGCATGCGAGCAGCACGACGACGGTGGTGCCGATGCGCGGCACCTGCCGGCGGCTCGCCTCTTCGCGCAGCTGGCGATTCGCGTCTTGCAGGCACTCATGCGCTTGTGCGATGGACTGCTTGATGCCCGTCGCGTCCGGTAGCTGGCCGAGCATTCCGACGACGAGCTGGCTCGCGAGATCGCCGACGGCGTGGCCGCCCATGCCGTCGGCCACGGCCCAAAGGCCGCGCCGCGGCTCATCGAGGCAGGCGTCCTCGTTGATCTCGCGCACGCGGCCGGTGTCGGAGCGTGCCGCCGACGCCCACCGGAATTGACTGATACAGGTCACGGCATCTAAGCCCGGTTCAGGCTTCGTTCGTCAGGAGCGGCGATGACGTTCGAGTTGTTGCCCGTGTTCTGGACGTTGACCGTCTGGAACTGGTTGATCATCTGGTTAGCATAGAAGTTGTTCGTGACGTCGTACAGGTTCACGACGGGGCCGACGCTCGGCGTATTTTGCACGAACGGCGTGATCCAGCCGAATACCCAAGGCGCGCCGCCGCCGCCGCTGATTGCGGACATCGCCTTGCGATCGAGCGCGAGGTTGAGGGGCAGGTCGCTGATGTTGATGGATGCCATGACGTGTCTCCTGATGGGCCGTCAGTCATGAGGCCGCGAGTCAGAGAATGATGTGTGATGCCGGTTAAGGCGCAAGGCCTATGCCAGTTTGCATCGCGCATGCGAGCTTTCCTGCCGATCGTTGCCGGGCAAGGCATGGCGGCGACCGCGCTCCGGTGGCGCGACATGCCAGTGACTCGCTGCGTTGGCGGCAGCCCAACAAAGGGCCGCCGCAAAAGGTGGGGTAGCCAACACTTTTGCGGGCCGCGCCGCGCATCGCGGCAGAACGCGAAGTGATGGTACGGGCGCAACACAACGGCCTGGATTCGTGTTGGGATTGTCCATACACAAGGTGCCTGCAAGGCGCCCTTCTGGAGGGGAATCTACCGTTAAATCAATGGCTTGATTCACATGGTCCGCTTGATGCGAAAGAGCCGGCAACAGTGTTGGCCTTTTGAATCGGAAAGCTGGACGAAGCCATGAACCGCAACCTCCAACAATCAGGCAGTGAACAAGGTGCAAACCGCGCGGCCGCGTATGCATCGGCGGACGTCGCGCTCGGCGGTTCCAACGACGAACCTGCTCTCGGTGCCCACCTCATCACGCAACGCCGCGGCTACGAACATCACGGCATCTATGCAGGCAACGGCAAGGTCATTCACTACGCTGGTTTCGCCAAGTCCGCGCATCGCGGTCCCGTCGAAGAAGTCCCGCTCGAACAGTTCGCCGATGGCCACGCCGTCGCTGTGCGTCCGCATCCGTTCCCAAAGTATTCCGGCGAAGAAACCGTGCTGCGCGCCCGCGCACGCCTCGGCGAAAACCGCTATCGCCTGCTGACGAACAACTGCGAGCACTTCTGCGCATGGTGCCTGCTCGGCGAAAGCCGCAGCGAACAGGTCCACGAATGCCTCACGCATCCGCGTGCGGGCGTCCATGCGCTGCTGTGCCTCGTGAGCGCTTTCGTCGGAAACCGGATGAAAATCGGCCACGCCGTTGTTAACGCAGCATGAGCCCCGCAACTGAAGTTTGAAGAGATAAGGACGCGAAGGAGACCACCATGAGCCCGACCGGAAAGACACTGCACTGGGCCGTCGACAAATGGCTCGCGCCCACGCCCGCGATGCCCGCGCGCGTCGTTCGCTTCTGCCGCACGCAAATGCATCGGCGCTGCGTGTGTGTCGAGGCCGCGCGTCCCGGTGGGCTGCTGTCGATTTTCTTCTTCCGTCACGACGACGGATCGTGGAATGTGTTCCCGCCCGCACAAGCGCGGCCGGCGATGTCGGCATGGAGGACTGCATGATGAAAAACGGCGATCCGGCGAGCAACGCACGCGGCCCGCGCATCGAGCGGCTTGCGCTGTGCGGCGCGCAATCTATCCGACAGGCTGGCAGAAGCGCCGCCCCGGCACGTGCGACATTACGGCCTCGGCGATTTGACGAGGCGTGCTCTCGGCAGGCACGACGCGCCGGCAGGATTCAACGTCGTGCCTGAAGGTCCATTCGACGAGCCGGTACGAGCGTCCCCACGGATGCTGCATCGGCGGTGAAACGGTGCAACTGCGGATCGTGAGCGTTTGCGCGTTGCCGTGCAGCGCGCGTAGATGTTCGAGCACCGTGTCTTCGACCATCGTGTATCTCCTGTGTCGATCGGAGTTGGCGCTTTAGCGCCTACTCCGATCCCATGCAGCGCGGTCGGCTGGAGTTAGTGCTTAGCGCCTACTCCGATCCCATGCAGCGCGGTCGGCTGGAGTTAGTGCTTAGCACTTACTCCAGCCCCATGCAGAGCGGTCGGCGGGAGTCGCGCCTTGAGCGCTTGCTCCCGTCCCATGCAAAGGGTTGCAATGGGAGGCGTCACCCCCGGCGGATAAAAAAATGCCGCCGATACTCAGGCGGCTCAACAGGGGATGTTGAGCCGCATGTTCACAGGAAAGAATTAAACGAGCCTTAAAGTGGTGGCTCCACTATTCGCCGACGCGCAGCGCGTCCCACTAGAGCCAGCCCTTAATGCTGCTGCCCGTAGCCGTCCGTCAGCGTATGCAGGAACGCGACGATGTCGCGCATGTCCTGATCGGTCATCGCCGGTTGCTCGCCGAACTTGCGGTCGAACGGCGCATCCTTCACGTCGACGTTCGCGCGGTACGCGGGCGGAATGTCGTTGTACTTCTCCGGCTTGCCGTCGGCGCCGCGCGGATAGAAGCGCGCCGGGTCGGTATTGCGCGCGTTGTAGAACGCCATCACGTCGTCGAGATTGTTGTAGATGCCGTTGTGAAAGAACGCATGGCGCGTCGCCGAATTGCGCAGCGTCGGCGTGAGGAACATCCCGCAGTATTGCGTCTGGCCCTTCAGGTCGGTGCGGAAGGGGCCGCAGATGCCCATGTCGAAGAAATGCGGATCGCGATTCTGCGTAAGCGCCGTGTTGCGCGGCACGCCGAGCGCTTCATACTGGAAGTCGGTGAACATCGGCGGCAGGCCGTCGCGGCTCGGCTTCGACAGATGGCAACCCGCGCAGTTGGCTTTGTCGGGATCATTGAAAAGATGCAGGCCGCGCAGTTCCGCACGCGAGAGACGCGCCTTGCCTTCGAGCCAGTAGTCGTACTTGCTGGTGTACGGATGGAACGACGGGTCCTCGACCTGATAGCGCGCGACGGCAAACATCGCTTCGGCGACCGCGAGCCGCTGGTCCTTGAAGATGTTGGGGCCGAACAGCTGCATCATCGTCTTGGCGTAGCGCGCGTTCTGCAGCTTGTGCAGCACTTCGGCGTCGTCCTTGTTGGCCATCTCGACGGGATTGAGCATCGGGCCCGACGCCTGCTGTTGCAGCGTATCGACGCGGCCGTCCCAGAAGAGTCCGCCTTGCGGCACCATCTCAGCCGCCGCGGGCGCCGCGCCCGCCGTCTTTTGCGCGCGTTGCGTGCCCGCTGCCTGGCTTGCGAGCTGCGCGAGGTTGGCCGGGTTGTCGTCGTTCTCCGCGCTGTCGGGGCCGATGCTGAAGTTCGGCTGACGGTACAGGTACATCAGAGAAGGCGGCGGTCGGTAGCCTTGCAGCGTCATGTGCTCGCCGCCCGGCTGCACGGCGAGATCGTTGGGCGGCCCGTATGCATGCGCGGGGCTATGGCACGTCGCGCACGACTGCTTGCCGGACGCCGACAGCGACGTGTCGAAGAAGATCTCCTTGCCGAGCATCGCGACGGCGGAGAGCGGCGCGGCGGCCGGGCGCTGCAACGTGACGGGATGCGCATTGGCGCCCGTCATGTCCTCGACGATCTCGCCGATGGCATCGGGCATGTACTGCGGATAAGCGACTGCGAATCCGCACGCGCCTAGGGCCACGATGACGACGGCCGCGGCGCACAGCGCGAGCGCGCGGCGCTTCGAGCCCGTCGGTGAGCCGCTCGGAGCGTTCTTTGGCTCAAGAGGCGTGGGATTCGCGGGCGGCGTAGAGAGCTCGGTCATATTCGATCGCGATGCAATGACTGATTCGGAAAAGACGCTCCACACAGGCCGCGCCTCGAAAACGAATGCGCCACGTTGCGCCCGTTTCTGGGCTGCAACACGGCCATGCTGCTAAACGCCAGACGCGCTCGCTCGGCGAAACACAATGACGTAGTTCCAGGGAATGAATTAGTTGGTTTGTTTCGGGGCGGTCGTATCGTGAGCGCGCCGATGACGATCCGCATGGACGTTCAGGCCGCGTGTCGTCGATGCCGACGCGACCGAATTGAATCAAACAGGTGTGAACTTATGGAGTCGCATAACTTTCGCCGCTGTCATCGTCAGACAGCGTTGTGAAAGGCATCGATTGCTAAATCGTCAGTGGATTTCGATGCAACCACGGGCGCGGCTGAAGTTTGTCTTGCATCGTGCTTACGGAAGGAGGCGGCGCGTCATTGCGCCGGCGACGCCGACGATGACGATGTGGCGTCAGGAGACTGCACAGTGTCGAGCGATTCGACGCGCACGGCAGGCAGTTGCACGCGTTGCGTCTCGCCGTTATTGACGTGCGCGATCGTGCCGTGCACCTTCACATGCCGGTTCTGCAACGAGAGCGACCGTTCGCGCGTGATCCCTTCGAGTTCGAACACGCCGCGCGCATTGTAGACGGCGGGGTAGACGAAGGGCTCGTTGCCGCGCGGCGCGAGCCGTCCCGACAAAACGACGGCGTCGCCCTGGTGCATCGCCCGTTGCATCAGCGAGGCACAGGGGATTGAGGAGCCGTCACACATCGGGCGCATGCGTGGCCTCCGAGGCAGGCGCCGTCACAGGTGCATCGGGCGGCACGCCGAGCAGTTGCAACGCGCCGCCCGTCACCGCGCTGAACACCGGGCCCGCGACCGCGCCGCCGTAGAACGCGCGGCCCGCCGGATCGTCGATCATCACGGCGACGATCAGACGCGGATCGCTCATCGGCGCCATGCCGACGAAGAGCGACCGGTAACGGTTCTTCGCATACGTCGCGCCGACCTGCTTGCGCGCCGTCCCCGTCTTGCCGCCGACGCGAAAGCCGTCCACATTCGCCGCGCGCCCCGTGCCGCCCGCGCCCGTCGCCATTTCGAGCATCGAGCGGATCGAAGCGGCCGTCGCAGGCGTCGTGACGCGCTGGCCATCGCCTCTTGCGGCGGAACGCGCCGGGTCGGTCATGAGGCTGACCGGGTGCAGCGTGCCGTCGCCGGCATAAGCGGTGTACACCTGCGCGATCTGCAACAGCGATGTCGACAGGCCGTAGCCATAGGCCATCGTCGCCTGCTCGATCGGGCGCCAGCGCGCGAACGGACGCACGCGGCCCGCCGCGACGCCAGGAAACGTCAGCTGCGGCGCGCGCCCGAGTCCGTACTCCTGATACTTGTCCCAGATGGTCTCGGCGGGCAGGTTCAGCGCGAGCTTCGCGAGCGCGATGTTGCTCGACTTCTGCAATGCCTCGGCTATCGTCATGCGTCCATGATTCGACGTGTCGTGCACCACGTTCGGGCCGATCCTGTACCAGCCCGGCGCGGTATCGATCATCGAATCGGGCCGCACGACGCCGCGATCGAGCGACAGCGCGACCACCAGCGGCTTGATCGTCGAGCCCGGCTCGAACGTATCGACAACGGCACGGTTGCGCAACTGTTGTCCCGTGAGACGCGCGCGGTCGTTCGGATCGAAGCTCGGGTAATTGGCGAGCGCGAGAATCTCGCCGTTGCGCGCATCGAGCACGACGACGCTGCCCGCTTGCGCGCTGTGCTTCGCGACGGCCGTCTTGAGCTGCGCATATGCAAGCTGCTGGATGCGGCGGTCGATGGTCAGATGCACGGTCGCGCCGTTTTGCGCGGGCGTGAGCGGCCGCGTATCGGAGATCACGCGCCCGAGACGATCGCGGATCACTTCGCGCTCGCCCGGCTCGCCGGCAAGCAGTTCGTTCGCCGAGAGTTCGATGCCTTCCTGGCCGTTGTCCTCGATATCGGTGAAGCCGACCACGTGCGCGGCCGCTTCGCCTTCCGGATAGAAGCGCTTCGAATCGGCGATGCGCGTGATGCCCGCGAGGTCGAGCTTGTCGATATGCGCGGCCGTCCGTGCATCGACCTGGCGCTTGAGCAGCACGAAGCTCCTGTCGCCGGATACGCGGCGCGTGAGTTCCGCGTGCGGCATGTCGAGCAGCTTCGCGAGCGGCGCATGTGCGGCTTCGTCGAGCAGCTTCGGCGTCGCCCAGATCTCGTATGTCGCGAGACTGACGGCGAGCATCGCGCCATGCCGGTCGACAATGCGCCCGCGTGTCGCATCGAGTTCGATGGTCCGCTGATAGCGCTTTTGTCCCTGCTCGACGTAGAAGTCCCGATTGACGATCTGCACCCAAAGCGCGCGGCCGATCAGTGATGCAAATGCCGCGAACACGAGGATCACGATCAGCTTCGAGCGCCACATCGGCAGCCGCGCGACGAGGACGGGATTCTTCGCGACGGGCGCGTACGGGTCGTGGTATTGCTTGCGTGTCATGAGGGCGAAGCCGGCCGTTCCGATGACCGGTCCACAGTGAACGTGGAACGGATTGTAATAAGAACGTAATCTCGGCGCGAGCTTCGCGCGGGGAATCGCGATGAAAGAGCGCCGCTTCGGAGTTGTCCTGCTCCGTGCGGTTGCGCTCACATCGGGCGGAATGCGAGGGAAGTGGAGTTGAAAAATCGGACGGATCGCCCGTTCAACTTATGCGTCGTCTCCGACGCGGCGTGTTGAAGAGGCGCTCAACGATGAGCGCCTTCTTTTTATCGACTGCTTTTTTGCGGGCTGCGTCTGATCGACCGCGCTGCTGAATCAAAAAGGCATGTCAGCGCACTCACGCGGGCAGCGAGAAACTCGAAATCGCCTCGCGCAGCACGCCGACCTGATCCTTCAGCGAATGCGCGGCCGCGGCGGCCTGCTCGACGAGCGCGGCATTTTGCTGCGTGACCTGATCCATTTCGCCGACGGCGCGGTTCACCTGCTCGATCCCCGCGCTCTGCTCGCGCGACGCATGGCTGATTTCCTCGAGTATTTCGTTCACGCGGCGCACCGATGCGACGATCTCCGTCATCGTCGAGCCGGCGTTCGCGACGAGCGACGCGCCTTCCTCGACGCTGCCCGTCGACGTTTCGATCAGCGCCTTGATCTCCTTCGCGGCCGTCGCCGAGCGTTGCGCGAGGCTGCGCACTTCCGCCGCGACGACGGCAAAGCCACGGCCCTGTTCGCCGGCGCGCGCGGCCTCGACGGCGGCGTTCAGCGCAAGAATGTTGGTCTGGAACGCGATGCCGTCGATCACGCCGATGATGTCGCCGATCTGCCGCGAGCTGTTCGTGATGTCGCCCATCGTGCGAACGACGTCGTCGACGACGCGGCTGCCGCGCGTCGCGACGTCGGCGGCCTGGCTCGCGAGGTGAGCGGCCGTGGCCGCGCTGTCGGCGTTCTGCTTCACGTTCGACGTCATTTCGTCCATGCTCGATGCCGTCTGCACGAGGGCGGCCGCCTGCTGTTCCGTGCGCTGCGACAGGTCGGTGTTGCCCGCCGCGATCTCGCTTGCGCCGACGTTGATGTTCTCGGTGCCGGCGCGCACGCGCGACACGGTGTCGACCAGGCCTTTTTGCATCGTGCGCAGCGCGTGCAGCAGGCTCGCGCCGTCGCGATGCGCGACGGGGATGGGCGTCGCGAGATCGCCGCGCGCCATGCGCTGCGCGGCTTCGACGGCTACTTCGAGATCGCCGCCGAGCGTCTGCTTCACGCTGCGCAGCACGATCACCATCGCGAAGGTCGCGAGCGCGCCGAGCGCGAAGGTGATCGCGAGCCAGCGCACGAGGTCCTCATAGAACGCGCGCTGGACGTCGTCCATATACATCCCCGTGACGAGCACCCAGTCCCACGGCGCGAAGCGCATCGCGTAGCTGGTCTTTGCTACGGGCGTTTCGCTGCCGGGCTTCGACCACAGATAGTCGATGAAGCCGCCCTTGCTCTGGTTCGCGGCCTTCACGATATCGACGAACAGGTGATTGCCCGCCGGGTCCGCGAAATCGGACAGGTTCTTGCCGACGAGCGCCGGCTTGAACGGGTGCATCAGCATGACGGGCTGCGAGTCGTTGATGGAGAAATACCCGTCGGTGCCGTAGCGCAGCGCGGAGACCGCGTCGAGCGCGTGCTTCTTCGCGTCGGCTTCGGACATCGCGTTCTGCTGCGACAGCGTGTAGTAGTGGTTGACGATCGCGTTCGCTTCTTCGACGAGCGTGGTCAACTGGTCGCGGCGGTCGGAAATCATCGACGAGCGGTTGTGCCACGCGCCGAACGCGCCGATGAGGATCAAGCCGATCCAGAGGATCGCAATCATCGAGGCGAGTTTCTTGTTGAGAGTCATGGTGAAGTCAGGATGGTCGGTTTGCTGCGGCTGGGGTCGAGGCTTGCGAGTGCTTGCGGGTCGTTGCTGATGAGGCTGGTTTTCATGGTGGCTGATGACGCGATGCTCGATGGGTATAACGGCGCGCTCGCGGCAGACCTGACGCGGGGAAACCCGTAATTGGGGATGCTCTATTCGTATGATGTATTTCCTCGCGAGCCGCTTTTCATCGACGCACGACCCTCTTGCCTGCTCCAGGGACACAATCTCCGTATCGCGGTACGCTCCTACCCGGCGCACTTTCCGCTTTGTCGCAATCCGCAACGGTTTCAAAAGGACACGATCCGATGCCCAACGACATTCCAGAACCGCAAGCCGTCGACGAATCGAATGTATGATTGCGGGCTCGCGCCGCGCGCATAACGATGCAGCGCGGACGCATCCATTCACGACGACAAGAGGAAGACAGCCATGACGGCCGCGACGCAATTCGATCAGGTTTCCGTTATCAAACGGGCCAACGTCTATTTCGACGGCAAGTGCGTGTCGCACACCGTTCTCTTTGCCGACGGCAGCCGCAAGACGCTCGGCGTGATCCTGCCCGGCACGCTGAACTTCGGCACCGATGCGCCGGAACTCATGGAAGTGCAGGCAGGCCAATGCCGCATTCGGCTGGAAGGCAGCGACGAGTGGAAGACGTATCGCGCGGGCGAGTCGTTCTCGGTGCCCGGCAAGAGCCGCTTCGATATCGATGTGATCGAAACGCTCGATTACGTGTGCAGCTATCTGTAAATGTAAAGACGCGCGGACGCGTGTCGCTTGCGCCGCTCGTGTTTACGCTGAACGCGACGGCGTATTGAAGAACCCTTTGATCGCGTCGGTGAACGCCATGCGGTTGTGCCGCGAGCGTTCGAGCAAGCCGACGTGACGAAGTAGCTCGACGCCATTCAAAGGCATCACTTGCAGCTTCTGGTCATTGGCCCACGCGACGTTAGCGAGCTTCGGCACGATCGAAATGCCGAAGCCCTGCCGAACCAGCTCGATGATGGCTTCGACCGAGTTCAGCTCCATTGCCTCGTTGACGAGCGTATCGCACTGATTCAATACGTCCTGCACGAGATGTCCCGTCCATGTGCTTCTGTCGAAGCGCATGAACGGCGCTTCACGCAGGATGTCGTTCTGGTTGCGCGGCAGATCGAAATGCGGACTTCTCGGGACGATGAGAATCATCGGCTCCGAATACAACGGCGTCCACAGAAGATTGGAAGCGAGCGCGCGCGGCGATTGCGTGACGACGGCCGCATCCAGTTCGCCCGTTTCCACCTTTCGCGCGAAGTCGCTCGACATGCCCGCAAACAGATGCACGTCGAGCCGGGGATAGCGTTGACGGATCGACCATAGTGCATCGGCGAACGAACCCATCAATGCCGATACGAGCGCGCCCATCGTCACCGTGCCCGACATTTCGCCTCCGCCGACTGCGGACTCGAGCAGTTCATAACGGCGCACGATCTCCTGCACATCGGCAATCAGTGCACGGCCGACTGAATTGAGCACGGCCGCGCGTGCGCTCCGATCGAAGAGTTGTACCTTGAGCTCGTCTTCGAGCGCGCGAACCTGAAGGCCGATTGCGGCAGGCGTGAGGCCAACCTCGGAACCCGCTGCCGCGAATGTGCCGCAACGGGCGACTGTAAGGAAGATTTTGAGGGTTCTGATCGAAGGCATGACAATGAGTCAGGCCGCGCATCGACGCGGTAATGCGTTGAACTGGCAGAACCCCATCATACAAAAGCAAAAGTTTTCCTTGTGCTAAGGAAAACCATTATTAGATTTTTCTTTATCAACACCGGTTTCATAATGACTCATGCAAAGGGACCCCCGCTGGAACCCCGATACCACGAGGCAATGCACCGATGCTTGACCATGCGTATCTCGCTCTGTCCACGATCGGAATCGACATTGCTTCGATAGCGGCGTCGGGTGTAATCGTCGCGCTTGCGTATCTCGTGTACGGCATGACGGGGTTCGGTTCGTCGATCGTCGCGATTCCGATGCTGACCCAGCTCATTCCGTTGAAGACGGCCACGCCCGTCATGCTGATACTGGATCTGATGGCGGGACTGCTCGTCGGCATGCGCAATCTGAAAGACGTGCAGATCTGCGAGCTGCGCAAGATTGGCCCGTGGCTTTGCATCGGGCTCGTGCTTGGCGTGACCGTGCTCGTTTCGGCACCCGAGAAGCCGCTCGAACTCATACTGGGTGTCTGCCTGCTCGTGTATTCGACATGGCGAATCATGTCGAGCGGTGAGTTTCGTGCGCTGGGCGCGGCCTGGGCACTACCGTTGGGGCTCGGCGGCGGATGCCTGACAGCCGTGTTCGGCACGGGCGGGCCTGTCTATACGATCTATCTCGCGGGGCGTCTGCGTGATGCGGACCAACGGCGCGCAACCGTCAGCACACTCATCACCGCGACTGCTGTCGCGCGGCTCTTTTTATTCAGTGCATCCGGCTTGTACAAGAACCCGGTGGTGTTGCCGCTGGCGGGATGGCTCCTGCCTTGCGGCGCGCTCGGTCTCGCAGCGGGCGCGTTGTTGCGCAGCAGAGTGCCGGCCGCCAGCGTGTCGACGCTCCTTTGGGGAATGCTGATTCTGGCGGGAGCGAATCTCATCGTCCGCTCTTCGATAGGAATGCTGGCATGATCCCGGCGTTTTGGCGGGCATGCTGCGTCGTTCATTCCTGCAAGACACCTCATTCATAGCGATAACGAGAAGGAACGCGATAACGCGCGCATGGCGCTGGTCCTGAGCCGTCGCGGCGTCGACTGACGAAAGCGCTCCTTTCTCTCAAGCCAAGAAATATTCGCTTTTCCTTTATCTAAGGATGCAGAACACTAGTGACTGACAAGCCGCTATTGGCTATTGCATGGGTCGTTCTTCACTAAAGGCACTGTCGAGATGGACACACTACGCGTCAAGGTCTGGAGAGGTCGCACGGAAGGAGAACTGGTCGCCTACGAAGTGCCTCGCCATGAAAGTCAGACCGTATTGGACGTCGTGACTTATATCCAGCGTCACCTTCAACCCGATCTCGCCTATCGCTTCGCGTGCCGCGTGGGGATGTGCGGCTCGTGCGCGATGAACGTGAACGGCAAGGCGCGGTGGACGTGCCGCACGCACGTCGCAAAGGTCGCGGCGGGCAATCAGCTTGAAATTGCGCCGCTGTCGAACCTGCCCGTGATCAAGGATCTCGTGACCGACATGAGCCGCTTCTTCGATAAATGGGCTCAGGCCAAAGGCCAATTCAGCGGGGAACGTACGCGCCGCGATGACTTCGCGCGCGTGCAGCCGGACAGCCCCCGGCGGCAAGCGGCCGACGCGGGCGTCGAGTGCATCGGTTGCGGCGTGTGCTATTCGTCGTGCGATGTCGTGACCTGGCGTCCCGACTACCTGGGGCCTGCCGCGCTGAACCGTGCATGGACGCTCGTCAACGACGAGCGCGACAGCAAGCGTGTCGAACGCCTTCGCGCGGTCGCGGGCGATGCGGGATGCCATTCGTGTCACACGCAGGCGACCTGCACGGAACGTTGCCCCAAGCACATCTCGCCGACGGCTGGCATTGCGGGCCTGAAGCGGATGACGATGAAGGCCGCGCTCGAAGGGGAATTGTGATGAACGCGATGTCGCTGAAAACACAGGCGCGTTTGTGGTATTGGCAAAGAATGAGCGCGACGGTTCTGGCGTGCTGCGTATTGGTTCACATCGCCGTCATCGTGTACGCGGTGCACATGGGGCTGAGCGCCTCTGCCATTCTTGGCCGCACGCATGGCAACTGGTTCTTCGGCGCGTTCTACACGTTGTTTGTGATCGCGTGCGCGATTCATGTTCCGATTGGTTTGCTGCGGATCGCGGAAGAGTGGTTGCAATGGCGCGGCAAATCCGCAGTGGCGGCAAGCGTGGCGATTTCCGCGATGCTGGCTTTCATGGGACTGCGCGCGGTTTATGGAGTCGTCGCATGATGCGCAAGAACGACTATCGCGCGCGTACGCATCCGGCGTATTGGGCGTTTCTCGTACACCGCTTGTCCGGTCTCGGCCTTGCTCTCTTTTTACCCGTTCATTTCTGGGCGCTTGGGCAGTCGATTGCCGGAGAGGGCGCGCTCGAAAGTTTCATTCGCGTCACTGACCAGCCGCTTTTCAAGTTCGGCGAATGGGGGCTCGTGGTCCTGCTCTCGCTTCATTTGATGGGCGGCATACGGCTATTGCTGATCGAGTTTCTTCCCTGGACCGGCCTGCGAAAGAACTGGCTCGCGTTGGGGTTGGGAGCGAGCACATGCGCCGGTCTCGCGTTTCTGCTTGCACTGATGCACTGATGCCGCGTTTGCGAAGGCCAGCTACATCTGGATTCGCAAACGCTATCCGGGAGGAAATGACCATGAAACTGGATCTCGGCGCCGTCGAGGAAGCGTCTAAAGAGCTTTATATCCGCGCGCTCAAACTGCTTCCGCCGGATGTGAAGCTGGGTATCGACAGGCTCGCGGCAACCGATACGTCGCCCGTGGCAAAGCGTGTGCTCGAAACAATGCGCACGAACATTCAAGTGGCGGAGGGCACCGACAATCTCCTTTGCCAGGACACGGGTATCCCGATCTACAACGTTGTGATCGGACGCAATGTCGAGTTCGATGGCTTCGAACTCAAGGCCGCAATTCGCAAGGGTTGCGAGCGAGCGACGCGCGAGCATCCGTTGCGTTCGTCGGTCGTGCATCCGCTGACGCGCAAGAACGACCACACGTCTTGTGGCATCGAAGTACCCGTCATTCACATCGACTTCTCCGGCGACGCGAATATGGCGGCTATCGAAATGGTGCCTAAAGGCAGTGGCTCCGAAAACAATTCGTTTCTGAAGATGGCCGTACCTGCCGAAGGCATCGATGCGATCAAGACGTTCGTCGTCGATTGCGTGCTTGCTGCGGGCGGCAAGACCTGTCCACCGACGATTGTCGGCGTCGGACTCGGCGGCACATCCGATCTTTCGATTGCACTCGCGAAGCGGGCGGCCACGCGCGCGCTCGGCACACGTTGCGACGATCCCGACGGCGCGGCGCTCGAAGGGGAACTGTCGGCAGCCGTGAACCAGCTCGGCATCGGTCCGCAAGGTCTGGGTGGCGACAGCACGGCATTCGCCGTTCACATCGAACTCGCTGCGACGCACATCACGATGAATCCCATTGCAGTGAACATGCAATGTCACTCGGCGCGGCGTGCGAAAGCCGTGTTCTCTACCGACGGACTTTCATACGGTTTCTGAAAATGGCCCACTACGATCTATTCACGCCCGTCGACGAGTCACAGATCCGGCAATTGCGTGTGAACGATACGGTGACATTGCATCGAACGCTTTACGGCATTCGGGACGCGACGCAAATCCACATGTTCGACAGAGGGCGCACGACGCATTTCGATCTTCGCGGTCATGCCGTCATTCACACGGCGCCGAACGTGCGCAAGGTTCCCGTCAGCGACGACAATCCGGCGGGCTATCAGCCGATCTGTATCGGCACGACGACGTCGGACCGGATGGAGCGCTTCACGCGGCCGCTAATGGAGCAATACGGCGTGCGCATGATCGTCGGCAAGGGTGGCCTGCGCGAAGCATCGCAAGCAGCGTTCAACGATCTGGGCGGCGTCTATCTCGCGATCATTGGCGGCACGGCCGCGCTCGAAACGACATGGATCGAGCAGATCGAAGCCGTCGATCTCGACGATCTCAATCCCGAATCCTTGTGGCGATTCAGGATCAGCAACTTCGGTCCCTTGCTGGTGGCGATGGATAGCCATGGCGGGAGTCTTTACGACGCAGTGAAGCTCGACGCAGCCGACCGTCGCGCGGCCGTGCTCGCCAGTCTCGGAGTACAGGCCAAATGAATATCGCGCACATTCGGACGGATATCCTGATACTCGGCTCCGGCGGCGCGGGTCTCTTCGCAGCGCTGCACGCGCATCAGACCGCGCCTCAGCTTTCGATTACCGTCGCTGTCAAAGGGCTGTTAGGGAAGTGCGGCTGCACGCGCATGGTGCAGGGCGGATACAACGTGGCGCTGGCGCCGGGCGATTCCGTCGAGCGTCATTTCATGGACACGATCGAAGGCAGCAAATGGCTGTCGAATCAGGATCTCGCGTGGACACTGGTGAGCACGGCCGTCGAGCGCGTTCGCGAACTCGAGAACGAGTTGGGCTGTTTTTTCGATCGCAATCCCGATGGCTCGATTCATCAAAAGGCATTCGCGGGACAGACGTTCGACCGGACCGTGCACAAGGGCGATCTGACGGGTATCGAGATCATCAACCGCCTTGCCGAGCAGGTATGGAGCCGTGGCATTAACCGGCTCGAAGAGCACCGCGCAATCGAGCTGATCAGAACCCGCGACGGCAAGAGCCTCGCGGGTGTCCTGATGATCGACATGCGCTCGGGGCAGTTCGTGTTCGTGCAGGCGCGAGCGATGCTACTCGCGACGGGCGGCGGCCCGACGATGTACAAGTTTCATACGCCATCGGGCGACAAGAGTTGCGACGGCCTTGCGATGGCGCTGCGCGCCGGCTTGCCATTGCGCGATATGGAAATGGTGCAGTTCCATCCGACAGGATTGCTCGCGGGCAGCCATACGCGAATGACGGGCACGGTCCTGGAAGAAGGCTTGCGCGGCGCGGGCGGTCATTTGCTGAATGGCGATAAAGAGCGCTTCATGCATCGCTACGACGCGCGCGGCGAGCGTGCGACGCGCGACATCGTATCGCGTGGCATCTACTCGGAAATGAGAGAGGGCCGCACATCGCCGAATGGCGGCGTGTACATTCAGATGGGTCACCTTGGGCCTGACAAGGTTCGCAAGCAGTTCAAGGGCATGGTGGAACGCTGCGCCGATTGCGGATTCGACCTTGCGGGCGGTCTCGTCGAAGTCGTGCCGACTGCGCACTACATGATGGGCGGCGTGGTTTTTCAGTCCGATTGCCGCACGGAACTCACGGGCCTTTTCGCCGCCGGCGAGGATACGGGCGGAGTGCATGGCGCGAACCGTCTGGGTGGCAATGGCGTCGCGAACTCCACCGTATTCGGCGGCATTGCGGGCGATAGCATGGCATCGTGGGTCAGCGAACATGGCGCGCATCATGCCCCTGACGAGGACGCAATACAGGCCGCCGTCAGCGAAGCCGAAGCGCCTTTCAAACAGAACGGAAAAGATCTGGAGAAGATTCGCGAAGCGCTCTACGACTGCATGTGGAAAGACGTCGGTATTATTCGCCACGGCGACGGACTCCTTCGCGCACGAGCGGCATTGCGAGATCTTCACGGCCAGTTGATGCGCACGGGCGTTGCCGATGGCGACCGCGCATTGAATCTGCAATGGCACGACTGGCTCAATTTGAAGAACCTGATATCGGTCAGTCAGGTGATTACGGAAGCGGCAATTGCTCGCGAGAACTCGCGTGGCGCGCATTTCAGAGAGGACTTTCCGGATGCGGGCGATCTATTCACATCGGCATTCACGACGGTTCGCTGCCAGCAAGGAGAGATCTGCGTATCGCAAGAGCCTGTGATATTCACGCGCGTCAAGCCCGGCGAAACGATTCTGGATGAGCGTGAAAAGACTCTTGAGGCTGGCGCGGTTCGCGGCTGAGGAAAACCCTAAGGCAATAAAAACGGCGGGCGCATCCAATTGCGCCCGCCGTTTTTTAATTGAAACAGATAACAGATAAAGCCTCTACGACTGCATGCCCCAACGCTGCACTGTATGCCGTTCGAGCACGCGGAAGATCAGGTTCTCGACAGCGAGGCCGATCAGGATCACCGTGAACAGGCCCGCGAATACATTGGCGATGTCGAGCAGATTCTTGTTCTCGTAGATGAACCAGCCCAAACCGCCCGAACCCGAACTGACGCCGAACACCAGTTCCGCCGCGATCAGCGTGCGCCATGCGAATGCCCAGCCGATCTTCAGGCCCGTCAGGATGCTTGGAAACGCAGCGGGCACGAGTATCTTCGCGACGTAATCGCCGCCGCGCAGCCCGTAATTGCGGCCCACCATCTTCAGCGTGTTGCTGACGGAGAGAAAGCCCGAGTGCGTATTCAACGCAACGGACCACGTGACGGAATGCACCAGCACGAAGATCAGGCTGCCGTTGCCCAGCCCGAACCAGATCAACGCGAGCGGCAGCAGCGCGATCGCGGGCAGCGGGTTTAGCATCGACGTCATCGTTTCGAGGAAGTCAGTGCCGATGCGCGATGTGATCGCGGCCGCCGTCAGCAGTGATGCGAGCACCACGCCGCACACATAGCCCATCAGCAGTACGTGAATCGAGGCCCACGCCTTGCCGGGCAGTTCGCCGCTCGCGATGCTGCGGAACAACGCTTCGACGGTCGCCGTGAAGGTCGGGAACAGCAGCGGATTGTTCAGCCAGCGTGCGTACGCTTCCCAGATGATCGCCAGCACGGCGAGAATCATCGCCTTGCGCAGCCACCCCTGGTTGTAGAGCCGCTCGAACGCCGACAGCGGTTTCTCGACCACGCTGAAATGCGCGGCGTCGCTCGGCTCGCGGATGATCTCGGCGCGCGGCGCGCGCGTGCCGGCATCGCGCCGCGTCGAACGAACGGGTGCTGCGCCGGGTGCAGTAGCTTCAGACATTCTCGGCCTCTTCGATCTCGTCTTCGAACAGCATGTGCTGGATGCGTTTTTCGAGCGTGGCAGGCGTTTCGCCGGCGGCAGCCGTGTCGAGTTCCGCCTTGACCTGGCCCGGATGCGGCGACAGCAGCAGAATCCGGCTGCCGATCTTGATCGCCTCCGGAATCGAGTGCGTGACGAACAGCACGGTGAAATGCGTGTCCTGCCACAGCCCGAGCAGTTCGTCCTGCATCTTGCGGCGCGTGAGCGCATCGAGCGCGGCGAAGGGTTCGTCCATCAGCAGGATGTCCGGCTCCATCGCCATGCCGCGCGCAATCGCAACGCGCTGCTTCATGCCGCCCGACAGCGTGTGCGGATGACTGTCGGCGAATTTCGTCAGGTTGACCTTGTCGATGTAGTGCATCGCGCGCTCTTCCGCTTCGCGTCCCGACAAACGATGCGACGCCTGCAGCGGAAACATCACGTTCTGCTTGACGGTTTTCCACGGCAGCAACTGGTCGAATTCCTGAAACACCATCATCCGGTCGGGGCCGGGCCTCGTGACGGTCTTGCCCTTCAGCGTGATCGTGCCTTCCGTCGGCGGCAGATAGCCGCCAACGCTCTTGAGCAGCGTCGATTTTCCGCAGCCAGACGGACCGAGCAGCACGAAGCGGTCGCCTTCGAATACCTTGAAGTCGACGCGGTAAGTGGCCATCACGAGATGCTTCGGCGTCTTGTACTGCAACGTGACGCCGCTGACATCGAGCAATGGTCCGCCATCATGCGATGGCATATCGGATCTGGCTGCTGCGCGCGTACGTGACATCGTCAGCTCCCTTGCAGCGATTGAACGGTCGGAAAGAACATGTCTTTCCACGAAGCGGGCTTCGCCTTGATGAGACCCGTGCGTGCCATGAAGTCCGCGTATTTGACGGTGTTTTCCGGCGTTGTCGTAAAGGCGACGTCGGGCGACGAGATCATCTTCTCGATGTCCGCGACATTGCTCTTGTCCTTGCTGATGCGCAGATACGCGAGTGCCGCCGCGTGCTTGTCCTTGTTGATCTGCGCTTCCGCCTCGTCGAGCGCGGCCATGAACGCCTGCACGAGTTTCGGGTTCTGCTGGTAGAACTTCGACGTGCACCACACGAGATTGAACGTCGATTTGCCGCCGAGCACGTCATACGAATTGACGACGGTGCGCACGCCGCCGTGCGCAAGCTCCTGTTCCTGGAACGGCGGCGAGCCGAAATGCGCCGTCACTTCGCTGTTGCCCGACAGCAGCGCCTGCTGCGCGTCGGGATGCGCGAGCGACACCGTGTATTTATCCAGCTGCCCCTGATTGCCCGCGCCGAATGCTTTTTCCGCGGCCATTTGCAGCGTGATCGCCTGAATCGACACCTTCGCCGCGGGCAGCGCGATCTTGTCCTTGCTGCTGAAGTCCTTCAGTGTCTTCACAGAGGGATTGCGGGTGTTCAACAGCAGCGGCATCGAGTTGATGGCGGCGAGCGCCTTCACTTCGACGGGCGTGCCGCGCGTGCGCGCCCACAGCAGCACGAGCGGCGCGACGCCGCCCGACGCGATCTGCAGCGAGTCGGAGAGCAGCGCGTCGTTCATCACGTTGCCGCCCGCGAATTCGACCCATGACACTTTCAGGTTCGGCACGCCGAGTCGTGCCGCGTGTTTTTCGAGCAGCTTCTGATCCTGAATGATCATCAGCGGCAGATAGCTGACGCCGTACTGCCGCGCGATGCGGATCTCGGAGAGTTCGGCGCGCGCGGGCGCGCTGGCGAGCATCGCGAACAGCGCGAGCAGGGTCGAGAAGAAAATGACAAGTCTGCGGAGGCTCATTGCGGGTCACTCCTTGTAGTTGCCGTGCGTGACAAAGCACGGCGGGACGGTCGGATGGTGCGCGACAGGCAAACGTGCGCACCGGGCAAGCCGGTATGCACGCGCGACGGAATCAAACAATGGCGAACCGCGCGCAGACAGGCGCGCGGCCATGCGGACGTGGCCGCTGACGATGGAACAGATGTGCAGGACGACGATGAGGCGGGGTACGCATCGCGAGTGTCTCCTTGTGTTCCGTTCGTGCGCGCCGCGAAGCGTTGCATAGCGTTGCTGGCGGCGCGCGACGGGAACCCGGTGCCTTGATGGTCTGTTGTCGGGCACCGCGCACGGCGGCGCGTTAAGTGCCCTGTGATTTAACTCATCTGTATGAGTGTCGAGTGTAGGTGATGCCCTTGCCGATTGCAACTGCGGGAAAACGTGAAAAAGGGACGTGCTGGCGCGTCCCTTTTGTCGTGTGATTGCCGAACGCTTAAGGCGCGCAACTAAAGCGCGTAACGCCTGCCGTTACAGCGGCTCCTCGTGCGAAGCGGACGGCCCGACGTATTCATAGCGCGCGGTGTTCACGTGGGAAATGCGCACCTCGACGGGCGCGTGATGATACGAATACGCGACCCGCCGCACTTCGAGCAGCGGCGTGCCGCGCGGCACTTCGAGCAGCTTGCTTTCGGCGCCGTCGGCGGTGGCGACGCGCAGGCGCTCTTCCGTCCCGACCACGTTGATGTGGAAGGAATCCTGATAGAAGTTGTAGAGCGTGCTCGGCCGCTCTCGCAGCGCCGCTTCCGTCAGCCCAGGAAAGCGCGCCTCGGCGACGGTGATGTTGTCGATCATCACCGTTTCGCCGTGGAGCGCCAGCCGGTTGACGAACGTGAAGACGCGCGCGTTCGGCTCGACGCCGAGCATCGCGGCGATTTCGCGCGTCGCCTTGGTCTTCCTGAAGGACACGAGGCTCACGCTCGGGTAGGTCTTGTCGCCGTCCTGGCGCACGATGCGGAAAAAGCGGAAGAAGTGCCGGTCGCGCTGGTGTTGCGCAACGAACGTGCCTAGTCCTTGATGACGTACGAGGATGTTGTCCGCGACCAGCTCGTCGATGGCCTTGCGCAGCGTGCCGATCGACACGCCGAAGCGTTCCGCGAGACGCTTTTCCGACGGTATCGCCTCGCCGCCTTTCCATTCCTGCGCGGAAAGCGCCGCGAGCATCGCATTCTTCACTTCCTTGTAGCGTGTGCCGCCGATGCTTGGCGTGCCCATGGTGCCGCTGGCGTTGTTCGAGCCGATCGTCAACGTGTTCATGGCTGTGTCCTCTCGTGCATGGTGCTTCGTCAGTGCGTTGTTAGTGCGTCGTTGTTGGCTGTGCAGCACGCAGTGCCGCTTCTTCCCGTCTCTTTTCCAAATTATTCTACTTCATCCGATTCATCAAACACATATAGATGATCTGGTTGACATATGGATGAGTGCTGCCTAAGATGGTTTGCACGGAGACGAAACACAACCTGTCAACCAGACTGGAGACAAACGATGAGCTACACGGCAGCAGGTGGGTCGCAAACGGGTTCTGGAGCTTCCGGCAACCCATCACACGAGCGCAGGACGATTCATATCGTGCTGCACGAAGCGAAAGACACTGTCGGTGTCGCGGTCGTCGAAGGCATCAAGGCGGGCACGCAGCTGAATGCGTGGATCATGGACGACGACGAAGTCATCACCGTCTCCGCGAAGCAGGACATCCCCATCGGTCACAAGGTGGCGCTCAAGGACATGGCCGTGGGCGACACCGTCTACAAGTACGGCGTCGATATCGGCAAGGTGGTGCAGCCCATCAAGGCGGGCGAGCACGCCCATGTGCACAACATCAAGACGAAACGCTGGTAAGTCGGCGCGAGGGGCATGCGTCCCCACGCACGCGTCCCTTTTCGACCTCCAGCCATTCCCTCACTGAACAGAGCCCGATCAAAGAGACCCACCATGAGCGTGATTGACCAGAACACTACTTTCCGCGGCTATCGCCGCTCGAATGGACGCGTCGGCGTGCGCAACCATGTGATCATTCTGCCCGTCGACGATCTGTCGAATGCCGCCGCGCAAGCCGTCGAAAGCAACATCAAAGGCACGATGGCGCTGCCGCATCCGTATGGCCGCCTGCAGTTCGGCGCGGATCTCGACCTGCATTTCCGCACGCTGATCGGCGCGGGCTGCAATCCGAATGTCGCGGCCGTCGTCGTGATCGGCATCGAGGAAGGCTGGACCAAGCGCGTCGTCGACGGCATCGCGCAGTCGGGCAAGCCGGTGATGGGCTTCGGCATCGAGCTGCACGGCGACCACGACACGATCATGCGCGCGTCGAAAGCGGCGAAAGAGATGGTGCAGTACGCGACGTCGCTCGAACGCGAAGCGTGCCCGATCTCGGACCTGTGGGTATCGACCAAATGCGGCGAATCGGATACTACGTCGGGCTGCGGCGCGAATCCGACCGTCGGCAATGCGTTCGACAAGCTCTATGGTCTCGGCACGACGCTCGTGTTCGGCGAGACGTCGGAACTGACGGGCGGCGAGCAGCTTGTCGCGGCGCGCTGCGCGAACGACCAGGTGCGCGAGCGCTTCCAGTTCATGTTCGACCGCTACCAGGACATGATCAACCGCTGGAAGACGGATGACCTGTCCGAGTCGCAGCCGACCAAGGGCAACATCGCGGGCGGCCTGACGACGATCGAAGAGAAGGCGCTGGGCAATATCCAGAAGATCGGCAAGAAGTGCCGCGTCGACGGCGTGCTCGACAAGGCCGAGATGCCGACGCATTCGGGCCTGTGGTTCATGGACTCGTCGTCGGCGGCGGCGGAGATGGTGACGTTGTGCGCGGCCTCCGGCTTCGCCGTGCATTTCTTCCCGACGGGGCAGGGCAACGTGATCGGCAATCCAATCGTGCCCGTCATCAAGATCTGCGCGAACCCGCGCACCGTGCGCACGATGAGCGAGCATATCGACGTCGACGTGTCGGGCCTGTTGCAGCGCGAACAGAATCTCGATCAGGCAGGCGACAAACTGCTGGAGTCGATGCTCGCCACGGCGAACGGCCGCTGGACATCGGCCGAGGCGCTGGGTCATCGCGAGTTCGTGCTGACGCGTCTGTTCGAAAGCGCCTGATCTGCGCGATCACATCGCATTGCCCCATGAAGTCCGCCCGCTCTTGCCGAGTGCGGCGGACTTTGCGAACGCAGTTTCGCTACAGCGCGCGCGCCGTGCAGAGCCGGCAATAGAAGGACAGAATGCCGACGCACGATGCGCGACGCTGTTCACTTCAAGCAGCAGCGAGTGGAGGAGACACCATCTTGCGCGTGCTCAAGCATCTTTATGTGCAGGTTCTGATCGGCCTCGCGGCCGGTATTCTCGTCGGCTATTTCTCGCCGGATCTTGGCGTGCAGATGAAGCCGTTCGGCGACACGTTCATCCGCCTCATCAAAATGCTGATCACGCTGGTGATCTTCTGCACCGTGTCGGTGGGCATCGCGCGGATGGAAAATCTCAAGCACGTCGGCCGTGTGGGACTGAAGACGATTTTCTACTTCGAAGCAGTGACGACGCTTGCGCTCGTCATCGGTCTCGTCGTCGCGAACGTGCTGCATCCGGGCGAAGGGCTGAACATCGACCCGAAGACGCTCGACACGCATGCCGTCAGTCACTACGTAGCGGAGGTGCATACGGCGGCGTCGCAGAGCTTCCTCGAAGAGATCGTGCCGAACTCCGTGGTCGGCGCGTTCGCGCGCGGCAATCTGTTGCAGGTGCTGCTGTTCTCGGTGCTGTTCGGCATCGCGCTGTCGATCATGTCGCGCCGCAGCCGCTTCCTGTCGCGCGTGATCGAGCAGAGCGGCGAAGCGCTGATGAAGATCGTCGAGATGATCATGCGGCTCGCGCCGCTCGGCGCATTCGGCGCAATGGCGTTCACGGTCGGCAAGTACGGCATCGGCACGTTGCAGCAACTGGGCCTGCTGATCGTCTGCTTCTATCTGACGAGCATCGTGTTCATCGTGCTCGTGCTCGGCTCGATCTGCCGTTGGACGGGCGTCGGCTTGTGGCCGCTCCTCAAGTATCTGCGCGAAGAACTGCTGATCGTGCTCGGCACGTCGACGACGGAATCCGTGCTGCCTCGGTTGATGGAGAAGCTCGAGCGCCTCGGCTGCCCGAAGCCCGTCGTCGGCCTCGTGCTGCCGACAGGCTATTCATTCAACCTCGACGGCGCGGCGATCTATCTGACGATGACGTCGCTCTTCATCGCGCAGGCCACGAATACGCATCTGTCGCTGCTTCAGCAGATCGGCCTGCTCGCGATCCTGATGGTGACATCGAAGGGCGGCGCGGGCGTGGCGGGCGCGGCACTCGTCGCACTGACGGCGACGCTGTCGACGCACGACATCATTCCCGTCGCGGGCATCACGCTGATCATCGGCATCGACCGCGTGCTCAATGAGATTCGCGCGATCGTCAACATGATCGGCAATGCGGTGGCGACGCTCGTGGTGGCGCGCTGGGAAGGCGCGTTCGATGCCGAAGCGGCGCGCAAGATACTCGCCGAGCCGCTCGCCATAAGCAAAGAGGACGAAGAAGCCGAAACGGCCGAGGAGATCAGCGAAAGAACGCCCGCCTACGCACAGGAGCACTCGAATTGAAGAACGATCGCAAGAAAGTCGTCGTCAGCGAGTTCATCGACGCATCCGCCGTCGAAGCGCTGAAGCAACATTTCGACGTGCATGCGAACGCATCGCTCGTCGATCAACCCGACGCGCTGCGCGGCCTGCTCGCCGATGCAGATGCGCTGATCGTGCGCAACCGCACGCAGGTCACGCAGGCGTTGCTCGACGCCGCGCCCAAACTGGTTGCCGTCGGCCGGCTCGGTGTCGGGCTCGACAATATCGATCTCACGGCGTGCGCGCAGCGGGGCGTGCAGGTGCTGCCTGCAACGGGCGCGAATGCGCGCGCCGTCGCGGAGTATGTGATCGCGACGGCGTTGATGCTGCTGCGCGGCGCGTATCTGTCGAGCGCTTCGGTGGCGGCGGGCGAATGGCCGCGCACCGCGCTGTCGAACGGACGCGAAGCGGCGGGCAGCAAGTTGGCCGTGATCGGCTTCGGCGGAATCGGACAGCTCGTCGCGCAACTGGCGCGCGCGCTCGGCATGCGGGTGGCGGGCCACGATCCGCAGCAGCCGGCGAGCGCCGCTTGCTGGAAAGAGACGGGCGCTCAATGTATGACATTCGACGCGGCGTTGCGTGCGGCGGATGTCGTCTCGGTTCACGTGCCGCTTGTCGAGAGCACCCGCAATCTGCTTGGCGCCGCGCAACTGTCGAGGCTCAGGCCGCATGCCGTGGTGATCAATACGTCGCGCGGCGGCGTGATCGACGAACACGCGCTCGCCGATGCGCTGAAGCACGGGCGCCTCGGCGGCGCAGCGCTCGATGTATTCGCCGACGAGCCGCTCACGGCGGGCTCGCCGCTTGCGCGCGCGCCGAACCTGATCTTGACGCCGCATATCGCGGGACTCACAGTGCAATCGAACGAACGCGTCAGCACACTCGTCGCGGCGCGCGTGACGCAGGCGCTGCTCGAAGGCGTACGCGATTCGCAACGACGGGAAGGAGTTTTGACATGACGTGTGTTTCATCGGGCGACCTGTACGCGCTCGCGATGCGCGCAATGCTGGCTGCGGGCGCGACGCAGAACACGGCCGCGGCGACGGCGCGCGCGCTCGTCTACGCGGACGAACGCGGGCTGTCTTCACATGGCGTCGCGCGTCTGGCGATGTATGTCGCGCAGTTGCGCAACGGCCGCGTCGATCCGCAGGCGCAGGCGTTCGTCGCGAACGCGCGCAACGCGGCCGTGCTGATCGACGCCGCGGACGGCATGGCTTTTCCGGCCTGCGAGCTCGCGATCGAAACATTGATCGGCCGCGCGCGCGAGCATGGCAGCGCGGTCGCGAGCGTGCGGCGCAGCCATCATTTCGGCGTCGGCGCGTATCACCTCGAAGCGCTCGGCGCGGCGGGCCTCGTGGGGCTCGCGTTCAGCAATACGCCCGCTGCGATGCCCGCGTGGGGCGGGCGTCATTCGCTGTTCGGCACGAATCCGATTGCGGCTGTGTTTCCGCGCCGCGATGGAGCGCCGCTGCTGATCGACCTGTCGCTGTCGAACGTGGCGCGCGGCAAGATCATGGTCGCGGCGCGCGAAGGCCTGCCGATACCCGAAGGCTGGGCGACGACGCGCGACGGTTTGCCGACCACCGATGCGAAAGCCGCGCTCGACGGCATGATGCTGCCGTTCGGCGGCGCGAAAGGCGCGATGCTTGCGCTGATGGTGGAACTGCTCGCGGCTGCGCTCGCGGGCGCGAACTTCGGCTATGAGGCGGGCTCGTTCCTGACGCAAGAGGGCGAGAAATCGCAGATCGGCCATCTGTTCTGGGCGATCGATCCGGGCGCGCTGGCGGGCAGCGAAACGTATCTGTCGAGAGTGGAGGCGCTGATCGCCGAGATGCTTCAGGATGCGGACGTGCGCTTGCCGGGCGAGCGCCGGCGCAGTCTCGCCGACGCGGCGGCGCGCGACGGGATCGAGATTCCCGATGCGCTTCATGCGCAGCTCGTGGGGCTGGCGGGCTAGTCGTTTGGCTGCTGAAGATACGCAAGGTCGTGTAGACGGCAGGATTCTATTGATCTTCCCTCGCGACCATACGGCAACCCAGGTAGGAGCGTTGACCGACTGCCGCTGATAGACGTTGTCGTCCGCGGTGGTCTTGAGTTGCGCGGCCGTGTACTGATGCGAGTAGTCCTCGACGCACATCAGGCAATTGCCCGGAGCCGCCGGCAATGACGTTGTTGTGGGCATTGGTCGGCCCCGTGATCCACGTCATGTCAGGCGGCGTTGCCACGCCCTGACGCAAATCCTTCTGGCTGGATGATGTTGCCGTGGCCCAGCGTCGGGTATCCATCACGATGTTGAGATTGCGCTCGCTCGTCGTTGTGCTGTTCTTTGCAAGCGTGTTATTCCAGATATCGACGTCACTCGTGTTGATGACCTTGATGCCGCTCCCGCCATTCGAGACCACCAGGTTATTGACGAATTGCGCCTTGTCCGAGATCTCCGTATCGAGGCCATGCCCGGCGTTGCCGATCGAGTCGTTGTTCAATATCTTGATGTCGTACGACGATTCATCGAACCACAAGCCTGTACCGAGATTCCTCAGGAAGACGCTGTCGCTCACGGTCACATTGCGGGAATGCGATGTCTTGAAGCCGCCCGCGACGGGCGACATGTTGAAGTACTCCTGATTGAAATGTACTTCGCCATACTGAATTACCGGTTGCTGCGACCGGGATTGTGAGCGTGAATCGGTTAGAAGTCTGTAGTGCGGGTTCTGAAGTCCATCCCTGTGCGCCGTGTAGGACACATGCGAGCGCAATGTGCGTTCGAAGCCGGAAAGCCGAATGCGTTGAATGACCATGCGCATCTTCGAACGCCGATGCGCATGGCCGTCGTTCAACTGCGCACGTGCATTTGATGTCCGTGTGATGTCGCGCATGTGTCGCGACAACGTCTTTCGCCATCCTCTGAAATGGGCTAGTCTGAGTGCCCCGACATCCCTCGTCGGCAGCCGTGACATCGTCTTGCAAAGCGTCAGCTAAATGTCACGTCGGCTCCATTACCCGGTCCTCAATGCGTCACTTTCGTAGGAGAGCGTTCCATGGACGTACAGCAACTCGTTTCCGAATTCCTTGCGTCGGAGCATGGCAATCAGGCCGCACAGGCTCTTGCGGACCAGGGCGTAAGTCCCGACGATGCGCAGCAGATGCTCGGTCAGGTGGCCGAGACGGCGCATGCGCATGTCGAAGAGCAGAGCGCGGGTCTGCTGGGTGAGCATCCGGGCAAGAGCTTCTTTGCGGCATTCGCGGCTGGCCTCGTCAGAGGCGATGGTTTTTTCAAGTCGATCGAGGAAGGAGGGGAAGGCATCCTGACTGGCCGCGTCGCTGAATCTCTCGCGCAGAAGATGGGAATCGACCCAGCCGTCGCGTCGACGGTCGCGGCTGCCGCGACGCCGTATGTGGTCGCTTTTCTGAAGGAAAAGCTCGCCTGAGATGATTGTGCGAACCACTCGCGAGCTTTGCATGTACACGCGTGCTGAATCGGGCGATAGGCGGGATGCGCACCGCAATCCGCAGCAATGCGCAACGGGGGATTTGCCGAGGTATCGTTTTCGCAACACGTGCGATAAGACACACAAGGGTCTATCTTATTTTTGATAGCCTAGAGCCGTGGTGAATAGGAACAGCGCGCGTGTGTTTCATGCCGCTTAAGCACAACTGCGAAGAGGAGGGCTCCACGATGCTGCAATGGCTAATCCGCTGGGCGTCACATCACTCTGCCGCCCCTGAAAGACAGGCCGAACGTGCGCTGCACGATCTACGGATGGAGCTCTACCAGGCCGAGCAACGTGTCCTCGACGCGCAGATGCAGGCGGACTACTACCGCTCGCGTATCGCGTTCTGCGAGGAAGTGCAGAAGAAAGGCATCGAGCAGGTGTCCGACGACCGGCGCGGGCACCAGGAAGTGCCGCCGTCGTTGCGGCCTGCGGGGTTGAAGCTCACTGCGGCGCAGTAGCGCGTGCCGTGCGCGGAACGACGATCGCGGTCGGGTGCAGCGCGCAGCGCTGCAACCGACACGCGGTTCACCCGTAAATCGACGATTCATCGATAACCTGTCGACAACCGTTCAGACGGCGCCGCTGAACGAGACCGCAAGCGCGAGTCCAATGTTGACGGCAGTGAGGATGATCCAGCCGGCGAATACGAGCACGGGTCCGAAACGAGACATGATGTTCTCCACTCACGGCCTTGACGGCTCGTCAACCGAGTCGGTCGACCGCGTTACCATGCCCGAATCGTAGGCGCAAGGTTGATGCTTCAGTAGAGGCACATCGCAACACTCACCGTTTCCGTGGCGGCATCAATTGCAGAAGGCTATTGCCACGGCGCGAATGGCTTTCACGCCTGATGCTCGCGCTTAGGACATTCCGTATAAAAATCTTCGAAGCAAAGCAGATTGAGCGCGCGGATCTGCTCGGTCATGAAATCGACGAATACGCGAATGCGTGACGGCAGATGCTGCCGGCAGAGGTAGCAGATGTAGTGGCCGCGATCGTCAGGCACATGCCGCTTCAAAGCCATCACGAGTTCGTGGCGCGCGATGTGATCGCATATCTGGTAGCCGGGCATTTGCGCGATGCCATGTCCGTCGAGGACTGCACGCAATACGAGGTCCGCGTCATTGAAAGTCAGCCTCGCCGTCGGCAGAAACTTTCGCATATGGCCGTCGACCTTGAATTCCCATTCGAACACGCGCCCGCTAGAGAAGCGGAAGTTGATGCACTCATGCTGGCCCAGTTCTTCGAGCGTCGACGGCAACCCCCGTCTTTCCGCGTAGAGAGGGGACGCGCAGAGCACCATCTGCATCGGAATCAGCTGTTTCGCGATGATGCTGGAGTCCTCGATGCGCCCGTCGCGAAACGCGACGTCGATCTGCTCGGCGGCGAAATCCGTAGGCCGGTCATCGAGAAGCAGATCCACGGCGATATCCGGATAGGCTTCCGTGAAAGTGGAAATCAGCGGCGCAACCACCTTGCGTCCGAATCCGGCTGTCGAGCTGATGCGAAGCAAGCCGCGCGGCGGGCCGTGGCGAAGATCCAGCATATCGTTCATCGCCTCGACGATATGGGTCACGCCCCGGTTGCAATTCTCGAAGAACCGCTCGCCCTCGCGCGTCAGATGGGTCGTTCGCGTCGTCCGCAGAAAGAGGCGCGTGCTGAGCTGCGTTTCGAGCTTCTGGACGTTGCGGCTGACAGCCGAGCGCCCGATCCCCAGTCGCTCGCCCGCCTTGGCGAAACTTCCTTCTGTGGCGACGGCCATGAACGAGATGATGCCCGCGTAGCTCGTCGCGAAACAGGTCGACAAGGCGTCAGCGGGATTGGGCAGGCCAACGCGAAAACCATGCTGCGGTATATCCGGTTGATCCATTGAGGGCTCCGACTATGGGCACCTTCATCGCTGAACCGTCCCGGGGTGCCAGTCTGTACTGAGCATCGGGAGCTTTTGCGCAGCCGCAGAATTTTGGCGGGGCTTTCTGCTGGCTTTCGTAGTGTAGGACACGGTGAAGAGATGCGGTACAGCGTTCTGGCGGCCGGCTTTTCGATTGACGCCTGACGGGCAACACCGTGAGGCCGTGGAGGGCTCTACCGCCGTGGTCCGCGCTCGCCTAGCATGTTGGGTGCGGCGCCCGGACACGCATTCCGAAGCGGATACGTCCGGGCGAAAACCATCTGGAATGCCGACGCCGGTTATACGATCGTTCGTTCGGCGCAAATCGGCGAAGGCGGGAGCGGATTCGACGATATCGGGGCAGAAGGCAATCCGGTACGCTTGTCTGCTGAGAATCAGAACGCTCGTCGCCGCTGGGTGAGAGGGCAACATGGAGCACGAAAAAGACAGCGAAAAAGGCAGCGAAAATGGCAGCGAGGGACTGCAAGCCCCTCCGCTTTCACTGCTCGACCGGTATCGGGGCCGGGATTTCGCGCCGCTGTACACGACGACCGTCACGGTTTCGGGCGGCGAGACGGGACACGGCCGCGCATCCGGCGTGGCCCGTTCGGACGACGGGAATCTTGTCGTGGATCTGCGACTGCCGACGGAACTCGGCGGTCCCGGCAACGGAACGAATCCCGAGCAGCTGTTCGCGGCGGGCTTTGCCGCCTGCTTCCATGGCGCGCTGAATCTGCTCGGGAAGCGCGCGAAGATGGAACTCGACGATACGGCCGTCGAGGTGCAGGTTGCGTTCGGCCGCGATCCGATGGACGGCGGCTACGCATTGGTGATCGATGTCCGCGTGCGGATGCCGGGCGTCGAGCGGGCCGTCGCGGAAGAGATGGTGCGCAATGCCGAGCGCTTGTGCCCCTACGCGAAGATGGCCCGGCAAGGGACGGTCAATGTCGTGGCCGTCATCGACTGAGGCGGGATGCCTCCCTCGCTTGCGAGCGCGCGGCGGTTCAGGACTGTGACGAGACCCTGGACGGTGCGATCGCCTGATCGCCTTTGCCTTGCAACACAGCCTCGCCATGCTCGACGTAGGCCCGCAGCAGATGATGCGCGATCGCAAGCGGCTTCGGTGCGGACAGTCCGTTTGCATGCGTGCCCGCGAGCATTGCGGCGGCCTCCGTGCGCGTGAACCAGCGCGCGTCTTCGAGCTCCGCCTCGTCGACGACGATCTCCGTGTCGGCGGCCCGCGCAAAGCAGCCGATCATCATCGACGAAGGAAACGGCCACGGCTGCGATGCGAAGTAGACGACTTGCGCGCACGTCACGCGGGCTTCTTCGAGCACTTCGCGGCGCACGGCATCTTCGACGGTCTCGCCCGGCTCGACGAAACCCGCAAGCGCCGAGTACATGCCCGGCGCAAACTGACGCTGGCGTCCGAGCAGGCACCGTTCACCGTCGATCGCCAGCATGATCACGACGGGATCGACGCGCGGAAAGTGACGCGTGCCGCACGCATCGCACACGCGTTGCCAGCCCGCCGCCGCCGAGCGGCTGGCCGCGCCGCAGTTCGCGCAGAAGCCATGGCGGCGATGCCAGTCGAGCATCGACTTCGCCTGACCCAGCATGCCCGCCACCTCAGGCGCGATGAGGCCCCGCACAGCGATAGAGCGCAGATCGGTTCGCTCATGCAGCACGCCTTGCGTCTGCCCTTCGCCCGGTTCGAGGCCGAGCGTGAAGCCGAGCGCGAAGCGGCCGCTGCCGTCGTCGTGCTGCCCCAGAAACACGCTTTGAAGCGGGTCGCCGAATGCAGCCGCTTCACGGGCGAGGAACCACGCATCCTGCCCGTCGCCGCGCTTGAGCAAGGGGACGTCGCCATCGAAGACGAAAAAGCGCGCGGCGGGATCGCTGCGCAGGCGTTCGATGAAAGCGTCGTCGTCGCGCATGTCGGAGCGGCGGTCGAGCGGATTCAGGTTGAAGCCGATGGAAGCGGAAGAGGCGGTCATCGCATTGACGTGTGAAGAGTGTGAAGAGGACGGTTCGCAAGTATGGCACGGCATGTCGTACTTTTCTGCGGGCGCATATTCGCGCGGCGTCCGCGCGGTGCAACCTTTACAGCACGCCGGGCTCGTGCGCCGGCGGACTGCTTACGCCCGCCGCCGCGAGCGCCTCGTGCAGCGTTTCGAAGATGTTCGAATCGCCGATCGTCTTCGTGATGCCATGCCGGTCCATATCGGAGCGCAGATAGCGGTTCACCCGTCCGAACAGCACGCCGATCCGCCGCTCATGCAGGTTGTCGATCAGATCGTTCACCGTGCGCGCGGCGGAGTAGTCGAGATCGGTGATCGCGCCCGCATCGACGACGAACCAGTGCAGCGGACCGGGCGCCGCGTCGATCAGCCGCGAGACTTCCGCCGTGAAGAAGTGATCGTTCGCGAAGAACAGATCCGAGCCGAAGCGATACACGATGAGCCCCGGCGCTGTCATGGTCCCCGGCTGCGCGGGCACGGGCAGCCAGCGTCCCGTCGAGGGCGCGGGCTCCAGCACCATCGTATGCGGATGGTAGCTGTGCCGCACGTGCCGCATCAGCGACAGCGCGACCGCAAGCAATATGCCGTGCTCGACGCCCACCATCACCACGGCGGCCGCCGTGACGAGCGCCAGCGTGAACTCGCCGGGGCTCTCGCTGCGGATCGCCTTCAGGCTTTGCACGTTGACCATGCCGATCGCGATCGTGAACACGATGCCCGCCAGCACGCAGTGCGGCAGATATTGCAGCCACGTGCTCAGGAACAGCAGCACGACCACCACCACGGCGGCGAACACGAGTTGCCCGAGCTGGCTGCGCGTGCCGGCGCGTTCGGCCATGGCGGTCTGCGTCGGGCTGCCGTTGACGACGAACGTGCCGCTGAACGCGGCGGCTGCATTCGCGGCGGCCAGCCCGAGGATGTCGGCGTTCGTGTCGACGTCTTCGTGATACTGCTGCGCGAACACGCGCGCCGCCGCGGCGCTTTGCGCGATGATCATCACGAAGCACGACGCCGCGACGGGCACGAGATCGAGAAACTGCTGCCACGTGACTTCCGGAAAACGCAGCGGCGGCAGGCCGCCCGCAAGCGGGCCCAGTACGGAAATGCCATGGGACGCGAAGTCGAACGTCTTGCTTGCCGCGATGCTGCCGACCACGACGACGAGCGGTATCGGCAGGCGCGGCGACAGCGCCTTCGAGCCGAGGATGGCGGCCACCACCAGTGCCGTGAGCGCGAGCGTCGGCAGATGCGCGCCAGCGAGATGGCCGATCACGTACGTGAGCTGCGCGAGACTTCGCGACGACGGATAGGGCACCGTCATGCCGAACATGTCGCCGAGCATCGCAATCGACACCTGAATGCCGACGCCCGTCAGAAAGCCGACCAGCACCGTGCGCGAGAGGAAGTCGGCGAGAAAGCCGAGCTTGAAGATGCGCGCGAGCAGCAGCAGCGCCGCGGTGAGCAGCGCGACCATGCCCGCCAGCGCCACGTATTCGGCGCTGCCCATCGGCGCAAGCGTGGAAGCGCGGCTCGCGAAGATCGTGGCCGTCGCCGAGTCGGCCGCCACCACGAGGTGACGCGACGCGCCGAAGAACGCAAACGCGACGAGCGGCACAAAGACGGTGTAAAGCCCTGTCACGGCGGGCATTCCCGCGATGCGCGCGTAGCCGAGCACTTGGGGAATGTCCATCGACGCGAGCGATATGCCCGCGAACGCATCGCGCAAGGCCCGGGTACGGTCGATGGGAAGCAGGCCTTTCAGAAAGCGCAGGCGTGCCGGACTTTCAGTTGTATCGCGCATGCTCGACACCTTGTTGTTATAGATTCCAACCGCGGATTCAACCGTGCGACCGCATCGAACGCGTCGCGGGCGTGGTGATGGCTCTCACGTGCTCGCGACGAGAAACGCCTCGCCGGTCGCCGGCCGCAGGCCATCGGATCGGTGCGAGAAATAGCGTTCGGTCAGGCCGGCCGTCGATACATGCCGGACCCGGCTGAAACCCGCTTCGCGCGCCAGCGCCAGCATCTCGTCGGGGCTGAAGAAGCTGACGAACGGCGTGCCCGCCGCGCGCGCCCGTTCATAGATGGCCTGATGCTGCGCGCGTTCGGCGGCGTCGATGAGATCGAGCGGCAACAGAAAAGTCATCGCGAGCGTCGAGCCCGGCGCGAGCTTCGCGATCTGACGCAGCGTCGCGAGGTTTGCGTCGCGCGTCAGATACATCGACACGCCCGTCGATGCGACCACGGCCGGCGCGTCCGCTTCGAAGCCCGCGCGCGACAGGCAGTCCCACCATGACTGGCCTGCTTCGAAGTCGACGGGCACGAGCCGCAGCCACGGAGGAATCCCATAGCCGAGCTCGATCAGGCGCTGCCGCTTCCACGCCTCGGCGCCCGGACGATCCACTTCGAACACGCGCAGCCGCGCTGCGATCTCCGGCTTGCGCTGCGCGAACGTATCGAGTCCCGCGCCGAGAATGACGTATTGCGACACGCCGTGGCTCGCCTCTTGCGTCACCAGGTCTTCGATGAAACGCGCGCGGGCCACGATCGATGCACGATAGCCGCGCGTGCCCTGCGGGTCCATGTCGGGACGGTCGCGCCAGCCTTCGTCGGGCGCGGCGAGACGCAAGCCGATTTCGTCGTCGAGCACGTGCGGCGGCGCGTCGACCTGCACATGCATGGCTCGCCACAACGCGACGCGCACGGCGGTGCTGTCCGCCGCCACCGTCTGCTTGTCCTGCATGATGTTCTCCCTTCGAATAATCGAATGTCGACGGCAAGACTGTAAAGCAATCGCGCGCCTCCGGACAAAAGTACGGATGGTGCGCAGCGCTATACTGTGGGCCCGACTACAGGACAGGTAGCCGGCATGGCAGTGCGCCGACGCTCATCACATGATGTGTCCGGGGTTGCACGAGCCGCCCGGCGACGACATATAAATTGGCAGATCACGATCTGAAGCGGCTCAAAATCGACCGGCCGGCCGTCGCTACGGGCGGCCGCCGGCGCAACTGGATCGGCTACGGGGCCGCCGCGCTGCTGCTTGCCGGCGCGCTCTTTGCCGGGTTGAGGCTCGCCGGGCCGCAGACCGTCGACACCATGACCGTGGTGTCCGCTTACCCATCGCAAACCTACACGCTGCTCAACGCGACGGGCTACGTCGTACCGCAACGCAAGGCGGCCGTGGCGTCGAAGGCGCAAGGGCGGCTCGAATGGCTCGGCGTGCTCGAAGGCACGCGCGTCAAGCAGAACGAGGTGATCGCGCGGATCGAGAGCAACGACGTAGAGGCCGCGCTCGCGCAGGCGAAGGCGCAGGTCAAGGTCGCGCAGGCCAATCTCGCGTTGCAGGAAGCGGAGTTGAAGAACGCCGAAATCAATCTGCGCCGCTCCGCGATACTTGCGCCGAACGGCGCTATTCCCGCTACCCAGTACGACGCCGATCTCGCCCGCTACGACAAGGCGAAGGCGTCGATCGACAACAGCCGCGCCGCGATCGTGTCGGCGCAGGCCAACGCGCAGGCCGCGCAGGTCTCTGTCGATCAGACGGTGATCCGCGCGCCGTTCGACGGCGTCGTAATCGAAAAGCACGCAAACGTAGGCGACAACATCACGCCGTTCTCGCAGGCATCCGACAGCAAGGGTGCCGTCGTGACGATCGCCGACATGGCGACGCTCGAAGTCGAGGCCGACGTCGCCGAATCGAACATCGCGAAGATCGCCGTCAACGAGCCGTGCGAGATCCAGCTCGACGCGCTGCCGGAAGTTCGCCTCGCGGGAAGCGTGTCGCGCATCGTGCCGACCGTCGACCGCTCGAAGGCGACCGTGCTCGTCAAGGTGCGCTTCGTCGATCGCGACGAACGCGTGCTGCCCGACATGAGCGCGAAGATCGCGTTCCTGTCGAAGCCCGTGCCACCGCAGGACAGACGGCCGGTCGTCGCGGTGCAGCCGGCCGCGATCGTCGAGCGAGGCGGGCGCAAGGTCGTGTTCGCGATCAAGGACGATGCCGTGCATGAAGTGCCCGTCACGACGGGCGCGACGCTCGGCGAACTGGTTGCCGTCGGCGGCGTGCGTCCCGGCGATGTGCTGGTGCGCTCGCCCAACGAGCACATCAAGGACGGCGCGAAAGTCACCGTGGCGAAGAAGCCGTGAACCACATGAGTCATGACGCGAGCGCGGCACTGAAAGAGGCGATGCCCCTCGTCGAGATCCGGCACCTCGTGAAGTCGTACCGGCGCGGCGTGCAGACGGTGCCCGTGCTGTTGGACATCACGCTCTCGATCGGCGATGGCGATTTCATCGCGCTGATGGGACCGTCCGGTTCGGGCAAGAGCACGCTGCTCAATCTGATCGCGGGCATCGACCGGCCGGACGGCGGCGAGCTGCACGTCGGCGGCGTCGACATCACGCGGCTCTCCGAAGCGGCGCTTGCGCAATGGCGCGCGGCGCATGTCGGCTTCATCTTCCAGTTCTACAACCTGATGCCCGTGCTGACGGCGTTCGAGAACATCGAGCTGCCGTTGATGCTCACGCGCCTGACGCGCAAGGAGCGCCGCGAGCGCGTGGCGCTCGTGCTCGACATGGTCAATCTGTCGAACCGCGCGCATCACTATCCGTCGGAGCTGTCGGGTGGCCAGCAGCAGCGCGTAGCGATTGCCCGCGCTCTGATCACCGATCCGACGCTGATCGTCGCCGACGAACCGACGGGCGACCTCGATCGTGCGTCCGCCGAGGAAGTGCTGTCGATGTTGCAGCGGCTCAATCGCGAGCTGGGCAAGACCATCATCATGGTGACGCACGACGCGCATGCGGCGGGCGCGGCAAGGGCGCTCGTGCATCTGGAGAAAGGGGAGCTGATCGATGGACCGGCTCGCTGAAATGCCCAATGAAGCGCGCAATCGCAGGCTGCCATGCATCTGCTGAAGCTGATCACGCGCAACGCGCTGCGTCACAAGCTGCGCACGATACTGACCGTGCTCGGGCTGACGATCGCCGTGCTCGCGTACGGGCTGCTGCATACCGTGGTCGACGCGTGGTACGCGGGCGCGGCGGCGGCGTCGAATGCGCGGCTCGTCACGCGCAACGCGATCTCGCTCACGTTTCCGCTGCCGCTCAGCTATGAAAACCGCATTCGAGGTGTCGACGGCGTGACGATGGTCGCGCGTTCGAGCTGGTTCGGCGGCATCTATCGCGAGCCGAAGAACTTCTTCGCGCAGTTCGCGGTGTCGGACAACTATCTGGACCTGTACCCGGAATTCATTCTGTCCGCGCAGCAGCGCAGCGATTACGAGCGCGACCGCAAAGGCTGTCTGATCGGCAGGCAACTCGCGAACGCGTTCGGCTTCAAGGTCGGCGACGTGATTCCCATCAAGGGCACGATCTATCCGGGCACGTGGGAGTTCACGGTGCGCGGCATTCTCGACGGGCGCGACGAATCGACGATCACGCGCCAACTGATTTTCCACTGGGACTATCTGAACGAAACGGTGCGCAAGATGCCGGGGCGCAAAGCCGATCAGGTCGGCGTGTACGTGCTCGGCATCGCGAATCCCGACGATGCCGCCGCGATTTCGCGCGACGTCGATGCCGTGTTCAAGAACTCGCTCGCCGAAACGCTCACGGAAACGGAGCAGGCATTCCAGCTCGGCTTCGTCGCGATGTCGAATCAGATCATCGCGGCGATCCGTCTCGTGTCGTATGTGGTGATCGTGATCATCATGGCCGTGATGGCGAATGCGATGGCGATGAGTGCGCGCGAGCGCACTGTCGAATACGCGACGCTCAAGGCGCTCGGCTTCGGACCGGGCTTTCTCGCGCTGCTGATGTTCGGCGAATCGGTGACGATCAGCGCGGTGGGCGGCGCGCTCGGCATGCTCGCGACGCCGCCCGCTGCGAGCTTCTTCAAGCAGGCGACGGGCGGCGTGTTTCCCGTATTCGTCGTGTCGCACCAGACGATGCTGTCGCAGGCCGCGTGCGCGCTCGCCGTTGGGCTCGCTGCCGCGATCATTCCGGCGATGCAGGCCGCGCGCGTGCGGATCGTCGAAGGCCTGCGGGCGATCGGCTAGAGGCGAGGTCTATCGTGGCGATCCCGCTCTCGTATATCGCTCGCAATCTGTGGACGCGCCGTCTGACCACGGCGCTCACCGCGAGCGGACTCGCGCTCGTCGTGTTCGTGTTCGCGACCGTGCTGATGCTCGACGCGGGCCTCAAGAAGACACTCGTTTCGACGGGCGGAGAGGACAACGTCGTGGTGATCCGCAAGGGCGCGGAAACGGAAGTGCAGAGCGCGATCGACCGCGCTCAGGCCAACGTGATCGAAATGCACCCTGCCGTTGCGATGGGCGGCGATGGCAGGCGCATGGCGTCGAAAGAATCCGTCGTGCTGATCTCGCTGCTGAAGCTCAGCACGGGGAAACCGTCGAACGTCGTGATACGCGGCGTGTCGCCCGCCGGCATGAGCTTGCGGCCGCAGGTGAAGCTCGCGTCGGGACGCATGTTCAGTCCGGGCTCTTCGGAGATCATCGTCGGCAGCAGCGTCGCGAAGGGCTTCAGCGGCACGCAGCCGGGCGAGCATTTGCACTTCGCGCAGCGCGACTGGACCGTGGTCGGCACGTTCGACGCGGGCGGCAGCGGCTTCGATTCGGAAATCTGGGGCGACGTCGATCAGTTGATGCAGTCGTTTCGCCGCACCAGTTATTCGTCGATGGTGGTGCGCCTCGCGCAGTCCGACCAGTTCGATGGCTTCAAACGGGATCTCGACGTCGATCCGCGCCTCGCCGACGAAGCGAAGCGCGAGCAGACGTTCTACAGCGACCAGTCGAAGGCGCTCTCGACGTTCATCAACATACTAGGCTTCACACTGTCGACGATCTTTTCGATTGCCGCGATGATCGGCGCGATGATCACGATGTATGCGTCCGTCGCGAATCGCGTGGCGGAGATCGGCACGTTGCGCGCACTCGGCTTCAGGCGCTCGAACGTGCTCGCCGCGTTTCTCGTCGAAGCGATGTTGCTCGGATTCGTAGGCGGCGTTGCGGGCCTGGGCTGCGCGGCCTTCATGCAGTTCGCGTCGTTTTCGACCACCAACTTTCAGACCTTCGCGGACCTGTCGTTCCGCTTCATCCTGACGCCGGCCATCGTCGTGAAGACGCTCGCGTTTTCGATGACGATGGGACTCGTCGGCGGATTCCTGCCCGCGATGCGTGCCGCGCGCATGAGCATCGTCGATGCGTTGCGTACGCGTTGAGCACACGTTGCATACACGTTGAGCGCGTTCCGTTCCGCCGACGAGGGGAGCGTCACTTCTTCCTGTTCGCCTGCTGTTCGATATCGGCCCGCAAGCGGTCTTCCTGTTCGCGCAGCTCAGGCGTGAATTCGTCGCCGAAATCTTCGGCCTCGAACACCTGGCGGATTTCGATTTCCGATTCGCCTTCCATCGGGTTCGGGCAGCGACGGACCCATTCGACGGCTTCTTCCATCGACTTCACCTGCCACAACCAGAACCCCGCGATCAGTTCCTTCGTCTCCGCGAACGGCCCGTCGATCACAGTGCGCTGCGGGCCTGAGAAACGCACGCGCTTGCCGCGCGAGCTGGGATGCAGGCCTTCGCCCGCGAGCATCACACCCGCCTTGACGAGCTGTTCGTTGAAGTTGCCCATGGCGGCCAGCAGTTCGGTATCCGGCATCTTGCCGGCTTCCGAATCGCTCGTGGCCTTTACGATCACCATCACTTTCATCGTTGCTTCTCCTCGAATGGGTTGTCGAAACCGCGCGATCAGGCGGCTTTCATCGTTACGACGATCGACGATAGCTGAAATCGACAGCGTGCGGGCGTTTTGGGCGAATCGAAATGGTGGCTTGCGATCGTCGAGCGCGTTCAGTTCGCTCGCTTCGTTCGATGTGCTTTGTCCGCTGATTCCCGCTTCGGCTTCGATGTGCACGTTAGCGTTCTGCATCAGATAGTGGGAATGCAAGTGCGCCGCGCATCGTGCACAAACGTTCAAGACTGCGCGCGGTCCCGCGCACTACGCTGTGTCCCGTACGGATGATCCGGGTATTCAGCCGCGAGGGCGACATGTCGGCTTCAATCACGCATCAAGTGCATCCTTCAATTCGCGAAGCCGTTTTTCCGGCCGATACGGCGGCTCTTGTCGCGATCATTCGCGAGTATGTGCAATGGCTCGACATGGACCTGTCGTATCGCGGCTTCGAACATGAAATGCAGACGTTCGAGCAGACATACACGTTGCCGTCGGGCCTGTTCTTCGTCGCGGAAGCAGACGGCGACATAGCGGGCTGCGTGGGACTTTTGCGTCATTCAAATGAAGTTGCCGAAGTGAAACGGCTTTATGTGCGTCCCGCATATCGTGGTCTTTCGCTTGGGGCGAAACTCATCGCATCGGTGATCGGCAAGGCAAGCACGCTGGGATACGCGAAGCTCGTGCTCGATTCCGTTCCTCAAACGGCCTTCGCGCAGCGTTTGTACGAACGCGTGGGCTTTACCGAAACGGCCGCCTATTATGCGAATCCCGTCGCAGGGACGCGCTTTCTCGAACTCGTCCTCTAAAGGGGAAGAAGGACGTGCCCGATCGCTCGTGATCTCACGCTGAGAGAAGAGCGCGTTGCACCCACGACGCAATTGACATCCGATGCAAGTGCTTCGATGCAAGTGCTTGGCTCGCGAAGCGTGCAATTGTCAAATGCAGCATCGGTCGATGCTAACGCGCATCGCTCTTTTCGTATGAAGTATCAACCTCGGGCCAGAGTTGCCGTTATACATCGGCAGAGTGACCGGAACTGGCCTGAGCTAATAATGCTTTCCTCCCTAACGGAACGGACGTCCGACGCCGGATTGCAATACCGGTTTCACCGACGTTCACTGGAACATCAGCGACCCCTTGCGACCATGACGATGGCGTTTACAGTCATCGTATTCATGGCGTTTGCGTTCGCGCGCTGCTTCGTGGCGGGGCCGGCCGTGCCGCTCATCTGGCGGCTCGCGTGCGCCGCGTGCCTTGCGCTGCTGGTCGCCGCGATTGCCCGCGCGAAGAGCACATCGCAATTCGGCGCGCTCGGCGTCGCGTATATGCTCGTGCTGCTCGCGGGGCTCGCGTTGAATGTCGATGGGCTCGACGTGCCGTTGGTGTGGGCGCTGCCCGCAATGGTCGCGATTCCCGTCTGCGCGGCGCCGCTGTGGCTTACGCCTGCGCATTTTTTCGTCGGCAGCGCGCTCTTTTGCGCAACGGGCGTACCGCTGCTGATGAGCCTGCCGCGCGCGCAAGGCGATGCGAATGTCGCGTGGTGGATGTGGCTCGCGATCACGCTGCCGACGGCCGCCGTGTTCCATTTCGGCTTCTACCGCTTCAGGCGCAATCATTTTCTGCTGGAAGACCGCCTCGCGCGCCTTGCCGCAACCGATCCGTTGACGGGACTGCACAACCGCCGCGCGTTTCTCGACCAGGCTGCGTTGCGTCTGTCGAAGCTGAATGGCGAGGCGAGTATCAGCGCCGTCTTTCTCGACATCGATCACTTCAAGTCGCTGAACGACCGCTTCGGTCATGCAGTCGGCGATCAGGCGCTATCGAACGTCGCGCGCGTGTTGAAGGAGATGACGACGCCCGCCGACATCGTAGGCCGTATTGGCGGAGAAGAATTCGTGCTGCTGCACGACGCGGCCTTGCGTCCCGCCGCGCAACTCGCCGAAACGTTGCGCATCGCAATCGGCCGCATTGCGCGTCCCGATGGCCTCTTGAGCGCGAGCTTCGGCGTTGCGCAATACCGATGCGGCGAGAGCGTGATGGCGCTGCTCGATCGCGCCGACGAGGCCTTGCTGCGAGCGAAGCATACGGGGCGCAACTGCGTGTGCATCGAACGCGCGGCGCCCGTCGATCCCGTGCGACTCACATGGGCGCATGATCGCGCGGACGGGGCTTCGTCGGAGCCGCTTCGCCAGCTGTGGGACGACTTCTGGCTGACCTCGCACTTCCAGCCGCTCTACAGCCTCTCGCATCAGAAGCAGGTCGGCTTCGAGGCGTTGTTGCGCGGCGAGCGCGAGGACGGCTCGCACGTGCCGCCCGCCGTGCTGTTCTCGCCGAGGCCATTCAGCGATCAGGGCGATCTCGACCGCACGAGCCATGCGTTGCATATCGGCAATGCGCGCCGCCTGATCCCTGATGACGCATGGGTCTTTCTCAACATTCTGCCAGCGACTTTCGTCGCCGACGGCTATGCCGACCAGCTTGCGCGACTCGTGGCCTCGGCGGGGCTCGCGCCGGATCGCGTGGTGCTCGAACTACTGGAGTCGCACGGCGGCAGTGTCGACGACATGTCGCGCGCGGCAGGCCAATATCGCGAGCACGGTTTTCTGATCGCCGTCGACGATTTCGGCGCGGGCCACTCGAACCTCGACCGTCTGCTGCGCATCCGGCCCGACCTCGTGAAGCTCGACGGCGAGTTGATACGCGCAACGAGCCCGGGCGTCGAGCAGCCGATCTTGCCCAAGCTCGTCTCGCTGCTGCATCAGGCGGGCATGCTGGTCGTGGTGGAAGGCGTCGAGACGACGGAGCAGCTGATACTCGCCGTCGAATCGAACGTCGATTTCGCGCAAGGCTTTCTGCTGGGCCGGCCGTCGCCATCCGTCACGCCGCCCGATGCCGTGCACCGGCGCATCGATCATGCATTCGATGTGATCGCGCAAGGGCGCGCGAATCAGCATGCGCTGTTCGAATCGGAAGTGCGGCCGTACCGGCAGGCGCTCGATGCGGGCGTCGACGCATGGCTCAAAGGCGTGCCGCTCGACGACGCGTTCTGCGATCTCGCGCAACTGGAGCTATGCGTCAGCTGCTTCGTGCTCGACGAGACGGGGCGGCAGATCGGACACGAAGTGATGGGCAAGGCGTCAGCCGTCGAAGGCGGCTCGCTGCATCCCGTCGCGAATCCGCGCGATGCGCGCTGGGACCATCGGCCGTATTTCCGCAATGCCGTGCTGCGTCCGGGTGTGCCTGTCACGAGCAGCCCGTATCTGTCGCTGGCGAGCGGCAGGCCGTGCATCGCGGTGACGGTCGCGTTGCAGTCGCATGAGGGGCGCTGCGTGGTCGGTGCGGAACTGGACTGGTCGCTGCGGCGTCTGCCGTGGCCGACGGCCGAGCACTGGTGATGCGTCGCGCGCGCTGACGCTTAAGCGTCGATGCGTTGAAGCGTTAGCGCAATTGCGCGAGCAGCGCGCGTGCCTGTTCGTTGATATCGGCGTCCGTGGGCCGAAGCGCGAAGCGCATCGACCCGGGCAACTGTGCAAAATGCTTGCCCGTGCTGCGCGCGTAGGCGGGATCGTAGTGCAGGTCGATCAGCTGCTCGAAGAGTTCGACGCGTTTGTCTTCGTCGATCATTTTCTGCCATTCGCCGATTCGCGCGCGACCGTGCAACTCGAGCAGCTTCGCGAGTTGCGCCTTGAAGAACTCGCGATTGTCGAACAGGTGCGCATAGTCTTGCAGCAGCAGACGGATGCGTTCGCCGCGCTCCGTTTCCACCCGGATGCACGTGCCGCGATGAATCTGCTCCGTCAACGAGACGGGCAGCGAGATGGAACCGATGCGCCGGCTTTCCGCTTCGACGAATACGGGCCGATCGTGGTCGAGTGCGCGCAACGCGGAGACGAGCGCGGTGTCGAAGGCCTTCTGCGAAGGCTGCGCCTCGTTCGGCAGCATGCCCAGAATCGAACCGCGATGCGACGCGAGCCCTTCGAGATCGAGCGTTTGCGCATCGGTTTCGGCAAGCGCGTTCAGGAGACGCGTCTTGCCGCTGCCCGTGTGGCCTGCAAGTACGACGTAGCGGAATCGCCCCGGCAACGCGTCGAGCGACTCGACGACGGCGCGCCGGTAGCTCTTGTAGCCGCCATCCAGTTGCCGCGCGCGCCAGCCGATCAGGTTGAGCCAGGTCGTCATCGACCCCGAGCGCTTGCCGCCCCGCCAGCAGTAGACGAGCGGCCGCCAGTTGCGCGGACGGTCCGCGAAGGTTGTTTCGAGGTGCGCGGCGATGTTGCGCGAGACCATGGCCGCGCCTTGCCGGGTCGCCTCGAACGGCGACACCTGCTTGTACATCGTACCGACGATGACGCGTTCCTCATTGGACAGAACGGGCGCATTGATTGCGCCGGGAATGTGGTCTTCGGCGAATTCGAGCGGCGTGCGGACATCGACGATTTCGTCGAACTCCGAGATCTGGTCGAGCGGGGCGAGAAGCGATTTCAAGGGTTGGAGCACACGGGCCGTCGCGGTGCGACGTAATGGGTAATTATCGCATGTCGGCGTTTTGCCCCGCTTTTGCCGGCTTTTTCTGTGTTCGGGCAGCGACAGACCGTCGCGCGCAAATGCCTCACGTTATGATGTAAACTGACAGCAAGCGATGAAAGCTGATGTGCATCGCCGGAATTGCCGTTTCATGCACGGTCAACGCACCCTTGGGGAGGGCCAACATGTCGATTTCGTCGGTATTGAACTGGTGTTTCGGGAACCCGAGTCATCACGTCGGGCCGGAGAATGACCGCGCCAGGGGCGACGGTGAATCGAACCAGGGAGAAGACCGGGCGCGGGGGCAACAGGACGAACGGCGAGCGATGCTCGGCGAGCTGCAACGGCAAGCCTATTTCCAGCAGCTGCTGCGGCTCACGTGCGCGGACGTGATGCGCAAGCCGCCCGTCACCGTCACCGTCGACGATACGATCGGCGCAGCGTTGAAGCTGCTCGATTCGCACCATATCAAGCTGCTGCCCGTCGTCGATGCGGAGGGCTGTCTGAAAGGCGTGGTCACGCATGTCGACTTGCAGCCGCTCGATGCAGTTCTGCCTTTCCTCAAGCTCGCATCCGATACGACCGTGCCCGAGAGCGAGCGGCGCGCGCGGCCCGTGGCCACGGTGATGTCGCGCAAGATCCGCTGCGTTGCGGAGACGACGCCGCTCACCGACGTCATTGCGCTCTTTACGCAAAAAGAGGGGCATCATCATTTGCCCGTCGTGGGCGAGGGCGGCCTTGTGGTCGGCGTGCTGACGCAGGCCGACATCATGAAGATCATGTGCGGGCAATAAGCGGGCGCTGAGCAATCGCATCGCCAGGCTAGTCGGCCGGCGCGCTCACGCGCTCAGCCGGCACATCGACTCGCTGCGCGCGGCCAGTTGCGCCACGCCTTCTCCAATCGCCCCGCCGACCAGAATCACGGCCGGGCTCGCAATATTTTCCGAGGCGGCACGCGCCGCAATCTCGCCCAGCGTCGCACGCACGCGCTTTTCGCGCGACGTGCCGGCCCATTGCACGACAGCGGCGGGCGTGTCGATTGGTAGTGTCTTGCCGAGCGCTTCGCTGATGCCGTCGATACGGCTCGCGCCCATGTAGATCGCGAGCGTCATGCCCGTGGCCGCGAGCGTCGCCCAGTCGGGCTCGCTGCCGTCGCGCAGATGCGCGGTCACGAAGATCACGCCCTGGCAATGGTCGCGATGCGTGAGCGACACGCCGAGCCCCGCTGCCGCCGCAAAGCCGGATGAAATCCCGTTGACGATCTCGACGTCGATTCCCGCGCTGCGCAGATCGGCGATCTCTTCGCCCGCGCGGCCGAACAGCAGTGCATCGCCGCCCTTGATCCGCACGACGTGCCGGCCTTGCAGCGCATAGCGGCGCATCAGGCGCTGGATGAACGCTTGCGGCGTCGACTTGCAGCCGCCGCGCTTGCCGACCTTGATCACGCGCGCATGAGCCGCCTTCAGCGTCGTGATTTCGTCGTCGACGAGATCGTCGATCAGCATCACGTCGGCGGCCGCGATCGCGTTCGCTGCCCTGAAGGTGAGCAGGTCGAGATCGCCGGGTCCCGCACTGACCAATGTCACTTTGCCCGTGTTCATCCGTTTCTCCATCGCGTGTCTTCGCCAATCGATGCCGCCAATGCAAAACGGCGTCCCGCTCGTGCTTGCACGAAGCGGACGCCGCTGTCCTGTCGCTTTCTTACCTGTTCCCGCCACTGGCTCTATGCCCGAACCGGATGCCGGCGCCTTTGCCAGCGAGGAGCGTTACCGCAAGAACGGGGCCAGTCGCGGAAACGTGTGCGCCTTCCATGCCTTTGAGGCGCAGCCGACTTCGTTGCGCGCGGATGAATCGACTGCGCGATGCAATGCGTCTGACGATTGCAACGCGATCGGCAGCGCACTCGCGCAGTGCTGCGGTGCACCACCAATGTGCTTGCGAGCATCACGATGATTCGCCGATCACGGCCGCTTTCGAAGCAACGTGATCGCCACGGCGCCTGCGCGCGCGGCCATCCAGCGAACCTCGCGCATGGCATATGACTTGCGATACCGAACTGCCGCGGCGTCAACGACGAGTCGCGGCGCAGCAAATCTTCGTGGCTTTCGTAGCACTTTGCAGCATCGAATTGGACAACGGCGTCCCCTCGGTCTGGTCTTCGAACCGGACTGGCGGGACGCCGTTGCCGTTTGGCTGTTGCCGTTTATTCTCGCGCCTTCTTCGCGCCGCACGCGCACGAACGCGTCATGACAAGCACCTGGAGACGACATGAAGCAGCGCCTGTCGACGTTGATCGACTTCTTCACCCCCGATCGCGTGCCCGTGGCTGCCCTCGCCAGCGAAGAAGAGGATAGCCGCCAGCGACATGGTGCGAGCATGCGCCCCGAACGGCTCAGGGAGCGGCGGCGCGGACCGCGCGCGCGGGTGCAACGCGGCGATGCTCACAGAACGGTTCGCGCAACGGGCTGCGTGCGAAGAACGGCTACGACGCTGGACGTTGCATGATTGTTTGCTACTGTTGATTGATCCGCGCCGCGTGCGTTTTGCAGAGCCACGAGAGAGGACCATCATCATGCAGACGTTCGAATGTGTATTGCCCGCTGCCGCCGCGCTCGGCGAATGTCCACGCTGGGATGAGCGCCGCGCGAAACTGTGGTGGGTCGATATCCAGGCGCCGGCGCTGCATGGTTTCGATCCGAAGACCGGGCAGGACGTGGCGATTCCGATGCCCGAGAACATCGCGTGCTTTTCGCTGACGGTAGACGACGGTTTCATCGCCGGCATGCGCACGGGCATCTTTCTGCTGGACGCGAACGGGCAGGTGGTGCGCAAGCTCTGCGCGAACCCGGAGAATCCCGCAACGAGCCGCTTCAACGATGGCCGCTGCGATGCGCATGGCCGGTTCTGGCTCGGCACGCTAGACGAACCGAAGGCGGGCAATGCCGCATCGTTGTACCGCTACGCAAACGGCGAGCTGACGAAGATCGACGCGGGCCTGCTGACGTCGAACGGCATGGCGTTCAGTCCCGACTACCGTTGGTGTTATCACTCGGATACGCCGCGCTTCACGATCTACCGGCACCCGTACGATGTCGACAGCGGCGAGGTCGGGCCGCGCGAAGACTGGGTGAAGTTCGAGCCGACGCCGACGGATCGCGGGCGTCCCGATGGCGCGTCGGTGGACAGCGAAGGCTGCTACTGGTCGGCGCTGTACGAAGGCGGACGTGTGGTGCGCATTTCGCCGGAAGGCAAGGTCGTCGGCGAATATCCGCTGCCCGCGCGCTGCCCGACGATGTGCGCGTTCGGCGGCGACGATCTGCGCACGCTCTATGTGACCACCGCGCGCCAGGGGCGTCCCGCCGACGAAATCGAACAGTATCCGCAATCGGGCGGAGTCTTTGCGATGCGCGTGTCCGTGCCGGGGCTGATCGAAAAGCGCAGCGCGTTGCGCGTGACGGATTGAATGGGCGAAACGCGCACGCATCGAATCCGGCGCCGCGTTTCACCATGCTTTTCGTGTAGCGTCCGTCGCGGACGGACCGGTCGCGTGCGAGGTTGCCGTTATCATATGCGGCTGATAAAGAATGCGACCCCAAACGACCAGCATGTCCAGCACTCCACGCAGCACCAGACGCGCCATAGAAACACGCAACGCGCTCGCGGGACCGCCGCGCATGTCGGATGTCGCGGCGCTCGCGGGGGTATCGAAGATGACGGTCTCGCGCGTGCTCGCCGGCCGTGGCGTGGCGCCCGCCACGCGCGAGCGCGTGCAGCGGGCCATCGACGAGCTCGGCTACGTCGCGGATGCGGCAGCGGGTGCGTTGTCCTCGGGCCGTTCCGCGTTCGCTGCGGTGCTCGTGCCGTCGCTTGCCAGCTCCAACTTCTCCGACACCGTGCGCGGGCTCACGGCCGCGCTCGAGCCGCAAGGGCTGCAACTGCTGATCGGCGATACGGACTATGACCTCGAACGCGAAGAGCGGCTCGTGCGCTCGATGCTGCGCCATCAGCCGCGCTGCATCGCGCTGACGGGCGCGCAGCACACGAGCGGGACGCGCGAACTGTTGTTGCGCTCGGGTGTCCCCGTCGTCGAGATGTGGGATTTGCCTACCTCGCCGATCGATTCGGCCGTGGGCTTTTCCAACGCGAAGGCCGCGCGCGAGATGGTTCGCTATCTGGTCGAGCGCGGCTATCGGCGTATCGGCTTTGTCGGCGGCGCGAGCGAGCTCGACCGGCGCGGCCTCGAGCGTCTGAAAGGCTATCTGCAGGAAGTGAAGGCGCATGGCCTGGGCGAGCCGCGCGTCGTGCGTCTCGGCGAGTCGCCGATCACGATGAGCCACGGTGCGCCCGCGCTCGATGCGCTGTTGCGTCAATGGCCCGATACGGACGCCGTGATGTGCGTGAGCGACATGTCCGCGTTCGGCGCGATCATGCAATGCCACCGGCGCGGCTTGTCGGTGCCGGGCGATATCGCCGTCGCGGGCTTCGGCAATTTCGAAGTGGCCGCGTGCTGCACGCCCACCATCACGACGATTTCCGTCGACGCGTACGGCATCGGCACGCGCACAGGCGAAACGCTGCTGGCCGCGCTCGCGGCACAGGACGGCGTGGCAGGATCGACGCGCGCTTCGGCGCGCAAGAGCGTGAAGATCGACTTCAGCGTGATCGCGCGCGAGAGCGCGTAGCGCGCTTTTCATCGGACCATCGGCGTGCGCGCTGGATGCGAATCTCGCCGCGCGTGGGCTACCCGGCCCGGGCGCACTTGTAGTTGGCGCGATAGTTGGCACAATAGTCAGTACATGCCAGATTGCGTGAAGGCGAATGGAGAAAACGTTTGCGAATCACGTTCGATGGGGTCGCAAGCTTCGCTATGCTGAGGATGGTAAAGCTAACCGCATTGCCTTCATTCTTTCCCTGAATAAATGTATGCGCAAAGGCCTAAAGGTCTTCGATTCGGTGTCGATATACAGGCAAGAATAAAAGGCGCGTCGAGCGCCTGTGTAGTCGAACTGCACGCCAGGTACTTCGGTGCCTGGCGTTTTTTCTTGGCAGAACGCCTGCTAGAACCATAGCCTGCTTGCCGCATCCCGTTCATCGAATACGCTTAGAATGCGAATTGATAGTACGTTCGATCCGTCGAGACGAACCGTGACAAGAACAACACGCACCGATAGCGTCATCATGAACGGAGAGGATGTTGTGCATTTTCTGAATCGCACGGTTGCCAGGGCAAATGGAGTCGGGCTTAGGCTGTGCATTGCGGCGGCGCTGTGCATGAGCGCCGCCGCTTATGGGGCGACGAGTGCATCGGCGAATGCTGCCTCCAAAGCCGCCGGATCGGAAGCGTCGAACACCACGGCCATGCAGGAGCACGTCACCGCCGACGATCCCGTGAAAGTGCGCGATGCACTCGCTGGCCAGATGCCCGCTGCCGCGACGCAATCGCTTAGCGACCGGATTCGCAATCTCGCGCGTCAGCCGTTCGATCGCATCTTTCACGGCCATGCGGCGACCACGGAGAACGGGCAGCGCACGTTCCTGTTCATGATTCCCGCGCCGCACGGCATTCTGTACCGCTCGGCGACGCATCGGCTGAGCGTGAACGTGCCGCTTGCCAGCGACGAGCATCCTGAAGCGATCCAGCTCTATCTGAACATCGTCGGCCCGAGGGGGCGCGGGCTCGTGATCGCGCCCGACGCGAAGGCCAAGGGCTACATCCAGAACATCGACCTGATCCAGCTTAAGACGGAAGGCGCGGTGAAGACCGTCGCGCGCGGCCGCCTAATGCTCTCGCAAGAGGCGTTCGAAAACGCCGGCGACAACTTTGCGATCGTGCTCGTCTGCACGCTGGAGCCGCCGTATCTGACGGAGACGCGCGAGCACAGCGATCCAACCGATGAAGAGCCCACCGACATCACGCGTCGAACCTCCACGCTTCACGCAAGCGTTCAGGCCGTCTGGCTCGTGAACCAGAAGGATGGTTCCGTGCTGGGAAAAGGGCTGAGCCTCGCGAAGTAGCACGACGACAAGCGCTTCGTGTACCCTTCTGCGACGGTTTATTTCCGATGCGGTAAGGTATGTCGCTTCTCACAGCAGCGGCAGTCCCTCGCAACATTTCACATCGGAGAATAAGCTATGAAGGCAAAGTGGGCAGCGGTCCTGATCGCGGCGTCGACGGTCGGCGTGTTTTCGGGTCAAGCCAGCGCGCAGGTGGCGGGCGCACAGACCATCGGCGTGAGCGTCGAGCAGGAATCGATCATCATCAACGGCTGGAGCGCGAAGAAGAGCCTGCTGGGCAAGCCGATCTACAACGAGCAGGGCCAGAAGGTCGGCGTGCTGCACGACATCATCATTTCGCCGGACAATGCCGCCTCGTTTGCAGTCGTCGCTGCGCATCAGTTCCTTGGCGTGTCACAGCACGATGTCGCGATTCCGATGTCCCAACTCGACTATACGGGTGGCAAGCTGGTGTGGGCGGGCGCTACGAAAGACGCGGTGAAGGCGATCCCCGCATTCCAGTATTCGAAAGTGCGCGCGACGCCGATGGCTCGCAAGGAATATGGCGAGCATCATTGATGCGCTGGTTGCCTCACATGCACTCGTGGCGCACGCGTTGAGGTGAAGGTGCAATAAAAAACGCGCGACAGCCCCAAGGCTGTCGCGCGTTTTGTTTTCGCGTGCTGCGCGTCACGGCGACGTGCAGCTTCGAGCCGTTAGCCGCGCTCGAGGAACGGGCGCAGCTTGTCCGCGCGGCTCGGGTGATTGAGCTTCCGGATCGCCTTGCCTTCGATCTGGCGGATACGCTCGCGCGTCACGTCGAACTGGCGGCCCACTTCTTCGAGCGTCAGTTCCGATGCGGTGTCGATGCCGTAGCGCATGCGCAGCACCTTCGCTTCGCGCGGCGTGAGCGCGTCGAGCGCTTCGTCGATCGCGCGGCGCATGTTCGCGTGCACGGCGGCATCGGCGGGCGACGTCGCGGACGTGTCTTCGATCATGTCGCCGAGCGTCGTGTCGGCATCTTCGCCGACGGGCGAATCGAGCGACGCCGGATTCTTCGCGATTTTCAGGATGCTGCGGATCTTCGCCTCGGGCATGTCCATGCGCTCGGCGAGCACGGACGGATGCGGCTCCTGGCCCGTCTGCTGGACGATCTCGCGCTGAATGCGGTTCAGCTTGTTGATCGACTCGATCATGTGGACAGGCACGCGGATGGTGCGAGCCTGGTCCGCGATCGCGCGCGTGATGGCCTGGCGCACCCACCACGTCGCGTATGTCGAGAACTTCCAGCCGCGGCGGTATTCGAACTTGTCCACGGCCTTCATCAGGCCGATGTTGCCTTCCTGAATCAGATCGAGGAAGTGCATGCCGCGATTGACGTACTTCTTCGCGATCGAAATGACGAGACGCAGGTTCGCTTCGATCATCTCGCGCTTGGCCTGGCGCATCTTCGATTCCGCCGAGTTCAGCTGCTTGTTGATCTGCTTGAGCTGCTGCAGCGGCAGCGCGATCGCGGTCTCGATATCGACGAGCTTCTGCTGCTCGGATTGAATCGCGGGCAGGTGACGCTCGAGGGCGGGACCATATGCCTTCGACTTCGCGGCCGTGCGCGTCGTCCATTCGAGATCGGTCTCGTTGCCCGGGAACGATTCGACGAACGCTTCGCGCGGCATGTCGCAACGATCGACGGCGATCGACAGGATGTTGCGTTCGATCGCGCGGACCAGCGCGACCTGAGCCTGCACGTCCGCGCACAGGCGGTCGATGGTCTTCGCGGTGAAGCGGATCGGCGTGAGTTCCTGCTGGATCGACTCGCGCAGGTTCGCGATGGCCGTTGCGCGGCGCTTGTCCGTGACGGGCATGTCGGGCACGCTCGCGAACAGCGCGCGCACGCGCTCGAAAATCGCGAGGCTGTCCGCCGTCAGTTGTTCGAGGCGCGCGGCGTTGGCCTTTTCGCCGCCGTCGTCGGAGAGATCGCCGTCTTCGTCATCCGAATCTTCGTCCGATGCGCTCGCTTCCAGTTCTTCTTCCGCGGCGGCGTCGGCTGCTTCGTCGTCCATTTCGGCGGCTTCGCTGGCGTTGCTGATGCCGTCGACCAGTTCGTCGATGCGGATTTCACCCGCGACGACGCGATCCACGTCCGCGAGAATCGTCGAGATGATGGACGGGCACATTGCGATGGCTTGCACCATGTCCTGCAGGCCGCCTTCGATGCGCTTGGCGATTTCGATTTCGCCGGCGCGCGTGAGCAGCTCGCTCGCGCCCATTTCGCGCATGTACATGCGGACGGGGTCGGTCGTGCGGCCGAATTCGGAGTCGACGGTGGACAGCGCGACTTCCGCTTCTTCATCGGCCTGATCGTCCGTTGCGGCAGCCGACGGGCCGTCGTTCAACAGCAGCGTTTCCGCGTCGGGCGGCGTTTCATACACGGAGACGCCCATTTCGCCGAACGTGCTGACGATGGTTTCCATCGCGGCCGTTTCGGTGAAATTGTCGGGGAGGTGATCGTTGATGTCGGCGTGCGTCAAATAGCCGCGCTCGCGGCCTAGCGCGATCAGCGCGCGCATCTGACGTTGACGTTCTTCAGCGAGGGATTCCATCAGACCAGCGTCTTGCAGCAGGACGGCGGGTTGGGCCTTCGCCTTTGCGGCGCGCTTCGGCGCCTTCGATGCGGTGGTTTCGAACTGGGAGTTGTCCCGGTCAAGCTTTGCCAATACGTTCTCCTCGGCAGGCTGTTTCGCTTCCCCGCGCGCACGCGCGCGGCAGGCAGCGTGACCTGTCGGATCGTGAGGGAGGGCGGGGTGTTGCACGAATCGATTGACGCGGAACGACGCGCTTGGGGCCCGCCGAAGCGCACTGAAATGCCGGTGCGTTCGCTGGACCTTCCGCGCAGTGCCTTCCATTTAGGACGCAATTCGACGCGTGCGAAAAAAGTGAATCTGTAAGTATAGCAGAAAAGTGGTGCGGTGCACCACTTTATGTAGCATGAAATGCGCCGCGCTGGTGCGAACGGGTGTCATTGCCTTCTGGAAAGGTCCGCCGCGACGACGCCCGCGAGCGCGGCGACCACCACGCAGCCGAGCGTCAGCAGCGTCTTGGCGACGGCCACCGACACGTGCTCCGGTCCGATCACGGCAAACGCGCCGACCAGCAGGCCGATCGCCGACAGCGCGAACATCGTCCACGGCGTGCCGCCATGCGCGACCTTGTCTTCGCGCGCGGCGGAGGCGGCGTCCTGCGCGTTGTCCTGCTCCGGAATGATGGAAGGCGTGGGCACGGCGTGTGTTTTCGACGAAGAAGAGATGGAGGTTATCTTATGCGACGCATCGTTCATTTCGACTACGTGTTGCTTTCGGATCGTTGACTGACACGCGTATGCCGTTGCGGGCGGCCGCGCAAGATCCATCATGTTATGAGATGTTCCTGCCGGCGTCAGCCGGGGGGCGCGGTTGCGTGCAGAAGTACAACGCCTGTCAGGCGTGAATGGTTTACACGCGGGAGCGGGGCGCCGATATCGAACGACGCCCCGCATTCAGCCGATGATATTGACCCCGCCGTCGACGAACACCGTGTTGCCCGTCACGCGCCGCGCGTACGGTGTCGCGAGGAACGCGCACGTGTAGCCGACGTCCATGATGTCGACGAGTTCGCCGATGGGCGCGCGCTCGGCCGCTTCGTTGAGCAGCAGATCGAAGTCCTTGAGCCCGGACGCGGCGCGTGTCTTCAGCGGCCCGGGCGAAATCGGATGCACGCGGATGTGCTTTGGCCCGAGTTCGTGCGCGAGGTAGCGGCACGACGCTTCAAGCGCGGCTTTCACGGGGCCCATCAGATCGTAGTTCGGCACGACGCGCGTCGCGCCCAGATAGCTCATCGCGAACATCGAGCCGCCTTCGTCCATCAGCGGCGCGGCGAGGCGCGCCATGCGGATGAACGAATGGCACGAGATGTCCATCGCCACCGAAAAGCCTTCCGGGGAGCTGTTCAGCAAGCCGCCTTGCAGATCGGCTTTCGGTGCGAACGCGATCGAATGCACGGCGACGTCGAGCCGTCCCCATTCGTTTCGGACGGCGTCGAATACGGCTTCGAGCTCGCCGGGCTTCGACACGTCGAGCGGCAGCAGCATCGACGCGCCGAGTTCCTGCGCGAGCGGCTCGACATAGGCTTTCGCCTTGTCGTTCAGATACGTGATGGCCAGCTCCGCGCCCAGTTCGCGAAACGCGCGCGCGCAGCCATACGCGATGGAGTGCTCGTTGGCGATCCCGATGATCAGCACCTTGCGCTGTGCGAGCGGCTGACCCGTTGGCTTGTCCATGCTTAACCCTCCAGCCGGCTGAGCGCGTGCCGGGCGATCATCAGTTCTTCGTTGGTGGGAATGACCCAGACGTCGACGGCGCTCTTCGCGTCGCTGATGAGCGGACCGTGACGTGCGTTGGCCTCTTCGTCGAGCGACACGCCGAGCCACGCCGCCAGCTCGCACACGCGCTTGCGCACGGCGTCCGCGTATTCGCCGATGCCTGCCGTGAACACGATCGCATCGAGTCCGCCGAGCGCGGCCGCGAGCGAGCCGAGTTCGCGCGAGATGCGGTAGCAGAACAGCTCGACGGCTTCGGCGGCTCTCGGGTCGTTGCTCGCGAGCAGCTCGCGCATGTCGCTGGAGATGCCGGATACGCCGAGCAGGCCCGAGCGCTTGTACAGCAGCGATTCGATTGCGCGCGCATCCATGTTCGCCTCTTCGAGCATCCACAGCACGACGCCGGGATCGAGGCTGCCCGAGCGCGTGCCCATCACCAGCCCTTCGACGGCCGTGAAGCCCATCGTGCTCGCGATGCTCTTGCAGCGATCGAAGGCCGTCATGCTCGCGCCGTTGCCGAGATGCAGCACGACCGTCTTGCCTTGCGCCGCGCGTTCGTCGCAATCCGGCAGCACGCTCGCGATGTATTCGTACGACAGCCCATGAAAGCCGTAGCGCCTCACGCCCCGGCTCGTGATGTCGGGCGGCAGCGCGAAGCGCGTCGCGACGGCGGGCTGCGTGTGATGAAACGCGGTATCGAAGCATGCGATCTGCGGCACGTTTGCGTTGCGCGCCATGATCGAGCGGATAGCCGCGAGATTGTGAGGCTGATGCAGCGGCGCGAGCGGCACGAGCGCTTCGAGTTCTTCCATCACGTGCGCGTCGATGCGCACGGGCTCCGAATAGCGGTCGCCGCCATGCACGACGCGATGGCCGACTGCGCGTAACGTTGCACGGCCCTCGCCGTGGGTGCGCAGCCAGTCGAGCAGAAACGCGATCGCGTTGTCATGCCCGAGCTGCTCGCCCTCCCGCCAGCTCTTGTCTTCGAGTACTTCGCCGCTTTGCCGCTTCGCGATGAAATGCGGATTCGAATAGATCTCTTCGATCTTGCCGCCCGCAATGGGATCGAGCTGCGCGCCGTTCACGCCGAACGCATGAAACTTGATGCTCGACGAACCCGCGTTGATGACGAGGATGACGTCCATGCCGGTTCCTCAAACGTTCTCAGACGATCGCGGCCGAGGGCTGCTCGCGCCGCGCGAGCGCGACCATCGACGCGACCGCGCACGAAGCGAGCCGCGTGATCACCGAGTCGGCGCGGCTCGTCAAGATGATGGGCACCTTTGCGCCGAGCACGATGCCGGCTGCGTCCGCGCCCGCGAGAAACGTGAGGCTCTTCGCGAGCATGTTGCCCGCTTCGAGATCGGGGACGACGAGCACGTTCGCATGGCCCGCGACGGGCGACACGATGCCCTTGATCTTCGCGGCCTCTTCACTGATCGCGTTGTCGAGCGCGAGCGGACCGTCGAGAATGCCGCCCGTGATCTGTCCGCGATCGGCCATCTTGCAGAGCGCGGCGGCTTCGAGCGTCGACGGCACTTTCGAGTTGACCGTTTCCATCGCCGACAGGATCGCCACGCGCGCCTGGGGAAAACGCAGCGCATGGGCAAGTTCGATTGCGTTCTGCACGATGTCGCGCTTTTCGTCGAGCGTCGGCGAGATGTTGACGGCGGCGTCCGTGATGATGAGGGGATCATCGCGGCCCGGCACGTCCATGATGAAGCAGTGGCTCACGCGCCGTTCGGTGCGCAGGCCCGTCGCGCGCGCGACGACGGCGCCCATCAGCTCGTCCGTGTGCAGCGAGCCTTTCATCAGCGCCTGTGCCCTGCCTTCGTGCACGAGGCGCACTGCGCATTCCGCGGCCGCGTGGCTGTGCGGCGCGTCGACGATAGGCAGGTCGCCGAGATCGAGTTCGCCTTCCTTCGCGGCCGCCTCGATCTTCGCGCGCGGTCCGACGAGAATCGGCGCGATCAGCTTGAGGCGCGCGGCTTCGACGACGGCCGACAACGAATCGCGATCGCAAGGATGCGCGACGGCCGTCGGCGTCGGCGGAAGGCTCGCAGCAACGGCGACGAGACGCTCGTATTTGTCGCGCTTGTGTTCCCGCTGGGGTTCCATCGTGTGTGCCCTCGTATGTGCCATCGTGTGAAAAGCGACCCCGCATCGCCGATGCGCGCGGCGGGCTGTGGCCGCCCGCTCGCGCTGAGTCGATGCGTCCTTTACTCGACCTGCTGGCCCGCTTCCGCGCGCCGCGCTGTTTTCTTCTTCGACGCCGATTCGAAAATCGTCAGCACGCGGGCGAGATCGGCGCGCTCGTTGTCGTCGAGCGGCAGCGTCGTGCTGATCTTGTCGATATCGCGCGCGGCGTTGCGGATGCGCGTGGCGGGCGCGTCGGCCAGCAAGCCGGGCAGGGCTTCGATCGCGGCCTCGGTGTCGAGGCGCAGCAATGCGGCCTGCTCGCGCACGACGTGCTTGAACGCCAGGATGCCCTGATCCGACAGCGTGCTGAGCATTTCGCGCGCGAGGTTGAAGCGGCGCTCATCCGCTTCGCCGTGCGTGCGCTTGACATAGAGCAGCGCGCGCACGCTCGCTTCGAGAAGGCCGCCTTCCGTCATGTCGTTGCGCAGACGCGCGTGCTCGGCGACGATCGATGCTTCGCGCTCTTCCGTGTCGCCGGGTTCCGTCAACGCCGCCGATTTCTCGCCGTCCGTTCGCGGCGGAAGACCCGCGAACGCCTGCAGCCAGGGCGCGCTGTACACCGCTTCGAACATCTGCTCGACGGCGGCGTCGCGCATGTCGCGATAGTAGTCGAGCGACGCTTCGATCGCGTTCGACATGAACGTCTGCATCTGCAGGAACGGATTGTCGGCGTCGATGGGCGCGCGCGCTTCCTTCACGCTTTGCGCAGCCTGCGCAACGGACGAGGCAAGCGGATTGCGATCGGACCATAGCTCATAGGTCACGCGCAGCGGATGCAGCTTGCTCGCGAAATCGGCCATCCACGGCGTCACGCCCGCGTGAAGCCACGGCTGCATGGTGCTGCGGTACAGCCCGAGATTGAAGCGCGACAGATACGCGGCCGTTGCGAAGCGCCGGTCGCTTTCCGGATCGGGCTGCACGATCTCGCGCACGTCGGCGATCGTGCGCGGCGAAATCGACAGTACGTTGTCGCCGATCACGAGGTCCGTATGCTCGGTCGCGTCCGTCTTCGCACCGATGTGCGCTTCATAGAGGCCGGGCGGCAGCAGGTCGATCAGATCGATATTGCTGACGAACTCGCGATGCTCCTTGCGTCCCGTGCTGCTCGACACGAAGATGCCCAGGTGGCCGATGCTGTCGTGCGTCGCGTAGACGATGGTCTGATCGTGGCCGAGCAGATCGGCGTCGTCGCGATAGAGATCGGTGATCCAGCCGAGCGCCTGCGGCGGCGGCGTGATGTTGTCGCCATACGAGCAGAACACGACGATGGGCGAGCGGATATTGCGCAGATCGAGCCGCACGCCGTCCGCTGTCACGATCTCGCCCTTGACGAGCCGGTTGCCGACGAACAGGTTGTCGACGATGTACTGCATTTCGCCCGCATTCAGGAACACGTGGCCGCCCCAGTACTTTTCGAAGCCCAGATAGCGCGGCCCTTCTGTGTCGATGTTCGCGTAGAGGTTGTACTGCTTCGTCCACAGCGTATTCGCGGGATTCAGGTTCTCGAAGTTCTCGACGAGCCATGCGCCGTCGAAGCGGCCGTCGCCGATATCGCCCGTCAGCGCCGTGAGCCACGAACCGCCCAGCATGCCGCCGGAATAGCGCATCGGATTCTTGCCGCGCCAGCCGGCCCAATACGACACAGGCGCGCCCGCGACGACAATCGGGCCGAACAGTTCGGGGCGCATCGCGGCCGTCATCAGCACTTGCCAGCCTGCCTGGCAATTGCCGATCACGGCGGGCTTGCCGGGACTGTCGGAGTGCAGCTCGATCACTTTTTCGAGGAACGCCGCTTCTGCGTGCATCACGTCTTCGACCGTTTGTCCCGGCACGGGGTCGGGCAAAAAGCCGATGAAATAGCACGGATGCCCTGCGCGCAACGCGGCGCCGATTTCGCTTTCGCGCTTGAAGCCGCCAATGCCCGGGCCGTGTCCCGCGCGCGGGTCGACGACGACGAACGGACGCAGACGGCCGGGATCGTGTCCGTTCGCGAGATCGCGGTCGGGCGTCAGGTCAGCGGGCGGCACGATGCGAACGAGGCCGTAATTGACGGGGCGCGGCAACTGCCGCCCGTCGACGATCAGTTCCCTGTCGAAGTCGAGCACGTTGGGCACGCGTTCCTGCAAGTGCGACTGATATTGATTGCCGCGCTCGCGCATCACATCGGCAAACAGCACGCTGCGCTGCCACGCGTCGATCGCATAGGCGGATGCTTGCGTCAGCAGATTGCCTGGCACCGACGCGAAGGGCAGCGGCGGAATGGAAAAGCTGGACGAAACGGATGTCGGGAGAGACTGATTCATGGTCGCTTCGAACTCCCTCAAAGAGTCGGTGCCACGGTCCCATGCGATGCGCACCAGCACGCATCGCGTGTACATCGAACTCGTACACCAGGCGTGCATCGTTGCACTGGGTCACGCGCCTGAAACCAGGGCGCGACTTCAACACGCCTCAGCGAGGCGCGGCTTCGATCAAGATCAGCGATAAAGATGGCAGTTGCATGACGCGAGTATGAATGCGGCCATCGGACGCGCGATACGCGCGCGCAGAGGCTTGTTGCGATGCGTCATCAAAGCAGTTTAGGTCGGGATGTTTTTTCTGGCAAACAAAAAGCGATGCCTGCCCGCGGGAGCGAAATAAAAGAATGGGAAGAGTGGACGACATGCGCCGTCCACTTGTTTGCGCTGAGGTCAGCGCGATCGAAGCATCAATGGCTTGCGTCGCGAATCATGTTGCGCGCGATTACGAGTTGCTGGATCTGCGACGTGCCTTCGTAAATGCGGAAGAGGCGCACGTCGCGATAGAAGCGCTCGACGGCATAGTCGGACACATAGCCCGCGCCGCCATGGATCTGCACCGCGCGATCCGCGACACGTCCGCACATCTCCGATGCAAAGAGCTTGCAGCACGATGCTTCCGTCGATACATCCTCCTTGTTGTCGCGGCGGCGCGCAGCATCGAGCACCATCGAGCGCGCGGCGTAGATGTCCGCGCGGCTGTCGGCGAGCATCGCCTGCACGAGCTGGAATTCGGCGATCGGCTGGCCGAACTGCTTGCGCTCCAGCGCGTAGCGCAGCGCATCGGCGAGCATGCGTTCGGCCGCGCCGACGCAGATCGCCGAGATGTGCAGGCGTCCTTTGTCGAGCACTTTCATCGCTGTCCTGAAGCCGACGCCTTCCTTGCCGCCGATGATGTTCGCAGCAGGCACACGGCAGTTCTCGAAGATCACGTCGCAGGTATGCGCGCCTTTCTGGCCCATCTTCCTGTCGATCTTGCCAAGCGACAGACCCGGCGTGCCCTTCTCGACGATGAACGCCGAGATGCCGCTCGCGCCCTTGATGTCCGGGTTCGTGCGCGCCATCACCGTGTAGATGCCCGCTTCCGGCGCGTTGGTAATGAAGCGCTTGGTGCCATTGATCACGTAATGATCGCCGTCACGCAAGGCCGTCGTGCGCAGCGATGCGGCGTCGGAACCCGAATTCGGCTCGGTCAACGCGAACGATGCGATCAGTTCGCCCGATGCGAGCTTCGGCAGATAGTGGCGCTTCTGTTCGTCCGTGCCGTCGATGATGAGCCCTTGTGAGCCGATGCCGTTGTTCGTGCCGATCAGCGAGCGGAATGCGGGCGATGTCTTCGCGATCTCGAATGCGGCGAGCACTTCTTCTTCCATCGTCAGGCCGAGGCCGCCGTATTCCTCGGGAATCGACAGACCGAAGAGGCCGAGTTCGCGCATCTCGCTGACGATGGCAGAGGGAATCTCATCCGTTTCGGCGACTTCGTTTTCGGCGGGCACGAGACGCTCGCGCACGAAGCGCAACAGCGAATCGAGAAGAATGGACAGTGTTTCCTGATCGCGGATCATCGTTCGTATTACCTGTGTGCAATGTGATCTTGCAATTGTGCCTGCACCCTTGAAGGTTCGTCATACGACGGGCTCGTTGCCGATGCGCGAGTTTCTGCTTCCCAGTTCGGCTTCACGTTAGCTGCCGTTGCCCGTAACGCGGTTGCGATGCCGCTCTTTTCGCGTAGGATGGCGCCAGCGCATTTTCCGGGGACACGCGTGGGCTATCTGTTGGTACTGGCCGTCGGCCTGGCGGCGGGGACGTTGAGCGGCGTGATCGGCACCGGCTCGTCGATGTTGCTGATGCCTGTGCTCGTGATGATGTTCGGCCCCCAGCAGGCCGTGCCCATCATGGCGATTGCGGCGATCATGGGCAACATCGGCAAGGTGCTCGCGTGGTGGCGCGAAATCGACTGGCGCGCTTGCGGCGCGTATTGCGCGACGGCCGTGCCGGGCGCGGCGCTCGGCGTACGCACGCTGCTCGCGCTGCCGCCGCATGCCGTCGAGATCGCGCTCGGCGTGTTCTTCGTCGCGATGGTGCCGGTGCGCCGCTGGCTTACGCGCCGCTCGATCGGTCTCAAGCTATGGCATCTGGCGATCATCGGCGCACCCATCGGCTTTCTGACGGGCATCGTCGTATCGACGGGCCCGATCACGGTGCCCGTGTTCATGGGCTATGGTCTCGTGAAGGGCGCGTTCCTCGCGACGGAAGCGGCCGGCTCGGTCGGCGTGTATGTGGCCAAGGTGATGACGTTCGGCCGCTTCGGCGCGCTGCCCGTTCACGTCGTGCTGGACGGGCTGATCGTTGGGTCCGCGCTGATGGCGGGCGCGTTCTGCGCGCGCCGCATCGTCGTGCGAATGAGTCCCGGCACGTTCAGGCTGGTCGTGGACGGGCTGATGCTGTCGTCGGGACTGTCACTGTTGTGGGCGGCGGGACGCTGATCTGCTCGTCCTGCCTGCTGGAACCATGCCGCCGTGCATGTTCTCATTGAACCGGATGCAATCACTCGACACGAAAGGAACGACATGATCGAACGAAACATGGTCTCCACGACTTTCGATTTGCCCGGCTACACCGTCGACGGCTCGCTTGGCATCGTGCGCGGCATCATCGTGCGCTCGCGTTCGGTGGTGGGCGCGATAGGCGCGGGGCTGCAGACGATCTTCGGCGGCAATATCTCGCTGTACACGTCGCTGTGCGAGCGGGCGCGGCGGGACGCGTACGAGCGCATGGTCGCGGAAGCCGAGACGCTCGGCGCGAACGCTGTCATCGGCATGCGTTACGATGCGACCGAGATCGGCTCGGGCGTCACGGAAGTGCTCTGTTACGGCACGGCAGTGCGCGTGCGCCGCAACGTGTGATCGAAGTGTCCAACTTTAAGTCGATGCCTAAGGAAATGTTATGCGCCTGTTGCTTGCCCTGATCTTGCCGTGGTTCCAGTTCTTCACTATTGGCCGTCCGATAGCGGGCATCATCTGCCTCGTGCTGCAACTGACGATCATCGGCTGGCTGCCCGCCGCGATCTGGTCGGTGTACGCGCTGAGCCAGTACAAGACCGACAGGAAGATCGAAGAAGCGCTCGGCCGGCGCACGTAAGCCGCGCCGTGCGCATGCGGCTCGACTCCATCCGTGGAGCGAGCCACGATATCGTGCTAGTCGTCGACGAACAGCATCGACACATAGAGGATCGTCGACACGATGATGATGCCGACGCCGACGAACACTTTCGTGCGGTTGAATTCAAGCCCGCCGTTGATCGCAACGGCAATGCCGACGACGGCCGACAGCGTGCCGATCGCCGCCAGCACGACGTGCGCCTTGCTCCAGATCATCTTGCGGCGTGCCTGGCGCTTCGGAGAGTTCCAGGGTTCGATTGGCATCGCGGTGAGCGTGCATTCAAACGTGTGGGCTGCCGAAGCCGGCCCGTCTCGCTGCGAGGGCAAGAAGGCCAGACGTCGAAGTCGAGTACCTGTTATTGAATGGGCGTGCCGTCACGCGTGATCTGGATGGCCGTCGCCGACACGTAGTTCGCGCGGACGCTGTCGCCGACCTTGATCTTGTCGAGCGGCACGTCGGGCGCGACTTGCAGGATCACGCTGCGGTTGGGACCGCGCAGCGTCACCTGGCGCTTCTTGTGATCGATCTTCTGCACGGTCGCGACCACTTCGATGTTCTGCTTCTGCGTCGACGCGCCGCCTTCCACGGGCGTGGTCGATTGCGATTCGACGCGCGAACGCACGCCCTTCGAGTCGACCTTGTCCGCCGACATCAGCAGCGCGCCCTTGTACGAGATGTGCACCTGATCGCCGACCTTCAGCTTCTTCACGTCGCCGACATCGGGATCGACTTCCACGATCATCGAGTTGCCGCGCGGGCCGCGGATCGTCACCTCGTTTCTGTCGGTGTCGATATGCGTGATGCGCGCCGTCACTTCGGCGACGGCAGCGGTGCCGACCGCGTTCCCAGCGGGCGACGATGCCGGATTGTCCTGCGCGCGAGCGTCGATGGCGGGCGCGGCCAGCGCCGCGCAAGCCGCTGCGATGGCCAGAATGCGAATCGAACCGCAAACTACACGTTGCATGTGAGACTCCTCGTTCGTGCGTTGAGTGGGCCAATCGTCCTGTGCGGGGGCCGTGGCGGTTTAGTGGTCACGCAGTTTCGGTCGCGTGGCTTGCTGCCTTCTGTCTCGCGTCGTCGTACACGCGGCGCCGTTCCGCCTCAACCAGCATCCGCTTGCGCTTGATCGACTGCCGGTGAATGGGCGGCCCCATCACGGCCACGTAGTCGTTGTAGCGATGCTTCTGGAAACGGCGGAAAAAGTCAGGGCCGGGCAGGCCGTTGCTGAGCGCAAGCAACACGCCGTAGTCGATCGTCGATACTTCCCCGAGCGAGGCAATGGCTCGCTCCAGCGCGTCATAGCGCGCAGTGAGCGGATCGCTCGCGCCGAACATCGCGTGAAATCGCTGATAGGTAAGCAGCCGCTCGTGCTCGGCGGCGCGTCGCAACGCCACGACGATACGATCAACCCGTTCCGCTTCCATGTTGCCCTCCGCGCGTGAGATTTCGCCGTCGCGTAAGGAATCAAATGCCGCGCGACGGGCGTGTTGCAAATAGTCCGCTTTGCCTTTTATCAGTGAAGCTGTTTTATTGCCAATATGGCCTGATGTAATTTGCGCATTTTGTTTTTTAAAGCAATCGCTCGTCGCTTTTCAAAAAGCAAATAAAACAGGCGCGACGGATTATGCCCGCTGGTTTGCAACAGGCCGACGGCTAAGGTATTGCGCTGAAATAAACGCATTGCCGCACAACGTGCTTCTTATGAAAATGGAGCAGGCACACGTACAGGCTGTGGACCGTATGGCTCGAGTCGATGCGATGCAGTAATGGTTACAGCATGCTAGCAAACGATTTCGGCAAGTTCAAGAAAACATCCGGACACCCAAAGATTGCGAGGCGTTTATTGTTTACCAAAATAGACACAGATTTTCTTTTGTTGGATATCCCGCAATAAAATCGCTAAATGATTTTTCAGTGCTCATGAAATTTCACGGGCGAGAGACACAGGCGGTCTCTAAAGATATATCGGTCTTTTAAATGCTTTGCATTTGTTGCGCCATGTCCGTCATCTGGCGACCCGGGCGTTCGTGTTCTGACCATCGACGAGGTCGCTCATGCCTTCACGAAACGAGGAATTGCCGACCGTCATGCGCAGACTCGCCGCGGGCAGGATGCTGATGGAAGGCGCGTCGATCAGCGACGTCGCGGCGCAACTGCACATCTCCGAAAACACCGTGCGCAAATATCGCGCGCTGCTGAACGAGGGCGGGCTGGATTCGTTGAGGCAGCTGAGCGTGGGCGGCCGTTCTTCGGTGCTCGACGAAGCGGCGATGCAATGGATCGCTTCCGCGTTGAGCGGCCCCGCGAGCGTTCACGGCTTCCCGTCCGACGCGTGGACCAGCAACCGTCTGCGCGAACTGATACGGGCACAGTTCGGCGTCAGCTACTCGCGTGTCTATACGTGGCAGATCGCGACCAATCTCGGGCTCGGGCACCGGCTTACGAAGTCACGCAAATAGTCGTGCGACAGGCCCCTTGAGCGGCCTTCAGCGCGGCTTTCAGTGCGGCCTTCCAGCGCGGCCTTCAGCGCGCAGAGGGCAGCAACTCGCCCCATGCGAGGAGAATCTTCTGGATGCTGCGCGCGTACGAGTCGCGCTCTTTCGGCGACTCCGAGTGATACGCGCCGATCGCGCGCCACGTGTTGCCGTACTTGACCATCTTCTGCTTGATCAGCCACGCGGCGACATAGATGTTCACGCATGCATCGGTGAGCGCGCGATGCGGAATGCCGAGGCGCTTCAGGTCGCTGAAATGAACGGAGTTGATCTGCAATTGCCCGACGTCGATCGAGCCGTTTGCGTTGCGATTGATCGCGCTCGCGTCGCCCTTCGATTCGTGCCAAGCGACCGCGCGCAGAATCAGCGGATTGACGCCTTGATAGGCGGCTGCCTGTTCGAAGCAGTCGTCGGCACGCGCGATGTCGCATGTCAGCGACGACACGCACAACGCGAGCGCGGCGAGCGCGCCTTTGAGCAGATGGCGCGAACGGCGCGTCGCAAGAAGCCGGTGAGTGGACACATGAGTGGACACGACAGGATGCTCCGTTGCGGTTATTTCGCCATTGCGAGTTCGAGCTGCTTTTCGACCGAGCGCAGATACGTGCGCGAAGCGTCGGAGACGACGAGGCGCGCCGCGGGCACCGTGGGCCTCACGTCGGCGACGACGCGCGCCTTGCGCTTTTTCGCGGTGCGCTTCGGCACGACGGGCTCCTCATCGTCGTCGGAGGCGGGCGGCAGCATCGAAAGCGTCGGCAGCGGCGGATAGACCTTGTCGGCAGCGGGCGCGCCGGACATGGCCGGCGCAACGTTCGCGCTGCCTGCCGACAGCGTGCCGGCGACGGCCGGCTGGCCGGCGTGAGCGGCCTGGCTTAGGCCGGCGAGCACGAGGCTCGCCGCGAGGAGAGCGGTCCTGAACATGGCGAGGCCTTCCTTCATGGTGTCGCGGAGAGTGTCGCTGAGGTTGGCCTGATCGACACGCTATACGGCTGGTTCGCGCCCGCCGTCAGGTTCTCCAGGCTGATCTTCGCCGGATGCTGCGGCGGCACGCCTCGCCAGATGGCCTGATTCAGATACGGCAGGTCCTGGCCGAGGGCGGTGACGAGGATCGTCGTCGGCTGCTTTTGCGAGGCGGCGAGCGCGCCCGCCTTGGCGAGCACGGCCGACAGTTGCGGATCGCGGGCGCCGAGCGCATCGGGCGGAATCGTGAAGCTGATGAGGTCGGCCGACACGGGCGGCTTGTCTGCCTGCGATGCCGTGTTCGTGGGCAATTGCGCGCAACCGGCCAGCGCGACGAGAACCATACAAAACGCAAGCTGCTTCACGAACCGCTCCCAGAAGTCGTTGACGCTACATCGGTTTGTCGGCACGGCCGCGGCGAACTTGATATGCGCTCCGCAAACGTTTGGCAAATCGGGAAAGTTGACTCAGGAACGCTCGTCGTCTGGAAACTCTGACCGTCGAAGGCGCGGAAAAACGGTGAGGTTGCCTCGCGCGTCTTCAGCGGGGTGGCGGGCGCGCGTCTTCGGCGCACCCAGGGGTTTTCACCACTTTGCGAGCGACGAAGTGTGACAAGCTCGCGACACTGCCGCCGAACACATTCGGTGTAACACAGTAGTGAAACACAGCGGCTTCAGCATAGCGTCCCCATCATCCGGCCTCACGGCTTTCAGCTTGCGAACAACGACATGGCAGCGGATTTCATCTGGCGGCTACTCGCCGCGTTTGCGTGCGGCGTCGCGATCGGTCTGGAACGGCAGATGCGCCAGCGCACGGCCGGGCTGCGCACGATCACGCTGGTGGCGAGCGGCGCGTGCCTGTTCGTCACGCTCGGCATGCTGACGGGCAACGGCGTCGCGGGCGTCACGCAGATTGCTGCGTACGTGGTGTCGGGCGTCGGCTTTCTGGGCGGCGGCGTGATCATGCGCGACAAGGGATCGATCCAGGGCATCAACACGGCGGCGACGCTGTGGTGCTCGGCCGCCGTCGGCGTGCTGTGCGGCGCGGGTCATTACGGGCCGGCGCTCGCGGGCACCATCGTCGTGCTCGCGACCAATACGCTGCTGCGCGAAGTGAGCCGCGCGATCAACGCGACGCCTGTGTCGAACGCGGATCTCGTGCGCGAGTATGTGCTGACGGTCGTGTGCCGCGAACAGGATGAGATCCACATTCGCACGCTGCTGTCGAACTCGATGTACTCGCAGCCTTTGTCGTTTCAGAGCTTGACGAGCCAGGACTTCGACGACGATCCGACGCGTATCGAAGTGACGGCGACGTTGCGCCTGCATCCAAAGGACCAGGGGAAGCTCGAGCTGATGGCGAGCCGCATCAGCATGGAGAAGGGCGTGTCGAGCATCAGCTGGTCAGCGAGGGAAGCCGAGCCGACGCCAGAGTGAGAAAGCGCATTGCAAGGCGCTGCGCGAAGCACGGCAACGCGCTGCTCGCCAACGAACCCTCGCGAGACACGCGATGCGCGTCCGGAGTATCGTGGGCGGCACGGCAGGGTGACATGCTTGCTTCTCAACGCGAAGCGCGACGGCTTCGCTTCTTCTCAGGAGATTGCAATGGCCAAGGTTCTCGTTCTCTATTACTCGTCGTACGGGCACATCGAAAAGATGGCCGAAGCAATGGCCGAAGGCGCGCGCAGTGCGGGCGCGCAGGTCGACATCAAGCGCGTGCCGGAGACCGTTCCCGAAGAGGTCGCGAAGAAGGCGCACTTCAAGCTCGATCAGCAGGCGCCCGTCGCGACGGTGGCGGATCTCGAGCAATACGATGCGATCGTCGTCGGCACGCCGACGCGTTATGGACGCATCTCGTCGCAAATGGCCGCGTTTCTCGATCAGACGGGCGGACTATGGATGCGCGGCGCGCTGAACGGCAAAGTGGGCGCGGCATTCTCATCGACGGCGACGCAGCACGGCGGGCAGGAGACAACGCTCTTCTCGGTCATCACGAACCTGATGCACCTTGGGCTGATCATCGTGGGCTTGCCGTACAGCCATCAGGGGATGATGAACATGACGGAGATCGTCGGCGGCGCTCCGTATGGCGCAACGACGATTGCGTCGAGCGACGGCTCGCGCCAACCCAGTGCGATCGATCTCGAGGGCGCGCGGCATCAGGGCGCAATCGTCGCGAGGACGGCGGCGAAGCTGTTTGGCTGAGCGGCGTTTTTGTTGCAGCCGGTTTGCAGTTGAATTGCAGTTGTTCGATTGCAAATGGAATTGCGGACCGAATGCGCAGCGCACTGAATGCAGTCTGCCGTTCAGTGCGCGAAAGCGCTGGTGTCTGCTTGCCGGGATAACGTTGCAAGCTCAAGCGCTTGACTGCGAGTCATGCGGTCTCGGCGGGCGGCAACGTCAATTGCGCGATTTCAACCGTCTCGAGTTGCTCGAGCACGGCGGGTGCGAGCAGCAGTTTCGCCTTGCGAATGCCCGCGCCCATCACGACCTGCTGACGCTCCATCACGGCGGCATCGACGAGAACGCGCCAGCCCGCAGGCAAGCCGAATGCGGTAATGCCGCCGAACTCCATCGCGCTCTGTTCCGTCGCGACCTCGCGTTGCGCGAACGAAATGCGCTTCGCGCCGAGCGCCGCTTTCACCGCGCCGTTCACGTCGAGGCGCAGCGAGCCGAGCGTCACCAGCGCGGCGAGATGCTCGCCGCCATCCTTCTTGTAGCGAACGACGATCGTGTTCGCGCAGTCTTCCATCGGAAAGCCGTAGCGGGCGCTGAAGTCGGCCGTATCCGATGCATCGTCGGTGACGGAGAACACGACGACGTCGCGGCTTGCGATCGATGCCGCGACGTGCGCGGGAAGATGTGCGCCAATCCGATCGGGCGCGATGATGTCGAGCTTCAGAAGCGGTTCGTGCGAAAGCATGATGGGTGTGAACGATGGAGGACGATGGCAGGGCGCACACATTGTACGATTCCCTGCCGCGTGCCGCTGATCCGCACTTCACTGTGTCACATCGATTTGATGTGCCGATTCAAAGCGATCGCGGACCGCTGCGTCCGCAACCTTCGGAAGCGCAGACTATTTTTCTTCGAGGGCGCAGCTCATCACTCAAGATCGTCGAGGAGTTTGGCGAGAATTATCTGCGACATGTTTCGCGGACGGCTCGAAGGACGGCTGAACGGCCCGTAGACGGCATCGCCACGCACGATCTCCGCGCCCGTCAGCGCGCACACGCCGCGCGAGCGTGCAATGCGGCGCACCCACAGTTGCTCGGTGTAACGACCGGCCGTCGAATCGCGCCACGTAATCGAAACCGACTTTGCGCCGAACCGTTCGACGAATGTGATGACAGCGGCGCTGTGTTCGTCCGATGTCGCCTGCGACCTCGCGCGCTCGGCATTCGCCGTGCGGCGGGCCGCGCGCGCTGCGCATGCGCCGTTGTCGCATTTGTCGGACGATGCGGCCTTGTTGTCCTGAGAAGGGGACTTGCCCAGCCGCGAGATGGTTGTCGTCCACGGATCGCGCAGAGCGGGCTTCGCGGGCGCCGAGCCGCCGCTTGCCGCCTCGCGTCCGACGTCGGCATAGAGCGCCTGTGTGCGGCGCAGTTCGACTTCGGCACTATTGCGCCGGTTTGCGTGTGCGGGACGCCTGGGTTCGGCCGTAGTACCAGTTGCAGTTCCGATCCTGCTCACGTCGACTCCTCTTCAAAAGCACGGCCCTTCGAAGCGGCCATGTCGCACAGACAGAACTTGCGTTCTGCTTCTGACGGCCGCCCGCAGCCGCAAAAGCGGCCACTTGCGCGCGGGCGAAAACGCATGCGCCGCGCGTCGTTGCACCTTGACGGCGAACGAACGGAGCGGCTGCACGCTGCAAGGCAGCGTAGCGGTAAGCTTGTCACGGCCGGCAAAAATGGCCGGTCACATGGGGTGCATGCTAACGGCTTGCTATCGCCGGATAAATGCCGCGGAATTGAACACTCAATTTATCTAATTCAAACAATGAAGCTGCTTCGATGCCGGGCAGGACGCATTCGCTTGCCAGTCGGACGATTCCGTCGATGCATATGCACACGAATCGTGCGCGAACCGCGCAAATGCGCGTCATAGAAGCTACGTCGAACAGGGTCTTGCCTTGACTTCGAAATGCGGGCGTCCATACTCGACTAACGCTTTGGCGCTTCGCCATCCGCTCATTCATCGCAAGGACACGACCGTCATGGACAAGACAGTGAAGGTACCCGGCCCCGATCATCCCATCACGATTGCAAAGAGCGGATCGCGCGTCGTAGTGTCCGTGGCGGGGCGCAAGATCGCCGACAGCAACGATGCGCTTTCCTTTCACGAAGCGTCCTATCCCGAGGTGCTCTACATTCCGCGCAAGGATGTCGACATGTCGCTGCTCGAACGCACCGATCATTCGACGTATTGCCCGTATAAAGGCGAGTGCAGCTACTACAGCATTCCCATCGGCGGCGAGCGCTCGGTCAATGCCGTGTGGACTTACGAAAGCCCCTACGATGCCGTTGCATCGATCAAGGAACATGTAGCGTTCTATCGCGATCGCGTGGATTCGTTCGAGGTGAGCGCGCAATAAAAGAACCCGCGAATGGACCGCTATCGCTGCGGTTCATTTATTTGCAGATGAAAGGCTCCGGTTCTCAGGACGCAGTGCCGGCGTGCATCATCGGCGTTTGAACGTCTTCGACGGTCCGATCACGCGTGACATGAATGACAAAGATAAAGCGCGCGTGAACCAATGCGCTTCATGATCGCGCGCGCATTCAGGCAATCGATATGAAACGCCGAAAAGCCGCATGCGCGCACGCTTTCGCGGCAGGATGCAGACAGCGTCAAATGACGATCACTTTCTACTGATGTTGCGCAAGGACACAACGCACGTGTCGAAGCCGATGCTCACGCACGGTCTCGCGCGGAGTCCGGATAACGCGACCGTGCTGATCGACGCGGGGCGCGCCGATTTCATCGACCGCGAAATCCGCGATATCGCGACACGCTCGATGCGTTTTGGGGCGATGTACTGCGACGTCAAATCACCGTCGAGCGTTTGCGCTGGCCAGAGCCGGCCGCGCAGGAGGGCGGGCGTTGTTGCCGTCGCCGCGCGACGGGCTAGCGAAGGCGATAAGGCGAAGGAGCGGCGAGGGCGTCGACGGGCGCTCTCGCCGGGGTGAGGTAAGGGTTACTCGGCGATCGAATAGCGCGACGGTCGTGCCGCCTTCACCTCGACGGGCAGTTCGATACGCGCGCTCGCGCCGCGGATGAAGAAGACCGCGCACAACGCCACCAGGGTCCAGACGCAAAAGATAACGGTCAAAGCGCTCATTTCAGATCATTCCAGTAAAACAGGACTGCGGTTACGTACTGCTCGTCCGGCTGCGATAGCTACCAGTCAATGCACGGTGTGATGGTCTGTGCCGTCGAACAAAAGCTCGTCGATCAGGCGCGTGGCCAGTTCCAGCTGTTTTTCGAGCGACATGCGCGCCAGTTCCGCGCTCGCCGCGTCGCCGCGCGCCACGGCGGCGTGCGCCTGGGTGGCAAGGCGCAGCACGGTGTCCGAGGCGAGTTGCAGGCCGCGCATCAGATCCTCCTGCGCGAACTCCGACCCGCTGTTGCATTCCGGCACCGATGCTTCCGGCGAGCCGGTCTCGAACTCACGATTTCTGTTGTATCGGTAAGACATCTCAGGCTCCTCGGTGCACTAGCACGATTGCAGTGTGCGCCGCGGGACTCCTTTTCAATTCGTTGAACAGAGGCCGGTTCTCGACCCATTCCGCCACCATTGCGCCAACCTCGCATTCCGCTGAGCAATCGGTTCGCGAGCAGGCTGGCGATCGCGCGCCGCGATTATCCGGCTATGCACACACACGCTCTCTTTTCCGCTTCGGACGAATAGTAAGCAACTGTTATCGCGCGGTCTGCAAGGGCTGGCCCTGGGTTGCGTCGCCGACCGTTATTGCGCGGGTAATAGTGCACGGCTCCCACGCCCGCTCCGTGGGCGTGTCGTAATGTGCGGTCACAACTGTTTGCGAACAGTTTCTGCAGCGTCTGCTCCAATGTCGCAAGGAGAAGGAGAACGATCATGAAAAAATTACTGACGCTGGCAGCCGTCGTCACCGCGACGATCGGGCTGGGGGGCTGCGTAGTCGCACCGCCTTACGGTTATGCGTATGCGCCGGATTACGGCTATGGCTACGCGCCGGGCTATTACGCGGCACCGTCGGTGAGCGTCGGCGTCGGCTATAGCTGCTGCTGGGGCCACGGCGGATGGGGCCATGGCGGCTGGCATCGGTAAGCGGGGGGCTGCGCGCGCTGATGCGCCGCGCGGGATTGTACGGGAGGAATGCGAAGCGGGTAGCGCGTGAGTGAAGGGTGCGCATCGGGCGTTCGGCGCCACACGTTGCGCTCGCGCACGTGACGGCGGCGCGGCTGCGTCTGAGGTACGATCACGGGGCCGGGCGCGACACACCCGGCTCTCCCCACGCAACGACTCCGCAACGCCACCTACGTTTTCACACCGAGCATGGACTACCGCGTTACCTACGAGCACAGCCTCGCGACCGCCCCCGACGACTTCATCGTGAATGTGCCGTCTCAACTGGTGTCGGATGTGCCGTCGAATGTTCCCCGGGCGCTGCTGCCTGAAGTCATCGAGAAGCTGATTCTCGAACGCTCGCCGCGCATCGGCCGCATTCGCAATCTGAAGCTCATCTGACGCCGCATCTGACGCCGCATCTGACGCCCCGCGTCTGGCTCCAATTCGCCATCTCCTCTTGCGCGGCCGGCTTCCAACGCCGGCCACGTCCGCTTGAAAACGGCTTGCTTGCCCCGCATGTCTGGCTCTCGCCCAATCCGGAGCCTTCTCATGGGAAGCCGTCCCCGTTTTATCGACGATCTGTCGGGCGCCGCGCCGAGCGCCGCTGCCCCGGAATCGTCCGACGACGACGCACTCCTCGACGCCTATTCGCGCACCGTCATCGATGCGCTCGAACGCGTGCGGGCGGCCGTCGTCTTCATCACCGTCGAGCGCCGCGTGCCGGGCGCGCCGGAGCGCCGCGCGCGCGCGGGCACCGGCTCCGGTTTCATCTTCACGCCCGACGGCTATCTGCTCACCAATAGCCACGTCGTGCACGGTGCGACGCATATCCGCGTGCAGCTCGCGGACGGCACGAAGTTCGACGCCGATCTCGTCGGCGATGATCCGCACAGCGATCTGGCCGTGTTGCGCGTCGGCTCGCCGGAGCCGCTGCCGCATGTCGCGCTCGGCGAATCCGGAAAATTACGCGTCGGCCAGATTGCGATTGCAGTCGGCAATCCGCTCGGGCTCGAGCAGACCGTCACGGCGGGCGTCGTGTCCGCGCTCGGCCGCTCGCTGCGCTCGAATTCAGGGCGCATGATCTACGACGTGATCCAGACGGACGCCGCGCTCAATCCCGGCAACTCGGGCGGTCCGCTGATCAATTCGGCGGGGCAGGTGATCGGCGTGAACACGGCGATCATTCCGGGCGCGCAGTCGATCAGCTTCGCGACGGCCATCGACACCGCCAAGTGGGTCATCATGCAGATCTTCGCGCATGGCCGCGTGCGGCGCGCGTATATCGGCGTGGCCGGGATGACGATGGCATTGCCGCGCCGCGTGCAGCGCTATTTCGATCTGACCTCGGACAGCGGCGTGCGCGTGATGGAGATCGTCAAGGGCAGCCCCGCCGCATCGGGCGGCCTGCGCACCGACGATACGATCGTCGCGATCGACGGGCAGATCGTCGATGGCGTCGATACGTTGCAGCGTGCGCTCGACGGCACGAAGATCGGCCGCGCGGTGAACGTGAGCGTGCTGCGCGGCACGCAGCGGGTCGAACTGACGGTGACGCCCGTCGAGCAGACGGCTTAAAGCGGCCTAAAACAGCTGCCGCTGGCCCGACGCGAGCGTCGTGAAGTCGTCGCGCAGCAACGGCAGGATCGCGTCGGCGACGGGCTGGAGCTGGCGCGTCAGGTAGTGCTCGTAGTCGATGTCCGAGCGCAGCGTTTCGAGCGGTTCGGGGCCGCCGCTCGTCATCACGTAGCTGATCCAGCCGCCGTTCTGATACTGCAACGGGCGGCCGCGCTGCCGGTTGAATTCGTCGGCGGTGCGCGCGGCGCGCACATGCGGCGGCACGTTGCGCTCGTAGTCGGAGAGCGGCCGGCGCAGCCGCTTGCGATAGACGAGCAGATCGTCGAATTCGCCCGCGAGCGTGCGCCGCACGTAATCGCGCACGTAATCGCGATACGGCTGCTGCTTGAAGATGCGCAGATACAGTTCCTGCTGGAAGCGCTGCGCGAGCGGCGTCCAGTCGGTGCGCACGGTTTCCAGCCCCTTGTAGACGACTTCCTCGCTGCCGTCGGCGGCCACTGTCAGGCCCGCGTAGCGCTTCTTGCTGCCTTCTTCTGCGCCGCGCACGGTCGGCATGAAAAAGCGCTTGTAGTGCCGCTCGAATTGCAGTTCGAGCGCGCTTTCCAGTCCGAAGCGCTCGCGCACGTGATCGCGCCACCACGCGTTGATCTTGCCGACCAGTTCGCGTCCGATGCGCGCCGCGTCTTCTTCGTCATGCGCGTGCTTGAGCCACACGAAGGTCGAATCGGTATCGCCGTAGATCACTTCGTAGCCGCTCGCTTCGATCAGTTCGCGCGTGCGATGCATGATCTCGTGGCCGCGCATCGTGATCGACGATGCGAGCCGCGGATCGAAGAAGCGGCAGCCCGTCGAGCCGAGCACGCCGTAGAACGCATTCATGATGATCTTCAGCGCTTGCGACAGCGGCTTGTTTTTCTCGCGCTTGGCGGCTTCGCGTCCTTCCCACACCTGAGCGACGATCGACGGCAGGCAGTGGCGCGTGCGCGAAAAGCGCGCGCCGAGAAAGCCGGGCACGGAATGCGCGTCGTCGGGATGGCGCACGCCATCGACGAGGCCGACGGGATCGATCAGAAACGTACGGATGATCGACGGATACAGGCTCTTGTAGTCGAGCACGAGCACGGAATCGTAGAGGCCGGGCTTCGAGTCCATCACGAAGCCGCCGGGGCTCGCCGCGCCCGCGACGTCGCCGAGATTCGGCGCGACGTAGCCGAGCCGGTGCATGCGCGGCATGTACAGATGCGTGAACGCCGCGACCGATCCGCCGCTGCGATCGGCGGGCAGTCCCGTGACGGTCGCGCGTTCGAGCAGGAAGGGCAGCAGCTCCGTCTTCTCGAAGATGCGCGTGACGAGCTCGCAGTCCTTCAGGTTGTAGCGGGCGAGCGCGGGCTTGTCTTCGTCGAAGCGGCGCTGGATTTCGTCCATCCGCTGATACGGATTGTCGATCGCCTTGCCCTCGCCGAGCACCGCTTGCGCGACGTATTCGAGGCTGAACGACGGAAAGCTCCACGTCGCGGAACGCAGCGCCTCGATGCCGTCGATGATCAGCCGCCCCGCCGCGCCCGCGAAGAAATGGTTCTGCTTGAGGCCGTGCTCGCGCCATTCCATCACCGCGCCGCCGCGTCCGATGCGCAGCGGCACGCCATGTTCTTCCGCTGTATCGCGCAGCACCTTCAGGTCGAACTGCACGAGATTCCAGCCGATGATCGCATCGGGATCATGCTGCTCGAACCAGTCGATCAGCCGCTCGATCAGTTGCGCGCGCGTGTCGCAATACTCGAGTGCGAAGTCGACGTCCGGGCCCTCGGCGTTCCGCGGGCCGAGCATGTACACCTGACGTTGTCCGCAGCCTTCGAGCGCAATCGAATACAGCTCGGCGCGCGCGCTGGTTTCGATGTCGAGCGACACGAGCTTGAGCTGCGGACGATAGCCGCTCGCGGATTTCATGTCGACGTTCAGCAGCGGACCGCCAGCGGGGTTCGGCTCGCCGCCGAACAGCACGGGCGCGGTGATGAACCGCTCCATCATGTAGCGCTCGTGCGGAAACACATCGGCTTCGTACACGTCGACGCCGCCCTGCTTCAGCCGCTTTTCGAGCGCGATGAGCTGCCGGTATTGCGGGCAATACAGCCCCAGCACAGGACGATGTTGGAAATCGCACAGGTCGAGTTCGCGCAATTCGACGTTCTTTTCACGATGCAACACGGCTTGCGCGCGCTCGCGCTGCGCGGCGGGAATGAACGCGACGCACGGCTGCGGGCGCAGGCGGACGTGGCGCGGACCGTCGTCGGTGGCGAGCCAGAACTCGATTTCCGTCCCGGCGGCCGTATCGCGCCAATGGCGGGTGAGAAGAAATCCCTGTTGAAGCTCGGACAAGCTGGAAACCCCTGCGCGGATACTTTTTGCAGCCATTCTACCCGCGACAGAAGGCGCGCGCCGGGCGCTTTCCCTTGTCTGGCGGGCGTTCGGGCCACGTGTTCGCCTGGTTGATAGAAAATCTAAATTGGTCGAATCGTAACAATCAAATTTATTAAATTCGGTGTCTTCTTCATACTTCAATCCAACGCAGCACCCAACCCAACTCAACCGAAGAGGACGCATCAGATGCCGATCATCAACAGCCAGGTCAAACCGTTCAAGGCCACCGCATACCACAACGGCGATTTCGTGACCGTCACCGACGAGAGCTTCAAGGGCAAGTGGTCCGTCGTCGTGTTCTATCCGGCCGACTTCACTTTCGTGTGCCCGACCGAACTGGGCGATCTGGCCGATCGCTACGAAGAGTTCAAGAAAATCGGTGTTGAAATCTATAGCGTGTCGACGGATACGCATTTCACGCACAAGGCATGGCACGACACGTCGGACACGATCGGGAAGATCAAGTACCCGATGATCGCTGACCCGACGCTCGCGATCTCGCGCAACTTCGACGTGCTGATCGAAGAAGAAGGCCTGGCGCTGCGCGGCACGTTCGTGATCAACCCGGAAGGCGAGATCAAGCTGTGCGAAATCCACGACAACGGCATCGGCCGTGATGCAGGCGAACTGCTGCGCAAGGTGCAGGCTGCGCAATACATCGCGGCGCATCCGGGCGAAGTCTGCCCCGCCAAGTGGACGCCCGGCGCTGAAACGCTGACGCCGTCGCTGGACCTCGTCGGCAAGATCTAAGCCGCCCGTCCGCTAATACCCACGCGCTATTGGCTGTACCTCTGCTTTCTGCGGCGCCACTCATGAAGTGGCGCCGCGTGAAGCAGTCCGCAAGGTCACGCCTTGCGAACTGCTTTACTGCCGTGCGTCCGCTTTGTCGAAAAAGCGCGCAGCGCACGAATCAAACACCCATTCCCATCTCGCCACGGACCCTAAACGCCATGCTCGACGCGAATCTCAAGACCCAACTCAAAGCCTACCTCGAGAAAGTCAGCCGTCCCATCGAGATCGTCGCTTCGATCGACGACAGCGCGAAATCGCATGAACTGATCGCGCTGCTGAACGACATCGCATCGCTGTCGGACCGCGTGAGCGTGATCGAGCGCCGCGGCGACGACGAGCGCAAGCCGTCGTTTTCGATCGGCGAGCCGGGCAAGGCTGCCGGCATCCGCTTCGCCGGCATTCCGATGGGCCACGAGTTCACGTCGCTGGTGCTCGCGCTGCTGCAAACGGGCGGCCATCCGATCAAGCTCGACGATGCCGTGATCCAGCAGATCCGTGAACTCGACGGCGACTATGCGTTCGAGACGTACTTCTCGCTGTCGTGCCAGAACTGCCCGGAAGTCGTGCAGGCGCTCAACATCATGGCGCTGATCAACCCGCGCATCCGCCACACGGCGATCGACGGCGCGGTGTTCCAGAACGAAGTCGAGTCGCGTCAGATCATGGCCGTGCCGACGATGTTCCTGAACGACGAAGTATTTGGCCAGGGCCGCAGCGGCGTGAAGGAGATTCTCGCGAAGCTCGACACCGACGCCGGCGCGCGCGCCGCGAAGGAATTGGAGAAGAAGCCGGTGTTCGACGTGCTGATCGTCGGCGGCGGTCCCGCGGGTGCGGCGGCTGCGATCTACTCGGCGCGCAAGGGCATCAAGACGGGTGTGGTCGCGGAACGCTTCGGCGGCCAGGTGCTCGATACGCTCGCGATCGAAAACTTCGTCTCGGTGCAGGAGACGGAAGGACCGAGGTTCGCGACGGCGCTCGAACAGCACGTGAAGAGCTATGAAGTCGACGTGATGGACGTGCAGCGCGCCGAAGCGCTGACTCCGGGCCGCATCAACGAAGTGCGCCTCGCGAGCGGCGCAGTGCTGAAGGCGAAGACGATCGTGCTGGCGACGGGCGCGCGCTGGCGCGAGATCGGCGTGCCGGGCGAGCGCGAGTACCGCAATCACGGCGTCGCGTACTGCCCGCATTGCGACGGCCCGCTCTTCAAGGGCAAGCGCGTCGCGGTGATCGGCGGCGGCAACTCGGGCGTCGAAGCGGCGATCGATCTGGCGGGTATCGTGAGCCAGGTGACGCTGATCGAATTCGGCGCAACGCTGCGCGCCGACGAAGTGCTGCAACGCAAGCTGCGCAGCCTCGCAAACGTGATCGTGATCACGCAGGCGCAAACCACGGAAATCACGGGCGACGGCAAGAAGGTCAACGGCTTGACCTATACGGACCGTGCGTCGGGCGAGTCGAAGCATGTCGAGCTTGAAGGCGTGTTCGTGCAGATCGGCCTCGTGCCGAACACCGAATGGCTGAAGGGCACGGTCGAACTGTCGAAGCACGGCGAGATCGTCGTCGACGCGAAGGGCGCGACCTCGGTGTCCGGCGTGTTCGCGGCCGGCGACGTGACGACGGTGCCGTTCAAGCAGATCGTGATCGCCGTGGGCGAGGGCGCGAAGGCATCGCTGGCGGCGTTCGATCATCTGATCCGTACGAGCGTCGACGATGTGGAAGAGGTGCAGGCGGCGGAACTGGCCGAGGCCTGATCGACGGGTTCGCGAATCGATCGGTGGACGGGCTAGCTTCGGCTAGTCCGTTTTCGTTTGCGCGGGCCCGATGCGCGGGCGCGCTCGTTGGAAGCGCCGCCGTCGGCTGCTGCGAAGTCATGTCGCACGGTTGTGGCTGTTGCGAGCACTATCATGGATGGTGGTCCCGATCTGCACAAATCGATTCGACAATGGCAAAGAAAATTCCACTGCATCCGAAGCACCCTGAACGGATCTGCTGGGGATGCGATCATTACTGCCCTAAAGATTCGATGCAGTGTGGCAACGGGTCAAGCAGAACGCAGCATCCCATCGAACTGCTTGGCGACGACTGGTACACGGTGGGCGACTGGGGCATCGAAGTTCCTGAAGAAACGAACGAATGGCATCGCGTGGCACAGTAGATCGCATCGTCAACGCGTTCGCAAACTCATCTCCTCCTGCACGGCCAGCGCGCTCAATACGCCAGCAAACCTTCGCTTCGTTTGTCCACGTCATCAATCTGTATTCCTTTCCCATCGGGCGCCGATGAAATAAAGGCGCATCGTCGTTCGTTCGCTTGACCAATCTTGACAGTAACGGCCAATCCTCTGTGCTACCGTTTTTGGCTATCTATTCGGAATGCGAATGGAATAGTGAAGACACAAAGTTCGCAATTTCACCGGAAATTCATAGAGGAGAAAGCTGTTGAAGAATCTCGCAAAACTGACGTTGATCGGCCTCTCGCTGATCACTTTGACGCTGACGGGCTGCGGCAAGAAAGAGCCACATCCGCAGGCCGCCGCACAAGGCGTTGGCGCGGCTGACGAAGAGGTGGTGAAGATCGGCCATGTGGGGCCGCTGACAGGCGGCAGCAGCCATCTCGGCAAGGACAACGAGAACGGCGCGCGTCTCGCTGTGGAAGAGATAATCAAGACGGGGCTCGTGATCGCCGGGCGCAAGGTGCGTCTCGAACTGGACGGCGAAGACGACGCGGCCGACCCCAAGACGGGAACGCAGATCGCGCAGAAGTTCGTCGATGAACACGTCGTCGCGGTGATCGGCCATCTGAACTCGGGCGTCTCGATTCCCGCGTCGCGCATCTACAACGATGCAAACATCGTCGAGATTTCGCCGTCGTCGACCAATCCGGACTATACGAGACAGGGCTACAAAAGCGCGTATCGTGTGGTCGCGACGGATGCGCAGCAGGGGCCCGCGCTGGGCAATTATGCGCTCAAGTCGCTGAATGCGAAGTCGATTGCCGTCGTCGACGATGCGACGGCGTACGGCAAGGGCCTCGCCGACGAGTTCGCGAAAGCGGCGCAGGCGGGCGGCGGACGCATCGTCGCGCGGTAGGCCTCGACCGACAAGGCAACCGATTTCCGCGCCATTCTCACCACCATCAAGAGCGCGCATCCCGACGTCATCATGTTCGGCGGCATGGATTCGGCCGTCGGCCCGTTCATCCGCCAGGCGGCTGCGCTCGGCTTGACCGCCAAGTTGCTGAGCGGCGACGGCGCATGCACGGAGAAAGTGGCGGAACTCGCGGGTGACGCGGTGAACAATCTTGTCTGTTCTGAAGCCAGTCTCGCCGTGTCGCGTATGCCGAAGGGCGCTGAGTTCGAAAAGCGCTTCGAGGCGCGCTTCAATGGGCCGATTCTCTTCAACGCGCCGTTCGCCTACGACGCCGTGTACGTCGTAGCCGACGCGATGAAGCGTGCCAACACGACGGACGCCGCGAAGGTGCTGGGCGCGATCCCTGCCACCGATTACAACGGCGTAATCGGTCACATCGCATTCGATGCGCACGGTGACATGAAGGAAGGCGCGATCACGCTGTATCACTATCAGGACAGGAAGAAGACACTTCTCGATGTCGTGAGGTTCGGCGGCGCGTCGGCCTGAGTCGACTCAAGAAGATTGATGTAACCGGCGCGGCTTCTGCCTGGCGCGAGCCGCGCTGTCCGTTGCCAGCTTTCCGCCCGCGCCGGCCGCTTCCTTGCCGATTCCGGACGGATTGACGCCACCCAGCATCAGTTGTTCGGTGGACCAGCGGTAGTAAATGTCCGGATGACGCCCGCCAGTTTTGCGCTTATGTCGAATCGTGCGCGCACGCTTCGGTTTCTGCGCATGAACTTTGGCAGAGGGCTTTGCAGCTATGCCACTGGAGGTTTCCAACGGCACCGCGACGATCGTCGGCTCGAGACCGGGTTGAACCGCTAACACATCGGCGGCACACAGCGCGAGCCCGCATACCGTTAGCGTGAGCCGCCGGACTAACGTGACGACGCGGACGCGTGTGCGCCACTCGTGACACCTTTCGATCTGCCGCCTTGCGCGAGCGTGGGCATAGGGCTCCTGGCGGATCACGATTCCGATCCGTCGGCCGACGTCAATTTGTCTGCTGTCTTGCCGATCCGTTCGATCTGCACGCGCCTCGAACGTGCGTGTGTCAGTCCTAATGCCTTCGCCGCGGCGTAAGAGAGATCGATGATTCGGCCCTTCACGAACGGGCCGCGATCGTTGATGCGCACGACGACCGACTTTTCCGTTCCCAGCGAAGTGACGCGCACGTACGAACCGAACGGTAGCGTGCGATGAGCGGCTGTCATCGACAGACGGTTGTAACGTTCTCCGTTTGCGGTCCGGCGTCCGTGAAACTTTGATGCATACCACGAGGCATCGCCCAATTGCAGCGCACTACCCGTAGATTTGAACGCGGTGTTCAAGGGCTGAGCGAGGTACTCACTTGCTGAAACATCGACGGAAGTGGCGGTCGGCGCGCGCGGCGCCGAATCTGGAATGGTTACGATCGCACTGGATGCATGGTGATCAGGTGGGTTTCGTGTACAAGCGGCACACAAGAAAAAAATGAATAGTATTCCGAAATAACGTATGGACAACACGATCGACCCTCATATCGTCACGAGAAACGGGATCTAACGGTCTCGAATAGTTCGCATTGACGAAGTGCCGGCGTCGCGCCGGATTCTTGACAGATGTTTACCGTTCTCGCGAGGGAAACTGATGAGCGATGGAGGGCAGGCGTCCGGAAACGTCTGCCAGAATCGCTGTCGCTCACTTGCCCATCACGGCTTCGAGCGATTCGCCCATCACGACGATCTCCGTGCGGCGATTGCGTGCGCGGCCTTCGGGCGTGTCGTTTTCCGAAACGGGACGGTCGAACGCGTAGCCCTTCAGCGACACGCGCGAAGCACCGATGCCGCGGCGCTCCAGTTCATCCGCGACCGTCTTTGCTCGTGCTTCCGACAAGTGTTGGTTGTATTCGCGCGTGCCGACGTTATCGGTGTGGCCTTCGACGATCATTGGCTTTTTCGTGCGGTTCAGCACGACGACGACACGTGCGATGGCAGGTTCGGAGTCGGCGCGCAAGCTCGACTCGTTGAAGTTGAACAGGACTTTCTCGGGCAGACGCACCTGCACGCCGTCCTTGACCTGAGTCACTTCGATGCCGGCTTTCCGGTTGAGCGCTTCTTCATTTTGACGATCGAGTCCCGAGCAGGCGGCCAGCAGCGAAAGGGACAAGACGCAGGTGACAAGAGGCAATAGTTTTCTCATGATCGTGGTGTCTTTGCGGAAGTTGGGAACGGACAGGCGCTTTTTGCGGGCGACAGTCGGGTCATCGCGCGACCACTGCGATGCGAAGGCAAGCGCTTCGAACCTCAATTTTTTATCCGAAACGACAAGACTGTGATCAGTTATCCATAGTTTTTTTCGAAAATTGACAACAAGGTGTCGCATGCACGCGCCGGACTGCAAACAAGCGTGAAACTTTCGACCGACGGCGCGTGACGGTCAGCGATCGACATTCGCTGGCGTCGCTCGACAACAGCACTGCCGACGTTCGCGGTGCGTGAAGTGCGGTTTCGAATCTCCGAGCGGAGCGAGAGGCGATCGCGAGACTGAGATCAAGCAAGAAATATCTGTGCGTCGCTGACCAAACAGGCCGCTGCTGCGGGAAAAGTCGCCCACTGAACATCGACTCTGTGACATCAGGTCGCACGCCTAACACCGGATTCCCGGCTGTGTCCTTGATGGAGATCACGATTTCAAAAGCAGCGCGTCCCTAGAATCGCGGAGCACATAAGACCTTGTGCACTTTGCCTTGCAAACCCCACACGTGCATAGCGTGGTTCAACGATTATTGGGCAAATATGTTAGCCAAAAGTACCTTTAGAGGTTGCCTCATACCGGTCAGCATCGGTCTGACCGCGTTTCTCACGGGATGTCAACTCGAAGTGCTTGACCCGAAAGGCAGCGTCGGGGTCGCCGAAAAGTCGCTGATAGCGACGGCGACCTGGACGATGCTGATCGTCGTCATTCCCGTCATTCTGTTGACGTTATTGTTCGCGTGGCGCTATCGGGCGTCGAACCGGAACGCGGCCTACGCGCCGAAGTGGTCGCACTCCACCGCGATCGAAGTGGTCGTGTGGACGATACCCGCGCTGATCATTCTGTTCCTCGGCATCCTCACATGGAGAACCACGCACGAGCTCGATCCGTACAAGCCGCTCGAATCGAACGTCAAGCCGATCGACGTCGAAGTCGTCGCACTCGACTGGAAATGGCTCTTCATCTATCCGGATCTGGGCATCGCGTCGGTGAACCAGCTGGCGATGCCCGTCGGCACACCCGTCAACTTCCACATCACGTCCGACTCCGTGATGAACTCGTTCTTCATCCCGCAACTCGGCACGCAGGTCTACGCGATGGCGGGCATGCAGACGCGCGTGCATCTGATCGCGGACGCGCCGGGCGACTACGCGGGCGTCTCGGCGAATTTCAGCGGCAAGGGCTTCTCGGACATGAAGTTCCGCACGCTCGCCGTGAGCCAGGCCGATTTCAACGGCTGGGTGCAAAAGGTCAAGGCGTCACCGGACCGGCTCGACATGGACCACTACGGCGTGGTCGCGAAGCCGAGCGAGAAGGAGCCGGTGCGCTATTTCTCGTCGGTAGATCCGAAGCTGTTCCACAACGTCATTGCGAAATACAACAGTGGCCATGTCGTCGATTTCCGTGACGCCAACTGCAGCACGAACGCTTCGAAGGAGTAACGCATGTTCGGCAATCTGACTTTAGAGGCGATTCCGTTCGATCAGCCGATCATCATGGGCGCGGGCGCTCTCATGGGGCTGATTGTTCTGGCCGTCGGCGTGTTTCTTACGCGCGCACACAAGTGGCGCTGGCTGTGGACCGAATGGCTCACGAGCGTCGATCACAAGAGAATTGGCGTGATGTACATCGTCGTGGCCGTGCTGATGCTGCTGCGCGGCTTCGCTGACGCCGTGATGATGCGTTTGCAGCTTGCGCTCGCGAGCGGCGGCGCGGCGGGCTATCTGCCGCCGCATCACTACGACCAGATCTTCACCGCGCACGGCGTCATCATGATTTTCTTCATGGCGATGGCGCTGATGGTGGGCCTGTTCAACATCGTCGTGCCGCTGCAGATCGGCGCGCGCGACGTCGCGTTTCCGTTCCTGAACTCGCTGTCGTTCTGGATGACGGCGATCAGCGCGATCCTGATGAACATTTCGCTCGTGATCGGCGAGTTCGCGCAGGTCGGCTGGCTGGCGTATCCGCCGCTGTCCGAATTGCAGTTCAGTCCGGGCGTGGGCGTCGACTATTACATCTGGGCGCTGGAGTTGTCCGGTGTCGGCACGCTGATCACGGCGATCAACTTCTTCGTGACGATCGTCAGGATGCGCGCACCCGGCATGACACTGATGAAGATGCCCGTGTTCACGTGGACAGCGCTCTGCTCGAACGTGCTGATCATGGCGACGTTCCCGATCCTGACGATTGCGCTGGCGCTGCTCGGTCTGGACCGCTACATGGACATGCACTTCTTCACGAACGAGGCAGGCGGCAACGCAATGCTGTATCTGAACCTGATCTGGGCCTGGGGACACCCCGAGGTCTACATTCTGGTTCTGCCCGCGTTCGGCATCTATTCGGAAGTGATCTCGACGTTCGCGAAGAAGCCGCTGTTCGGCTACAAGACGATGGTGTACGCATCGTGCGTGATCATGGTGCTGGCGTTCCTTGTGTGGGCGCACCACTTCTTCACGATGGGTTCGGGCGCTGACGTCAATGCGTTCTTTGGCATCGCTACGATGATCATTGCGATTCCGACGGGCGTGAAGATTTTCAACTGGCTGTTCACGATCTACCGCGGCCGCCTCGAAATCACGGCACCCGTGCTGTGGACCATCGGCTTCATGATCACGTTCACGATCGGCGGCATGACAGGCGTGATGCTGGCGATTCCGGGCGCGGACTTCGTGCTGCACAACAGCCTGTTCCTGATCGCGCACTTCCATAACGCGATCATCGGTGGCGTGGTGTTCGGTTATCTCGCCGGCTTCAGCTACTGGTTCCCGAAGGTGTTCGGCTTCAAGCTGAACGACAAGCTCGGCAAGAGCGCGTTCTGGTGCTGGTTCGTCGGCTTCTACGTGGCGTTCATGCCGCTCTACGTGCTCGGCTTCATGGGTGCGACGCGCCGTCTGAATCACTACGACAACCCGGCATGGCAGCCGTACATGATCGCTGCCGCGATCGGCGTCGCGCTGATCGCGATCGGCGTCGTGTTCCAGGTCACGCAGGTGGTGGTCAGCATCATCAACCGCAACAAGCCGGAATACCGCGATGTGACCGGCGATCCGTGGGGGGCGCGCACGCTCGAATGGTCGATCTCGTCGCCGCCGCCCGCCTATAACTTCGCGACGATTCCCGTCGTCGAACAACTGGATGCGTTCGCTCACATGAAGGAAACGGGCAAGGGTCTCGGCGTGCAGGCGGAGTATCAGGACATCCATATGCCGTCGAACACGGGCGCTGGCTTCTTCATCGGCATGTTCAGCCTCGCGCTCGGTTTCGCCGCCGTGTGGCATATCTGGTGGCTCGCGATCGTGTCGCTGGTGGCGATCGCGGCGACCGTGATCGGCCGCAGCTTCGGCCGCGACGAGGGCTACTACATTCCGGCCGACGTGGTGCGGTCAATCGAAAACAAAGGCCGCGCGCCGCTCCCAAAGCATGCTGAAGCGCCGCTGGCTCTCGCGGAGGTCGAGTGATGCTGCAAAAAGTCTCTGCCGTAACCTTGAACGAGGTCGATGGGCACGGCCATCATGGCGAATCGCATTCGGTGTTCGGCTTCTGGCTGTACCTGATGACCGACTGCGTGCTGTTCGCGTCGTTGTTCGCAGTGTTCGCCGTTATGGCGCACCAGTTCAACGCCGGGCCGACGGGCAAGGATCTGTTCGACATTGCCGGCGTCGCGCTCGAAACGGCTGCGCTGCTGTTGAGCAGCATCACCTACGGCTTCGCGATGGTCGCTGCGCGCCGCGACAATCCGCGCGCCGTGCTGACGTGGCTCGCCGTCACGTTCGTGCTCGGCCTCGTGTTCCTGAAGCTGGAGCTGACCGAGTTCTCGCATCTGATCGCGGAAGGCGCGGGTCCGTCGCGCAGCGCGTTCCTGTCGTCGTTCTTCGCGCTGGTGGGCACGCACGGTCTGCACGTCGCGACGGGGCTGATCTGGATGGCCGTGCTGGCCGTTCAGGTGGCGCGCGCGCCGCAACTGACGCAACGCGAAATCACGCGTCTGACGTGCCTGAGCCTCTTCTGGCACTTCCTCGACGTCGTATGGATCGGCGTGTTTACCTTTGTCTATCTCGGGAGCGTGCTCTAAATGGCTCACTCGAACTTACATGCGCTTAATCCGGAAGCGGGCCACGGCGGTATCGGCAGTTATGTGGTCGGTTTCGTTCTGGCCGTGGTGTTGACGGCTGCCGCGTTCGGCGTCGTGATGCAAGGCTGGCTGCCCGCCAGCTCGGCGCCGCTCGCGCTTGCCGCGCTTGCTGTCGTGCAGATCGTCGTGCATCTGGTGTTTTTTCTGCACATGAGCGTGTCGACGTCGGGCCAGCGCTGGAATACGCTCGCGCTCGCTTACACGGTGCTTGCCGCGATGTTCCTGGTGTTCGGGACGGTATGGGTGATGCACAACGTCAGCATGAACATGATGTCGCGCTAACAGCGTTGACGATGTATCCGGGCATTGCGTCGTGAGGCGTGATGCAGGCGGAAGCGAAGCCGAAGGACAGATGTTCTTCGGCTTTTTTGTTTGCCCGTGCCGATGGTGCCGCTATCGCGCGAACGGGGAAGGGAGGCGGAAGCGACGACGCCGTAATGCCGTATCACGCGGCGCGAGCCCGCGTGCAAGCACAAGCGGAAAGGAAGGCGGACAGGGCGCCGCAAAGCGGGAAGTTCGCTCAGAGCCAGAACGCAAAAAAGCGGCAAGCATCCGATGCTTGCCGCTTCTGTGTACTTCATATATTCGTTGGTAGGCTCGATTGGACTCGAACCAACGACCCCCACCATGTCAAGGTGGTGCTCTAACCAGCTGAGCTACGAGCCTAGCGAAGGCGCGAATTATAGAGACACACTTTCGATCGCGCAAGCCCTCGGTGTAATTTTGTGCCGGTGGGCGTGTTCGCACGAATACTGGGCCGATGAACGACGCGCGGGCGCAGCGCCGTTCCAGTTTCGGATGCTCCCCAGAACGGCGCGAGACGTCTACGATTGACAATGACGCGTATCGGAGGCGAGCCGGTTCATGAAAGGATTTCGTCCGCATTTTCGGCACTTCGTTCGCGACCACACGCATACCGTGTGGCGCGATCTGGCATGGACGTCATTGCCATTCGTGCTGCTGTTCGCAGTGGTCGTCTGGCTCGTCGTATGGCTCGTCGATCCGGCGCCGCCGCGTTCGATCACGATCAGCGCCGGCCCGCACGACAGCTCGTTCATGCAGATCGCGCAGGAGTATCGGAAGATACTCGCGCGCAACGGCGTGACGCTCAATGTCTTGGCATCGGACGGCTCGGTGCAGAACCTCGACCGGCTGCTCGATCCGAAACAGAAGGTCGACATCGCGCTCGTGCAGGGCGGCGTGTCCGGCGGACGGGATACGACGTCGCTGATGTCGCTCGGAAGCGTTACGTACGTGCCGATCATCGTGTTCTATCGTGGCCGGGGCTTGACGCAGCTGTCGGATCTGGAAGGCAAGCGCATCGCGATCGGCCGCGAGGGCAGTGGGACGCGGATGCTGTCGCTGAACCTGCTGGAATCGAACGGCGTCTACGCGGGCGGCGAAACGACGCTGCTGCCGCTCGATGGACTCGATGCGGCGAAGGCGCTCGTCTCGAACCAGGTCGACGCGGCGCTGTTGAGCGGCGACTCGGCCACGCGCGTGCTGATGTTGCGGCTGCTCGGCATTCCCGGCATTTCCGTGATGGACTTCGGCGAGGCGAGCGCCTACACGAGAATCTTCCCCTATCTCGACGAACTCGACCTGCCGCCTGGCGTGCTCGATCTGCGCCGGCGTATTCCGCCGGAGACGGTGCATCTGATCAGCCCGACCGTCGAGCTCGTCGCGCGCGACAACCTTCATCCGGCGATCTCCGATCTGTTGATCGAAGCGGCACAGGAAGTGCATGGGATGGCGGGCCTGTTGCAGAAGGCGGGGCAGTTTCCGAATCCGACGGTGCGCGAGTTCCGCATCAGCGAGGACGCGACGCGCTACTACAAGTCAGGGAAGAGCTTCCTGTACCGGACGCTGCCGTTCTGGCTCGCGACTGTGGTCGACCGCCTGCTGGTGCTGCTGCTGCCGATCGCCGTGCTGCTGTTCCCCGCGTTGCGTCTGATTCCGGCGCTTTTCACCTGGCGCGTGCGTTCGCGCATCTATCGCTACTACGGCTCGCTGATCGCAATCGAGCGCGAGGCGATGCGCGATTCGTCCGCCGAGGAGCGCAGCAAGCTGCTGATGGAGCTCGATCAGATCGACGCTTCGTTGAACACGTTACGCATGCCGCTCGCCTACGCCGACGGCTTCTACGTGCTGCGCGAGCATGTGCGGTTCGTGCGGCAGCGGTTGGAGGGCGTTCCAGAGCGGGTGCGTGCGCATCCGTAGCGGCGGGTGCCGAGTGCTTGCTCCGACGTGAAAAGTCGTGGTGCGTCAAGCAGATGCGTTTGGAGTCCGGGCGTTGTCCACAGGGTTATCAAGAAAATCTGTGGGTAACTCAGGCGCGAGCAAAAGGCTTGCTGATCCGGTCCGAACGAGCCTGTGGTTCAGACAAGGAATTCGATTGCATTGAGTCAGATGCAATGGAATCCGAAACAGATCCGATGCGACTTCGCGCAACTTTATCCCCCTGCACAACACGCTTTCCTCGCGCAAAAAAGCCTGTCTTGATGCGATCTTGACAGGCTTTTTCACGCATCGGGCGCGGGTCCATTCGCAGACGCAGACGTTCCCACGACGCAATGCATAACGACGACTCAATCGGAACGATCGACAGGGAGCGGCGAAGTCGCGTACCGTTCCATCCATTCAAGCCGTGCGACGTTTTACGGACGGCCGTACATCGCATTCCAGTCGGCAGCCGAAACTCCCGGGCGGCCCGATTGCGATACCCCGTTCGCAACACTGCCGTATCCGCTTGCCGCGCCGTTTTGCGCGTTCACGCGTGCCTGTGCAGCGAGCAGTTCATCTGGGTAATGCGCTTCCGAGCCTGCGCCCGGACGATAGCCGGCCTTCTCCAGTTGAACCAGTTCCGCGCGGACCTGGGCGCGGGTGACTGGCTGGTTCGCCTCAGCGAACGACATGGCGGGAACAGCGAGAACAACGGCGACGGCAACAGCGACAGCCGTGATCAGCGACTTCATGACAACCTCCAACTTTGCTATGACTTTGCGAACAGCCCTGTTCGCAATCAGTGTGAGAGGAAGTGTAGGTAAGTAAACGCTTAAGATTAAGGCTGTCCGCAGGAAGTGATTCTTCCGAAAACAAGGGTTAACACCTAGAGGTACGCTGCAACAAGGCTCAGCGGGCTCAGCGCTGCTCCAGCTTCAGCTTTTTCCCATAGCCGGTCAGTTCGAGGTATCCACGCCCGGCCGGCTGACCATCACGGCTGACGGTGACGGCGCCTTCCCAATACAGTGCACCCGTCGATTCGCGCGAATCGAGTTCCTGATCGTCGAGCAACGGCGTCAGTTGCCAGCGCGTGTCACCTGTCCGCACGACGGTTGCAACGGGATACAGCGTATTCGTACGCGGCGAGCGCCATTGGCGGACGGGCGTGAAGTCGACGGCGCCGGGACCGTAGTGTATGACGCGCCCATCGGCGGTACGCAGCGCGGCATGCGCCCAGACCGCGTGTCCGTCGACGCCGCGCACCTTGAACGCCATCAGCGCCGCGCCGTCCGACAGATTCGCGCCGAGCCAGTCCCAGCCTGCCGCGTCCGCGGCGAGCAGCGCGCTCGACCATTCGTGATCGAGCCACGCGCTTCCCGTCACGGGCGTCGGCTTCGATGCCGCCGCGCCGCTGTCACCGCTGGCCGCAGGACGCATGACACTGCCCGTCACGCGCAGTTGCGGCTCGCTGTAGTAGTAGCTTGCCTGCTCCGGCAGTGGCCCTTTGCGCGAATAGCCGTTCGCGCCCTGAACGAGCGGCGCCTGCGTCGGCGTGAAGGTGAGATGCAGCGCAAAGCCGGCGGCGTCGGCCGTGACTTCGTAGTGACCGTCCGGCGCGCGGACCATGCGCCATGTATCGAGCCGCACGTCGGTGTTATCCGGCTTCGCATAGGCGAGGCCGAACCCTTGGCGCGCGATCTTCTGATCGTGCACAAGCCGGCCGAACGCCGGATCGCTCAGCGCGGCATGGGCGATGATCAGCTGCGTCGGCGCGAAGGCGCTCGGGTCGCTCGCGGGATGGCCCGTCGCCGAGCGGAAGAACGTGATCTGAAAGCCGAGCGGCTGATGATCGGGCGTTTCGAGCCAGCCCATCGCGTACCACCATTCGGTGCGATACGCGGAATGCGCGCCCGTGTCCTGCGGCAACACGACGGGCTTGTCGGGCGTCACGATCGCGAATGGGGAACCGGCGGGCGGCGCTGCCGCAAGCGCAGCCGACCACGCGCACAACACGCAAGCGAACGCCGACGACAGAAGAAGCACGCCACGCATCACCAGTCCTCCCTGACGGCGCGCACGGCATCGACGGACACGGCCCGCCGGCCGGCCGCCACCGCCGTCGTGCACGACGACGCGAGCATCACGATGGCCAGCACCGACAGCAACGTCCACGGCACATGCAGCGACATGCTCCAGTGAAACGACTGCGGATTGACGACGAACACGAGTACCAGACTGATCGCGAAACCGAGCGCGCAGCCCATCGCGATGCCGAGCGCCGTGAGCAACCCGCCTTCCGTCGCGAGCAGCGCGAGAATCTGTCCGCGCGTCACGCCGACGTGGCGCAGCATGCCGAACTCGCGCGAGCGCGAGAGCGTCTGCGCGGAAAAGGTCGCCCCGACGCCGAACAGCCCGATCACAATGGCGACGGTTTCCAGCAGATAGGTGACGGCGAAGCTGCGGTCGAAGATCGTCAACGTGCGCGCGCGGATGTCGCCGGGTTGCGCGAAGTCGAGCGCGCTTGCGAACGGCAGCGCGCGCAAAGCGGCGATCGCCTGCGTGGCGCTTACGCCGCGATCGAGCGTGAGGGCGGCATCGGTGGCGCCTGTGTCGCCCGTCAGCCGCCGATAGTCGGCGAGACGGATTTCTAGTGCGCCCGTCTGCCGCACGTAATCGCGCCAGATGCCCGCGACGACGAACACCGAGCCGCGCGTGCCAGTTGCGCTTGATGTGCCGAATGTTCCGATCGGCAGCGTCAACCGCTGACCGACGTGATAGCCATATAGATCGACCATCGCTTCGGACGCCCAGACAGGCGTTTCGCCCTCTCTCAACGCCGACGGCGAAAGTGTCTCCCCCGTGATCTGCAGATTCGCGCTCGGCTCGGCGGCGTCGATTTCGCGCGCGAGCAGCGCCACCGCCGGCCGCGACGGATCGAGCGTCAGTTGCGACGTGCGCGCGAACGCCGCGTGTCTGATGCCGCGCGTCGCGGCGATCATCGCCTGCTGCTGCGGGTTCAATCCGCCCGTATCGCCGTTCGGCGCGACGCGCACGTAGACGTCCGCGGAAAGCAGATGCGCGAGCCATTCCTCGACCGACACGCGAAAGCTCGACACCATGATCGCCATCGCGACGATCAGCGTGAAGCTCGACAGCACGCCGCCCATGGCAATCGACGCCTGCCCCGGCGCGTTCGCGAGCCGCGCGAGCGCGAGTGCAGTCACGGGTGCGCGCTGTCGTCCGTTGTACGCGCGGCTGAGCGCGCGGAACAGCAGCGACGTCACGCGCGGCATCAACGCAATGCCGCCGATCAGCAGCAGCGCGACGGAGAAATAGCCCGCGATGGGCATGTCGAAAACGGGCGGCGCTTGTGTCAGGGCCACGCCGAGCGCGAGGCAGCAGAGCGCCGGCCACGGCGTCGAGAGCTTGCCGAGAGCGGCTTCTTCGCCGCCCGCCTTTAGCGCGGGCGCAGGATGCGCGCGCGCCGCCTCCAGCGCGGGCACGAGACTGCCGAGCAGCGCGACGCCGACGCCGAGCGCAAGAAATATCGCGCTGGCGATGGGTTCGAAGCCGACGCTCGGCTGCACGCCTGGAAAATAGCCGCCGCCCAGATCGCTGCCGAAAAAGCGCAGCACGGCATAGGCGAGCGCGAAGCCGAGCGCGATGCCGCCGATTGCTCCGAACGTACCGAGCAATGCGCCTTCGAGCAGAATCTGCCGCAGCAACTGCGCGCGCGTGATGCCGAGCACGCGCAGCATCGCGAACTGCGCGCGCCGGCGCACGACGCCGAGCGCCTGAGTCGAGAACACGAGAAACGCACCCGTGAAAAGCGCGACGAGCGCGAGCACGTTCATGTTGATCCGGTAGGCGCGCGAGAGCCGGTCGGTGCGGCTTTCGACATCGCGCGTCGCCGTGACCACAAAGCGGCCGCCGAGCCGCTCTTGCAACGCTTGCCGGAAACGTTCGCGATCGACGCCGCGCTCCAGTTGCAGATCGACGCGCGACAGCTTGCCGAGCCGTCCGAAGCGCCACTGCGCGGCCGCGATATCCATCACGCCGATGCGCTGCCCCGGCCGCGCACGGACGATGCCGCCCGCGACGCGCAAGCGCACATCAGATGTGCCGCTGCGCAGCGTCACCGTGTCGCCGATACGCACGCCGAGCCACTGCTGCGCTGCGGGCGAGAGGAAGATCGCGTCGTCGGCGAGCGAGTCGAATGAATGATCGCTGTCCGTTACGCCCGTCAGATCCGGCGCGATGCGGCTTGCGCGAAATACGTCGATGCCGAGCACCTTCAGCGGCGCGGTGCGGCTCGGCACCGTCACTTCGAGTTCGAGCACGGGGCTCGCAAGCGTGACGCCTGCCTGTGCCGCAAGCTGCGGATACGCGCGTTCGTCGAACGTGGGCTGCGAGCCGCGCACCTGCAGGTCCGCTTCGCCCGACAGGCTGCGCGCCGCCGCCGAAAACTCGTTGAACGCGGCGCTGTTGATCAACTGCACCGCGTAGCCGAGTGCGACGCCCAGCGCGATCGTCGCAATCGCGATCAGCGAGCGGCCTTTGTGGCTGCGCCATTCGGCGGCGAGCAGCCAGCGCGTGAGCGTACGCACGCCATAGGACTTGCCCCGCGAGTTGCCCGCGAATACAGAGTCATTCATCGGAAGGGCGCAGCGCATGCGACGAGCGGACGTGCGTTGCGTGCAGCTTGCCGTCGCTCAAAACGAGAACGCGGTCCGCGAAGGCCGCGGCCGCCTCCGAATGCGTGACCATCATCGCCGCCGCGCCGTTCGCTTTTGTTTCCTCGCGCAGCAGCGCCAGCACTTCGTGCGCGGTGTCGGGGTCGAGATTGCCCGTCGGCTCGTCGGCGAGGATCAGCGTGGGCCGGTGCACCAGCGCACGCGCGATCGCGACGCGCTGCAGTTCGCCGCCCGAAAGCTGGCGCGGCAGGTCGTCGCCGCGTCCTTCGAGTCCGACGGCCGCGAGCATTTCGTTTGCGCGCGCCGTCGCGATGCCGTTCAGCAGCAGCGGCAACGCGACGTTTTGCGCGAGCGTCAGATGCGGCAGCACATGAAACGCCTGAAACACGAAGCCGAGCTTCTGACGGCGCAGGCGTGTGGCCGCGTCGTCGTCGAGCGTGGAGATGGGCGTGCCGTCGATCAGCACGTCGCCGCTATCCGCGCGATCGAGGCCCGCGATCACATTCAGCAAGGTCGACTTGCCGACGCCCGAATCACCCATGATCGCGACGAACTCGCCCGCGCCGAGCGCGAAATCGAGGCGCTCGAGCACGACGCGCTTTACGTCGTATGCCTTGCTCAGTGCACGGCATTCGAGCGCGGGCAGGACAGGGCTGTCGGAAGGCTGCATGCAATTCCTTGCTTTCGGGTCTGCGGCGGCTTTTGCTTTGGCCTTTTTAGCATGCCGCTGAGATCCGCGCATGCTGTTAGCCGCGCGGAGGACACGAGCAACCGATCGACGACACCTGCCACGCAACGCAAGACGCTCATCGAGACCACGGCGCAAAAATATCCGCGCCCAGCGAAGAGCAACGGTCGATCAATCGCGCCAGCATGCCGCGCGATGTCATGAGATGCGTAGTCAGGGAAAGCCGTGCAGCCGTATCGCCATCCGCGCTGACCCAGACACGCTCGCCGCGCTGCAGGCGGAACGTATCGCCGATCTGCAACCAGTGGTCATACGGTGACGCCGCGCGCGTCAGCCACACGCGCGCGCCTTGCACCAAAAGCTCGGTGTTCGCCTCGACGCGCCATGACATCGTCGCGCCGGGTTGTACTTCGAAGTGGACGACGACTCTCGGTAATCGCTCTTCCTGCAAGTGCGATAAGCAGAGCGAATCGTCATCGGTGAACTGCTGGCAAACCTTGTCCATCATGCACTCCGTCAAATGAGCCAGAGGACGGAAGGCACCAGTCAAACAAAAGGCCCCTTCCGTTTACCGGCGGGGCCTTGGGATCGTCAAGCTGACTGCTGCTGCGGATATCTAACGCACGCACGCTCCCATAGGCCCGCCGCGATGGCGTTCCATTGGGTTTTTATTAATCGCGTAAGCGATGGTGGTGAGCGTCAGCATGCATTCGAGTTTGTCGTGACGCCGATGCGTTGTCAACCAGTTTTCTCGCGCGCGTTGCATCATCATGAAATGGGCCTCGAACTCGAAACGAATACACGCCGCACGCGCAGATAGAGCAGTGCGCAGCCTGTGATGACGAGCGGCCATAACAGATACCAGCCCGTCGCGCAACACAAGCCCGCCACCGCAACGAGCGCGACGCGCGCACAACGATGCGCCCAGCTGCCGCGCGGCAACAGCCGCAAAGCCGCCGCCGTGCCAAGCGCATACACGGTGACGAACGAACCTGTCGTGAGCAGCACGAGCGGCTTCGGACCGACACCCGCGATGACCACAGCGACGAGCGCGAACGTGGCAAGCGCTGCGATCACGAACAGGCTGCGGCGCGGCACATCGCCGGCTCGGCTGCCTTGCGCGAGCCACTCGGGCAGCGCGCCGTCGCGACCCAGTGCAGCGCCGAGTTTTGCGGCACCCGCGAAATAGGCATTCATCGTGCCGAGCGTGAGCAGCAGCGCGGCGACTGCGGCCAGTATCTGTACCTTGCCGCCGAGTCCCCGCGCGAGCAATTCGGCAAGCGGCGCGCCCGATGCGCCCGCGTTCGGTCCGAGCACCATCACGCTCGCTGTCGCGACGCCCATATACAGCACGCCGACCACGACGACGGCGATACCCGCCGCCATCGGCAGATCGTGCGCGGGACGGCGAAACTCCGCGGCGAGATGCGTGATGGCCTCCCAGCCCGCGAAGCTCCAGACCAGCAGCGCCGCCGCCGGAAAAACCGCGAGCCAGCCATGCGGCGCAAACGGATGCAGGTTGGCCGCTTGCGCATGTGGCGCCGACGCGATCACGGCCGCGAGCAGCAGCGCGACGAGCAACGCTGCGAGCACAAGCTGCAGCCTTCCCGATACCGTGAGCCCGAGCGCGTTGGCGAGCGTCACTGTCAGCATCAAAGCGGCGGCTGTGCCGATCACGGCCCATTCGCCGCCTCCGAACGCCGACGCGACATACGCGCCGCCGAACATCGCCGCGGCCGGCGCGCCCGCGGGCACTGCAAAGTAAAAGCACCAGCCGACGATAGCCGCGATGCGCGGCCCGAACGCGTTGCGCACATACGTCGATACGCCTCCTGCGTCCGGATAGCGTGCGCCGAGCGCGGCAAACGTGGCCGCGAGCGGCACCGACAGCACGACGAGCGCGAGCCACGCAACGAGTGACGCGGGGCCCGCCGCCTCGGCCGCGAGCGCGGGCAGCGCGATCACGCCCGTGCCGAGCACCGCGCCCACATAGAGCGCGGCGCCCTGCATCACGCTCAGACTTCCGGCGCGTGTCGATGCGCTCATGCGTGAACCCCAGCCGGCTCGTTCACGCAGCGCGATTGCATCGGCGGCATGCCGTGACGGCCGTGACGATCGGCGCGGTCCGCGCGCATCGTGCGCCATTCCGTGACCTCACGAGGACGCACGAGCAGATCGGCAAGCGCCTCGTGATACGCACGCCGATACGGCCGGTGAATCTGCTCGTCGCTAGCGTCTTCGCGGCTTTCCCACGTTTCGTAGAGCATCAGACGGCAGGGCGAATCGGGGTCTCGATGCAGCACGGCTTCATGAAAATCCGGCTCGTCGCGCATCGCGTCGAGCACGCCGTTCAGCAGCGTCAAAAAGCGTTCGAGTTTGTCGGACCGCACCTGGAAACGGACCACATACGTAACGTGCATACTACGTATCCTCATTGAATCATCAGCGATGAAATACCTTTATACTCTTCAATAGCTGACAAACGATGTCATGAATTAGGAAGGGCGTGAAAATTGGCGACGAGCCGTCTCGTATCGATGCTGTTGATGCTGCAGGTCAAGGGCCGCGTGACCGCGCAGGCGCTTGCCGACGAGTTCGACGTGTCGATCCGCACCGTCTATCGCGACATCGACCAGTTGAGCGCGGCGGGCGTGCCCGTGTATGCGGATCGCGGGCCGGGCGGCGGCTTCGCGCTGCTCGACGGCTATCGCGCGAAGCTGACGGGCATCACGAAGGCCGAAGCCGAAACGCTGTCGATTGCCGGTCTGGCGGGCGCGGCATCCGACCTCGGCCTGTCAGAGCAGCTGAGGGCCGCGCAGCTCAAGCTCGTCACCGCGCTGCCCGATGCCGCGCCCGACACTTCGCGCATCGGTTCGCGCCTGCATATCGATCCCGTCGGCTGGTATCAGCGGCCATCGCCGACGCCGTGGCTCACGATGCTCGCGGGCGCCGTGTGGGAACAGAAACGCATCTCGATGCAGTACCGCACGTGGAACGGCCGCGACGAAAACGAAGGCGTGCGCGTGCGCGACCCGCTCGGGCTCGTGCTGAAGGGCGGCGAATGGTATCTGGTCGCGCGCGTGCGCACGCAGTTGCGCACGTATCGCGTGTCGAGCATTACGCAGTTGACGGTGCATGACGAAACGTTCGAACGTCCGGACGGTTTTGACTTGCGCGACGAATGGACGTCGGCTGTCGCGGCGTTCGAGAAAGGCCTGCTCAAGCACACGGCGCGCTTGCGCCTGTCGCCGGAAGGCATGACGCGTCTGCATCGGCTCGGCGCGGCGGCTGTCGAGCAGGCGCAGATCATGCCGCCTTCGGAGCAGGACGGATGGCAGGAAGTGATGCTGCCCGTCGAACAGTTCGGCTACGCGGCCGAGCAATTGCTCGGCTTCGCGGGCCAAGTCGAAGTGCTCGATCCGCCGGAATTGCGCGAGCGTCTGCGCAAGCTCGGAGAGCAGATCGCGACCCTCAACGCGGGCTGACTGCGAGGACCCGAAGGCACTCAAGGGCACTTCAATGGCACCTCGGCGGCACAACGCACAGCGGCGCTCGCATAGCGGCGCTCGCACGGTGGCGCGCGTGCATGCAAGGCACAAACGCGCACAAACGCGCGCGCAAAACGCAAGCATCAAACCCGATGCGGCCCGACGATCCCCAGCTTCGCAATCCGCCGATACAGCGTCGCGCGCGACATGCCCAGCGCTTCGGCCGTCGCATTCGGCCGCCAATGATGTCGCGTGAGCGCATCGACGATGCGCGCGCGCTCGTCGTCGAGCGAGGCGAGCGCGGGACGCGGCGCTGCTTCGTCGGGCGCGATCAGCGCCGCCACATCCGGCGACACATGCCGAAGTTCGACGCGCGTCGAATCGCACACCGCGCACGCATAGCGCAGCACGTTGCGCAACTGGCGGATGTTGCCCGGCCACGAGAAGCGCGCGAGGCGCCCTGCGAGGCGCGCGTCCAGTGTCAGCACATGTCCCGCGCTTTGCGCTTCCTCGTCGAAGACCGCGTGCACGACATCGAGAATATCGGTGCGCTCTCGCAGCGGCGGCATATGAAGTGTCGCGCCGCTCAGCCGGTAATACAGGTCTTCGCGGAACGTGCCTTCGTCGACCATGCGCGCCAGATCGCGATGCGTCGCGCAGATCACGTCGATGTCGACGCGCACGGGCGCATCGCCGCCCAGCGGCAGCACTTCGCCTTCGGCGAGCACGCGTAACAGGCGCGTCTGCAGATTGAGCGGCATGTCGCCGATTTCATCGAGGAACAGCGTGCCGCCGTGCGCCTGCGCGATCTTGCCTCGCGCGCCCCGGCTGCGCGCGCCCGTGAACGCGCCGGGCGCGTAGCCGAACAGTTCGCTCTCGATCAGCGAATCGGGAATGGCGCCGCAATTCACGGCGACGAACGGCTTCGCGCGCCGCGCGCCCGACGCATGCAGCGCCTGCGCGAACACTTCCTTGCCGACGCCCGTTTCGCCGAGAATCAGGATCGGCAGATGCTTGCCGGCGATCCGCAACGCGACTTCCGCATTGCGCGCGATGCGTGAATCGCGGCTGTGCAGGAAGCGGCTGATGGCGTCGAGACTCGTGCCCGCAGGTGCATCGGATGATGATGCGTTGAAGGCGCTCGCTGAAGAAGCGACAGGCGCGACACGCAAAGAACGCTTCAACGGCGCGCGAATGCGCGCATAGAGCAACGCGCCCGTCGCGCGCAGACGAAGCGGCACGATGGTATCCGTGCGCGCCACGTCATGCAGATGCACGGCAGACGTATCGAAGATCTCGTCGACATGACGCGGCCCGCTCAGCCCCGCGACGCACTCCTGCGCCTTGCGGTTCGACGCGGCGATGTTGCCGCATTCGTCGAACGCGATCAGCACTTCGGGTTGCGCCTCGACGAAGTTGCGGCTCTGGTGTCCGAAGATCACCCAATGCTGCGCCGTCTGATTGAGGAAGTAGCCGTCTTCGATCAGCGTCGCGCTTTGCCGCACGAGCTGAAAAACGAGCCGCTGGCTGTCGCGGTTGTCGGGCGACTGCACGGCCGACGCATCGAGCACGCCGATCAGTTCGCCCGACGGCGAGAAGATCGGCGATGCGCTGCACGTGAGCGTCGTGAAGGCTGCGCGGAAGTGATCGGTCTTGTGCACGGTGATGGGCGCGAGATCCGTCAGCACGTTGGCGACACCGCACGTGCCTTCTTCGCGCTCCGACCAGCACGAGCCGATATAGAGGCCCGCATGCTTGAAATCGCCGCGCCGGTCGCGGTCGATCCGATAGTCGATCGTGACGCCGTGCGCGTCGGTCAGCATCACGCAGTAGTCGGCCACGCGGATCATGTCGTGCAGGCGCGTGAGGCACTGGCCCGACGCGCGCAAGAACGCTTCTTCCTTGCCTTGCACTTCGCGCAGCTCGACGGGCGTCAGCACGCGCGGCCCGATCACCGAGCCCGGATCGAGCCGGTATTGCTCATACGAACGCTGCCACGACGACACGAGGCGCGACGAATTGGCGGGCGCGGGCAGGCGTCCTTCAATCGCACCGCGCACGCGGTCGATGTGCTGCGTTTGAGAGACGTAAGGCATGGTCGGCTCCCGGCGAGCGGCACGCGCTCTGGATGGTCCCGTTGATGACGGTCGATCATGCTGATCGGACCTTCTTGTAGCACATCCCGCCCGCGCGATCACATTGCATCGCAACACGCGAGACGCCTGAGACTAACGTCTCACCTGTGCGTGCGACAGTCGTGAGACGCGCATCGTTCGATGGCGCAACGCATGCGCAGTCCATCGCAATGACGTGCGCATCCCGCGAGGTGCGATGTGCGTCATGTGCACTGCGTCATGCGACGGTCCTCTCGCTTGCACCTGCGTGTTGTCGACAGCCTGAAACCCTCGTCGCACAAGGCTTTCGGGACTTCGAGCGAACACTTCGGGAGATTGGCATACGTGTTGCAGTAGTGCCCGTCAAACGAAGCGGCCTCTGCGCACGACACGCGAGCCGCTATCGACAGGCACAACAAGGAGACAAGCCAGTGGCATCACCCATCACTGTCGGCGTGATTGCGAACCCTGCGTCGGGCCGCGACATTCGCCGCCTCACGACCCATGCGTCCGTGTTCCCGACAGCCGAGAAGGCCAACATGGTCGTGCGTCTGCTCGCGGGACTCGGCGCGCTGGGCGTCGATCGCGTGCTCACGTTGCGCGATCGCACGGGTGTCGCTTCGCTGCTGCTGCGCGCGCTCGATACGCATGCGGCGACGGGTTCAGCCGAGCGCTGGCCCGAAGTCGAGTTCGTCGATCTGCCCATCACCGATTCCGTCGCCGATACGCATGCGGGGACGGCGCACATGGTGCGCGAAGGCGTCGAGCTGATCGCCGTGCTGGGCGGCGACGGCACGCATCGCGCGGTGGCCGCGCATTGCGGCGGCGTGCCGCTGCTGACGCTTTCGACGGGCACCAACAACGCATTTCCCGACATGCGCGAAGCGACGGTCGCGGGACTTGCGGGCGCGCTAGTCGCATCGGGCGTCGTGCCGCCCGATGTCGCGCTGATGCGCAACAAGCGGCTCGTCGTGCGCTGCGTTGCGGGTCCGAACCGGGGACGCGAAGAGATTGCGCTCGTCGACGTGTGCGTGAGCCGTCAGCGTTTCGTCGGCGCGCGGGCCGTGTCCGAGCCGTCGGATATCGAGTCGCTTTTTCTCACGTTTGCTTCGCCCGACGGCATCGGCCTGTCGTCGATCGGCGGCGCGTGGGCGCCCGTCGAACGCACGGCGCCGCACGGCTTGCACCTGACGTTTGCGCAGCCCGACGAGCACGGCGCAACGAACGGCGACGGCGTACCCATCTTCGCGCCGATCGCGCCGGGCCGCATCGATCAGGTGACGATGCGCAGCTGCGAGCGTTTCGAGGTCGGCGACTGGCTGCCAGTCGATGCGTGCCGCGGCACGCTTGCATTCGACGGCGAGCGCGAAATTGAAATCGAACGCGACGACCGCTATGAAATCTCGCTCGACTGGAGCGGCCCGTTGACGGTCGACGTGAGCCGCACGCTGCGCTTCGCGGCGTCGCGCCAGTTGATGCGCGAGATGGCGGGCGCATCGACGCAAGCGATTGCACGAGCGCATGCACAAATGCAGTCACAAGCGCAGATAGAAGCGCATGCACAAGCGCAATCACAAGCGCAATCACAAGCGCGCGTGCACGCGAAATAAAGGGAGTTCATTCAAATCAAGCGGGGCCCACCCCGCGACCGTTGCAGTCACGATCGACATCATCAAGGAGACACACCATGTCTGTTTCGAGTCAGTTGAGCAGGGAGAAACTGCTGGAAGCGTATCGGTCGATGCGCACCATTCGCGAGTTCGAAGAGCGCCTGCACGTCGAGTTCGCGACGGGCGACATACCCGGCTTCGTGCACCTGTACGCGGGCGAGGAGGCGTCGGCCGTGGGCACGATGCTGCATCTGAACGACCGCGACTATGTGGCGACGACGCACCGCGGCCACGGTCACTGCATTGCGAAGGGCGTCGACGTGCACGGGATGATGGCGGAGATCTACGGCAGGCAGACGGGTGTGTGCAAAGGCAAGGGCGGCTCGATGCATATCGCGGATCTGTCGAAGGGGATGCTGGGCGCGAACGGCATCGTCGGCGCGGGTGGGCCGCTCGTGTGCGGCGCGGCGCTCGCGGCGAAGCTGAAGAAGACGGGCGGCGTGGGCGTGTGCTTCTTCGGCGACGGCGCGTCGAACCAGGGCGTGATCTTCGAATCGATGAACCTCGCAAGCGTGTGGCGTTTGCCCGCGATCTTCGTCGCGGAGAACAACGGCTATGCAGAGGCGACATCGTCGACATGGTCGGTATCGTCGGACAACATCGCGGACCGCGCGAGCGGCTTCGGCATGCCGGGCGTGATCGTCGACGGCTTCGATTTCTTCGCGGTGCATGAAGCACTAGGCGAAGCGATCGAACGCGCGCGTGGCGGCGGTGGGCCGACGCTCATCGAAGTGAAGCTGTCGCGCTACTTCGGCCACTTCGAAGGCGATGCGCAGACCTATCGCGCGCCGGGCGAGGTGCAGAAGCTGCGCGACGAAAAGGATTGCCTGAAGCGTTTCGAAGAGCGCGTCGTGCGCGCGGAGATGTTGAACGCCGACGATCTGCGCAAGATCGACGCGGACGTGAAAGCGCTGATCGACGATTCCGTCGCGAAGGCGAAAGCTGCGCCGCTGCCGACAGAAGCCGATCTGCTGACCGACGTGTATGTGTCGTATCCGTAATTGAACGCGATGACTTTCAGGCAAACAAGGAGACAGACATGGCACGCAAGATCACGTTTTCTCAGGCGATCAACGAAGCACTGAGTCAGGAGATGGCGCGCGACGAGAGCGTCATCGTGATGGGCGAAGACAACGCGGGCGGCGCGGGCGCGCCTGGCGAACAGGACGCATGGGGCGGCGTGCTCGGCGTCACGAAAGGGCTTTTTCACAAGTATCCGGGCCGCGTGCTCGACACGCCGATCTCGGAAGGTGGCTTCATCGGCGCGGCCGTGGGCGCGGCGGCAGCGGGCATGCGTCCCGTCGCCGAGCTGATGTTCATCGACTTCATGGGCGTGTGCTTCGATCAGATCTTCAATCAGGCCGCGAAATTCCGCTACATGTTCGGCGGCAATGCCGTCACGCCCGTCGTGATCCGCACGATGCAGGGCGCGGGTTTGCGCGCGGCCGCGCAGCATTCGCAGATGCTGACCTCGCTGTTCACGCATGTGCCGGGGCTCAAGGTCGTATGCCCGTCGACGCCTTATGACGCGAAGGGATTGATGATCCAGGCGATCCGCGACAACGATCCCGTCATCTTCTGCGAGCACAAGCTGCTGTATGGCCGCGAAGGCGACGTGCCCGAAGAGCTGTATTCGATTCCGTTCGGCGAAGCGAACGTCGTGCGCGAAGGCGACGACGCGACCATCGTCACGTATGGACGCATGGTGCATTACGCAACGGATGCCGCCGACAAGCTCGCGAAAGACGGCATCAAGGCCGAGGTGATCGATCTGCGCACGACGTCGCCGCTCGACGAAGACACGATTCTGGAGAGCGCGGAACGCACGGGCCGCGTCGTCGTGGTGGACGAAGCGAATCCGCGTTGCTCGGTTGCGACCGACATCGCCGCGCTCGTCGCGCAGAAGGCGTTTCGTTCGCTGAAGGCGCCCATCGAGCTCGTGACGGCACCGCATACGCCCACGCCGTTTTCGGGCGTGCTCGAAGATCTCTACATCCCGTCGGCGGACAAGATCGCCGCCGCCGTCAAGCAGACGCAGCATTGACGCGGCATCAACATGCACCAAGCGAGGAACTGAGCAATGTCGATTCACATGATCACGATGCCCAAGTGGGGCCTGTCGATGGAGCAGGGGCAGGTCAACGGCTGGCTGAAATCGCAAGGCGACAAGGTGGCGAAGGGCGACGAAGTACTCGACGTGGAGAGCGACAAGATCGCGTCGGGTGTCGAGTGCGCATTCGACGGCACGTTGCGCCGGCAGATCGCGCAGGAAGGCGACACGCTGCCCGTCGGTGCGCTGCTGGGCGTGGTGTCCGATGCCGACGATCCGGACGCCGACATCGATGCAGCCGTCGAAGCATTTCAACGCGACTTCGTGCCGCTCGCCGCCGATTCGGCGGATGCCGGCCCGCAGCCCGAGAAAGTGCAGATCGGCGGACGCACGGTGCGTTACCTGAAGATCGGCGACGGCGGCACGCCCGCCGTGCTGATCCACGGCTTTGGCGGCGATCTGAACAACTGGCTCTTCAATCACGCCGACCTTGCCGCGCATCGCACGGTGTATGCGCTCGATATGCCGGGGCATGGCGAATCGACGAAAGCCGTCGAGTCGGGCAGCGCGGACGAACTCGCCGACAGCGTGATCGCGTTTCTCGACGATCGCGGCATCGAGCGGGCGCATCTCGTCGGGCACTCGATGGGCAGTCTCGTCGCGATGACGGTGGCGGACAGGGCGCCGCAGCGCGTGGCGTCGCTCGCGCTGATCTCGGGCGCGGGTCTCGGCGACGAGATCAATCGCGAGTACATCGACGGATTCGTCGCGGGCAACAGCCGCAATACGCTGAAGCCGCATCTGACGAAGCTCTTCGCCGATGGCTCGCTCGTCACGCGGCAACTCATCGAGGACATCGTGAAGTACAAGCGGCTCGAAGGCGTGAGCGAGACGTTGCAGAAGATCGCGACGTCGTCGTTCAACGACGGCGTGCAGCAACGCAACTATCGCGATCGCATCGACAGTCTCGCGCCGCGCACGCTCGTGATCTGGGGCGAACTGGACCAGATCATTCCGGCCAGCCACGCGCAGGGATTGCCCGGCGATATCGGCGTGCATGTGCTGCAAGGCAAGGGGCACATGGTGCAGATGGAGTCGGCATCCGAAGTGAACCGGTTGCTCAATGACTTCTTCGGGGCTTGATGATGCGTGGTGAAGGTTGCCTGAGCGGGTTTCTGTCGGGCAATAGTGGTAGTTGAAATTGGCCGCATTTTGCGGCCAATTTTCAGGCTATTTCAAAAATGGAGTGGGTAATGCGGCTCACGAGGCATGTGGATTGAAGGCCGAGAAATCGAGCTTGCCTGCAATCAGGAACAGCACGGTTCGCATGGTTTTGAAGCTAGCGTATCCGCGCGCCTTGCGCTTGGCAGCTTGAAACAGGCCGTTGATGGCTTCAATGAAG